>DLJZ01000018.1 GCA_002478865.1 Hungatella sp. UBA7603
ACTGGACCTACTGGCGACACCGGACCTACCGGTAGCACTGGACCTACTGGACCCACTGGTGACACCGGGCCTACCGGACCGACTGGCGACACTGGGTCTACTGGACCTACTGGCGACACCGGGCCTACCGGTAACACAGGACCTACCGGATCTACCGGCGGCACTGGACCTACTGGACCGACCGGCGACACCGGACCTACTGGTAGCACTGGACCTACTGGACCTACTGGTGACACCGGGCCTACTGGACCGACTGGCGACACCGGGCCTACTGGACCTACTGGCAACACTGGACCTACTGGACCGACCGGCGACACCGGACCTACCGGTAGCACTGGACCTACTGGACCCACTGGTGACACGGGGCCTACCGGTGACACTGGACCTACTGGACCGACCGGCGACACCGGGCCTACTGGACCTACTGGCGACACCGGGCCGACCGGACCGACCGGTAGCACTGGACCTACTGGACCCACTGGTGATACGGGGCCTACCGGACCGACCGGCAATACGGGACCTACTGGTACCAATGGATTATCAGAATATGCTTATATCTATAATCTCCCTGCTCAAGTAGTTGCTGTAGAGGCAGATATACTATTTAGTAACAACGGAATTATCGTTGGTACCATCACACACGCTCCCGGAACAGCTACCATCCAATTTGGCAGCGCTGGCGACTACTCCGTTTTGTTTTACGCCGCAGGCGTTGAACCCAATCAATTTGCTGTCTTTCAAAATGGAACTCCCGTTGCTGGAGCAATATATGGATCAGGAGCCGGAACGCAACCAAGTCCAGGTATGGTAATTATTACTGCTGCCGTAGCCGATATCATAACAATACGAAATCACACAAGTACTGCTGCGGTTACATTACAAACTTTGGCCGGAGGAACACAAGTAAATGCTAATGCTTCCGTATTAATTGAAAAGATAAGCTCTTAGAATAGTTGTTTTAATAAGAAGTAGATCATCCAAAGTAGCTGACGAACCATAAGCCAACTGCTTTGGGTAAATTACTAGTTAGAGACAGTGGAAAATTCAGCAACAGGTGAAATAATAGTGGAAAACAGGCATTTGAAAAATTATTTTCTTTCATAACTTTGCTCTGTTTTGAGCTTTTGCTGCTCTTCTTTTTACCATTGATCCACCATTCTTCTTGATGCATTTTGAGTTGCTATAGTTGCTCCTCATAGGAGGAATACCATTTTACACCTTTTTTTCCCTCCAGCGTATGCTGGGGGTATGTAATTATGGACATGCAGGATTCATTACAATGATTAATCAATAAAAATCCCTTTTACATTTCTTAACTGTTTCAAAGTTAAATCCTGGTTCTGGCCCATATAATAGTGCTGATATACGCTATGGTAGCTGTTAGAATAAATTAATCTACAAGAGATTTTAAAGGAGAGTGGGAGCATGAATACGAAATTTGGGAATGCAACAGACATATCGGAGCAAATCAGAGAATCCAACAAATACAATGGTTTTGTTAGATTCTCCTTCCAGATACTCTTCGATTAAATAACTATTAGACTCATCTTTTTCTACGTTATAAACAATGGGGATTCCGGGATGTTGATGCTCCTTTAGAGCAAGGACTTCTCCTCTGAAACGATCGAAATTTAGAAAGCTTTTGGGTGACCGCTTGATCGCACGGTATTCCTCAAGTCCAAGATGAACCGCAAGCAAAATTGTTCCTGCCCGTCCGGTTCCAAAGATACGGTATAGCTGATATTTTTCAGACAGAATGGTGCTTATTGCAGCCACCTACTTATTGCCTGTCCAATATCATTTATTATCATCCATTTTTTCCATACTTTTAAATGATCAACTGGTTTTTGATGATTTTTTAATATAATTAACAGCAGATCATTCAACCATAGAAATTCTTAAAATAGTATTAGTTTCCGACTAAACTATTGACACAAGATTTTAGTTGTGGTAACGTTGAATTAGAAAGAAACAACCGCCCCACAACAAGGGGTTGGCCTTATACTAGATAGAAAACTCCACCCTAGCAACTGCCAAGTGTACAAGGGTGGTTTTTCTATGTCCCATGAGGGACTCTATAGAAAAAACGTTACTTACAATTATAAAATATAAAGGTAAGTAATGCTAAAACGAATGAACCAAAGGCCATTAAGTCCTTAAAGTCATACTTCATCCGCATCACCTCCCATCTATGTAATTGTGGGAGGCCAAACCCTTGCAGAGACACGATTGTTCCTTAATAAAAGGATAACATTTCATATTTTAATTTACAATATATTTTCTAATTAATTCGAAAGATACAACCACCCCTTTCACTCACTAAAGTTTACAAGGGTGGTTTTCTATGCCTGTTACAAGACTTTATGGAAAAACGCTACTTACAATTACAAAAAATAAAGGTAAGTAATGCTAAAATGAATGCACCAAAGGCCATAAGGTCTTTAAAGTCATATTTCATTCGCACCACCTCCCATCTATGTAATGATGGAAGGCCAACGCCCTTGCAGTGACACGATTGTTCTTGAAAAAATGGTAAATTAATCCATTTTAATGTACAATTATTTTTCATCGCAAACAAGAAAAGTTTTGTTCTACGTATCATCCACCCATATCCAAACCGCCTTAACAATGTTACAGAAAAATTACAGGAAATAAGATCCCGTTCATTTGAAACAAAAAAACAAAACCGGAAAATCCCATGAATTACATAGGATACCCGGTTTTTTGCATATAAACCTTAAATTTATATAAACTTTTTCACATAGTAATTGCCTTTTTGCTATATTATATAGTATAGTTATGTTGAGGAAGTATGTAAATATTCATTCACTATTTTTTAAAAGAACAGGAAGTGATCCTATGAAGATAGAACGTATCAATGATAGTCAGATCCGTTGTACGCTTACCAGCTTTGATTTAAGTGTCCGAAACCTTAATTTAGGCGAGCTTGCTTACGGCAGTGAAAAAGCCCGCAACCTGTTCCGCGAGATGATTCAGAAAGCCTCTAACGAAGTGGGATTTGAAGCAGAAGACATTCCTCTTATGGTAGAAGCAATTCCATTATCCAACGAAAGCGTAATGTTAGTTATTACTAAAATTGAAGATCCGGAAGAATTAGATACAAGATTTGCAAAATTTTCACCATCTACAGACGAAGACTTGGATTCCATGCCAGGAGATCTGGCCAGCGAACTATTAGAAGGTGCTGACGGTTTGTTAAATCTACTGGGAATCGATAAGAAGAACGAACCGGAAGCCGAAAAGCCAAAAGACTCTACTGGTGCTTCCTCCATACGAATCTACAGTTTTCAAAGTTTAGATCAGATTTCCGATGCCGCAAGGGCCATCGGACAGGTTTATGACGGAGAGAATACATTATATAAAAAGCCGGCTACCAGACAGTATTTCCTGGTACTCAGCAACACTCCTGACAAGACTACAAACTTTAATCGTATTTGCAACCTGCTTGCAGAATACGGCTCCAAGATTCGTCAGGACTACGCTTCTGAAGCGTACTACAAGGAACATTACGAGGTGCTGATTGAAGGTCATGCCCTTCAGTCCTTATCCAAACTTTAATCCGTTCCTTTGTCCATAGTACTTCATCACAAATTAAGGAAAGGTGTCATAAAGCAGCTTATTATAGTTGCATTATGGCACCTTTCTTTTTTATAATCATGGTTATTTTTATTCCTAATTATACGGATTTGCGCGGGACTAAATTGGTTCCTACTAAAATCTTGACGGGATCTGGAATCTTATCCGTGATAAGCTCCACCAGTCGTCTGGCCGCCAGCATTCCAATGCTCTGCTTTGGCACATGTATGGTAGTTAAGGTTGGTTCGATTATGGTGCTAATAGGAAGATTATCAAACCCAGCTATGGCCACATCCTGTGGAATTCGATAGCCAAAGTCACGAAATGCTTTCATGGCACCAGCAGCAATAAAATCATTATCTGCAAAATAACACCTGGCTGGAGCTTCCCCTTGCTCTAAAAGTGTGGTCATGTCCGCATAAGCCCCTTCCATGGAAGGAGTAAGGCGATGGACCAGCGTCTTGGAAGAAGACATGCCATTTTGCCTTACCGCTTTATAAAAACCGTCAGATCGTTCCAAAAAATTAGTTATGGGATAGGAAGATTGTAGATAACCGGGTTGCGCCTTACATTTTTTAATTAAATAGTCAGTTGCAAAAAATGCCCCCTGTACATTGTCAATGAGTACACAGTTTGTACTAATATGTTCGAAACTGGTATCTAACACCACAAGTGGAATCGGAAGCTTTGTAAATGGCTTAAAGTCATGCTCTGACATCTCCGTTCCCAGCAATAGAATTCCCTTGCTTCCTGAGCGAACCAAATCAGAGAGTTGATTCTCGACGCGGTCCTCTCCGTAAAGATAAGAAACATTTAAGTGGTAAGGCGATTCTTTTAAACCAAGCCCTACCCCCTCTGAAAGTTGAGAGAAAAAAGGGGTATCTCCCACCACGGCTCCACTTTTCTTGTAAATAATAAAATGCACGGTTCCCTCATAGGAACTCTGCGAGAAGGACTCTTCTATTCTGGAAAAATCATAGCCATTTTCTTTTGCAGCCTCCAGTACTTTTTTTCGCGTTCTGGTACTAACTCCTGGTTTATTATGAAGAGCCATGGATATGGCAGCTTCCGATAGATTTAGAAGCTTAGCAAGCTCTTTCGCAGTCATGGACATTCCTGACCCTCCTTTTGATAAATCAACTAAATACACTGTATCAGATTAAGTAAATTAAGTCAATTAATTGCTAAATTACACTTAATTATTCATTGTTATTTAGTAAATATAAGTAAATAATAGGAGTATCAAATGATTGGCAGGAGGTCATGTTATGGCAAATGTAGTACTGGGGTTTGCCCCCACAAGGCGGAGTATCTTTTCCGCTCCAGATGCAGTAAAGTATGCGGATTTAACCAGGGCCAGGTTGGAGGAACTGGGTATTTCCTTTGTAGATATCAGTGATATCTCAGAAGATGGGCTGCTGCACCGGGAAGAAGACCGTATTAAGATCGAAGCACGGTTTAAAGAAAAAAAGGTCGATGGTTTATTTGTTCCTCACGGGAATTTTGGCACGGAATATGAAGTAGCCAGACTTGCAAAAGAACTTAACGTACCTGTACTTTTGTGGGGTCCCAGAGATGAACGTCCGGATGAGGATGGCATACGCTTAAGAGACAGTCAGTGCGGACTCTTTGCTACAGGTAAAGTGTTAAGAAGATTTCGCATTCCATTTACTTATTTATGCAACTGCCGGTTAGAGGATGAAGAGTTCGAACGGGGAATCCGTAATTTCCTTGCCGTATGTAACGTTGTAAAGACATTTCGGAAAACAAGAATTCTTCAAATCGGTCCCAGACCGTTTGATTTCTGGTCCACCATGTGCAACGAAGGGGAGCTTTTAGAGAAGTTCCAGATACAGCTTGCACCCATTCCTATGCCAGAATTAACAGCAGAGATTAAAAAGGTAAGACAAGACGAAGAAAAAATCAGGGAAATCATGTCATATTGCAGAGAGCATTTTAATATTGCAATTAAGGATGAAGAACTTGAGATGGTTGCAGCCTTAAAAGCAGCAATGAAAGCACTGGCGGAACGTTATGGCTGTAATGCCATTGCAATCCAATGCTGGAACGCCCTTCAAACAGAAATTGGTATCATGCCCTGCGCCGCCAACAGCCTGTTAAACGAAGAAGGTCTTCCCGTGGTATGCGAAACGGATATTCACGGTGCCATTACTGCGATTATGTGTGAGGCAGCCGGCATGGACGAGGCAAGAACCTTTTTTGCCGATTGGACCGTTCGACACCCAGATAATGATAACGGAGAACTTCTCCAGCACTGCGGGCCATGGCCAGTTTCTTGTGCCGCTTGCAAACCAACCATTGGATATCCTCTTGCTTTTTCTCACCCTGGTGCGGTGGAGGCTCAGGCAAAACTTGGTGAGATGACTTTGTGCCGGTTTGACGGAGACAACGGCGAGTACTCTCTCCTTCTTGGAAATGCGAAAGGAATCGAAGGCCCTTACACCAAAGGAACTTATGTCTGGGTGGAAGTAAAGAACTTAAAACGCCTGGAGGCTAAGATTGTGGAGGGACCTTATATCCATCATTGTGTGGGTATCCATAAAGATGTTGTTCCAGTTCTATATGAGGCCTGCAAGTATCTGGGAATTGCCCCAGATCTTTATGATGACAATGATGATGAAATAAAAGCATATATCCGTGGAGAATAAGCAGAGATGGAGGAAAACATGGAAAGACTGAAAGAAAAAGCGTATGAACTGCGCAGAGATATCATCGAAGAAATCTATCATTCCAAAGCTGGTCATGTGGGTGGGGATTTAAGTGTAATCGATATCTTAACTGTACTTTATTATCAAGTCATGAATATAAACCCAGAAAATATAAAGGATGAGAATAGAGACCGTTTTCTTCTAAGTAAAGGCCACTGTGTGGATGCCCTTTACATGGTTCTTGGTGACAAAGGATTTTTTAATAAGCAGGAGGCCATTGATACCTTTTGTGCCTTTGGTTCCCCATACATCGGCCACCCCAATACAGATGTGCCAGGGATTGAAATTAATTCTGGGTCATTAGGCCACGGACTTTCTTTGGGCGTTGGCATGGCTCTTGCTGCTAAAATGGATGAAAAAACCTACCGCACCTACGTGGTGCTGGGAGATGGCGAGATGGCGGAAGGTTCTAACTATGAGGCCATGATGTCTGCTGCCCATTATAAACTTGATAATCTTTGCGCTACCGTTGATTTAAATGGGCTTCAAATTAGCGGACCTACCAAAGATGTGATGTGTACCAGTGATTTGGGCGCTAAATTTAGAGCATTTGGCTGGAATGTAATTGACGTAGAAGATGGCAATGACTGCGAGGAGTTACTTTCTGCTTATCAACAGGCTGCTTTGGTAAAAGGTCAGCCAACTGCAGTGATTGCTCATACGGTAAAAGGCAAGGGAGTCTCCTTTATGGAAAACCAGAAAGGGTGGCATCATGGGGTACTAAAGGAAGAACAGTACCAGATGGCAATCAAAGAATTAGAGGAGGTGCTCCAATGAACCAAATAACAAACCGTCAGGCAATTTGTGATACCCTTATGGAAGCGGCTAATCATGACCGAAATATTGTTGTGACCTGTTCCGATTCCAGAGGATCGGCATCTCTTGCCCCATTTGCACAGGCATATCCAGAGCAGTTCATCGAACTTGGAATTGCGGAACAAAATCTTGTATCTGTTTCTGCCGGACTGGCTTCCTGCGGTAAAAAGGTATTTGCTGCCTCTCCTGCCAGCTTTCTTTCCACCAGAAGCTATGAGCAGGTTAAGGTTGACGTTGCCTATTCTGGCACCAATGTGACCTTGATTGGAATCAGCGGTGGAATTAGCTATGGGGCTCTTGGAATGACACACCACTCTCTTCAGGATATTGCTGCCATGGCCTGTTTGCCAGATATGCGAGTATATCTTCCAAGTGATCGGTTTCAGACTGCCTGCTTAATCCAGGAGCTATTAAAAGATGAAAAGCCGGCATACGTGAGAGTCAGCCGGTCTGCGACTGAGGATGTCTATGGAGAAGACATAGACTTTACCCTTAACCGTGCCGGAGTTTTAGCAGAAGGCAAGGATGCGGTCATCATTACTTGTGGGGAACTGGTTCCTTATGGAGTGAAAGCACAAAAAGAACTGAAAAAGCAGGGATATGAGGTAGGACTCTTAGACATGTACTGCCTAAAGCCAATCGATGAAGAAGCCATCAGACGGGTGGCACGTCAAACAGATGTGATTATTACGGTTGAAGAACATTCTTTGTTTGGAGGACTTGGAAGCATGGTTGCTCAAATCGTAGCCGCTGACAGTCAAACAAAGGTAATAAACCTGGCTTTGCCAGACGGCCACTTGATTTCTGGCAACAATCATGAGATATTCCATCATTATGGTTTGGATGATGAGGGAATGGTTGCCGCTGTTAAAAAGGCAAGAAGCGAGGGGTAGGCAATGAAATATATAATTGCAATTGACCAAAGTACCCAGGCAACGAAAGCCGTCTTATTTGATGAAACAGGGCGTATGGTGGGAAGAGCAGACCACAGTCACAAGCAAATGATTAACGAACATGGCTGGGTGTCCCACGACTTGTTGGAACTATATCAAAATACCATACGCTCGGTTCAGGATGTGGTAACAAAAACAGGTATCGACTCTGCCAGTATTAAAGCCGTTGGCATCAGCAATCAGAGAGAAACCACAGCCCTTTGGGATAAAAATGGCAATCCGTTGGAGCACGGCGTGGTTTGGCAATGCGTCCGGGCTAAGGAAGAAGCGGACGGGCGCATGGACTACAAGGATATGATTCAGAAGAAAACAGGACTTCCCCTATCTCCTTATTATCCGGCTGCAAAGATGGCCTGGCTTCTTCATAAAGTCCAGCCAAAAGAGCCATACTGTCTGGGAACCATTGATAGTTGGCTTGTCTATAAACTGACTCACGGAGACAGCTTTTATACGGACTATTCCAACGCCTCCCGCACTCAGCTATTTAATCTTCATACCCTTTGCTGGGATGAGGAACTGTGTCGTTTATTTCATGTCCCTATGGCGGCTCTGCCAAAGGTTATGGATAGCAATGCCTGTTACGGCTATACGGATTTTGATGGATTTCTGGATAAGAAGATTCCCATTCATGGAGTAATGGGTGATTCTCACGCAGCTCTCTTTGGCCAAAAATGCCACTGTAAAGGAATGGCTAAGGCTACCTACGGAACCGGTTCTTCCATTATGATGAATGTGGGAAGCTCCTTTGTGATTAGCAATGCTGGCCTTGCCACCTCTCTTGCCTGGGGTATCGACGGAAAGGTGGAGTATGTACTGGAGGGCAATATCCATTATGCCGGAGCCGTAATATCCTGGCTGCAAAACGATTTAAACCTGATATCATCGGCCTCAGAAGCAGAGGAACTGGCACGCAGGGCCAATCCAGAGGATGGTACCATATTAATTCCTGCTTTTACTGGGCTTGGCGCCCCTTATTGGAAAGAAGATGCCAAGGCAATGTTATGGGGGATGAGCCGTACTACCGGGAGAGCCGAAATAGCAAAGGCAGCCTTAGACAGCATCGCATACCAGGTGATGGATGTGCTGCGCGCCATGGAAACAGATAGCGACTGTAATTTAAAAGAACTATGCGTAGACGGGGGACCTACTAAAAACAGCTTATTAATGCAGTTTCAAAGTGATATTACCCAGCAAAAACTACGTGCTGCTAAGAAGGAAGAATTGTCCGCCATCGGTGCCGCATACCTGGCAGGTTTGGCAGCCGGTATTAGCAGGGAAGATGAACTATTTGGTCAAATGGAGTACGAAGTCTATACCCCATCCATGGAATTGGAGAAACGAAGCAAATATGTAGAGCGATGGAATGATGCTCTATCTATGATTATGTAAACTTACAAATAAGTCAAAATCCACAAAGTGAGGTGATAAATTATCATGCGTATCAAATCAAAGGATATTGCTTCAGCGCTTTTGCTCTCTCCTGCAACAGTTTCCCTTGTTTTAAACAATAAACCTGGAGTCAATGAAGCGACCAGAAAACGAGTTTTTGATTATCTGGAAGAGATGGAACGAACAAATCAGGAGAAAATCAAAATTCAGAATGCAGAGAACAAAGGAACCATACTATTTTTAACTTACATCAAGCATGGGCTCATATTAAAGCAGATCGGAAACCAGCTTGGCTCCCGGTTATTTGATGATATGCAGGCTCAGTGTGCCCTGAGTGGATACCGTTTTTCTTATGAAGTCTATCATGAAAAAACCGGAAAGCTGGAGGAACTCTTAACCAGTATCAAATGCCGCAATATCAAGGGAATTTATTTTATGGCTGCTGAGATGATACAAAGTGATATTTATCCCTTCCTTAAATTAAATATTCCCATTGTAATTGGAGATAATTTATTTTATGAACTAGGAGTCGACAGCTACCTTGTGGATAATAGAGAAGGCATTAGGCGCGGGGTGGATTATCTGGTGGATAAGGGGCACAGCCACATTGTTTATCTCGCTCAATCTGTTGATATCTTTAATTTTTCAGAACGCAGAAAAGCATTTATTGAAGAAATGGAGATACGACAGTGCGGGGATGGGACCAACCGGATGCTTCGCCTTGGAGATACGGTACAGGCTGTTTATGAGGCTATGAATCAATATCTTGACCGGGGACTGATTAAGACCACTGCCTTTGTTTTAGAAAGCTCTGTTATCACCTTGGGCGCCACAAAAGCTCTCCTGGAACGAAATATTAAGATACCAAGAGAAATCTCTCTCATTGGCTTTGACTCTCTTCCTATGCAAAGCATACCCGGCCTTAATTTGACCCTGATTAAAGGGACTCACACCAAAAGGCATTTAGCTGGCATGAAACATCTCATTCGTCGTCTTACGGAACTAGAGGACGAAACCATAAGGGTCTATTACCGGACCAGACTCATCGAGGGCGACAGCGTATTTGATAAAAAGAAATATATTTACCACTAACATATCACCCATGCATTTAAAGAAAATTTAAATGCATGGGTGATATGCACAAAAAAATTAAAGATATTTTCAATTTCATGTGGTATTTTAACACAGATAGAGAAAAAGTCCATGGGGATTGAACCGAGATATTGGTGATGTTAGTATGAACTTACAAAGAGTCATACAGAGGTACTGTATGGGGTGATTCATATCACAGGAGGGTAAAATTATGGCCAATAAAAATTATGATGAACTGGCAAAGCAAATCGTTGCCAATGTAGGTGGTGCAGAAAACGTCATCTCCCTGGTCCATTGCGCGACCCGGCTTCGTTTTCGGGTGGCAGACAGTTCCAAGGTCAATAAGGAAAAACTAAAGCAAACAGAACATGTTATTACCGTGGTAGAGGCTGGTGGACAGATTCAAGTCGTAATCGGCAATGCTGTGGGCGATGTTTACAATACCATTATCCGCGTTACTAATGTTAAGTCAGGGGATGAGGGTGGCAATGACACAGAAGTAAAGGACAAAAACCTCATTAACCTATTTATGAGCACAGTATCCGGCATCTTCGCTCCCACACTTGGGGCCATGGCTGGAGCCGGTCTATTAAAAGGACTTCTTATCTTGTGTACCACCATGGGCTGGCTGACCAAGGATATGGGAACCTATCGGATTTTATTTGCTGCTGCAGACGGAATCTTCACATTCCTGCCTCTGTTCCTTGCTTATACTTCTGCCAAAAAATTCAACGCAGATTTATTTGTATCCGTTGGTATTGCCTCCGCTTTGGTTTACCCAAATTTAACGGCCGCTTTTTCTGCAAAAGAGGCATTAACCTTCTTGGGCATTCCAGTTGTCCTGGTAAGCTATACTTCCTCGGTAATTCCTATTATACTTTCCGTTTATGTTCTTTCTAAGCTGGAAAAAGGGTTAAAGAAGATCCTACCAGGAGTCATTAAAAATATATTTACCCCACTGATCTCTCTGGCAGTTATGGTACCTGCTACTTATCTTGTGATCGGCCCCATCGCCGATTATGCAGGAAAGGTTCTGGCTGGAGGATATATGACAATTGTAGGCGTGAACCCAATTATTGCTGGTTTTGTCCTGGGCCTTATCTGGCCGGCTGCTGTTATGTTTGGCCTTCACTGGGGATTCGTACCTATCGTAATTAACAACATCACACAATATGGCAGAGATACTTTGTTTACCATCACAGGTCCAAATAACTTTGCTCAGGCAGGCGCTACCCTAGGCGTATTTTTAAAGACAAAAGATAAAAAGGTAAAAGATATTGCTGGACCAGCAGCCATCTCCGCTGTTCTTGCAGGTATCACAGAACCAGCTATTTATGGAATTACCTTAAAATATAAAAAACCATTTTTCATTGGTGCATTCTTTTCCGGTATTGCAGGAGCCATTACTGCTGCCGTTGGTGCTGGTGCGCCCGCACTGCTTGGTACCAGCCTTTTGACCTTGACCGGCTACATTGGTGTTGGTTTTACAGGATTTTGTGTGGCTTGTGCGATTGCATATATTGGATCTGCTATCTGTACCTACTTGTTTGGGTTTGATGACAGCATGCTTTTAGACGATAATAAAACAACTGCAGCGGCTGTAACCGAAGAAGTCCATGACGAATTTATCAAATCCCCAGTAGGCGGAAGCTTAATTGCTTTATCAGAGGTTCCTGATGAAGTATTTGCCTCAGGTACCTTGGGTCAGGGAGTTGCTGTGATACCAGATTCCGGAACTATTTTCGCACCTTGCTCTGGTAAGGTGATTACCGCATATCCACATGCCGTTGGGATTCGGACCAATCTTGGAGCAGAAGTATTTGTTCATATTGGGATTGATACAGTAAAGCTTGGAGGAAAGTATTTTGAGCTCCAGGTAAAAGATGGCGATGAGGTAAAAGACGGCGACATTCTTATCAAAGCGGATATGGAATCTTTAAAAGCAGAGGGTTATAATGTAACTACTATGGTTCTGGTCACCAACTCCAGAGATTATGAAGAAATAGTACCATCAACCAGCAAACAGGCAACCGCAGGTGATATCGTACTAAACTGTATCTCAAGAAAATAAAGAAATGGAGGCCCCAATGAGCAGGCTTAAGATAAACGAAAACGGAAGAACTTTTTTACTGGACGGGCAAAGATTCTTTTATCTTGCAGACACCGTTTGGAGTGCCTTTACTTCTGCCACAATGGATGAATGGGAATTTTACCTGGAAAAACGTTGGTCACAGGGCTTTACTGTACTGCAAATTAACATGATGCCACAGTGGGACCGCTGCATGTCCGATGTGGGTGTCTATCCCTTTGAAACACAAGATGGAATCACATTTGATTATACCAAATGGAATGAGGCTTATTTTGACCGAGCAAAGATCATGTGCAACATGGCAAGGGAAAAAGGCTTTCAGTTAGCCCTTGTGGTCTTATGGCTTAATTTCGTTCCTGGAACCTGGGGAAGCAGGCTCTCAAAGGACTACATTATGCCAAAGGATTTTATAAAACCTTATACTCGTAAGGTGATTGAAGCATTCGATGAGTTTGAGCCGATTTATATGGTAAGCGGAGATACAGACTTTGACACCCCGGAATCCATTGATTATTACGAAGCAGCTTTATCAGAGGCATGTCTCAGATCACCGGATTCTTTAAAGGCAATGCATATCAAACGGGGATATGATTATATCCCGGAATCCTTTTTAGATCGGATCAACTTTTATATGTTCCAATCCGGACACAATGCAG
The DNA here is from genome assembly GCA_002478865.1 of Hungatella sp. UBA7603. Classification (GTDB taxonomy): domain Bacteria; phylum Bacillota; class Clostridia; order Lachnospirales; family Lachnospiraceae; genus Lacrimispora. The sequence continues at coordinate 13,322 of DLJZ01000018.1, forward strand.
ACGGTCAGCAAATGGCATACTTACTGGCAGAAAAATTCTATAGGGATTATCCAAAAAAACCAGTGATTAACGCAGAACCTTGCTACGAACAAATGGGATTTAGCAGAAACATGTACGGCAGATTCCAACCCTATGACATTCGTAAGGCCGCATGGAGCAGTCTTTTATCCGGAGCCTGTGCAGGGGTCACCTATGGTGCTCACGGCGTATGGAACTGGAAAAAAAGCGGCAAACAGCCCAATCCCGTGATGGGAGAAGGCTTTGATCAATCTTTTCCTATGCAAGAAGCGTTATTATTCCCGGGAGCCTGGGATTATGGATATATAGCCGATTTCATGAAAGAATTGGCTGTAGATGAGCTAATACCGGTCTCCGATCTTTTGGAGGAAAAATCCTCTGATATTCGAATGGCCATGACCACTGAGGGAGAGTATTTGATCTATATGCCTTATCCTACGGAACTTATAATAAAAAAGGAACTCCATGGGTATCAGGCAAAAGCAATTAACCTATCCAATCGAAGCGTTTCCAAGGTAGGAATTTGCGTCACAAAAGCCAGCACCAGAGTATTGATGCACAGCTTTCAGGAAGACACTTTAATTCTATTAAAGAAACAATAAAAAAGGCCCCGCAATTGCCAGGCAGTATCTCATACTGAACCAGCAATTGCGGGGTTTTTATAACTGCAATTTATTAAGTTAATTCCTTATCCTCATCTAGATAAAAAGAACAAATCAGTTTAAACGTCCCATCGGTCTCCTTACTGGGAACCTTTATCCAGTTATGAAACATACCTGCACCCTTCTTATAGATGATATCAGTTCCTTCTAACTTACCTGCCTTCTCCGCCAAAAGCTCGCAGTCGGGAGTCATAATCTCCTCTGTCCCTGAAAATACAAGAATGGGGCCAAGGTGATTCCAGTCTCCATATAGGGGAGAGACAAAGGGATGATCGGTCTCAAGAGGTCCGCAGTACTTCCCACCTGCCACGCGCAACTCCTCCACAGGTAAGATAAAATCCGTTTTCTGAAACAGCTTTATCTTTGGATTATTTAACGCGATATCAAGCCAAGGGGATACCACGGCTGTCTTATGAGGCATGGGAAGATCTCCTCGGTCTCGCAGTTCCTGTAAAAAGGACAAGGCAAGACCTCCGCCAGAGAAATCTCCAAACAGGTAAAAGGTATCCTTTGGATATTCCTTTATTAAACCCTCATATGCCTCCATGAGACACTGATGCGCTGCCAAGGCCGTGTATTCGGGAGCCAAGGGATATTGAAAGATGGACACTCGAAATCCTTCCATAACGGCAAAATGTTCCGCAATCTCCCGAATTCTTTGATCCGGCTCCAAGGTATAAGCACCACCTGGAAGCATAAGAATATGGGCATCCTTTGGGTAACTGCCATTAATGGTAACACCGTAAAAGCCATTGACATCAAACGTCTTTACCCGTACTTTTTTGGTGAAGTTTAAAAGGTCCAATTCATCGCTTCCCCGTTTTGGATGTTCCAAATCAAGTGCCATCTTCCTATCCGCTTTTCCCAATTTTGCAAAAAGCTTTGTCATCTCTGCTTTTAAACTCATGGTTCAAACTCCCCTTCCACGCCTGGCGGCATTAACAATCTTTACAGATTTTATTAAGCTTTCTCATTTCATAAATAACAAACTGGCTGACAATGATGGCCGATGTAATATCAGCAATCGGCCCTGCGTACAAGATTCCATTTAGCCCGAAATGAAGAGGCAGAATTAAAACCAAAGGAATCAGAAGCAGAAGCTGGCGAAGCATGGATAATATAGAAGCCTTTAACGGCTGCCCGGTGGACTGGAAATAGCTGGTGGCAATTACCTGGAAACCCGCAGCAAAGATACCGAGCATGTACACCTTTAGGCAACGAATGGCAAAATAAGAAAACTCCACATCCTGAGAGCCAAACACACTTAAAATCGGACCTGGGAATATCTGACAGGCGAGCCAACCCATAAAAGAGATTGAGGTTGAGGCAATGGCTGCCATAATAAAGGTTTTCCGCACTCGCTTATACTGTCCCGCTCCTTTATTGTAACCCATAATTGGCTGAGAGCCAATTCCGATTCCAATACAGATGGAAACCAGCATCATACCAATCTTATTTACAATTCCCATGGCGCTTAACGCAACATCTCCTCCTACTTCGGAATGGTTTCCGTAGTAGATCAAAGAGTTATTTAAAACTACCTGTAGAATAGTTGAGGCCACCTGAGTGATTCCGCTTGACATTCCAAGAGAAAGGGCCGACCGCAAGATAATAGGGTCAACTTTCATATTACTCCTGCGAAATCTCATATGCTTTCCTTTGTATATAAAATAGAAAGCTAAAAATGCCGCGGAGATAAACTGAGAGGTGATGGTAGCAAAGGCAGAACCGCTGACTCCCCAGTGAAAAACAAAGATATAAATAGGATTTAAAATTGTATTAATGACAGCTCCTACTATGATGGCATACATGGACAAAGCAGGACTTCCGTCCGTTCTTGCCATATTGCTTAATACCACAGCGATCATGTTAAATGGCGTACCAATCAGCATCACAGTCGTATACTGTCTGGCATAAATCATGGTGTTTTCCGTCGCACCAAACAGCTTTAACATTGGAGTCATAAACATAAAGCTTAATATCATAACCACAGCACTAAAAACCAGGGTTAATACCAATACTGTCCCTAATGTTTTTTCTGCTTCTTGCTCCTTTTTTTCTCCCAGCTTGATGGCGGCATAGGCACTTCCGCCCGCTCCAAGAAGGGTAGACAGGGCAAGTACAATCGTTACAACTGGGAACGCGATGGTGGTAGCTGCATTACCAAGGTATCCAACCCCCTGACCGATAAAAATCTGGTCAACGATGTTATAAATTGAGTTTACCAGCATGGCGATAATGGCAGGCATTGCAAACTGCATGAGTAGCTTCCCAATCGGCTGATACCCTAGAGGATTGGCCTCGTGTGTCATTTTCTTTTGTTCCATATAATGTATAATTCCTTTCCTTTCGCTCTAGCCAAAGAACTTGAGTTCTTTTTGATTCATGCCTTTATCCATAAAATTCTGCAACAAGAAAGAGTCTGACTTGTCAGACTCTGGTGCTGACGCGCTGTCACTTTAGTGACATCTTCCTCTTAAGCGTCATGTGCATCCTGNNCTGCACGGAGTGCTTTTTATTTTATAGGGGAGTTCGTAGAACTTTCCTATAAAATAAAAAAAACTGTTTCCACAGCCTTGTAATAAGAATATATTTCCTTTTGCGGTCTATGAATCCTTTTTCAAGGACTTTGAGATTGATAAAAAAAGCATATCACAACTTATTTGCATGCGCAACTCCATTTTATAAAATGAATTACCTAGAGTTCATTTAAGGTTATAAAAGACAACGGGAGAAAGTCATATCAATCCCCAACTTATGGATTCAAATGATTAACATAATGGGCTGTGGGAAATAACTTTCCCACAGCCCATTCATATTTTATTTTACTGCTTTTTCGATCATAATTAGAACGGATGCAAAGTCTCCCCTATCTTTTGAAAAACGGACTCTATCAATGGGGATTCCAGCATACATCAACTGGCTTCCTGTAAGGACCTCTTCCTGATCCCATATGGTAACTTTATATGGCATCTCTTCTAAAAGTCCTGTGAGCTTTAATCTGAGCCAGCCGGCATTGGCAGGATTTAATACCTGATAATAGGCAGCAATGGCACGGTCTTTTTCCTGAGATACCACCATCCAGGCTGTATCATTGCCCTCAAACGGACTTTTCAGTCGATGGAAGGTTCCCTGATGAAGAAGGGCTCTATTTTCCTTATAAAAGGCAATCTGCTCTTTTACTACCTCAACCTCTTCTGGTGTGAGGCTATTTAGATCAAGCTCATACCCAAAGGCTCCAAACAATGCTACATCGCCCCTTGTCTTTAAGTCTGTGACACGGTGAATCTGATGGTTTGGTACTGCTGAAATATGGGCCCCAATGCTGGAAATCGGATATACCATAGTGGTTCCGTATTGAATTTTCAAACGGTCTATGGCATCTGTGTTGTCACTGCACCAGGCCTGTGGCGCAAAGAAAAGTAGTCCTGGATCAAATCTGGCTCCGCCGCTTGCACAGGATTCAAACAGTATCTTTGGAAAATCCCGAATCAGCCTTGTATAAAGCTCATACACTCCCAGAATGTATTTGTGCATGACCATTCCCTGATGTTTGGCATCAACTCCTCTGGAGAAACACTCGGTCAGGTATCGGTTCATATCCCATTTGATGTAAGAGATCTTAGCGTTACCAATGACATCCTTTAACATGGTATAAACAGCATCAATTACCTCTATCCTGGAGAAATCAAGCACATGCTGGTTTCTGCTAGGGGTTTCAAAACGTCCGGGTGTGGATATGATCCAATCTGGGTGGGCTTCATAAAAACGGCTGTTTTTATTTACCATCTCCGGCTCAATCCAAAGGCCAAAGCTTAAGCCCAATTCTTCTATCTTTTCAGAAAGTCCCTTGATGCCTCCTGGAAGCTTTTCTTTGTTTACAAACCAGTCTCCAAGACTTCTGTAATCGTCGTTTCTTTCTCCGAACCAGCCGTCATCTAACACAAACAGCTCGACTCCGGTTTCCTTTGCCTTTTTGGCTATGGATAAGATCTTTTCCTCATTAAAATCCATATAGGTAGCTTCCCAGTTATTTAACAATACAGGACGCTCTTTATCTCTCCAGTAACCTCTTGCAAGACGGGTCCGGTAAAGGCGGTGGTACACCTGGCTCATATGGGACAGGCCCTGATTGGAATATACCATAACAAGCTCAGGGGTCTGAAAGGACTCTCCTCCCTGTAATGGCCATTCAAAGGTATCTGGGTGAATTCCCATAAGTACTCTCGCTGTGTCATGAGAGCAAACCTCCACCTGACCTAGGAAGCTTCCGCTGTATACCAAGCTGAATCCATATACTTCCCCACTTGATTCTGTGGTCTCTTTTCTTGCTAGAGCAATAAAAGGATTGTGCTCTGCGCTGCTAATTCCTCTCATGCTATAAACAGACTGAATTCCCTGTTCCAAAGGACGTCTTTTAATATAACGCTCCCTGGACCATGCACCTGATAACTGAATCATCTCGTACTGGCTGTCTGGAAGGTCGATGGCGCCGCTCATGGCAGTGGTAAGGAGAATCTCCTCTTTGCCGTGATGTTCAAACCTGGCGTTTCTCGTAAGCACTGGTAACTCTTTATAGATGGTGTAGGTGAGAATCAAATCGGTATCCATGACATCATCGTGAAGTTGAATGCTCAATGTCTCCGCTTCCTCATCCTCTTCCACATAGGTGGAGGGAAGGGGTAAGATAGAAGGTTTCCCTTTGATGATTGTGTGAGACTGATAAGTGAATCCAATGGTCCTGCTGCCATTTTCCTGTCTTATGACACAGGCTCCGTACCGATAATCTCCAGTTCCATAAGCAGGATATTCTTGCTTTGTATACTCAAGACAAAGATCCACTGGCTCAGAACAGCTAATGGCCGCGTGAGGGCGCTCTCCAGTTTCAAATAGATAGGAGAAGGATTCTCGATCTGTAACTCTCTTTCCAAAATAGAGATTTCCCAACTGGCCATTTCCCATGACCTGAATGATATAGCTGAAATATTCGTTGCAAAGGTGAAACTCTCTGACTTCTTCGTGGTAAATGATTGACATAGTATAAGCTCCTTTTACAATTTTCCTCCAGATGTGGCAATTCCATCAATGAACTGTTTCTGAAATAAGAGGTATATTACAACCATCGGAATGCAAGCCAGCAAGGACGCTGCCATTAATTCCGGATAATTTGCTACAAACTGTCCTTGCAGCTTTGCAAGGGCTGCAGATAAAGGCATGGTGTTTTGCTCTGTGTTGACAACCAATGGCCACATCAGATCCTTAAAAGCAAACAATGCGGTAAAGATTCCAAGAGCTACCATGGAGGACTTTGTAAGGGGCGCCATCACATGTAGGAATGTCTGCCCAATGTTACAGCCGTCTAATCTGGCCGCTTCCTCTAAGGATGCCGGAAGGCCCATATAAGCCTGGCGGAGAAGGAAGGTGCCAAAGGCAGTAACCAATCCTGGAAAGAGAAGCCCAAACCAGGTATTAAGCGCTCCCAATCGGCTTACCATAAGGTACTGAGGGATAATGAATATCTGTGTGGGAACCATCATTTGAAAGAGAACCAGGGAAAATGCGAAGTTCCTTCCTTTAAAATGAAGCCGTCCAAAAGCATACCCTGCCATGGTCGCCGTAAGTACCGCACACACCACTCTTCCAATAATTAAAACAAGGGTGTTCCAGTATAACCTTAGAAAATTCATCTTACTTAAAACAGAAAGAAAGGCATCCTTTCTCCAGACCGATGGGAAAATAATAAACGGATTCATCTGGGTGGATTCCGAAGTACTTTTAAATGCGGTTAATATCATCCATATAAAAGGCACCAGCATGGTGACAGATCCTGCAAAGAGGATCACGTAAATAAGGCTCTCCCTTATTTTTCTGCTCTTATCCATCTTTCTTCCTCCTCTTATTAGTTGTAATTAACCCATTTCTTCTGACACACCATCTGAATGACCGTAATCAATAAGATGACAACTAATAGAAGCAAGACAATGGCTGAGCCATACCCTTTATTTCCTTCCACAAAGGAGTATCGATAAAACAGATACACCAGGGACTGGGTTTTAACAAGAGCCGGATTAGTTTTGTCCATCATCATATAAATGCTGTCAAACACCTGCATGGCTCCAATAATTCTTGTAACTGCTACAAAGAACATGGTTGGAGATATGAGGGGAAGGGTGATATAAAAAAACTGTTTTACCCCTCCTGCACCGTCTATCTGGGATGCTTCATAATAATCTCTGGGAATCTCTTTTAATCCAGCGATGAAAAGTACCATGTTATAACCAATGATAGACCAGATTCCTACAACTGCCACAGAGATGTATGCGGTGGATGGATTTGAAATCCAGTTGACTGAAGATAACCCCAAGCTGTTAAGTATGTGGTTAAAAAGACCAAATTCCGAGTTATAAAGCCATCTCCATACCATGGCAACCGCTGCGGGAGCTGCTACCATTGGGAGAAAGTAGATGGTTCTCCATGTGGACTTTCCCCGAATCTTTCCATCCATTAAAACGGCCAGTATAAGAGCGATAACAATGGAAAAAGGCACCTCTACCAAAGCGTACTTGAAGGTATTTATTAACGCCTGCCATACCAATGAGTCTGAAAAAAGCTTCTCATAATTTTGAAGACCTACAAAAACATTGCCCCGTCCAAATGCCCCGGTCTTAAAAAAGCTTTGATATATGGTCTGTATGATTGGGATGATGTTTAGAATGATCAGACCTGCCATGGTAGGCAAAAGAAACAACCACCCCCATAGAAATTCACTTCTCTCCCGTCTGGATCCTTTTGTTTTTATGTTCATGAAGCCCCTCCCATCTTTGTTGAAAAAGGGAGGCAATTCCCATTGCCTCCCCTGCATTCCCTATTCGTTTGCAAGCATGGAATTCATTTCTTTCTCAATATCCTTACATACTTCCTCTGTGGTCTTATTTCCGTTCCAAGCATCAATCAGTTTCTCATGAATCATGTTGGTCCATACCATGGTTGATTTTGAATATGGACGGATTACTATTTCCTTTTTCATATCAAGATATGCTTTTAAGTTAAAGGCTGGATAAGCTTTCACCCAGTTATCTGTGGTTCCTTCATAAGCAGAGATTACCACTCCAAGGTCAGACTGTTTTTGCTGTGCTTCCTTAGAACCCATGTATTCAATCAGCTTCCAGGCTTCTTCAGGCATGGAGGTATTGGCAGAAGCCGCCCAGCCAAGGCCATTATAAATAGAGATCCGTTTGCCTGATGCGGCATCCTTTGGAAGAACTGCAATGTCACAGTTTGCTTTCACATAATCGTTGTTACAAAGCTCTGGAAGCATCCAAGAACCCTGTGTAATCATAGCAACTTTACCAGCCTCAAACAAAGCCTCATCTGCATTCTCTGCAATCACCTCATATGGAGGTGCGTATCCTGCTTTCATTAAATCGGTGTAGAACGTAAGCGCTTTGATGGTTCCTTCCTGGCCAAACCCGGAAGACTTTTTATCATCACTGATGACATAGCCGCCCATATCATAAACAATGTTACACCAGCCAGCCTGATCATTGGATGGTTTCACTGTAAATCCATATTGGCTTCCATCGGACTTTGTCAGCTTCTTTGCTGCATCTGCAAAGGTATCCCAGGTCCAGCTTGCATCGGGATAAGAGATTCCAGCTTCATCAAACATGGTCTTATTGTACCAAAGAGCAATGGTATCAATGTCTTTTGGTACTGCAAGCTGCTTTTTCCCTTCCCACTTATAAATATCTACAATCTCCTTGGGGAACTTATCCATCTCAAGGGTCTTGCTGTCTTTGATTTTATCGGTTAAATCAAGAAGCATATCATACTGAGCATACTTTGAGATCTCATTGGAATGCATCCAGAACACATCAGGTAGGGAACCTCCTGTGGCTCCTGCCTCTAACATGGTCCAGTACTGCTCCCATGGGGTGATCTGTATCTGAGTTTTAATTCCGGTGGCCTTTGTAAAATCATTCATGATTTCCGTTAATCCAGGCTCCTGATTCTTATCCCAGATGGCAACGGTCAAAGTCTTACCCCCTCCAGCATTCTCAGCTGCTTTGGTGGTCTCTTCTGCCTGCTTTGTCTCTTCTTTGCCTGCCGCTGTGGTTTCTTTTCCTGCCTGCTGACTAGAGCAACCCACAAGTGCCGTAGCAGCAATTGCAATCGCTGCTGCTGTAAATCCCCATTTACGTTTCATTTCGCTACCTCCCTGTTTAACCATTTTATATGTTTTTTAAATCTATTTCCATGGTTTTTTGTGCACTTTTCTTTGGTATGCAGTTATTATAATATATAAATTGTATAAATCATATAGATTTTTGTTAAGGCTTTATGGCATTTTGTTATATCAACCACCTTAATTTAATATTCCTCTCCGGTATTGTAAGGGGGACAACCCCTCTGCTTGCTGAAAACATCTGCAAAATACGGACGCATCGTGAAACCCACAGGAGAGGCCAGTTTCTGTCATGGTAAGTTCCGTATCCTCTAACAGCCTTTTTGCCTCCATAATCCGGTATGCAGTTAGATACTGCTTGGGAGATATTTTTTTATACTTGATAAAAAGCTTATATAGATAAGTCCTGTCAATGCCAACGTATCTTGCCACATCTTCAATTCGAATGGAGTAGCTGTAATTATGATGTATGTAAGCCTCTGCCTTTGATACGTAGCTGGCTTCAAACGCCCCTTCCTCCTTCTTTATGGGAAGCATAGAAAACAAAAGATAGAGATACCCTGTCATAGCATCTTGTCTGTCTCCACCAGACAAAAAGGTATCCACCAGCTTAGATAAACAGCTCTTCCACTCCTCTTCTTTATTAAATTGATACACATAGCCTCTCTCTTCCTGCCTGTGTTCCCGAAGAAGACGTTCTGCCTCCACTCCAGCAAAGGATACCCAGGAGTATTCCCAAGGGTCCTCGGGGTCTGCCTCATAAAAGGTAATTTCCTGGGGCTTTATTAAAAACCCATCCCCTTCCTTTAATTCGTACTCTGCATTTCCTGCCCGGTAGATTCCCTTGCCCTTAAGAACCACGTGCAAAAGATAATGAGTCCTGATGGCAGGACCAAAAAAATGGCCAGGAGCACAGGACTCATGACCACAAAAATAGATGGTAAGTCCTCTTGCTGTCTGATTCATAAAAAAGCACCTCCATGCAACAAATTAACAAAAATATGAAACAATCTTCCTATCTTTTTACCTATGTCAATTATACAATAGCATCATCAGGGTAGCAACGAAAAACAAGGAGGAAATGAAATGATAAAGATCACGTTTATGGGCGCAGGAAGCACCATTTTTGCTCGGAATGTTCTGGGTGACTGCATGTGCACCCCAGTGCTTCAAGATGCTAAAATCGCCCTTTATGACATTGACTCGGAGCGGCTCTCGGATTCAGAGCTGATTCTAAATGCAATCAACAAAAACATCAACCAGGGCCGGTCTGAAATCACCACTTATCTTGGGATTGAAAACAGGAAAGAAGCTCTAAGGGATGCCACCTTTGTGGTAAACGCCATTCAGGTAGGAGGATATGATCCTTGTACGATTATTGACTTTGATGTTCCAAAGAAATACGGTCTGAAACAGACCATTGCGGATACACTGGGAATCGGCGGGATTATGAGGGGATTGAGAACCATTCCAGTCCTGGAAGAGTTTGCAAGAGACATGGAAGAAGTTTGCCCCAATGCCTATTTTTTAAATTACACCAATCCAATGGCTATATTAACAGGCTATCTACAGCGTTATTCCTCCATTAAGACCATTGGCTTGTGTCACAGCGTTCAGGTTTGTTCCGAGACCTTATTAAAAGGGCTTGATATGGAAGATCAGCTTGAAGGCCGTACCGAGTTAATTGCAGGAATCAATCACATGGCCTGGCTGTTAAAAATCAATGACCGGGATGGCAATGACCTTTATCCACAGATTCGGGAACGAGCCCTTGCAAAAAACAGACGGGAAAAACATAAAGATATGGTGCGTTATGAATACATACAACATCTGGGTTATTACTGCACCGAATCCAGCGAACATAATGCAGAATATAATCCCCTGTTTATCAAATCAAACTATCCAGACATGATAGAAGAATTCCAGATCCCTCTAGACGAATATCCAAGGCGCTGTATCAAACAAATTAAGGGCTGGGAGGATGAAAAAGCTTCTATATTAAATAAGGGAGAGATTACTCACACCCGTTCCCTTGAATACGCTTCCTATATAATGGAAGCAATTGTAACAAATGTTCCTTATAAAATAGGAGCAAGTGTGTTAAATCACGGTCTGATTGAGAACCTACCTGCCGATGCTTGCGTGGAAGTTCCCTGCCTTGTGGATGGAAGCGGAATCACACCTTGCCAAGTAGGCCGCATTCCCACTCAGCTTGCAGCCATGAACATGACAAATATCAATCCCCAGCTTCTAACCATAGAGGCAGCCCATGACAGGGATATCTCTAAAATCTACCAGGCAGCCATGCTGGATCCTCATACCAGCGCAGAGCTTAATATAAAGGACATTCGGGCAATGGTTGATGAGCTGATTGATGCCCATGGAGATTATATGAAAATGTACCGTTAAGGCCATTCCATCGTAAAAAATATTTGCATGTCTATTTGCCTTCCTGTATAATAGACCCATCAGATACTCGTTTTGAAACGCTGTCTGAAGGGTCTTTTTCTATAGGGAGGTGGAATTTCATTCATGGATAAACAAACCACGTACAATAATGTAGCTGGCTTCCGCTGTCTAAGAAATATTCAAAGGCAGACCAATGACTTATATCTGGTTCACTGCGGGATCCAGAAGTGTCCACCTGGCTACACCTACGATCATAAGATACCAAACGAGTATCATCTTCATTTTGTACTACAAGGCACTGGTGCTCTTATTATCGGTGATAAGAAGTATGATCTAAAGACCGACGACATCTTTTTAATTCCCAAGGGAGTTCCGATCCGCTATCATGCCAATTATGAAAATCCATGGGAATACATGTGGATCACCTTTGACGGGGAGATGGCAAAGGCTTATTTAAGCTATGCCGGCCTATCCGAAGAAACACCAACCATTCACTCCCAGATCCCTAGTCAGGTTTATCTTCCTCTCATTCAGAAGATTCTGGATCTAAACCAACTTACTTTTTTTAATGAGATCCGGCGGGTGGGGTATTTATATGAGATACTATCCTCTCTCATTGAGATGCAAAGTTCTCTTAAAACCAATCGCAAAAAGCAGTACGATTATTCCATCGACACCTATGTGGATTATGCACTGCAATACATAAAGCTTCATTACGAACACATTACTGTACAGGACATCGCGGATTACATTGGAATCAATCGCTCTTATTTAACGTCAATTTTCAAAAAACAACTTAATGTTTCGCCAAAAGAATACCTTATGAGATTTAAGCTTAATATCGCTGCAAAGCAGCTTACAGATACAACCATGTCCATTCAAGAAATTGCCACCGGAATCGGATACGACAATCCCCTTACCTTTTCAAAGATCTTCAAACAAGAATATGGAAACAGCCCGAGACATTACCGGGAAGAAAAAAGAGATGAAACTCACTCGATCCATGCAGATTAGTGTATGGAAAAAGAGGAGTATGTTATATTTCAGCAAAAAAATAAGGAGGCAGATCACAACGACCTGCCTCCTTGCCTATATTTATCTGTCTGCCAGCACTTCATTAATCTGGGAAACTAAAACGTCACAGTCCAATCCGTGAACCATACATGCTTCCTCTAATGATTCCCCCTGAGAGGATGGGCATCCAAGGCAATGCATGCCTGCACGCATTAAAATCGGTGCTACACAATCATCAATCTGAATTAAGTTACCGATTACCATATTTTTATCGATTTGCATCTCGTATACCTCCTTTTATAATGTATATATTGTCATTATAATATAATACTTTTTCAATCATTAAGCAAGATAAAGTTGGATTTTATCAAGTTATAGAAATTTTTCTCAATAAGACGGTTGCGCTTGACATTGTATACAGTATTCATATATAATATATTCATACAAGGATTATATGAAATATAATCAAATATAATCGTTGACGGCACTTATCTACTGACATTACTAATAAAGAATTTTGGAGGTACAACAATGAGATCAGAATGGAAAGCCTTTCATGGCGGCGCTTGGGAACGTGAAGTAAACGTCCGGGACTTTATCCAGAAGAACTATACCCCTTACGACGGTGACGACTCTTTCCTTGTTGGAGCGACCGACGCAACCAAAGAGCTTTGGAAACAGGTACTTGAATTATCTAAGAAAGAAAGAGAAGCTGGCGGCGTTCTTGATATGGACACTAAAGTAGTTTCTTCCCTTACTTCTCACGGACCTGGATACTTGAATAAAGATTTAGAGACAATCGTAGGATTTCAGACAGAGAAGCCATTTAAGCGTTCCTTACAGCCTTACGGCGGTATTCGTATGGCAGAGAAGGCTTGTGCAGATAATGGTTACACTCTTGATCCAGAAGTAAAAGAATTTTTCTTAGCACATAGAAAGACACACAACGCAGGTGTTTTTGATGGTTATACACAGGAAATGCGTGATTGCCGTTCCAGCCATATTATTACTGGTCTTCCAGATGCTTACGGCCGTGGCCGTATCATCGGTGACTACCGTCGTGTTGCACTTTACGGAATTGACTTCCTGATTCTTGATAAGGAAGATCAGAAAGATACTACCAGCTCTGTTATGTACGCTGATGTTATCCGTGACCGTGAAGAATTATCCGAGCAGATTCGCGCACTGAAAGATTTAAAGAAACTTGGCCAGATTTACGGCTGTGATCTTGCTAGACCTGCTGCTAACGTACAGGAAGCAATTCAGTGGACCTATTTAGCTTATCTGGCTGCTGTTAAAGATCAAAACGGTGCTGCTATGTCCTTAGGACGTACCTCTACCTTTATCGATATATATGCTCAGAGAGACTTAGAAGCTGGTACATTTACAGAAGAACAGATCCAGGAATTTGTAGATCACTTCGTAATGAAGCTTCGTCTTGTAAAATTTGCACGTACTCCAGAATACAATGAATTATTCTCAGGAGATCCTACCTGGGTAACAGAATCCATCGCTGGTGTTGGTATTGACGGACGTCACCTTGTTACAAAGTCTTCCTTCCGTTACCTTCACACATTAAGCACTTTAGGAACCGCTCCAGAGCCAAACTTAACTGTACTCTGGTCCACAAGACTTCCAGAAGGCTTCAAACGCTTCTGTGCTAAGTCTTCTATCGAGTCCTCAGCCATTCAGTATGAAAACGATGACCTGATGAGAGTTACTCACGGTGATGACTATGCGATCGCTTGTTGTGTATCTTCCATGAGAGTTGGTAAAGAGATGCAGTTCTTTGGCGCTCGTGCTAACCTTGCTAAATGTCTTTTATACTCTATCAACGGTGGTGTGGATGAGATTTCTAAAAAGCAGATCGGACCTAAATATCGTCCAATCACTTCTGAATATTTAGAATATGATGAAGTATTAGAATCCTACAAGCAGATGATGAAGTGGCTTGCTTCTGTTTATGTAAACACTTTGAACATCATTCATTACATGCATGACAAATACAGCTATGAGCGCATTCAGATGGCTCTTCATGATAGAGAAGTAACCCGTTGGTTCGCAACCGGTATCGCTGGACTTTCCGTTGTAGCTGATTCCCTTTCTGCTATTAAGTATGCAAAGGTTAAGACAATCCGCGACGAGAATGGCATTGTTACTGATTATGAAGTTGAAGGTGATTTCCCTAAATACGGAAACAACGATGACCGTGTAGATTTAATCGCTCACGATCTGGTTCACACATTTATGACCTATATTAAGGAAAACCACACTTACAGAAATGGTATTGCTACAACCTCTATCTTGACAATTACCTCAAACGTAGTATATGGTAAGAACACAGGAGCAACTCCTGATGGACGTAAGAAGGGTGACGCATTTGCACCAGGCGCTAACCCAATGCACCACAGAGATACTCATGGCGCTGTCGCTTCCCTTGCATCCGTTGCAAAGCTTCCATTTAAGGATGCTCAGGATGGTATCTCAAATACCTTCTCCATCATACCAGGTGCTCTTGGTAAGGAAGATCAGATCTTCTCAGGTGATTTAGAAGTAGATTTGGAACTGGAACTTAGCGAAGACCAGAAATAAGGAGTGACTGCTATGGCAGATCCCAAAGACAAACAAATCGATGATATCGTCTCCATGCTTGATGAATTCATGAGTGGAAACGGCGGACACATGAACATCCGTGTTGCCGAGAACGGTACCATTAACGCCGATAAAACATTGGCAAAAACAATTAATACTACTAGCTCCTCAGACTGTGCAGAAGGTGATATGGCATGTAAAGTGCCAACTCTCTTCTCCGGTCTGGACCAGGAAGACTAACAACACACAATTTAACAACCACATAAGGAGGATAAACACTATGGCAAATATCAGCACATCCCAAATTGACAATCTTGTAAATTTATTAGATGGCTATGTAGCAGAAGGCGGTCATCACTTAAACGTTAATGTATTCACTCGTGAAACACTTTTAGACGCTCAGAATCATCCTGAAAATTATCCACAGCTTACTGTTCGTGTTTCCGGTTATGCAGTAAACTTTATCAAACTGACAAAAGATCAGCAGGATGAAGTTATCTCCCGTACATTCCACGACAATATGTAATTAATAGTAAAGAAGGCGAATCAATCATGACAGGAAGTATCCATTCCATTGAAAGCTTCGGTACCGTTGACGGACCAGGCGTACGCATGGTAGTTTTTTTACAAGGTTGCCCTATGCGTTGTCAGTACTGCCACAATCCGGATACCTGGAAAATGGCAGGCGGTACAGAGATGACAGTCGAAGAAATTTTAAAACAATATGAGTCGTCCCGGAACTTTTACCGGGGCGGCGGCCTAACGGCCACCGGTGGAGAACCGATGATGCAGCTTGAGTTTGTAACAGAACTTTTTGAAGCAGCAAGAGAGAAAGACATTCATACCTGCTTGGATACCTCAGGGGTAACCTTCAGAAGGGATGACAAAGCATTTCTTTCTAAAGTGGAACGGCTTTTAAAATCTACTAGTCTTGTCATGCTTGATCTCAAACACATTGATGACGAAAAGCATAAGCCATTAACCGGACATTCCAACAACAATATTTTGGATTTTGCCCGGTACTTAGATGAGTTAGAGGTTCCCGTCTGGGTTCGGCACGTAGTTGTGCCAGGACTTACGGACCATGAACCTGATCTATATCGGCTTGGACGCTTTATCGGAGAACTGACAAACGTCAAAGCACTGGACGTTCTCCCTTATCATGACATGGGCAAGGTGAAGTATGAAAGCCTTGGGATGGAATATCCTCTAAAGGATGTTCCCCCCATGTCAAAGGAAGGTGCCGTTGCAGCAAAGAAAATCATCTTAAGAGGCATCAAAGACGCCAGATTAGACAAAGCTAACCGTCCTTGCTCCTAAAATTATACATGAAATGCATAGTTTTCTACTTGATTAATTTTTATTAATAGTATAAAATAATAAAAAATGTATAGAATATATGGAGGTAATTTATTATGGCACGTGTTATTAGTGAAGCTTGTGTTAGTTGCGGAACATGCGAAGGCGAATGCCCAGTAAGCGCTATCAGCCAGGGTGATTCTCTGTTTGTTATTGATGCTGATTCTTGTATCGATTGTGGCGCTTGTGAAGGTGTATGCCCAACAGGAGCTATTTCCGAAGCTTAATTTATGAATACATAAATGCCTCTTCCGTAAGGAAGGGGCATTTTGTTATTTCTATGGTCTCCTTCTATGGTGAGAGAAAGGATGTTTCTTATATGAGAAAGCCCCTGATTGGTCTGACTCCTTATCACGACACAGATAACCATGATATCAAGATGCGCCCTACCTATTTAAGAGCTTTAACGGCCGCAGGAGCCATTCCTGTCGTACTGCCCTTAGAATGCCTTAAAGATGATTTAAAACAGCTTGTAGATGAACTTGACGGCTTCCTGTTTGCTGGAGGTCCAGATGTCCATCCTTTTTTATTTGGAGAGGAAACTAAAGAAGGATGCGGGAATGTTTCTAATGAACGAGATCAGATGGAACTAACACTGCTTCCCATGATATTAGCTTTAGAAAAACCGATTCTTGGAATCTGCAGGGGAATCCAGATTCTAAACATCGGGCTTGGAGGTAATATCTGGCAGGATATCCCCTCCCAGGTAAAGAGGGAGTTTCCCATTGCCCATACGCAACCCTTTTATTACGACATGCCAAGCCATACGGTTACCATAAAGGAAGGAAGCCTTCTCTCCTCTATCACAGGTGAAACGGTACTTAAAGTTAACAGCATGCACCATCAGGCAGTAAAGGACGTAGCACCTGGTCTTATTGCAACAGCCTATTCCCCTGATCAATTGGTGGAGGCCATAGAAATGCCCGGTTATCCCTTCTTTTTGGGGGTTCAGTGGCATCCGGAATATTTATGGAAAAAAGATGATACAGCTTTTGGAATCTTTCAGACGTTTGTAGATGCTTGTAGAAAATAAGAATAATACAGAAAAATCCGCAGTCTCACTTTCAGTGGCAGCTGCGGATTTTTGCCTTAACAGGAGTCCCTGTTTTTTATCTGAAAGTAGTGTGGTATTACAGTTTTTTACCGTTTCTCCCAAACTTTTTATTGCGGTTGAAAAACGGAATTTTGGAAGCTGCTGCTTCTGCACGGCCTTTGTTGTCTTTTTGATAAATTCTTAAAAGCTCGTCCAATTGCTTGTAACGCTCTTCTTCTTTTTCTTCCTTCAAATTCATAAGATACTGCATTTCCTTAATGACCTTATCATTGACCAGACAGCTTACATCCTGGCTTAGCTGTTCATTATTGACTTCCAATGCTCGTCCTATAATGTGGTTCATGATTTCCTGGAACTGCTCCATCTTTTCTTGTGCGATGGAAACTGGCGCTGCATTATGTATATCCAGGATTGTCCCGCTCTCTTGACCAGATAAGCTTCCCTCTTTTAATTCCTGAGTGATCTGGTCATCCAATAAATCATCGGGGATGATGGGATCTTCGCTTCCTTCAATGACCTTATCAAGCGCTGTTTTGATGGCTTTTAACTGGTATCCCTTTTCTTTCAAGTCTTTGATCTGCCTGAACAAACGGATGTGCGATTCGGTGTAATACCGGTGCCCCATCTCATTTCTGGGAATGTCTAATTGTAGCTCGTCCTCCCAGTATCGAAGGACATGGGATTCCACATCGACTTTCCTCGATGCATCCGATATTAAGTAATGTATCTCAGCCATAGCTATATCCTCTCCTTTGGTTCATTAAGTTTAATAACCTTACTATTTATATCATATGCGGGTTTGATACAAATTATGAATGAGAAATGAAATTTTTTTCAGGATGTTGGAAAGTATTTTCAATGAAGATTGGGATTAGAATCGTCTAAAGATTGGCCATGAACTGGCATTAGACATACAGGAATTTTAGCTTCCTTTGCTTGTTTACACTCAGTACATATAACCAACACAAAGGGGACATATTAATTTATTATACTTATTGTCTATCTAAAAATTGATCTACCGATACAAAGACAGGAGAATTTGAACATGGCAAGAACAGAGAAAGTCTCAAGTAATGATGGGACTAAGAATGGCAAAAAACAAAACTTATTATTAAAAATACTTGCAGGGATACTTGTTGCATTCATCTTATTTCTTGGCATCACGTATGTTGTGAATGGAATCTGCAATGGGATTGAGAAAAAGAAAATAAAGCCTTACGGTCAGCATGTTGTGGTGGATGGAAAGAACATGAATGTATCCATACAAGGAAATGGAGAGCAAACCATCGTCCTTCTCCCTGGACAAGGAACCCCTTCGCCTGTGCTTGACTTTAAGTTGTTAATTGATGAATTGATACCTGATTACAAAGTCGTGGCAATTGAGCCTTTGGGTTATGGATTAAGTGATCGAACCGAGAAAGAAAGAACAACAGAAAATATCGTCAGCGAAATCCATGAAGCCGTACAGCAATTGGAACTTGACCATTACATTCTAATGGGACATTCCATTGCAGGTCTTTATGGGGCAACCTATATAAAGAATTATCCTGATGAAGTCACTGCTTTTATAGGCATTGACAGCAGTGTTCCAAACCAGCCTGGCATGGATGCCAAATTACCTTTAGGTACCATGGCATTTTTACAGAAATCTGGTTTAATGAGATTGATAAAAAAGGTAGGGGGTGACTCCTATGGGTCTCTTGCATATGATGAAGAAACCAAAGAACAGATGAATCTCATCTCCAATCAAGTTTCAAGCAACCCAACCATGATCAATGAGTTGAAACACCTGGGATCTAACTTTAAAAATGCAGAAAAACTCACTTATCCCAGTGATTTTCCACTGTTGCTTTTCGTTCAATCCAACAATGATGAAAATCCAAATTGGATTCCACTGCATGAACAGCAGGTAAAGCAATCCTCCATAGGAAAAATGATCCCCATGAAGGGGCCACATTACCTTCATCATACAAAATACAAAGAAATTGCTGAGGCATTCAAAGAATATATGAAGGAAATTGGGAAACCGCCAATTTCTTAAGGTTATTTTCTAATAGTATTTATCTTATTTAGTAGCTCATCCACGGCATGGACTTCCGCCAGGTGGATGGGTTACTATGCATTATAGTTATCTTCTTTATACGTTTTTAGCACATCTAAAAAAGCTCTAATTTGAGGAAGTTCCAGTGCTGTTTCAGAACATAGTACATAGGTCAAACGTTCAAAGGCTTTTCCATTTTTAAAATATAAAGGCTGCACACAACCGTCAAAATTCTTAAGGCATATTTCGGGAATTATGCTCCAGCCAAGGCCCCGTTTTACCATTTCCACACAAGCAATGATGTTGTCCACATAGATCCCGCTCTGCTCAGGCTGAAAGTTGTGTTCTCTCATCCAACGAGAGGCGTCCCGTTCAAAATCAATATCTGTTTTCCGCTCAATGTAAGGGATTTTGGAAAAAGGCATATCCTTATACTTGTGATTGTAGATGGCGCAAATCCGTTCTCTTTCAAGCAATATTTTCGTCCCTGTCCAGCTATGTTCTCCTCTTAAGACTGCCACATCAACATTTCCTTTCATTAACTGAAGGTATACATTTATGCTCTGTGCTGTAATAATGTGTGTGTTTACATTGGGATACGCTTTCTGATATTGAGCAAGCACTTCCGAAAGACGGAACATGGCAAAATTGATAGACACTCCGGCATTGAGAGTTCCGCAGACCAGTCCCTTGTTCTTATCAATCGTCTCCCTCATAAGCTTTAGCTGATCCGCGGCCTTTGCTGTTCTTTTTAAGACCTCTTCTCCTTCTGGTGTGAAATGGATTCCGTGACGTGAACGTAGTATAAGGGTGATACCCAGTTCCTGTTCAATCGCATTGATTCGCTTTGACAAAGAAGATTGGGTTGCGTAGAGTAAATCAGCCGCATGGGTTATATTCTTTGTTTTTCCCAGAGTCTTGAGCAATTCAAAATCTCTTTCATCCATAGCCTACTCCTTTTTGAATATAAATGATTTCTTTTCCATGGATACAAAATATGAGCCTTCCAACTTATTATATTATAACATTATCCTATTTTATATAAAGGAACTTTTTTGAAAATAACCGTATCATTCCAAATTTGAATGTATTAATAAGAAAAACAGGACTTTTACACCTTTGGTTATCAGTGATATATTATATACGATTCAAGACTTATTTTTAGAGGATTTTAACATAACAGTTTTCAAACTAGAAAGAATCGTTTGAATTACATTAACACAGCCTGAAAGGAAAACATAGTAATGAAGATCAATGAGAATATGAATCTATTTGAACGCAATGATATAAATACAAATCAATATCGGTTGTTACCCATGATCGATGAGGCGTTAAGATTATATGAAAAGCGGGAAGAGAAACATGTAAATATGATTTTTATCTCTTCTTGTATCGTATTTTTATGTATTTTCTTTGTAGTGGTTCTATAAAATCAATAAGAGCAAATCATAAAGTTGTAGGGCAGTCAAATTAAAAAAAGCTTCCGGCTTAGTCGGAAGCTTTTAACACGACTTAGTGAGAACATTTTTTGCGCGTCTCACTTTTATATTCTTTCACGGTTACCTTCTCATATTTTTTAAATACCTTACTAAAATAGCTGCTTTCATTATATCCAAGACGAAAGGCGACATCGGCAATGCTGTCCTCGGTAAAATAAAAATAGCCTTTTGCCAGATGTATTTTTTTCATATGAATATACTCTGTGACACTTACATTAAGCTGCTCACGGAAAATACGACTTAGATATCCCTGGCTGATGGCACAGTTTTCTATAATCGTGTTAAGAGTGATATCTTCTTTGATATGATTTTCTATATAAAGAAATATATTTTCCAACAGGGAATAACGGTTGATGCTGTTTTGCTGAAACAGATAATCCATCACTCTAAAAAGCCAGAGCTCCGATGTCTTTCTTTCAAGTATAAGTGCTTCATTAATAGGAAACAGCTCTCCGATCTGCATATTCTCATCGTAGACCATTCTGGTATCCAAAAGATTCTGTCCGATATAGGTAAAAAGTTTAATCAGTCTTACGGAATCCCCTCCTGCCATCTCATAAATACCGTCAATAATCCCCGAAAGATTTCTGTAAAATTCCCCAAAATCTTTTTGCCTCAGAAGCTTTGCAAGTGCCTCGTGATGATTTACAACGGTATCCTCATGATTGGTCTTGTAGTTCTCCAGTATCTTTTTTACGTGGCTCCATGTAATGGGTTTCTCCAAAACATCTTTTACTTCATCTCTTGCCATACTCCGGACAAAAACATGAGTTGAAAAGGCGGAAAGCATATAAATGGTGATCTCCGGATTAAACTGATGAATGATCCTGCTGGTTTCCAGTCCAGTCATACCGGGCATCATCATATCCATAAATACAATGTCTATGGAACCTTCTTTGCATGCTCTTACCGCGCTCTCTCCATCGCCTACTACCTGGACTATTTGAAATGATTCATCTCGGGATATTAAAATCTTTAAGGCTTCCTGCATTAAAATATCATCATCTGCAATCAGAACCCTATACATGATTATTCCGTCCTTTCTTCATAATGTTCAGGCCAAATCAGAACGCTTTTACACCCCTTATTCCTAGTGCCCTCTGATATGATTTTATACTCTTCACCAAAAAGCCTTCTCATCTTATCCCTGGCATAATCCTTCCCCAAGCTAATATAATACCCTTCGTGCTTGTCCTTAAACGCCTCATATTTGGCTTCTAATTCCACTTCTGAAAGACTGGGACCATCGTCGCTGATCTCAAGGACTAAGTTGTTATTCCTTATAGAGCCGCCTATGGAAATCTTTCCCCCCTGCTTTTTTAATGCGATTCCATTATACAGGGCATCTTGAACAAATGGAAGTAAGATACCGGAAGGCATCTTTCTCATATGCATCTCTCTTGGCACCTGAATGGAATAATCAAGCCGGTCTCCCAGCTTCTTTTTTTGAATCAGCAGATAATTTTCTGCATGATCCAGTTCTTTTGATACAGGGACAAAGGTACCCTTGTCCATACATTTATATTTGGTATATTCAATAAAAGAACCCAGAAATTCCTGAAATTGTTCTTTATCTTCTATAATGGATAAATTCATGAGGGAAGTCATCACATCCATAGTCTCACAGGGGTTGAAATTCATCTTTAGTTCCTGGAGTTCCATGTTCTTTTTCGTGATTTCTTTGACTAGAAGCTGATTGGATCCCTGAATTCCTTTTAAGCGCTTCTTTAATGCATCTTCATGAATATGTTTGCTGACTTCATTTTCACTTAACTGATTGATTACAAGGAAAACCAAATTGGCGATATCCATAAACTTTTCATAGGGAAAAACAGGAATTTCCTTTCGAAACTCCTCACATTTTTCTCTTACCTCTTTTGATTGGTCCGAACGCATAACAGAAGCCAGGCGGCTTACCGATTCAGGGGCATCCACACACTGGACCTGTCCCCCGATAAAACCTCCCAGATAGTGCCCTCTGACAATGATGGGGATTGCCATCTCTAACAGTCCGCAGGGGCAAAAATATACATTGACCTTTTTTGTTACCGCTGCTTGGATAGAGCCAAAGGCATCCGAAGATTTACAACCTTCTATGGCCTCTTTGCTATTTCGTACCTGATTGCAGAAACCGGAAAAAAACGTTGCATCTGTAATTGGCTCCCCTCGAAAATCCACCGTAACAAATGCTACGCCGGTTGCTTTGGAAAGACTCTTTTGGATATTCTCCAGTTTTTCCTTTCCAAACAAGTGGATAATGTCCAGTTTTGTCATGTTGCCGTCTTCATCCATACTGAAATAGTCATCTGTTGAATCTGACTGCATCTCGGCTAAATGAAGCAGTTCCTGATATTCTTCCATCTCTGTGACCTCTCCTTGCTGCTATGTTATGTTTGTCATCTTCTTGTAAATGATTTATTTCTATATCAGGATAACACAAGAAGACCGGGCTGTCATATAAAACAGCTCGGTCTTATGATATTTTTATCCTTTACTGCCACTCTCCCTGACATCGTAAATATCCAACAGAATTTTCTGTATCCCGGGACCTGCGATTTTAGTAGGAGTGGTGGCAAAACAGGCATCCATAAGAGCATTATCTACCATATTTTTAAGTTGCTTTTCATATTCCATCCGGTCAATTCCCAGTTCCATAACAGAAGTCGGCATATTCATGCAGCGCATAAGAGCTATAATTAGTCCTTTGATTGCTTTTATGGCGTCCCTGGGTTCTTCCTTTGCTTCTGCTAACTGTACTTTTACAGCAAGTGCGGCATACTTATTCATGATCTCCCTGCTTGTACAATTATATTCTATCACATGATTTAACAAAATAGCATTTGCCAGACCATGGGGGATATGAAAGGTTCCGCCAAGCTGATGGGCTATGCTGTGATTTACACCAAGGCCAGCTGTATTAAATGCAATTCCTGCAAGGGTAGAGGCTTCCTGCATCCTGGTCCTGGCTTTTAAATCATTTCCATCCTGGTAGCAGCCCAGCAGAGATTTTAATAAAAGCTCGACTGACTTTTCTGCCATGGCATCAGAGAAAACGTTGGCACCTGTTGCAACATAGGCCTCTAATGCGTGGGTCAGCACATCCATTCCGGTATTTGCTGTAACCACCTGAGGGACTGACAAGGTCAGTGAGGGATCTAAGATAGCTACATCAGGAAGGATTTCATCGGACGAAATCAGATGCTTGCTCTTGTTATCAGGATCTGTTATGACAGAAGCTGAGGTAACCTCAGATCCGGTTCCACTGGTGGTTGGAACTGTAATAAAAAGGGGTTTATTAACCAGTTCTTTTATCATAGAAAAATAAATGATTCCTTTTGCGGTATCAATGGCAGATCCGCCTCCAAAACCAATAACAATATCCGGTTTTACCTGATACATCATACAAAGCCCCGACCCTACCACCTGGATGGTGGGATCAGGGATCGCTTTGTCAAATAATTCTACAACATTGTCGGAACAAAGAATGTCTGTTAAATACG
The DNA here is from genome assembly GCA_002478865.1 of Hungatella sp. UBA7603. Lineage (GTDB taxonomy): Bacteria > Bacillota > Clostridia > Lachnospirales > Lachnospiraceae > Lacrimispora. Next base: position 37,655 of record DLJZ01000018.1, read on the forward strand.
AAACAGCTCCATTCTCTGAAAGAAACTGATCGCAAACGATCAAAATACGCTTATTTTTTATGCCTTTTAAATATTCTCTAGCCTGCTTGCCTTCCTGTATTCTGGTTTTCATGTATACATTTGACATATGCGTTTCTCCTTCTTATTCCATCGACATAAGCTTTCACTGCTTTACCTTATGCTGAATGCATCGGCGAGAACGCATTTCCGTTTTCTGCAGAAAGATCTTGCTGAGGTAAGGCCTTCTCCGGTAGGTCCTGCAATGGTGAATGTGGTATGGCCTTCTCCGCCTGCACCGATTCCTGCATACGATGGTGCATTCTTTACAAAGATTGTTGTTTCTAATACCTTTGCCATTTTGCTTAATTTCTCTACGTTCTGAGAGTGCATGATTGCTGTATGACGGTTTCCCTGCTCTGCTTCATAAGCATATTCAATTGCAGTATCTACGTCAGAAACACGTACAATCGGAAGAATAGGCATCATCATTTCTACCTGGACAAACAAATCATCCTTTGGCACCTCCATGATAATCACGCGAACTGAATCTGGTACCTTCACACTTAGCTGATCCATGATATAGACCGCGCTCTTTCCAACGAAAGAAGTCTTTGGACCACCTTTTTCTGTCGTTACAAGCGTTTTTAATTCCTGGATCTGCTGTTTATCTGTGATTAGATACGCACCATTATCCTTCATATACTGGATGAGGTGATTACAGATGGAGTCTACTGCAAATACTTCTTTCTCTGCAATACAAGGAACGTTATTGTCAAAGCTGCATCCATCTACAATAGCTTTTGCTGCTTTTTTAATGTCTGCGGTTTCATCGACAACCACAGGAGGATTACCTGCACCCGCTCCGATTGCTTTCTTTCCGGAGGAGAGAACTTTCTTTACGATGGAAGGACCACCGGTAGCAACTAAAAGGCGAACTTTGGGATTGTTTATCATTTTTTCCGTGTTCTCTAAAGAGGGCTCTTCCACCATAGCAATCAGGTTCGAAGGAGCACCAGCTTCTATTAATGCTTTGTTTAACATCGTAACAAGAAGACTGGAGACCTTTTTTGCTCTTGGATGAGGACTGAAAATGACTGTGTTTCCACCTGCGATCATGGAAATGGAGTTATTGATAATGGTCTCCGTTGGATTGGTGGTTGGAGTGATGGCTCCAATGACCCCAAAAGGACAATACTCAATGAGAGTAAGACCGTTATCCCCTGTGACTGCCTCAGAAATCAGATCTTCTGTTCCAGGAGTCTTTTCCGCTGCCAGTCGGTTTTTAATAAGCTTATGTTCATAACAACCAATCTCTGTCTCTTCCACTGCCAGTCTTGAAATCAGCTCTAAGTTTTCTTTGTTTAAGACCGTTTTTCGGATTACGTCCACATATTTCTGACGGTCAGCCATGCCGGTATAAAGAAGTTTTTTCTGTGCCTTTTCAGACGCTTCTATTGCTTCATCTATTGTTGAGAAAAGACCGTAACCTTCTTCCTTTTGCTCTGTTACATTCATTATCTGTTCTGATTGAATCTCACGTAAAACCTGTTCTACCATTTGTTCAATTGCTTTTAAATCCATATCCAAGCGTCTCTACCTTCTTTCCCTTATTGTGAGTCTGTTTTAGAAATCCTTATCGTTCTTTTCTGATGATTACATGATCCCCGTTGCTTAAGGAAAAGGCATTGGCTTCATCCACGTCAACGTGCATTTCCAAAGCGAACTGATCCGATACACGAACCAGAACCTCTCCTAATACACCACGTCTTTCACCAAATGTCTCTACTTCTACCATATCTTTGTCCTTCAGACCCAACGAATCCGCCTTGGCAGGTGTCATATGGATATGGCGTAAAGCAACAATGGCACCATTCGAAAGAGAAACAATGCCTTTGGGACCGATTAAATCTAGTCCCGGAGTTTCGTTCAAGTCTCCGGATTCCTTTATGAGGGGGCGGATTCCAAGACGGAAACTGTCGGTCTTTGATACTTCAACCTGACTTTGTTTTCTCACTGGTCCAAGAATCCGTACCCGTTCAAATTCTCCCTTAGGGCCTCGTATTGTTACTGTCTCATTGCTTGCAAACTGTCCCGGCTGTTTTAAATCGCCTTTCCTGGTCAGTTCATATTCTTTTCCGTAAAGTATGTCTAAATCCTGTCTGGATACATGGACATGCCGGTTTGATACCCCAATGGGAACTTTATGTGTATCATAATCTTTCATTTTCTCGATTACCCGCTTGGTAACAAGCTTGATTAATTCTTCTTTATCCATGCTTCCCTTTTCCTTTTGAGCTGTTTTTACGGACTATTATAATTTGGGTAAAATCTTTTCTACATCTGCATGAGGTCTTGGAATGACATGGTGGGATACCACTTCCCCTACATTTGCTGCAGCCGCTGCACCTGCGTCTACGGATGCTTTTACAGCACCTACGTCTCCACGAACCATAATCGTTACAAGACCAGAACCGATTTTCTCGTATCCTATCATTGTTACATTTGCTGCTTTTGTCATTGCGTCTGCTGCTTCAATTGCGCCTACCAGACCTTTTGTTTCCACCATTCCTAATGCTTCATTTGACATTTGTTTTACCTCCAAGTTTTTTGTTATAGGAACCTTTTATTAAAAAGCCAACTGTCTTAATATCCATGCCTTATCTGTTTCTTCCCAGCAAAATCCCTGATTTGCTCTACCAAAATGCCCGTAAGCGGCTGTCTTTTGGTATTGGGGTCTTAGTAGTTTTAATTTAGAAATACAATCGGAAACACCAAAAGAGAACACATTTTTTACAACTGCTTCAATCTGATGGTCTGAAATGGTACCGGTTCCAAAGGTATTGACCGTAATTGCCTCGGGTTCGATCCCTCCGATGACATATGCAAGCGCTACTTCACATCGATTTGCCAGACCTGAGGCTACAATGTTCTTTGCCACATAGCGTGCCATATAGGCTGCCGAGCGGTCCACTTTCGTAGGGTCTTTTCCGGAAAAAGCACCTCCGCCATGCTTTCCGATGGTGCCATAGGTATCCACCATAATCTTTCTTCCGGTGACCCCTGTATCGCCTGCCGGACCTCCAATGACAAAACGTCCCGTAGGATTGATATGAATTCTTGTCTCAGGCGTTATAAGGCAAGAATCTATCACTGGCTCAATGACCATACAGCGAATGAATGCATGAAGTACTTCCCGACTAACTGCTTCGCTGTGCTGGGCAGATACAACAATGCTGTGAATTCCCACAGGTTCGCCTGCCTGGTTGTAACGCACCGTAACCTGAGTCTTCCCATCCGGATATAAAAAAGAGGCTCCCTGGGTCTTTCTGACAAAATCGAGCCGTTCTGCCAAACGGTTTGCCAGATAACAGGGCAGAGGCATCAGGCTCTCTGTCTCGTTGACAGCATAGCCATACATTACCCCCTGATCTCCTCCGCCAAGTACTTCTTTCTCCCCATCTTTGCCTTTGGTAACACCAAGGGAGATGTCTGGAGACTGATTATGTATATTGGTAAATATCATGCAGGTATCTGCATCAAACCCTTTTCCAGGTTCCACATATCCAATGTCTCTAATAACCTCTCTGGCTATTTCTACCACATCAATCTGGGCCGTTGAGGTGACTTCTCCTGCCAGCATCAAGGTGTTCGTAGAAGCCATGACCTCTACTGCCACTCTGGTTGCAGGGTCTTCCTTTAAATAAGCATCTAAAATCCCATCTGCAATCTGGTCACAGACTTTATCCGGATGCCCCTTTGTGACGGATTCGGAAGTCACGAAATAGGTTCTTTCCTCACACCTTTCAAACATTCCTTCAACCTGCTTTCTCAATGATTAACGGAGGGCGAAGCCGTCGGTCAGTGTACACCTTCTCCTCCGGGTGAAATGCCTTGCGGTAGCAGTTCCCTCTCCAGTTGTGGTCGCAACTGTAAAACTGGCGTGCCCTTCCAGATCAAATCCAACTCCCAGTAAAGACGGGCCGTTTTTAACAAATACAGAAGTCTGCATCTTTTTTGCTACCCGGCTTAAATGTGAAATACACTGGGAATGAATGGTGGCTGTATGCTTTAAGCCCTGCTCTACTTCAAGAGCCGTCTCTAATGCTTCATCAAAATCAGAAACCTTAACTAGAGGAACCAGGGGCATTAAAAGTTCAAGCGTCACAAAGGGATGGGTCTTATCCGTTTCTGCCACAATCAGCTTTACAGGAGAAGAACAGGAGATTCCTGCACTGGCAAGTATCTTATCAGCACTTTTTCCTTCCAGCTTTTTATTCACCATCAGGTCTTCTGTAACAGCAACGTTAAGAAGCTTTTGAATCTCTTCCTCGTTCTTCACATAATAGACCCCATTCTTTAAAAGCTGATAAATAAAAGCGTCGGCTGCCTGCTCTGTCACAATGATACACTTTTCGGAAGTACACATTAAATTGTGATCAAAGGCTGCACCACGGACGATGTCATAGGCTGCCTGCCTGATATTAGCCGTCTCATCTACAATCGCAACCGGGTTCGCCGGTCCTGCTGCAATCACCCGTTTACCAGAAGCCATTGCCTGATTCAGAGAGTCTGCACATCCGGTACACACCACTAAATCTACATCCGGGTGACTCATAATCTCTTTCGTGTATCCCATAAGGCTTTCATGGAGCGTTACTACAAGATCCGGAATATTACAGACGCTTAATATTGCATTGCTAATCACCACCGTCACCAGTTGGGATACCCGCAGTGCTCTGGGATGAGGGCAATGTACCACACTGTTTCCTGCTGCAAGCATACCAATGGTATTATTAATGAGGGTTGCACAAGGGCTGGTGGAGGGCAAAACTGCACACACGACGCCCACAGGAGCAAGCTCATAAAGAGTCATGCCGTGATCACCTGTGTTGACTTCTGATATAAGATCCTCCACACCTGGAGTTTTTTCTATGGCAAGACGAATTTTCTCCGTCTTATCTGCTTCATTTCCCATACAGGTCTCTGCCACGGTCAATGCCGCCAGTTCTCCTGCCATGGGGCGAAGTGCCGCTCTTACTGCTTCTACAACTTCACGCCGCTCATTTAAAGTCAACTCTGCATATTTTAAGGATGCCGTTTTTGCTGCTGATACCGCATCTGTTACACTGGAGTAAATACTGCTAATCATATGAATTCTTACCTCCTTTCCTTTAAAGCTGATAAGGAGAACATTTTAACCTACGACGGTATCAATGATTCCAATAATCGCCATGTCAATCACAGCTTCCCGCTTCTTCTTATCTACACGGACAGAAGAACCCTGGCCAATTAAAACGATTTCGCCGACTCCTGCCCCTACATAATCTACTGCCACTTCTTCAGAATCTATGAAATTACCTTGGGAATCAATCCTGCGAACGATCATCAGTTTGTAGCCCGTTAAGGTCTCATCTTTCCTGGTCGCTACAACAGTACCTGTAATCTTTGCCAGTCTCACTTACGTTCCCTTTCCTTTCCCGGACACAAAATTTTTCCATGAACTTTGTGTACCGTTTAAATCCTGAGATTAATTTTTGGTTTTATTTCCCCCAGTTTTTTTCGCTCCGGAAGGGTTTGCAGAAGAAGCTTTCTCTGGTTCAGTCTGTAATTCAACCTGTGATTCAGAATGTGGTTCCTGTGCTGGTTTTTCTGCTTCCGTTTCCACTAATGATGGTTTTTCTTCTAATTTTTCTTCTAGTTGAACTTCTGGTTCAACTTCTGATTTAACTTTTGGTGCATCTTCTGGTGTAACTTCTGGTTTAACTTTTGGTTCAACTTCTGGTTTAACTTCTGGTTCAACTTCTGATATTTCTTCTACTTCTGGTTTTACCATCTCTTTTATGGCTTCTTTTACAGATGTCTCCCCTGCAGTCGTATCTTCTTTTTCTGCCTGCGTTTGCACCTCAGCAGAATCGGACAGCTGGATGGGAGTATCTGTTTTTGTTTTTTTAGCAGCTCCAAAAATCTGATCCACAGAATCTGCAGGCCGGGCGATGACTTTAAAGGACACCAGCTTCTGGTTTTCCAATCCTGTCTGCTTTCCTGCGCTTACAGCCGCATTGACTGCTCCCACATCTCCGGCAATCTTAACGGTCATATAGCCTTGACCTTTGGAGTTTTCAATCTCCAGAATTGTAACATTGGCTGCTTTGACCATGGTATCTGCTACCATTACTGCCGTTGACAATCCCTGGACTTCAACCAATCCTAATGCCTGTTTCATGAAATCACCTCACAACTTATGTTTACGTTAAGACAATGTTTAATAACCTTGCCCTGTCTTTTGCTAAATCTGTAATGATATCCCCCTCTTGTAAAAGAAGTACTCCATCTGATGCATGTTCTTCAACATTGGATGCCGTTATCAGCCTTTTCCCACGGGATACACAAGCACTGGGCTTTTCCTTTACAATAACGCTCTTAACAGAATCTGAATGGGAAAGACTCTTGCAGGAACCAATTTCTATTCCATATTCCAAAAGCTTTCTATAATAAGATAAAATCTGTTCCTGATAAGCTGGCTGTTCTTTTCCGGTAAAAGGTGTAATCCCTGACTGTAAAAACAGAATCCGGCTTCCTGCCCGAAAACAGGCTGATAACCAGGTAGTCTCAAAGGTATCATGAATGCACAGAGCGGTTTTTACCGCCATCTCTGTGGCAATTACTGGCAATACCGTTACTGCATCTTCTAAATCTGCCGGTATCCCCTGGGAATAATACCGCATTCCTTCACAGGAAGAAAAACTTCTAAAACAGGTTTCCCGTCCCTCCTCCTGCCATTCATCGGGAATGACAGGGCAGACACGGTATTCACCTGTTTTCTGTATTTCTTCTAAAAACCCGTAATATCTTTCATCCCAGGCTGAGGTACAGACCATATACAAGAGTTTCTTTTCTCTTTTCCCCTCTTCTTCCAGTCTCTTTAAGATTTTTAGTAACAGCTGCTTTAGCTGCTCTTCACTGATTGTCAATTCATCCACCTCATTTCTGGTAACGGGACTTTAGTCGCCCCACAACCATATTTACAGAAGAGTTGGAAGAACTTTTTCAACATCAGAGTGAGGACGTGGAATTACATGAGTAGAAACAAGTTCGCCTACGGATGCTGCTGCGGAAGCACCTGCATCTGTTGCTGCCTTTACAGCTCCAACATCTCCTCTTACCATAACAGTTACAAGGCCTGAGCCTATTTTTTCATATCCAACTAATGTTACGTTTGCTGATTTTACCATTGCATCAGCTGCTTCAATTGCTCCTATTAATCCTTTTGTCTCTACCATACCTAATGCATCTGCGCTCATTGTAAAGCCTCCTTATTATTCCTGAATGTTTTCTTTCCTGGTTTCTTAGGGCGTGTCTGAAAACTGCTTCTTTCCAGTCACACCTTAGTTAAATGTAAGGTGTCTCAGAGGTTTTGGGTTCATCTCCCAAAGCTCCAAGCATTTTCTTGCCTGCTTCAATTGCAGCTTGCACGGCCTGCCTTACTGCGCCGGAATCTCCGGTAAAGGTAAGGATTACCTCGTTGGAAAAGCTGGTTCCTGATGCTGGAGAACTATAGCCTACCACTTCAACATTGGCTGCTTTTACTGCAATATCTGCCAAAACAGTACCAATGGCTGCGGGACCTGCACAGGTCATTCCAAATGCTTTGCCCACTGGTGCCCCAAGTGCCTTTTCCAGACAGTAGCTGGCTCTTGCCGTATACTGGAATTCCAGATGCCCTGCATCATTGGAGTAAACATCTCCAAAGTATTTTGGCAATACCTGAAGTGCGATTTCCACTGCCCTTTTGGCATCGGATACGTCCTCTGCACCGATATAGATTAAACTTCCGTGTCCGGCTCCGCCTTTGGTGTCTCTTGGAAGCTCTACAGAAATAATCTCTGTATTGGTTGCCTTTACTGCTTCATCTACAGCCCAGATCTGGGGGCCGGCTCCGACTCTGCCGCCGATAATACCAATCGAACGGTACTTACCTAATTTCATAACATCGGCAAGCATTGGGTCAACACTGGCAATTACAAGTCCTATGGTATCGCCAATGGCAGTTCCCACAAATTCAGTCATCCCGATTCCGTTTGCTGCCGGATGTGTTGTTTCTTTCTTGATTCCAAGCTCATCAGACACTTGTTTCATTACTTTTTCAATTAACTGCTGATCCATTCTTTTCCTCCATTCTCAATTCGAATTTATCCACCAATTACACACCTAAAACCATATTCTTCCACAATTTTCTTGCTCTCTGTAAGATCTTCCGGATTCAGTGGCTTTACATGTTTCAGTTGGTAATCCTTCCCTAACAGTTCATATTTGTTCTCTCCAAAGGAATGATAGGGAAGAAGGTGTATGGTTCTGATCCCTGTCAGGGTTTTTGCAAATGCTGCTATTTTACGAATTGCCTCCAGGGAATTATTAAAACCAGGAATCACAGGAACCCGGATTACCGTATCTGATATCTTGGTAATGCGGGGAGCATTTTTTAATACTACTTCATTGCCCGCTCCCGTAAAACGCTCATGCTGTTCCGGGTCCATATGCTTGATATCCAAAAGAACCGTATCTACATATGGGATAACCTGTTCTACCGCTTCCACGGTTCCAATTCCGGTGGTTTCCATGGCAGTGTTCCAGCCCTGCCCCTTACTGGCCTTTAAAATTTCCGATGAAAACTCATACTGCACCAGTGGCTCACCGCCAGAGAGGGTGATTCCCCCTCCGGAACGGCGGTAAGTAGTGGCATCTTTTTTTAATTCTCGTATTACCTGCTGGACGGACATGGTCTTCCCTTTTGAAACAAGGGCTCCTGCCGGACATGCATTGGCGCACTCTCCACAACTGGTGCACGTTTCTCTGTCGATCCAGTTTTCATTTTCCGGGCTGATGGCTCCCACTTTGCACACACTAATACAGCGTCCGCAATGAATACATTCATCTCTTTTATACATCATAACTGGCTTTATACTCTGGGATTCCGGATTACTGCACCACTGGCAGGAGAGAGGACAACCCTTTAGAAATACGATTGTACGGATTCCCGGACCATCGTGCAGGGAAAACCGCTGGATATCAAATACGGTTCCCGTCAGATTATAATTAATTGACTCCATACCGACTCCCTTCTTTTTCTATGCCGGAACCCTTTATAACGTCTGCTCGGTACGGCTTATAATGTCATCCTGAACTTCTTTTGCAAGCACGGTAAACTGCGCACTGTATCCAGCGACTCGAACTACAAGATCCTTATACTGATCCGGATCTTTCTGAGCTGCAAGAAGGGTATCACGGTCAATTACGTTAAACTGCACATGCATGCCCTTGTGATCAAAGTAAGAACGTACAATGGAAGCAAAATGCTTCAGACCATCATCTCCCGCAAGTGCTGCTGGAAGGAATTTCTGGTTATATAAGGTTCCGTTTGAGTAGTTTGCATGATCCAGTTTAGAAACCGACATGGCAGCCGCAGTCGGACCATTGGTATCTTTTCCCTGTCTTGGGGATACGCCATCTGCAAGAGGTGTCTTAGCCAGTCTTCCGTCTGGAAGAGCACCTACATCCTTACCAAATAATACGTTGGCAGATACGGGATAACATCCTGCCTGGAACTGACCTCCTCTTGGGTTTTTGTATTTCTCTACCTCATAGGAATAAATCTGTCCACAGCGTCTTGCAATCATATCCACTTCGTCTTCATCATTACCAAACCATGGTGTATTCTCAAGAATTTTCTTAACTTGTGCATAGTCTTCCTTGTTGCCTGAAACTTCTTTTTGAGTCTTGCTTAACTGTGCTTGCAAATCAGCAAGATTGATGGAACCGTTATTGCTTAAAATTCTCTTCACTGCTTCATAAATTCTATCTTCATCCGTAGATTCCGTTGCAGAACAAGTCTTGTCACAGCAGTCGCCAAAGTTATGATCAAGAGCTTCTTTTAACTGCTCCATGGTGATCTCTTTGTTTTCAAACACGTGCTTCTTGATTGCGCAAAGGGAATCTCCTGCATCAGCAACACCAAACGCCTGAGGTCCGGTGAAGTTATAGATTGCCCCGCCTTCCTGAACACTCTTACCACGACCGATACAGTCATCAACCAAAGCAGATAAGAATGGAAGCGGTGCACGTTCTGCATGGGCATAATCCACACAGTTATCTGCCTCTGCAAGATGGTAAACAAAATACTCCATCTGCTTTTTGTAAGCCTCCAAAAGCTGCTCTAAATTGGTAAAGGAGGTAATATCTCCTGTTACAGGACCTAACTGCTTATCCCCGGCCTTTCCGTTATTCAGAGTGATTTCAAGAACCTTTGCAATATTAAAGAATGCTGCATCATGCCAGCCTTCTGTTTTATGAGGACACTGTGGCTCCACACAACCGATGATACAGTAATTTCTTGCATCTGCTAACGATACCCCTCTGTTGCAGAGAGCTGGAATAATTACTTCGTCGTTATACATGGCAGGAACACCAAAACCTAAACGGGTTAACTCGCAAGAACGGTAAAGGAATTCGTCCGGAGTGTTTTGATGAACACGAATGGAGAATGATGGTGCAGGAAGTTTTACATGTGCAACTGCCTCCATACACATATAAGACATCTCATTGGTTGCATCCAGTCCGTCTTCTGTCTGACCACCTACAATTAAGTTCTGAAATACTGCGTATCCAGCAAATGCCTGGGCAGAGACTTCATCTCTGGTCTTATTGATATCATTTAACTTCACCCATACACAGTCTACTAATTCCTGTGCAAACTCATGGGAAATGCCTTTATCCATAGCAAGATAGGGATTCATGTACTGGTCAAAACGTCCTGGTGAGATGGAGTGCCCATTGGCTTCAATCTGAAGGAGAATCTGTACAAACCAGAAGGACTGACATGCCTCATAGAAGTTAGTCGCACCTTGTTCCGGAACCTTGTCACAGTTTGCTGCGATCTGAAGCAGTTCTGCTTTTCTTGTTGCATCGAGACAAGCCGCTGCCATCTCTCTTGCTTTTTCTGCATAACGATGTGCGAACTGAATGGCTGCACTATATGTAATGATAAGAGCTTCATAGAAATTTTTCTTCTTGATATAATCAGGATCACTGGTATCAAGTTTAGCCATCGCTTCCATGACCTGACGGATAATACCGGTAAATCCGATTTTTAATACTTTGCCGTAATCCACACACACGTGTCCTACACCACCATAGAAATAGTTTCCTACGGTAAATACGCCATTGCTGATGCAGTCCTTTGTCTCCTGGGACATATAAGAATCCGCTAAGGCACTGGTAGTCTTTCCATCCCAGTACTTAAATGCTTCTTTTAACTCCGCTGCAGTCTCCTTTGGAATCCGGAATGGATCTGCAATTCTGGTTGCCATGGTATCAAATTCTTTCTCTACCCATTCATAGGAAAATTCAGGGCAGATTTCGGTGGAACGAAGATTCTTTGTGATTGCACCTACAATCAGCTCATTGTCATGAATGGTGATTGGAAGACTTCTAAATATCTTCTCCGCTGCCCTTGCTCTCCTCATAATCGGAGACAGCCCTTCCGTCTCTTTATAAGATTCCGTTACTAAAACGGCTCGTTCTGATTCAACATATGGAACTGCATCCACAATAGCTCTTTTTAGTTTTTGTATACGCTCCGTTGGCTCTGTAAACCCTTTTGCAAGCATAAAATATCCTCCTTCTACATAACAAGTTTTTTGCTAATTCCTCTGTCCACATCATATCCCATCCAGGTGAAAACATTGAAATATTATTAAAACATAAAAATTGTACAATCCAGACTTCTTCTATCCTGACCTGATATATAGGCTTTTTAACCCCGGCGCGTAACGGGCTACACCAACTGAATTTGGAGCAAATATACTGCGTAGTGGGACGTGCGGATTGGGGCGATGAGTTTTCAGACACACCCTGGAGATGAGACCTAGGATTCCAGTAATCTACAGACTGATTTCATGTATTATTGAAACCTCCCCTTTTTGCAACATCTGTATTGGATTGTCCCTTTATTCGGATTGTACTGTAATTGAAAGCAAAAGACTTCCCTTATATAATGGTGTTAAGTCTATGAAAGTCCCTATAAGGAGGTATTCTTGTGAGCGATTCCCAAATGGCGGGAGAAATTGCAGCGGCTGTCATTGAAGCCTTAAAAAGTGAGCGCATGACTTTAGAAGAGGCTTTAAGTATCATCAAGCGAGGGGAAGAGATGGCCAGGTCACTTCACGTTCCCATGGTCTTTACCGTGGTGGATGACGGAGGAAACGTGGTTGCCATGCACCGCATGGATGATTCCCTCCTTGCCGCAATATCGGTCTCCCAGGCAAAAGCATATACTGCGGCTGCGCTGCGCATCTCAACCGAAGAAGCGGGCAAAACCGTTCTTCCGGGACAGCCTCTTTACGGCCTCCAGCAGACCCACCCCGGAAAATTTTGCGTCTTCGGAGGCGGTGTCCCCTTAACCTGCAACGGCCGCTTCCTTGGCGGACTAGGTGTATCAGGTGGCACAACAGAGCAGGATGTTGCCGTAGCCAGACACGCTGTGGGCGGTTGCCCATAACGCAAAATAAGCATGAACCCGATACGAAGCAGGTTCATGCTTATTTTTTATGGACTAGGTCAGGAAAAAACCGTTTCCAAATAATATATTTACTAGAAAGGTGAAGATAAAAATGGTACATGCAGGAGGATCCACATGGGTATCACAATGACTGTTAAACGTCCTACCCACAAAATCACCAAACAAAGCGGTCAAAATTCCAAACAACACTCCCATCAGAGGATTGCCAGAAAGCACTGCCGCTAACGCGGAGACCAAGGCGATGTGATGAGAGGAGGGGACAGCAAAACCTGTCTGGGTAAACATCAATGAAAACGCTGCTATCCCAAAGCAAAGGACGGGAAAGTTTCCAATCGCTGCTTCCGATGCACCTCCTGCTGCCATGGTTTGATACACAAATCCAGTGGCAGTTCCAATACCGGCACCAAGCAATATCAGACAGTAAAGCTCTTTTCCTCCTGCTATGTAGGTTCTTTTTTCCCCTTGCTGCACCGTTCCGGTCAGACCAGTACTTCCAAATGCAAAACGTGCGATGAGGGCAGATACAATAACCGTAATTCCCGGAAGATCCGTATTTAACCGAAGGACACTTCCTGCAAGATAATGAATGACAAATCCAAGCACTCCAAACACTCCGCCAACGACCAGGGTCATAGGATCACACACTCCGTAGAGAGGGGATAAAATATCTGTTCCACTTTTTAAAAGTTTCTTTTTTCCTGCGTAAGCTGCTGCCGCAACTCCGCCTGCAAAGGCAATATGAGGACCCAGATAAGAACCAAACGCAACGTAACCTATGGTAACATCCGCCCCTCCTGCCATTGCTACCGCCGCTCCCACAATTGCAAGTACTCCAGTTAGGATAAATGCTGGAAGTGCTCCTAAGTAAGCCCCCATGACTCCTCCGCCAAACGCCCCAATGAAAGCAAAAATACTCATTCTTTTCCTTCTCCTTTTGCTTATTTATTAGCATCCATTGATAAATGGATTACTGAACAATAGAATTTGTTTCTCTGGCAATTGCTAATTCTTCATTCGTTGGAATCACTAAGACTGCAACGTTTGAATCAGCGGTAGAGATTAACTGCTCGCTTCCTCTCTTTGAATTCGCCTCATCATTCAATCCAATTCCTAAAAATGCAAGCTGGTTACAGATTTTCTTTCTCATACTTCCATCATTTTCTCCTACGCCTGCGGTGAAAACAATGGCATCGATTCCGCCCATAGCAGCTGCATAAGCCCCAATATATTTTACAACCCGGTATGTAAAAGAATCCAGGGCTGTCTGTGCTCTGTGATTTCCTTCTTCTGCTGCCTTCATAATATCACGAAAATCACTGGATACTCCGGACACACCAAGAACACCCGATTTTCTGTTTAATACATCAAGCATTTCAGCAATGGTTAAGTCTTCTTTCATCATAAGGAACTGCATGGCACCAGGATCAATGTCTCCGCTTCTGGTTCCCATTAAGAGTCCTTCTAAAGGAGTAAACCCCATGCTTGTATCCACAGATTTTCCATTTTGTACGGCTGAAATACTGGAACCGTTCCCCAGATGACATACAACAATCTTCATGTCCTCATAATTTCGGTTCAAATAGTTAGCCGCTCTCATGGAAACATAGCTATGGCTGGTTCCGTGAAATCCATATCTTCGAACCTTGTATTTTTCATAGTATTCATATGGAATCCCATAGAGATAAGACATCTCCGGCATGGTCTGATGGAATGCTGTATCAAATACTGCTACCATGGGGGTATCTGGCATCAGTTCTTTGCACGCTCGAATGCCGGTCAGACTGGCCGGATTATGAAGGGGAGCTAATGCACAGCACTCTTCAATGGCTTTTAATGTCTCCTCTGTGATAAGAGCGGAGGTTGTGAAAATCTCTCCTCCATGGGCCACTCTGTGTCCCACAGCTCTCACTTCGTTTAACGTCTTTATCATACCCGACTGTTCATCGGTGAGCAATTTCTGCATAATTTTAACTGCTTCTTTGTGTGTGGGCATAGAAGCTTCAGTCACACTCTTTTCTTCGCCCTTTCTCTGGTAAGTGACCTTGCTTCCCTCAATTCCAATCCGTTCGCAAAGTCCAATTGCCATCACTTCCTCTGATTCCGTGTTGATTAACTGGAACTTAAGGGAAGAGCTTCCGCAGTTAATTACCAATGTGTACATAATTGTTCCTCCTGCTTCGTTCATCTACCTGATCTTTCAGACAGGAACATTATAACATCATGACCACTGGCACTAGGTGCATTATACAGACAGGAAACCAGTAAAATACATACCAGTTTCAGTATTACTTTGGCAAATCATAACCACCGGCTTA
>DLJZ01000010.1 GCA_002478865.1 Hungatella sp. UBA7603
ACGGACTTTGAAACGGTCTCTCAATTTATAATTTAGACAAATTGTATTGTGAATTTTTTGGCTTCTGTTATTGGCTAACTGATGGTATTGGTTATAAAAAAATTACATATTTAAGATATCTCTACTTCTCTTGAGTTTTATATTTATCTCTTCACCTCAAATTTATAACCGATCCCCCAAACAGTAGAAAGCGCCCACCCAGAATGATCTTTGATCTTTTCCCGAAGACGTTTGATATGCACGTCCACAGTCCTGGTATCACCGATATATTCATATCCCCAAATATGATCAAGGAGCTGTTCTCTTGTAAATACCTGATTAGGAGAAGAAGCCAAAAAGTACAATAGCTCCAATTCCTTAGGCGGCATCTCAATGGAGTGCCCCATATAGATGACCGAATAATTGGTAAGGTTTACAATCAAATCTGGGTATTCCACGTAATCTCCCTGTTGGTCCGTGTGAGCGGCAGAAGGAGAGGGCATGGTCTGGTAACGCCTTAGGACTGCCTTCACCCGAGCCACCAGTTCCTTTGAATCAAATGGTTTAATCATATAGTCATCGGCTCCAAGTTCAAGACCTAAGACCTTATCAAAGACCTCGCCCTTGGCAGAGAGCATGATAATGGGAATCGGGGACTGGGAACGGATCTTTTGGCAGACTTGATAACCGTCCATACCTGGGAGCATTAAGTCTAAGAGCACAAGGTTTGGCTTAAATTCTGGGAAAACCCGGAGTGCTTCTTCCCCATCCCCTACAATTTCCGTATCATAGCATTCTTTAATTAAATATAAGGAGATCAATTCCGCAATGTTGCTGTCATCGTCTACAATCAATATCCGTTGTTTCTCTGCCATAATGGACTCCATTTCTAATGTTATTTGAATGAAACAATGGTTACTCCGGAATCTCCTTCCCCAAAGGCACCGAGCCGAAATTCCTTTACATACTTTAATCTTTTCAGATGCTTATGCACTGCATTTTTAAGTGCACCGGTTCCTCGACCATGAACCACTCTTACTTGAGGCAGATGAGCCAGGTAAGCATCGTCTAGATACTTGTCAAGTTGTGGAATGGCTTCATCTGTAGTCATGCCGATCAAATTGACTTCTGGTGAAATGGATAAGGATTTGGACATACGAGTCGTGCTGCTTCCACTGCCGCCGCCCACCTTTTTGGAACTGCCGCCTGCATTTGATACAGAGACAGAGTCTTCCTGTAAAAGCTCAAGATCCGATAGATTCACAAGAGATCTTAAAATACCCATCTGAACATAAAGATCGCCCTTTGCATTGGGAAGGGAATTAACGGTACCGTTTAAATTCATACTAAGGACCTTAACGCCATCTCCAAGCTTTAGTTTTTTCGGATCGATTTCCTTACTGGAACGGGTTTTCTCCTTTTTCAAGGAAAGAGAAGCGTCCACATCCTGAAGCTTGCCCCTTAACCGGCTGCGTTCTGCCTCCAGCTCCTTGCTGATTCCAGAGTCACTAAATAGCTTGTTGATTTGGCGAATGGTCTGATCTGCAGTATCCTTGGCATCCCTTAAGATTCTCTGGGCTTCTTCCTTGGCATCCTGGATCATCTTATCCCGTCGTTCATCTAGCCGCTCTTCCTTCTGGGTAATTCGGTTCTTTAACTGTTCTACCTCTCGTTTATAGGATTCTATCTGAACCCGTTCCTTCTCAATTGTTGTACGGTTCTCCTCCAGATGCGTGAGAAGATCTTCAAAGGTTTCATCCTTGGCTTCCAAATTAGTCTTTGCATCTTCAATAATATAATCAGGAAGTCCTAGCTTCTTAGAAATAGCAAACGCGTTACTCTTTCCCGGTATACCAATTAGGAGGCGGTAGGTAGGTCTTAAGGTTTCCACATTAAATTCACAGCATGCGTTCTCCACTCCAGGGGTAGTGAGAGCAAATACCTTAAGCTCACTGTAATGAGTGGTAGCCATGGTACGGCATTTCATGTTGTGGAGGAAGGACAAAATAGAGATTGCAAGAGCAGCGCCTTCCGTCGGATCTGTTCCCGCACCTAGCTCATCAAACAGACAAAGAGAACGACTGTCTGCCTGTGAAAGAATGTTTACAATGTTCGTCATATGGGCGGAAAATGTACTAAGACTTTGTTCAATACTCTGCTCGTCACCAATGTCAGCAAACACTTCATCAAATACAGCCAGTTCCGAACCATCAAAAGCTGGAATGTGAAGACCAGATTGTCCCATAAGAGTGAATAACCCTACCGTCTTAATAGAAACAGTCTTACCTCCCGTATTAGGACCCGTTACGATTAGAAGATCAAAATCACGTCCCAGATGAACACTGATGGGAACTACCTTTTCTGGATCAAGAAGTGGATGACGTCCGTCCTTAATATTGATGATGCCCTTCGTATTAAATGCAGGTTCACTTCCTTTATAATGCTTTGAAAGAGCTGACTTTGCAAATATAAAATCCAGATTTGCAAGTGTTACATAATTAGTCTCAAGCTCTTCCAGGTAAGGTATCAACTGATTGCTTAAATCAGCGAGAATCATCTCTATTTCTTTCTGTTCCTGAATCTCCAGGGTTCTTAGCTCATTGTTTAGCTTTACGATGGCCATAGGTTCAATAAACAGGGTGGAACCAGTGGAAGACTGGTCATGTACCATACCAGAAACCTGGGATTTGTGCTCTGACTTTACAGGAAGGCAGTAGCGTCCGTCTCTCATGGTAATAACTGCGTCCTGAAGATAGGAACGGTTGGAATTTAAAATAGAGTTTAGCTGTGTGTGGATTTTATCATTAATAGAACGCATGAGCCGTCTTACCTGGCGTAATCCTGGACTTGCGTCATCGCTTATTTCCTCTTCTGATATGATGCAGCGCTTAATCTCTGTATTGACCGGAGTAAGTGGCTCTAAAACCCGAAAGAATTCCTCCAGGGAATCCTCAGAAAGTTCTGAGTCCTCGTGACGGCCGTAAGACTTTGCGCGAGCGGATATGGTTAGAAGAGAGCTGATGGCAAGAATCTCTAAGATGCCAAGGGAGCTTCCTACATCAAGACGTTTGAGGGAAGGACGGATATCCTTTACTCCATTAAAAGAGATACCGCCTTTTTGACGAACTCTTGTAGCGGCATCTGTAGTTTCTGTCTGAGACTGTACGATTTCTTTGTAATCGGTAGAAGGTACCAGACGTTTGCACAGTTCTTTTCCTGCGTCAGAGGTGGCATATTCTGTAAGCGTTCCAATGATTTTATGGTATTCTAACGTTTTTAATGCTTTCTGATTCATATATTTACCTTTTATGATTTTCTTTCTTTCCGGATGTTGAATTTGTATCGATTATAGTATAGCATACGTGAGATAAAAACTGCAATCCTCAGGATGTTTTTCATGGCCTTAAAGCCCCTGTTTTTCTGGTTTCACAGGTTTTTCTTGCATTAAGACAGGAAGAACCTTATAATAGTAGTTAGGTCTTCTGCAAAGGAGGGTATTTATGCCGGATCATAACGGGCCAGATGATAGAAAGACGGAGCCCCGTCGGTTTATTAACGAAAAAATAGTGAAGCAGCCTATGTCAAAGGAAGATATACTAAAAAGGTCTTTAGGGCTTTTGGCGACTGCAGTTATTTTCGGATTTGTTGCGGCGGTTACATTTGTCATATCAAGACCAGTTGCTGAGCGATGGTTCTTAAGAGAAGCCACCACAGAAGCTACTCCGGTGACCATCCCAAAGGATGACCCAGAGGCAGTCTCTAATGAGGCGGAGGTAGTCTCTTCCGAGGCTCAGACAGAGCCAATCGAGGAAATTTTAAAATCTGCCATGGAGAAATATCCGTTCTCTATGAGTGATTTAAATGTGCTTTATGGAAATATGAAAACAGTGGTTCAAAATGCGGACAAAGGTATTGTTACGGTCCATTCTGTTAAAACTCAGAAGGACTGGTTTAATAATCCTGTGGAAAATTCGGGTTTATATGCAGGGGTGATTACAGCCACTGCCAATCAGGAGCTTTTGATACTCACTCCGGAAAAAGCGGTTGAGGATGCAGATGCCATTCGTGTGGCTTTTACAGATGGTACCGAGGTACAGGGAACCATTAAGCAAACCGATAAGCTTTCTGGCATGGCAATCGTAAGTGTATCTACGGAAGGTCTTGGTAGAGCACTCTTAGAGGAAGTAAAAGCAATAGAGCTTGGAAACTCCTATTCGGTAAAGCAGGGAGATTTGGTGATTGCCATTGGTGGTCCCGCGGGCATGGTCCATTCCTCCGGGTACGGATTTATTTCCTATATTACGAAGAATGTACAAGTGACAGACGGCATGACCCGTATTCTTTATTCCGATGTGAAAGGGAATGCAGCAACCGGTACCTTTCTTATGAATACTTCCGGTCAGATCATTGGCTGGATAACAGAAGAATATAAGAATGATGGTAATAAGGACATGACCACAGCTATGGCCATATCCGATTACAAAAACATATTAGAAAAGATGAGCAACGGAGTTGCCTATCCATATTTTGGAATGAAAGGCCAGGAGGTCAGTGCAGCCATGAATAGCAGCGGCATGCCACTTGGCGTTTATGTAGTAGAAGTGAATACAGACAGTCCGGCTTACAACGCAGGAATTCAGAGTGGCGACATAATCACCTCCATGGGAGGAAAGACCATTGTTACCATGAAAGATTTTCAGATCTTACTGGAAAAGTCCAGTACGGGACAGGTTATACCTGTAACGGTTTCCCGAAGCGGAAGGGAAGAATTTAAAAAGATACAATTTCAGGTAACCATCGGAGCCAGGTGATCTTCCTGGCTCCCCTTATTGCCTGAGTCATAATTTGGAGGAATTAGATGAGATATATAGAATCATTTCGTGATGGGATGCACGTTTCAGATGTGTTTTTATGCAAGAACAGACAGGTCTGTCTGACAAAGTCAGGTAAGGAGTATGGCAATTTGATCCTTCAGGACAAGACTGGCACCATAGATGCTAAGATATGGGATTTAGGTTCCCCAGGGATTGGAAACTTTGAATCTATGGACTATGTTTACATTGATGCGGATGTTACTGTATTTCAAAACTCCAATCAGCTAAATATCAAGCGGGCCCGCAAAGCAGATGAAGGTGAATACATGCCTGGAGATTATCTGCCTGTATCCTCTAAGGACATTGGACTTATGTATGAAGAGCTCCTTGGCTTTATCAAGTCTTTAAAGAATCCATACTTAAAGAAGCTTTTGGAAAGTTTTTTTGTAGAGGACACTGCATTTGCTAAGGCATTTCAGTTCCATTCAGCCGCAAAAAGTGTTCATCATGGATTTGTAGGTGGACTTTTAGAGCATACATTAAGCGTAGTGAAGTTATGTGATTACTATGCAGGGTATTATCCATTAATTAACCGTGATCTGCTTCTTACTGCAGCTATGTTTCATGATATGGGTAAGACCAAGGAACTTTCCTCATTTCCGGAAAATGATTATACGGACGATGGACAACTTCTCGGCCACATCATTATTGGAACCGAGATGATTGGCGAAAGAATCAGAACCATACCAGGATTTCCTGATAAGCTCACATCAGAGCTTAAGCACTGTATTTTAGCGCATCATGGGGAACTGGAATATGGATCTCCCAAAAAGCCAGCAATTATAGAGGCATTGGCTCTTAATTTTGCAGATAATACAGACGCAAAGCTGGAAACCATGATTGAAGTATTAAAAAGTGCAGGAGATAACAACGGTTGGCTTGGATACAATCGTCTCATGGAAACGAATATAAGAAAGACGACAGAATAAGCACTTGGTATTAGATACTGGTGTTTGAAAGACAGAGGGTTGAAATTATTTCATCCTCTGTTTTTGCATTCAAAATATATTTTTTAGAATTTCTTTCGGTTTCTCTGTCAATCATTTTAAGATTGGTTCTTTATCCTAATAATATTAGTATAGCGAACTTGTCTGTGAAAGGAAAAACAGATAGAAATAAAAAAATTAGCAATAGAGAGCAGCCAAATTATATAAATCATAAAACAGGTCATGGAGGAGAGGTAGCATGGACGCAAATCACATTTTACTTGTGGAAGATGATAAAGAGATCCGAGAAGGAGTGGAAATATATTTAAGAAGCCAGGGATATGAGGTGTTTCAGGCAGCAGATGGACTAGAAGGGCTAAAAATCCTTGATAAAGAAGAGATCCATTTGGCAATCGTAGATGTAATGATGCCCAGAATGGACGGAATCACAATGACCGTAAAGCTACGAGAGAAATACGATTTCCCAGTCATTATTCTATCGGCGAAATCCGAAGAAGTGGATAAGATCATGGGACTTAATATCGGTGCAGATGATTATGTTTCCAAACCGTTTACTCCTATGGAGTTATTGGCCAGAGTTAATTCCCAGTTAAGACGTTATAATAAATACAGGGATATGCTGGAGGCAAAGGAAGAGAAAGAGCGGAGTAATGTCTATAACATTGGTGGCCTGGAACTTAACGAGGATACAGTAGAGGTATTTGTAGACGAAAAAGCGGTGAGGCTGACTCCCATCGAATTTAAAATACTGGCACTTCTAATGAAAAATCCAGGAAGAGTATTTTCCGCTGAGGAAATCTATGAAAGAGTTTGGAATGAACGTGCCATCAACACAGATACTATCATGGTTCATGTCAGGAAAATTCGGGAAAAGATTGAGTTGGATCCAAAGGAACCAAAATATCTAAAGGTGGTGTGGGGAGTTGGATACAAAATTGAAAAACAGGCATAAGATCAGCATATTACTGGCGATCCTAGTGGTAATAACCGCTTCCTCAATTATGGTAGCGCTTTATCCCTATTTTAAAAATGAGTCGTCCAGATATAAAGAGCCAGTGTACCAGCAGCAGACCTTCTTAAAGTATCTGGTTTATGGCAATTATGTACTTTCTATGGAACAGGCCCGCAATCATAAGGGAGATATGATATCTCCTTTTCAGTTTTTCTTCCCAAAGGCAGCCGATGAGATGAAAAGTCAGACGGAGGAAACACTAGCTTCCGAAGAATCCGGGCAGACGGAGAACATAGTAACGGACGATAATTCAGCAAATGAGATCGTAATGGAGTCTAATGCGGGAGAAAATTTATCCCGTACGGATTATTTGGCTCATCTTCGCCAGATTACCATAAGGAAATATGATAACTGGAAAAGCGGCTTTGACAGCATTCGAAATTCCATGGATTATCAGGTTTTAAATGAAAAAGGTCAGGTGATATCAGACCACTCCGGTGGAAGTGCCATCGCTGGAAATGACAAATATGTATTTCAGACCGTCCTTCAGTACGACGGACTGGGCAGAATGGAAGTCGTCTCTATTCATGGAGAAAATTCAGCCAAAATCTTAACCTTATTACAAGGCTTCGGGGAAAAAGATCCTATGATGGATGATTATTGGGACGAATACTTGTATGAGGGAGACTTAAGACTGCAAAACCCTAAGAATTTAACCATATCCTATGGATTGACCTCAGAACAGATTGCGGCTTTTAAGGATACTGCCAATGGTTTTACAAACAACTACGATGATTCAGAAAGCATCGTTAAAATATTAAGTGGACTTGTCTGTGCGGTTGCCGTTCTTGCGTTTTTCTTATCCTTCCTGGATGTGACATTACCAGATAGCAGTCGTATGTTTCGAACCCCATTTGAAATTGTGGGAGGTATTGGGTGCGGCGGAGTACTCTTTGGAGCTGGCCTTACCAATCTAGTTATGATCACCAATCAGGGAAATTTATATGAAACTCTGCTTCGGGCCAACTTTCTACCTGGGGTAGCTGGGATCATGGTAAAGCTTTGGAACCTTCTATGGTGGTCAATTCCCTTTGGCGTTGTTTACTGGGGCGTTTTGTGCCTGCGGGATGTATTACGCATCGGCATCAAGCGTTATTTAAGAGAAAGAACGTTAATCGGCTGGTTCTGTGGCTGGATTAAAATGTCCTCTATTAAGACCTATCATTTTGTAGGGAACATCAATCTAAGGGATCACTCAGACCGGGCAATCTTTCGCATCGTAGGAATAAACTTTTTCATCCTTGCAGTACTTAGCAGTCTCTGGTTTTTTGGAATTGGCTCGTTGTTCTTTTATTCCATATTCCTATTTCTAGTTATGAGAAAGTATTATAGGGATTTAAGTGGAAAATATAGTGTGCTGCTTAAAGCCACCAATCAGATTGCAGAGGGAAACCTGGATGTAGCCATTGAAGAGGACTTAAGTATCTTTGAACCCTTTAAAAGGGAGATTCAGAAAATACAATCTGGATTTAAAGTTGCAGTGGATGAGGAGGTGAAGAGTCAAAAGATGAAAACCGATTTGATCAGCAACATGTCTCATGATTTAAAAACGCCCCTTACAGCTATTATTACTTATGTAAACCTGCTAAGGGACGAACGAGTGACGCCGGAACAGAGAAAGGCTTATATCGATATCCTGGAACAGAAATCTATGCGCTTAAAATCCCTGATTGAGGATCTTTTTGAAATCAGCAAAGCGAATAGCAACAATGTGACCTTGAATTTAGAGGATGTTGACATTGTCAGCCTCTTAAAAGAGGTAAGCCTGGAGCTTGGAGATAAAATAGAAGAATCCACTATTGATTTTCGTTGGAATTTGCCGGACGAAAAGATAGTGCTTCCTTTGGACGGACAGAAGACATATCGTATCTTCGATAATCTCCTTACGAATATCATTAAGTATGCCATGCCAAATACAAGAGCATATATTGATATGAAAAAAGAAGATGGATTCGTGGTCATCTGCCTTAAGAATGTATCTGCGGCTGAGCTAACTTTTAATCCCAATGAAATCACGGAGCGTTTTGCCAGAGGGGATCAGTCCAGAAACACCGAAGGATCAGGTCTTGGTATGGCCATTGCCAAAAGCTTTGTAGAGCTTCAAAATGGAAAACTTATTGTTGAAATCGAAGCAGATTTATTCCGTGTCAGCATACGCTGGCCGGTAGAATAAGATATTATTTTTAAAATTATAAAGAAAAAAGAAAATATTTTCATAAATTCTTGAAAACCCTGACAGAACTGATATACTAAAGAAAAGAGAGTACAGTGTGAAGGGAGGAAAAGAATTATGATCATACAAAGCAAACGTATCTGGATCGCAGGACAGTTTATACCCGCACAGCTTAAAGTGGAACACAAAAAGATTGAAGCAATCTATGGCTATGGAGAACTACCGGTTCAAAAAGATTATGGGAATGATAGGATTGTTCCTGGATTCATAGACATTCATACTCACGGAGCCTATGGATATGATACCAATGATGGAAATCAGGAGAAGCTACTTGAATGGATGAAGCGAATTCCGGAAGAGGGAGTCACCTCCATATTACCAACTACAGTAACTCAGGTGCCAGAAGTGTTATTAAAAGCTGTTTCAAGTGTCGCCGATGTAGCGGAGTACGAATATGAAGGTGCGGAAATTCTAGGAATCCATTTTGAAGGTCCTTACCTGGATATGAAATATAAGGGAGCTCAGCCCCCGGAAGCGATCGCTCAAGCAACGATATCAGAATTTAAGAAATATCAGGAAGCAGCCAGAGGCATGATCCGCTATATCACTCTGGCTCCTGAGCATGATACTGGTTTTGAGCTGACAAGATATTTAACCCAAAATGGAGTCGTTGTCAGCATGGGCCATTCCTCCGCTACCTATGAACAGGCACTTATGGGAATAGCAAATGGTGCCACCTCCATGACTCATGTCTACAATGGAATGACTCCCTATCATCATCGGAATCCTGGTCTTGTAGGAACGGCGTTCCGGGTGAGAGATATCTACGGTGAGATCATTTGTGACGGCTGTCATTCCCATGTAGCAGCGCTTAATAACTTCTTTACGGCGAAGGGCAGAGAGTATGGAATTATGGTTAGCGATTCCCTTCGAGCAAAACATTGCCCACCAGGAGGTTCTTATAAACTGGGAGGTCATGACATTGAAATCAGAGAGAATGGTTTGGCGTATTTAAAGGGGACAGAGACGATTGCAGGAAGTACCTTGAATATGAATATGGGACTGAAAATACTGGTAGAAGATGCCATGGTGCCTTTTGATACTGCACTTAATTCCTGTACGATTAATCCGGCTAGGTGTTTACGGGTAGATGATCGGAAGGGGCGTGTGGCAGCAGGATATGATGCGGATATCGTAGTGCTATCCGATTCTTATGAGGTAATCCAGACCTATTGCAGAGGGAAATCCATGTTATAAAGCATATCCTAACATAAAAAGAGCTTTGGAAGGCAAGCAGTGCAGTATTGCACCTGATGCTATCCAAAGCTCTTTTTATGTCTAACCAATATATTTGAGTCTACAAATAAAGATCAGTCGCCACGTCCGGATTTGTGAAACAAGATCATTCTCTATATCGGCATTCGTTTATCAAGATTTATTCTATATCAGCTTCCCTAAAGGATCCTTACATTCTTCAATGCCCCAGTCATGGCAAATTCTGTCCATTCGCAGACATTTACTGCATGATCGCCGATGCGCTCTAAGTATTTGGCTATCATAAGCAGGTCAATACACTGGTCAATTTGTTCCGTAGACTGCTTTAACAAATCCACCACATCCGTTTTGACCTTGTCAAATAATTCATCCACCACATCATCTTGCTGTTCAATCTGTCTAGCTGTTTCTAAATTCTGAGTGATGAAGGCATCAATAGAGCAGCGCACCATTTCCCGAGCAGCATTGGCCATCGTTGGAATGTGACGTACTACATGATAAACGTGCTCTCCCTTGATGCGAAGGATCAGTTCAGCAATATCGGAAGCGTGATCACCGATACGCTCTAAGTCTGTTACCACTTTAAGGGCACTGGATACAACTCTTAGGTCACCAGCGACTGGCTGTTGGCGAAGGATAAGAGAAAGACAGCGAGCTTCAATGGAACGCTCCAGATCATTGATGGTGCGGTCACCCTTAATGATATCCTCTGCTTTTTCAAAATCCTGATCTTCAAATGCGATAAAACACTGTTCAATGGAATTTTCCACCATTTGTCCCATTTCTTTAATATCTTCATTTAAAAGATTTAATTCATGCTCATAATTCACTCTGGTTGTCATCACGATTCTCCTTTATTCTTCTGCTATCATATCCATCAACCGAAACGACCGGTAATATAATCTTCCGTTCTCTTATCCCTAGGTACCGTAAACAGCTCAGTCGTAGGAGCGTACTCCACGATTTCCCCTACAAGGAAGAATGCAGTATGATCAGCGATTCTAGTTGCTTGCTGCATGTTATGAGTTACGATAGCAACGGTATATTTTTCTTTCAGTTCATCCATCAAATCTTCAATCTTTAAGGTAGAAATAGGATCGAGAGCAGAGGTTGGTTCATCCATTAACAAAACTTCTGGTTCAACCGCTAAAGCTCTGGCGATACAAAGACGTTGTTGTTGTCCTCCGGAAAGGCCCAAAGCTGATTTTTTCAAACGGCTAGAAACTTCATCCCAAAGGGCGGCTCCCTTTAAGCTCTTTTCTACAATATCGTCAAGTTCAGACTTATTCTTAATTCCATGAATTCGGGGACCATAAGCCACGTTATCATAAATACTCATAGGAAATGGGTTAGGTTGCTGAAATACCATACCAATTTTCTTGCGAAGAAGGGTGGTATCCACTCTTTGATCGTAGATGTTTTCTCCATCCAGAAGAACTTCTCCTTCGATTTTCACATTAGGAACCAGATCGTTCATACGGTTTAATGTTTTTAAATAGGTAGACTTTCCACAGCCAGAAGGACCGATAAAAGCAGTGATTTTATTGGTGTAAAGCTCCAAGTTCACATCCTTTAATGCGTGGTTACTGCCATAATATAAATTTAAGTTGCTGGAAGATATCTTAACGGTGTTAGTATTCACGATTCTTTGACCTCCGTGTTGAATTTATGGGAAAGGAATTTTGCAAGTCCGTTAATGGCCAGAACAATGACTAAAAGGACTACAGCAATTCCGAAGGCTTCCGAGTATTTGGCCTTTTGCATACATAAGTAAAGCTGGATTGTTAAAGTACCGCCAGATTCAAAGATCTTTCCGAAAAAGTCTTTGGGAAGAAGATATCCACTTCCAGCCGTAAATAAAAGTGCTGCAGATTCTCCAACGATTCGTCCAATGGCAAGAATAATTCCAGTTACAATACCTGGCATGGCGCTTGGAAGTAATATGGTGCGGATCATATACCATTTGGTTGCGCCGATTCCAAGAGCACCGGAACGATAACTGGCAGGAACCGTCTTTAAAGCTTCCTGAGTGGTTCTGGTAATGAGAGGCAGAACCATGATGGCCAGGGTCAGGGCACCTGTTAAGATAGAATAGCCCAGTCCAAGAGTAATTCCAAAGAATACATAACCAAACAAACCAAATATAATGGACGGGATACCCGCTAAGGTTTCCGTGGTAAATTCGATGATACGAACTATTTTACCACCTTTTGCATATTCATTCAAATAGATTGCAGCCCCTACCCCAAGAGGTGTTGCGATCAATAGGGTAATAACTATAATGTACAGAGTATTTACAATATTTCCAATAATTCCGAAAGTTCCTTTAATAGTACTGGGAACACTTGTTAAAAATGAAAGGCTGATGGCTGGAATCCCTCGAACAAATACATATCCCATAATTCCCACCAGTACAAGAATAGAAATGGAAGCGCACAGATAAATGAGAACCAGTAAAACAGAGTCTGAGATCCGGCTCCTCTTATTATAAATACTGTTAGAAGTAGAAACTCCATGCTGAGCGGGCAGTATCACTTGATTAATCATGTTGTGCGTCTCCTTTCTTTAAAATATTGTTCAGCGATACGTTAATAATCATTATAAAGGCAAATAGTATAAGTCCAATGGTAAAGAGGACCTGCTTATGAAGACCAGAAGAGTATGACATTTCAGAAACAATGGCTGTAGTCAGGAATCTAACAGAGTTAAAAGGAAGTGGGATATTAACCGAACTTCCAGAAACTAAGCTAATAGCCATAGCTTCACCAATGGCACGGCCTGTTCCAAGAACAACCGCAGTGACAATACCAGACTTAGCTGCCGGTATGACAACATGAAAAATAGTCTGTATCTGTGTGCCACCAAGAGCTAAAGAAGCACTTCTTAAATGCTGTGGAACGGAACGAAGAGCTGTCTCACTGATATTAATAACCGTAGGAAGAATCATAAGAGATAAAACCAAAACTGCAGAGATTAAGTTTGCACCTCCCGTAAACTGGTGAGTCGTAGATCCTGCAAATATCTTTAATTCCAGCTTATACATAAGCGGATTCAATACCAAGATGCCAAGAAGGCCATAAATAACGGAAGGAATACCAGCTAAAAGTTCAACTGCAGGCCGCACAATCTTGGTAAGCTTTGGGGGAGCCACTTCAGCGAGGAAGACAGCAGTCATAACTCCAACGGGAACACCGATCAAGATTGCCATGGCGGTACCAATAATAGAGGTTAGAATAACATAGAGAATACCAAAGCTAGGAGAAGCAGCCGTAGGCATCCAAGTGGAACCAAATAAAATATCAAGAATACCAACTTTAAAAAGCGCCGGGGTCCCGCTTATGAGCATGTATAAAGAGATTGAGGCCACAGCCAGAACAGCAAAGAAGCCGCAGATAGTAAAAATAACCTCTGCAGCGCGTTCTATTCCTGATTTACTTCCGTGGCCACTGAATATGGAATATGTCTTTGGTTGCATATAAGTAGCTCCTTTCAAAAACGGGGACGCAACCCAGCTTGCCAGCTGCGTCCCCAGGAATTATCTATTAGTCGATTAGTTTGCTGGGATTAAACCAACAGATTTAACTAATTCTTTTCCTTCATCAGAGTAGATGAAGTCAAACAGTGCCTTTACCATATCATTCTGAGCGGAGATATCACCCTTCGTAGCCATAACGAATGGACGGCTTAAGAAGTAGGAACCAGCTTTGATGTTTTCTGGAGTAGGTTCTGTGTTTTCCAGCTTAAATGTCTTAATTGTATCATCAAGAACATCAAGGGAAACATATCCGATAGAACCAGGAGTTGATGCAACCTTAGCCATAACTGCGCCGGTGCTGTCAAGTTCGTTGCTGTATTTGCATTTGTCTTCTAGCTTTAAGAGCTCTTCAAAAGCAGTTCTTGTACCAGATCCAGACTCACGACCAATTACAACGATAGGCTGATCAGAACCGCCTAAGTCTTTCCAGTTATTTACGGTTCCGCCATACACACTGATTAACTGTTCTTTTGTTAAGTTATCCACTGCATTTTTGGTATCTGTGACAACTGCAATCCCATCAATAGCAACAATATTTTCATTAATGCCTTTTGCTTTTTCTTCATCTTTTAAATTACGAGAAGAGTTACCGATATCAGCAGATCCGTTTCCAACTGCTTCAATGCCTGCGCCAGAACCAACAAATTCAGCCTGTACGGTAACACTTGGATTTTTTTCCATAAAAACTTCGCTTAAAGCAGTCGCAAATTTTTCCATAGAGGTGGAACCAACCATGCTGATAGAACCTTTTAAATCACCTGAGGCAGCCCCTTTAGCAGTTGTAGATTCTGCAGTAGTTGTATCCGTTTTAGCACCTGCAGTAGTAGCTGTATCAGAAGCCTTTGTTTCAGCAGTTTTGCCTGCGCATCCAGCAAGGGAGCTCATAGCAAGGATTGTTAATCCGGTAATAGCTAAAGTTTTAATATAATTTTTTTTCATAATCACTTTCTCCTCTTTTCTATTGAAAATTGCTTTCGCTTACATGATGGAGTATATCAGCCAGCCGTTAATCGTGATATCATGTTTTTGTATAAGTATTGTAAAGGTTGTGTAAAGAAAGAAAAAATCAGTTACTTCTATATAATAGAGTATTTGTCATTTTATCTTTTACAATCCCTCTTTTTATATAAGAAGAAACCCAAAATCATAGAAACTGGCTATATATTAAAAAAACGTGTAGATACGCTGTTAAAATATGTGGAATAGACTGGACAGAACTGGATAAAGTGTGGTAAATTGGAACGTGCGCTTTATTAAAAATAGAAACTTCATATTTGATCCGTAAGCTTATCACGGATACAAAAGATACGAGACAGGAGGACGTTTCATGGGAGCATATCAACTGAAAATCACGATCAAAGGCAGTAAGCCGCCGATATGGAGAAGGATTCTGGTACCGGAGGGAATTACTTTTGAAGGACTACATCAGGTGATTCAGACTGCGTTTTCCTGGAGCGGTGAGCACCTGTATCAATTTGAATTCCGTTCCGAGGGTGTAGCGGTTGTCCCCTTTGGAGAATACAAATCCAAAAAGCTTACATCCATATCAGCAAAAGAATCCATTGATTCTCTGGTTTCTGCCGCTGCTAAATTTACATATATCTACAACTTTAAAGATAACTGGGAATTCGTCATTCAGGTAGAAGAAACAATTACTGATTATAATGAAGCTTATGCCCAAGTGGTTAAATTCAAAGGAGATGTGATACCGGAATATTGCGAAAGCCTGTCCGCTTATCATGAACTTCTTGAAAATCCACAGGAAAGCATAAAAGAATATGACGTAGATGTCGTTAATAGAAATCTAAAGCCCAACGGTGAATCCTCATCAGAGGAGATTAATATCGCTGATATTTTTGATCATTACGATAATAAGGGGATCGCAGAGATTACCGAGAGACATGGCATGAGCGGGATTGACACACTAAATAAGAAAGAACTGGCAGAAAAGACAATTGCTCATATCTTAAATAAAGAAGTTATGAGAAAGTATTTCCTTTGTGTTCGCGATTCAGAGATGGATTTATTTGAGCAGCTGGTAGCAGAAGATCCTCAGGTCATAAATTATGATTTAGAAGAACTAGACTTTCTCTATGCCGGAGGCTACCTGACTGCAGGATCAGATTCCAGACTTGTAGTTTCCAAGGATGTGAAAGAAGCATACCGCGCGATTAACACAACTGAATTTCAGCAGGAGCGGAGTCGCATTGGTAAAATAGGAGATTATCTCTGTGCTGCCAATTCTCTCTATGCCATCACACCTCCATCTGTATTGCTGGAGACTTTTAATAAGTATGAATCCCAAAAGCTCACTCAGGAAGAACTGATACAAGCCTATGAGCAGCTGCTTCCATACCGTTGTCTTGTTGTATGGATGGAAGGTTCTTTTGTAGATGCAGCACTTGCAGAGCAAAAGAGCTACACCAATCTGCTTAGCATACAGAAAAAGGTTCCTTATTATATTCCAACTCAGCAGGAAATCCGTTTCATGGCAGACAATGACGGTTTTCTTATGACCCCTGAGTTAGACAAGCTAACCCAGTTTTTAAAAGAAGAGATAAGTGTATCCGAAGATCTAATTCCATATGTCCTTCGCCAGGTTCAGGCTGAGATCAGTCTGGGCGGTCAGCTTCAGGAAGTTTTATCTGATTTACAAGCTTCCGGAATTACTATTAATGAAGGCGAGCAAATGAAACGCTTCGTCATTATCATGAATGAAATCTGGAATTATACCAGGCTCGTATTAAATCGTGGCCATAAGCCTTATGAGATGGCGATGAAGGGTCTAGAAGACGTATCCACTCAGCGTAAGACTGGACAGAAGATATATCCCAACGATTCATGTCCTTGTGGAAGTGGGAAGAAATACAAAAAGTGCTGTGCAAGTAAAGCTTAATATACCGATTAAGGAGCTCAAACCAAAGACTGGTTTGGGCTCCATTTAAATTGCTAAATTGTATGAATAAACATGATATTCGAAAAAGATAAAAAAGTTTGAAAAAGATGTTGACTTTTGTCGAATGCTTTGGTATGATATAACTC
>DLJZ01000006.1 GCA_002478865.1 Hungatella sp. UBA7603
AACTTATTGGGGTCACATCAATACCGGTCCTTTTTTTAATCTCACTTACCAGATCTTAACCCGCTTATCAGGAGGAACATACATGGCATCTGTTTCCTTGATCTCCGGATAAGCTTCATAGAACTCATCTGTGGCACTTAACACGGCGTTGACTCGTACCTTTGCCGGGGAATGGACATCAGTGTTCAATCGCTTAATCATGGCCTCCTTCGTATACTTGGAAGCCCATATGGTGGCATACTGACGAAAGAGAAGACGGAAATCTTCCATATCATCCCCTGCAATCTTTGTGATGCTAGAGAGGGCACCTAGATCCGCAATGTTTTCATTTAAGGTCTGAGCGCCATTCACATGACGTCCCTCGAAACCTTCCTGCTGATTATAATAGGTTTCTACCTGATTTGCCAATTCTTTAAATTTCGCCCGGTCTTTGTCCGTCCACCATACATGGTAGTTTCCATTTTCATCATACTGAGAGCCAGAAGAATCAAAGGCATGGCTGATCTCATGGGCGATAACCATACCAATCCCTCCAAGGTTTGATGCAAATTTCGCTTTTGGATCATAAAAAGGAGGCTGTAGGATGGCCGCCGGAAATACAATTTCATTCCCTGTGGGATTATAATAAGCATTCACGGTCTGAGGTGTCATGCCCCATTCTCCTTTATCCACCGGCTTTCGTACCTTTTCTTTTTGAACATCGTTCTTGGCTTTTACCAGGGAAAGTATATTGCCTATGAGGTTTCCTCCCTTTTCCGTGGAAAGAACCTGTGCTTTTTCATAATCATTGGGCCACTGATCTGGATAGCCTATTTTTAGAGTCATATGATCAAGTTTCTTGATGGCTGCGGCTTTTGTATCTTCTCCCATCCAATCAAGTGCCATAATCTGCTTTTTATATACTTCTAGAATCTGTTCCACCATATCCCTGATGGATTCTTTATCTTCCTGGGAAAAACTCTTTTCCACATAGAGATGCCCAAATTCAAACCCAAGCATATCCTGTGTCATTTCACTTGCCAGTTTATCGTCTGTTTTATTTTCCTTTATTCCATTTTGGATTTTGTTCCATTCCATACGGTTGTCCCGTATCTCAGGCGTCAGATACCCAGCAAAATCATTGAGCAAGCAAAATACTGCGTAATTCTTTAAAAGGGGAAGATTATCCTCTTTTAGATATTCATTTATTTTCTTCATCTGTTCCACATCGGTCACAACATAGTAATCCGAATCCGTAAGTCCTGCTGCCTTAAGGAATCCTTCCATGGCTCCATCTGGAAACAATTCTTTTAATTGATCAGAAGTATAAGGATTGTAAATGATACCAGGATCGTTTTGGCGACTCAAAGAAAGAGCACTTTTTGCCAGATCTTTTTGAAATGCCAAAATATCCGCTCCTGCTTTTTTCGCCTCTTCCTGGGTTAAACCGGAGTATTCCATGGTTTTATCAATGTAAGTCTGGTAATTCTCTAAAAGAGCTGATAAGGTCTCATCTTCCAGCGTTTCTTTTCCAGGACCTAAATCAGCACCGTTTAGATACAAGGCGTACCGTGTGGAATCCTTCATATCTTCTGTCCACTGAGGAAGAATCAGGCTTCCAAAACCAATGTCAGAATAGATCGTCCCCAAAGCATTCATATATTCCGCCACACTAGACGCACCTTTGATGCTGTCTATATATGGCTTTAGTGGTCCTAGTCCAGCCTTTTCTCTGCCTTCCATATCCATGGCGGTCAGATACAAATCTCCTATTTTTTGCTGAATGGAACCTGCTTTTACATTTGCCCGATCATTAACCGCACCTTTTAACAACTCATTTAAGATCTCATATGATTCCTTATCTAGATCATAAAAATAACTCCATTGGTTGGAATCCTTTGGTATCTCTTTTTCGCTTAGGACTTTTTGATTTATAAAATCATAATAATCACTTACCAGCAACTTCCTCTCCTCTTCTGACTGGGCGCTTTCTGCCTTGCCTGAAACATTGACTGGCTGAGCCGCAGTCTGCTCCGGTTCTGGTGCTGTCTCCTTTTTTCTGCTGCATCCATTTAAGATAAATGACAGTACCAGAAAAAGTGCCAGGAATAAACTGAATGTTCTCTTCATAGTTTCCCCTTTCTTTTTCGTTCTTTTTTTGGACTCAAAAAAGGAAGTGGATTGCTCCACTTCCTTATCTGTCATATATCTTATTATGTTTAAGCTTCGTCAGAATATACAGGCGCTTCTTCATATTCGTCCTGTGTCTGAAGTGCTTTGATACTTAAACTGATTTTTTTGTCATCTTCGTTGAAATCAACGACTCTTGCTTCGATTTCCTGGTTGATAGAAAGTACATCAGATGGCTTCTCTACGTGCTCTCTGGAAATCTGGGATACATGAAGAAGTGCGTCAACGCCTGGCTCTAACTCAACGAATGCGCCAAAGTCAGTCATACGTGCTACTCTTCCTGTTACTACATTGCCTACTGCGTATTTATCAGAAGCATCTTTCCAGGGGTTTGTCTCAGCGAACTTTAAGCTTAAGGCAATCTTATCGCCGTTAATGTCCTTGATTAATACTTCAACTTTTTCTCCAGCCCTGAATGCTTTCTTAGGGCTTTCTACTCTGCCCCAGCTCATTTCGGAGATATGAAGTAAACCATCAGCGCCGCCAAGATCGATGAATGCACCGAAATCAGTAACGTTCTTAATTGTTCCTTCAACAATATCACCAGTATGGATTCTGCTGAATAATTCTTTCTGTAATTCTGCTCTCTTAGCAACCATAAGCTGCTTTCTGTCGCCGATGATTCTTCTTCTCTTAGGATTGAATTCTGTAATGATGAATTCAATTTCTTTATCTGCATATTTAGATAAATCTTTCTCATAAGAGTCAGAAACAAGGCTAGCAGGAATGAATACTCTTGCACCGTCTACGACAACGCTTAAGCCACCGTCAAGAACCTGAGCAACTTTAGCAGTTAATACTTCGTGGTTTTCAAATGCTTCTTCCAGCTTCTTGTTGCCTCTGTCTGCTGCAAGTCTCTTGTAGGATAAAGCAACCTGTCCTTCGCCATCGTTAACTCTAGTAACTTTGGCTTCCATTTCATCTCCAACCTGTACAACAGTTGTAAGATCTAAATTCTGGTCATCCGTGTATTCACTACGTGGGATGGTGCCGTCAGACTTGTAACCTATATTCAAGACGATTTCATCTTCTTTTACGTCGATGACTTTACCAGTGACGATCTCTCCTGTACGTATGGTTTTCAATGATTCTTCTAACATTTGTTCAAAACTTAACTCTGACATTAGTATGAACCTCCTCGATAATATGATTCGGGGTTGAAGCCCCGGCTGTAATACCTACGCTGCGCACAGAATTTACACAATCAGGATCTAAATCACCTAGTGTCTGGATATAGTAAGTATTCTTACATTCCCTTCGGCATATCTCGTATAGCTTCTGGGTATTAGAACTGCTTTTTCCACCAACAACAATCATGGCATCCACTTCTGAAGCTATCCGCCTTGCTTCCACTTGTCTTTCCTGTGTTGCATTGCAAATCGTATTTAAAACAAGTATATCATACCTCGTTTCAGAAAATTTATCAACTAAATCTTGAAATTTCTTGTAATTAAATGTCGTCTGTGATACAATACACAGCCTTTCTCCTTCTACTAAAGGTAAAGTTTCCACTTGTTCGGGTGTTTCCACAACTAGAGTATTTGCATTTCCCCAGCCTTTAATACCTTGTACTTCTGGATGCGATTCATTTCCGATTATGATGATACGTCTTCCATCTTTATTTTGTTCCTGTACTACTTTGTGTATCTTTCTCACATAAGGGCAGGTGGCATCAATAATCTCAATGCCGTTTCCTTCCAAGATATCGTAAACTCTCTTTCCAACCCCATGAGACCTTATGACGACAACGGCATCTCTAATGGTTTGAAGTTCTTCTTCTGTCTCGATTACCTTAACTCCCTTTTCCTCTAGATCCCTTACTACTTCTTCGTTATGAATGATGGGACCGAAGGTATAAATGGGCTTATCGTTTCGTTTCAGCTGTTCATAGACCTGGTCCACGGCACGTTTTACGCCGAAGCAGAATCCTGCTGATTTTGCAACTACTACTTCCATGATTACTTCTTCCCTTCCTTTTTTCTTTCAAGGAACAATTCTAAAATCCGCTCTTCCACCATTTTTTTTGGCAAAGAGGAGGAATCCAAAAGGATGGCATCCTCAGCCTGTTTTAACGGGGAATGCTCCCGGTTCATATCCCGGTTGTCCCTCTCAATAATATCTTTTTCTATGTCCTCCAAGGTAATTTCCCCTTGGTTATCTCTAAGTTGAGCAAATCTTCTCTTTGCCCGAACCCGACTGCTTGCAGTCAGATATATCTTTAAATCTGCATCAGGAAGGACACAGGTTCCAATATCTCTTCCATCCATGATTACATTTTCTTTTCTGGCAAGTTCCTTTTGAAGCTCCACCAACTTTTCCCTTACTGGCATATATACAGAGGTTGCAGAGGCCATATCACTGACTTCTCCGGTGCGAATGAGACCAGAGACATTTTCTCCGTTTAAGATCACCTGCTGTTCTCCGTTTTCGTATGATATGGTCACCTTTACGTCTTTTGCCGCCTGAGAGATGGCTGCTTCATCCGTTGGCGTAATGCCCATTCTTAAAAAATGAAGAGCCATGGCACGATACATCGCCCCAGTATCAACATACACGAAATGAAGCTTTTCTGCTACAGATCTTGCAATGGTGCTTTTTCCGGCTCCTGCTGGGCCGTCGATTGCTATATTATAAACCTCTGTCATCATTTATCTTTCTCCTCTCCAGCCGCAGTTCCAGCCGCCCAGCCTGTGGACCAGGCGATCTGTAAATTAAAGCCTCCGGTCACCGCATCAAGATCTAAAACCTCTCCTGCAAAATAAAGTCCGGGAACAAGCTTTGATTCCATAGAAGAAGGATTAACCTCCTTAACGGTAACACCGCCCTGGGTAATGATGGCCTCATTGTAGGCACGAAGCCCGGTGAGCGTAAGGGTAAATGCTTTCGTGAGTTCAATGATTCTCAGTCGTTCCTCTTTTGTAATCTCATTGACCTTTTTTTCCGGTGAAATCTGACTTCTATCTATCATAACAGGAACCAGCTTGGCCGGATAAAGTTGATTCAAAGAATTCTTAAACTGTTTATTCATAGCCTCATCAAAATCTCGTAACAGCCTGTTATCAAGCTGCTCTACGGTCAGTGCTGGCTTTAGATCAATGGATAAGGTCAATGGACCTTTTTTTAGTTCCTTTGCAGCATAGCTGCTGGCGCTTAAAAGTACTGGTCCGCTGACACCGTAATGGGTAAAGAGCATTTCCCCAAACTCCTGGTAAACAATCTTTTTCCCTCTTGAAATCGTTGCCTCTATATTGCGAAGAGATAAGCCTTGAAGCTCTTTTATCATAGGTTCTTCTACCACAAAGGGAACAAGGGCCGGAGAGAGTTCTGTGACGGTATGACCCGCTTCTTTTGCAAGTTCATAGCCATCTCCTGTGGATCCGGTTAACTGGTAGGAAAAACCTCCACAAACTATGATCACGGAATCTGCCATAAACTTTTCTTTCTTTCCGCCAATATTTACCACAAGTCCGGTTATGGAACCGGATTCTATCAAAAGCTTTTTTACGTCTGCGCGGTAGTGAATGGTAACCCCTAAATCCAGGAGTCTCTGATTCAAAACACGAATTACATCAGAAGATTTGTCTGATGCAGGGAATACCCGGTTTCCGCGCTCGGTTTTAAGCGTACATCCAAGCTCTTCTAAAAGATTCATCATATCAAAATTGGTAAAGCCATAAAAACTGCTGTATAAAAATTTGGCATTGGTCACAACGTTACCAAACAATTCTTCTGTATCACAGGCATTGGTCACGTTACAACGACCTTTTCCTGTAATAAAAACCTTTTTGCCAAGCTTTTCATTTTTCTCAAAAATATGGACGGTACTGCCCTTCATGGCTGCTGCTATACCAGCCAGCATCCCTGCAGCGCCACCGCCCACGATTAAAACCGTATTCATGCCGTATCCTCCTGGTTCATTCACTCCATTTCTACTTTACACGAAAAAGGAGGAAAATACAAGCGGTCACGTATTTTTCTTTGCCTCACGAATCTTAGCTTCCAGGGCTTCCACCACTGTTTTTAAGATCTTTACTCTGGCATAATATTTACAGTTTCCTTCTACTACAATCCAGGGAGCATAGGTGGTGGAGGTGCGGACTAACATCTCATTAACAGCCTCCTCATACTCATCCCACTTCTCTCTATTTCTCCAGTCTTCATCCGTTATTTTCCATTGCTTTAACGGATCTTCTGATCTTGCTTTGAACCGACGCTCTTGCTCATCTTTATCAATATGAATCCAAAATTTCAAAACCACTGCTCCAGCATTTGCCATGTGGTCTTCCATCTCATTGATTTCCTGATACGCCTGCTTCCACTGATTTTCACTGCAAAATCCTTCAATCCGCTCCACTAGGACACGACCATACCAGGTGCGGTCAAAGATTGCGATATGACCAGCTCTTGGAACATTGTTCCAAAATCGCCAAAGGTAATGATGAACCCGTTCCATATCATTAGGAGCAGAGGTAGGATATACTTTATAGCCCCGAGGGTCCAGATGACTGGTCAGCCGTCTAATGGCACCACCTTTTCCAGCTGCATCCCAGCCCTCAAAACCAATGATTGCCGGGATTTTCAACCGGTATATCTGACTGTGAAGCTGCTCTAAGCGCTCCTGCAAGATGTCAATTTCTTTTTTATATTCTTCCTTTGACAAGGTTTTCGTTAGATCTACTCCGGAGAGAACTCCATTTTGGTACTCCTTGGTGCGGATCGGAACCTCTTTTTCCTTTTTTTCGCCTCTTAATAAGCAAAGGTGATACGCCTCTTCCAATCGGTCTGCCACATGGGTCATGATTTTCACAGCTGCATAATCCTTATCCATGGCTTCTATGATGGTCCAAGGAGCAAAGTCCGAATCTGTCTTTTCAAGCATTTCTTCACAAATACTTAGAAACTTGTCATATTCCTTATTCCTTCGCCAGTCATCTGAGGAAACTCTCCAACTAGTATCCTTTGAACGATCTAACTTTTTAAACCGGCTCTTTTGCTCCTTTTGAGAAATATAGAGAAACAGTTTTATAATGACCATTCCATCATCCGTAAGCTGACGCTCAAAGGACTGGATATCCTTATATGCTCCCGCCATATCACACTCTTTTATCTTACCGTCAAAACGCTCCATGGTCACCTGACGATACCAGCTTCTGTCAAAGAGGGCGATTCTGCCTTGGGCCGGAAGTTTTGTCCAAAAACGCCATAGAAACGGGCGCATCCGCTCTTCCTTGGTTGATTTATCATTGGCATACACATCAAATCCCCTTGGGTCAAGGGCCTGAATCAGATGATTGATCTGGGTCCCTTTTCCCGATGCTCCCATTCCTTCAAATACAATTGATACGGGAATATTGGCATCCTTTAGCTTACGCTGTAACTCTCCAAGACGCAGCGTTTGTTCCTTGATTTTTTCTTTGTAATCACCTTGGTCAATTTTTTTCGATAAATCGATTTTCTCTAGCATAAACCGTCCCTCCTATAACTTAAGCTGTTATGCCTTTAGATGGGAAAATACGTTTGCTACCTCTGGCATAACTTGGCTGATCTTTATCATCTGTGGACATTCTTCTTCACAACGGTGGCATGCCTTACAACTCTCAGCATTGATTGTTATGTTGCGATATCCTTCCACTGCTTCCTCTTC
Source organism: Hungatella sp. UBA7603 (assembly GCA_002478865.1). Taxonomy (GTDB): domain Bacteria; phylum Bacillota; class Clostridia; order Lachnospirales; family Lachnospiraceae; genus Lacrimispora. The sequence continues at coordinate 7,814 of DLJZ01000006.1, forward strand.
TCTGTGGGCAGCCGTCATATTATAAAGGGTAAATATATCTGGAATGGGAAGTCCAAATGGACAAGGAAGGCAGTAACGACACCCAGTGCAGCCCACTAAGGCCATGGAATCATATACTTCCTTTGCCTTTTTATAGATTTCCTTTTCCTCTTTGGTTACCATATGAATATGGCTTCTGTCTCCATATAGAAGGTTTTCTTCCAACTGAGTCTCATCACTCATGCCACTTAATAACAAGCTGACCTCTGGTTGATCCCATATAAAATCCAGGGCATATTCCACGCAGGATTTATCCTCTTTAAACAATTCTTTTACATGAGCCGCAGGAGCAGCTAGTTTTCCGCCCAAAAGTGGCTCCATTACTACTACGGCAAGTCCTTTCGAAGCTGCCTCTTTTAAGCCTTTTTCACCAGCCTGATGAGTCAGGTCCACGTAGTTATACTGGATTTGGCAAAAATCCCATCCATCATAATAATCTAGGATATCCTGAAACACGTCATATGAATCATGGAAGGAAAAACCAAGATATTTAATCTTTCCTTGTTCCCTTGCTTTTTCCATTTTCTTTACGAGATCAAATTTTTTAACGGTATCTTCAAACCGTTCCCTGCCTAATGCATGAAGAAGATAAAAATCAATATGGTCTGTTTGCAGCTTTTCTAACTGCTCTTCTAAAATAAGCTCAAAATCCTCTTCCTTTTCAAGCTTCCAGACCGGACACTTGGTGGCCAGATATGTCTTTTCCCGGTAGCCATCTAAAAGTGCATTTCCTACGATCCGCTCACTTTCCCCTTGATGATAAGGATACGCTGTATCTATGTAATTTACTCCTTCATCAATGGCATGACGGATCATCTTAATTGCACGTTCTTCATCCACCTGATTGTTATCAAGTACCGGAAGTCTCATGGCTCCAAACCCTAGTGCTGATACTTTTAAACCTGTTTTTCCAAATTCACGATACTGCATATTAAAACCTCCGCATGTGTATTTAATAAAACAATTGTATCACAATCAGCCACACATAAAAATAGTTTTTATCTTGGAGCGATGAGTTTTCAGACACACCCTAAAAAAGAAAGACAGGAAACACAGCTTTTTCGCTTTGCCTCCTGTCTTATTCTTATACTTCTGTCATAATAAAGATATCGTAAATAGCTTTAATTGCTTCCTCAAAGTCTGCATTCTTAACGCCGATTATAATGTTTAATTCACTAGAGCCCTGATCAATCATCTTAACATTCACTCTGGAATGAGCCAGTGCTGAGAAGATTCTTCCGGCAGTCCCTCTGGTCGCCTTCATCCCCCGTCCTACCACGGCTACTAAGGCTAGGTCTGATTCCATCTCAATGAAATCCGGTTCCACGGCCCGATGGATTCCTGCAATCACGGACTGCTCAAACTCTTCAAATTCTGATTGATGGACAAAGATTGTCATGGTATCAATGCCTGATGGCATGTGTTCAAAAGATACGCCGTATCGTTCGAATACCTCTAACACTTTTCTCCCAAAGCCCACTTCCGCATTCATCATGGCCTTTTCAATGTTAATGGAACAAAAACCTTTTTTTCCTGCGATTCCTGTAATGGTATAATTGGGTTTTTTGCAGGTGCTTTCTACAATCACGGTTCCTTTATCTTCTGGACAATTGGTATTTCTGATATTAATAGGAATACCTTCTTTTCTTACCGGGAAGATGGCATCTTCATGAAGCACACTTGCACCCATATAGGCCAGTTCCCGAAGTTCTCTGTATGTAATGGTTTCAATGACCTCAGGGTTTTTGATAATCCTTGGATCCGCTACCAAAAAGCCCGACACATCGGTCCAATTCTCATACATATCCGCATGAATGGCCTTTGCAACAATAGAACCTGTTATATCAGAACCACCTCTGGAAAAGGTTTTAATGGTTCCATCTTTTTTCGCTCCATAAAAGCCTGGTATCACGGCTTTTTCCACATGCTCTAAACGATCCCCCAGCTCTTTGTCTGTAAGGTCTGCTAAAAAGCTTCCGTCTGTATCAAAGAAGATCACTTCCGCCGCATCTATAAATTCGTAGCCCAAATACTCAGCCATTACCATTCCGTTTAAATATTCACCTCTAGAAGCCGCATAATCTTTTCCGGCCTGTTTCAGGAAATTCTCTTCGATGGTGGAAAATTCAAAATCCAGATTTAGGTTTAAATTAAGACCGCCAATGATCTCATCATAACGTTCTCTGATTTTCTCTAAGATCTTTTTATAGCTTTTTCCTTGGGTTGCTGCCTCATAACACTGATACAGCATATCAGTCACTTTTTCGTCCTTGTCACTACGCTTTCCAGGTGCCGAAGGGACCACATACCGCCTGCTTTTGTCTCCCCGAATGATATCTCCAACCTTTTTAAACTGCTTTGCGCTGGCCAAAGAGCTGCCTCCGAATTTTACAACTTTTTTCATAGCGTCTCTCTCCTTTGATACAGGTTATTATGTGGATATTTAACGGAAATAATATCCCAATTACTTTCTGATGTCAAGCATTTTTCAAATAGATTGCATATTTTTCCATTTTTATGAATAAATAATCGATCTTATTTCTTGGGATTTTAAATTAGCGTTTCAATTTCTAAGTTCACCTTTTCTTCGCAGGAACGCATGGCAAGTATGGTTTTTTCAAATAACTCATCAAGAGTCCAGCCAAGAGCTTCTGCCCCCGTTGCGATAACATCTCTGGAACATCCGGCTGCAAATTTCTTGTCTTTAAACTTTTTCTTCAGGCTTGAAAGTTCCATATCCAACACGCTTTTTGATGGGCGCATTCTGGCTGCTGCACCGATAAGTCCGGTGAGTTCATCTGCCGCAAATAAGATCTTTTCCATGGTGTGTTCTGGCTTCACGTCCACGCAGATTCCATATCCATGGCTTACAATGGCCCGCATCAGCTCTTCTTCTGCTCCAATTTCAGTTAATAGTTCAGGAGCCTTTATGCAGTGCTCCTCTGGAAATTCTTCAAAATCAACATCATGAAGAAGCCCGGCTAGTCCCCAGAATTCTACCTCATCTAAATATCCCATTTCATTTGCGTACCACTTCATGACCCCTTCTACGGTAAGACCGTGAAGCAGGTGAAAGGGTTCTTTATTATATTTCATAAGCAGGTTTAATGCTTCCTGTCTGGTAACTGTTGTTTTCATCCTATTCCTCTCCTTCTCATAACGTTCAGATGATTGTGTCATTCCATAACATCTATCCCACTTTCACCTGTTACTTTAATTCCATGTTTCTCTAAAAGCTCCGCCGTCATACCGCTACCATCTATTTTTGAACCGGAAAAAGTGCCATCATAGATAACTCCATGTCCACAAGACGGACTGCGCTCCTTTAATATAGCACGTTTGCAGCCGTATAGCTTGCCGATTCTCAAGGTCTCCTCGGCACCATTCTTAAAAAAGCTTGTCACGTCCTGCCCCTGTTGATTCCTTACCAAACCATCTTTTTGCCTTTCTGCCGGTTCTCTTGGGGTCATAAGACCTCCTAGCTGCTCCGGACAGACTGGAATTAAATTATAATGCTCCATCAGGGATAACACTTCTTCCCGTTTGCCATTTCCACCGTCATAGCGGCAATTCACTCCCAAAAGGCAAGCGCTTACCAGTATGTTTTCTGTTTTCTCTTCCACCTTAGAGCCTCCTTTCATAAATCCTACTCTAGCAAAAAAAAGCAAGAGGTTCAATCCCCTTTTTAAGATTGAACCTCTGATTGCTTCTTTATTTTCGTTCTACAATTTCATCAATGATGCCATAGTCCATGGCTTCTTTGGCTGTCATATAATGATCACGGTCCGTATCCCGCTCTATTTCTTCTGTGGTATGACCAGTGTTTTCAGCCATGATCCGGTTTAATTTGTATTTATCAAGTTCAAGCTTTTTCGTGAATATAGAGATATCTGAGGCTTTTCCCCCTATACTTTGAACCGCGACCTGATGGATCATGATTTCAGCATTGGGCAGGGCGAATCGTTTTCCCTTTGTTCCACCTGCCAAAAGGAATGCTCCAAAGCTTGCTGCAAATCCAAGACAAATGGTGGAAACATCACATTTAATATGCCTCATGGTATCGTAAATAGCAAATCCTGCTGTGACAGAACCACCTGGGCAATTGATGTAAAATGAGATATCTTTTGACGGGTCCTCGGACTCTAAAAACAGAAGCTGTGCCACAATCAACCTTGAAGATTCATCACTTACCTCTTCTCCAAGAAAGATGATCCGTTCTTTTAACAAACGGGAAAAGATATCATAACTTCGCTCTCCTGCTGATGTCTTCTCAATGACGTAAGGTACAAAACTCATGCGGCGCACCTCCTTTCATCTGTCTGTCTTGAGATAATTTCCATTCTTCTTAACTCTTTACAGATTCCGTTTTCTCTGTACGTCTTTGGCGTACAACCAAAGGCCTGTTTAAACGCCAGGGTAAATGCCTGCTGGGACTGATAAGATGCCTCGAGGGCAATGTCAGAGATGGAATGTGTTTCCTCCTCCACAAGCTTTCTTGCTGCCTCTGAAAGCCTTCGTTCCTTAATATAGCGGTGTAGCGTGCAGCCAGTCATTTCAGAAAACATACGATTTAAATGAAACTTGGAATATCCGGCATGAGTTGCAATTGTTTCCAGATCCAGTCTTTCCTCTAAAGACATCTTTGATTCTATATATTCAGTCACATCTTTGATTGCCTTTTTCTTCTCTTCCATGTTCCACCTCCTTAATATGCTTTTGATTATATCAGTTCTTATCTTCATTGTCTTAATAAAAAATGCGGTTATTTTCGAGGTTTTTCCATAAAATAGAGGAATCTGGACAACTTGTACCACCTCATACAGATAAAATTATTCAAGAGGGCTATAATATCAGTAAATCCTACTATTTTCGTAGAAAAAACAATGACATTTCCCTTAAAATATAGTATACTTTTAATTGATAAGATAGTTCGAACGAAAGAAAGGAAGGCTGCAACATGTATTGTGTTAAAAAAATCAACGACGATTTATACTGGGTCGGGGGAAGTGACCGCCGTCTGGCTCTGTTCGAGAACGCTTACCCGATTCCGAGAGGAATTTCCTATAATTCTTATGTCCTGCTTGACGAGAAGACTGTACTGTTTGATACCGTTGACCGGGCGATTACCGGACAATTTTTGGAAAACGTGGAAGCCGTACTTGACGGAAGAAACTTGGATTATATTGTAGTCAATCATATGGAGCCAGATCACTGTGCCACCTTAGGAGAGATTGTAAGAAGATATCCGGATGTGATGGTTGTTTGCAATGCAAAAACCGTTCCCATCATTAATCAGTTTTATGAATTCGGTGTTGATTCCAGAGCAATCATTGTAAAAGAAGGAGATACCTTTAGTACCGGTAAGCACAACCTTACCTTCTATCTGGCTCCTATGGTTCACTGGCCGGAAGTTATGGTCACTTATGATACTACGGATAAGATCCTTTTTTCAGCCGATGCCTTTGGTACCTTTGGCGCTATGAATGGAAATATATTTGCTGACGAATTGAATTTTGAGCGGGACTGGCTTGATGATTCCAGAAGATATTATTCCAATATTGTGGGCAAATACGGCCCATCTACTATGACACTTTTAAAGAAGCTTGCAACACTTGATATCAAGCTGCTCTGCCCGCTTCACGGCCCTGTATGGCGCTCAGATATTAACTGGTACGTGGATAAGTACCTTTTGTGGAGCAGTTATGAGCCGGAAGAAAAAGCCGTTATGATCGCTTATGGTTCTATCTACGGCAACACAGAGAATGCTGCCAATATCCTGGCCTGCCGCTTAGCAGATCAAGGCGTCAAAAACGTGGTAGTCTATGATGTAGCTGTTACCCATCCGTCCGTGTTGATATCAGAAGCATTCCGGTGCAGCCATCTGGTATTTGCTTCCGCTACCTATAACAGCGGCATCTTTAGCAGCATGGAACACCTGCTTATGGATATGAAATCCCATAATGTACAAAACCGTACGGTTGCTCTCATGGAGAATGGTACCTGGGGAATTACAGCAGGCAAAAAGATGGCAGAAATCATCTCACAGATGAAAAACATGACCATACTTGATGATATGATTACCATTAAATCTTCTGTAAAAGAAGATCAGCTTGCAGAGATCAATGCTATGGCTGAAGCTATCGTAAAAACTTTATAATATTAGGTCAATATAAAACCCCTCCGGGGATACAGCGTATCAGCTGAACCTGGGAGGGGTTTTTTATGAATTGGATTTTTATGAACTTAATTTTATTATCACAGGATTTATTATCTTTTGCAGTACCAGTAAAAATGCAGCGGCGCAAATTGCCCATCTTATTAAACCTCCTACATAAACCAATTGGATGGCATCAAATATCATACTACCGATATTTGCCAGGATTAGGATTTCTCTTGCTTTTTTTCTATAGAATTCTTTTTCTTTCTCATCCAGTCTCTTATTCTCATTATCAGCCGGACTCATAACATAAATAATTACGTCAGATAAGGCCAATAATCCCCACAACAAGAACTGATTTATTGTAAAATGAGATAATAAAAGGATTATAAAAATATAACAGCAGGAAAACAGATAACATCCTGTTTTTGTCTTTGCATGATATCCCCCTGCATTTCTTCTTAATGGTATTAAAACACTTCCAATCAGAATCAATTCTGGCACCCTTTGCAAACAGACTGCAATCCATAAATATGAAATACAATGAATGATTTTTAGAATCAGACACTCCATTCCAAATTTATAAATTTCAGCATCCTCTTCTGCAATAATATGATAACAGATTAGTCTTTTGGTAAAGGATTCTTCCCACGGTATCATACGGTATTTCGCCTTAGAATTTTCTTAATTTTTTTGCATTTTCAGGTAATTTTGGCTGGTATCCAATGAAAAAGCAGGAACTGTTTGCTTCTGTTTTAGCGGAACCCAAGATGATTTTTGATGCAATTTCCAGTGATAATTTCTTTAATTGATGTTTCATTTTAAATGCCTCCATTTTTTTTATTGTTACTAAAATATATGATTCGTTCCTTGTATTATTCTGATTTACATACAATCTTAAGAATTGGAGCATATATCTTAAACTTCCATTACCTTTAGATTTGGTGAAACAATTAGATGTGCTTCTGTCTGGTTCTGGACATCTTCTAGAGTGAATCCTGGAGCAATTTCCTTTAACACAAGTCCCTTATTGGGAACTACGTCTATGACTGCCATATCGGTCACTATGGTCTTTGCTACTTTTGTGGCGGTCAAGGGAAGTCTGCATCTTCTAAGTATCTTTGGTGCTCCGTTTTTGTTTACGTGCTCCATGGCTAAAATCACCTTTTTTGCTCCCACAACCAGATCCATGGCTCCACCCATACCAGGTACCTTTTTACCCGGAATCATCCAGTTGGCAACGTTCCCCTCTTCATCCACTTCCAAAGCTCCTAATACCGTAACATCTACGTGGCCGCCCCGTATAAGACTAAAGGAGAATGCGCTGTCAAAGTAACTGGCTCCTTTTACCGTAGTCACATAATTTCCACCTGCGTCAATGCAGTTTAAAGATTCTTCCTCCTGGCTGGCATTTGGTCCCACGCCCATGATTCCATTTTCTGCTTCTAGCATGACATGAACATCTTCTGGTATGTAGTTAGCCACCATGGTTGGCATACCAATGCCAAGATTGACAACATCACCATCTTTTAATTCCTTTGCGATTCTTTTTGCAATCAATTCTCTCTTATCCATATTTTAACCCACCTTTACTATGGCATTAACTAAGACTCCAGGAACATTTACATGATTTGGCTCAATTTCTCCAATTGGTACAATCTCATTAACCTCAGCAATCACATAGTCCGCAGCCGTTGCCATGACAATATTAAAATTACGGGAAGAACCTCTGATGATCAAGTTACCGGCTTCGTCTGCTTTCTCTGCCTTAATGAAGGCTACATTTGCTTTTAAAGGCATCTCAAGAAGGTATTCCTTTCCCTGGATTTCAAGTTTTTTCTTACCTTCTTCCACAATCGTACCAAGGCCAACCGGGGTCAATACCCCTCCAAGACCAGCTCCGCCAGAACGTATCTTCTCTGCTAAAGTGCCCTGTGGGAAAAGCTTAACCTCTGCTTCCCCTGTCATCATAAGTCTTCCGGTTTCTGGATTAGAGCCAATATAGGATGCGAAGATACGTTTGACTCTTCCACTTTTTACAAGCTGGAATATGGATAGATCTTTGGTACCGGTATCATTTGATATAACGGTTAGGTCTTTGGCTGGATTTGTTTCTAATAACGCATTTACCAGATGCTCCGGGTGACCTCCTGCTAAAAAACCGCCTACCATGATTGCATCTCCATCTTTTACTTTTTCTACTGCTTCTTTGGCTGATAACAATTTACTTTTCATGTCTTAGTTCTCCTTTCTATCCTTTAAGTAATCATACATAACACTTGCATACGGAAGGGTTAAATCGGCAATGAAATGCCTTCCTTCCACGTAGGATTTGACGGGTAAATCAGCGACTGGCGCGTTGACGTGAGGAATTAAGTTTAATCTGGCAGGTCCTGACCAGGCCCCTTTTACAGTAATATCTTCCAGGTGATAAGAAACAAGCTGGGCAATGGCAGGGTTTCCGTCAACATCAGGAATTAATTTCAGATTTACCTGCTTTTTTGCTATGGTTTTTGCTATTTCAGTCTTATCAAGGGTGTTGTATTTAAAGGGCATCGTACCCGTTGCCACCAAAACGTTATTGTAAATTAACCTGCCGGTCAATGTTTCGGTCTCATCCACCCTCAGTGTAGGGTGGCCCCATTTTTTAGGGAATCCCCAGATTTCACGGCCTGCTAATATAGCAGGAGCATTATCTAAATACATCTGAGCAACAAAGTTGCACGCTTCTCCATGATAGGTACAAGGAATTACGATTCCGCTTTCTTCATAAGAGCCTAGGCCGGAGGAATCGGGCATTTTAATCCATTCATAAGTAACCGTATTGCTTCCGTCTGGCTCTAATGGTTCTGGAACCGCCTCACGGATTGCGGCTGGATCTGATTTGTAGGCGATGGTAAAAAATTCCCGGTTAATGAAACGGCACGGCGGGCGACCATAGCTGGCACTTGCCGCTGGCATTGATTGTAAGGATAAAACATCTTCTGACGTCATAATCATCTTCCTTTCCCTATATAAAATCGTTTATATGTTAGCGTTTTCAACCAGCATCGCAATGCCCATACCTCCGCCGATACATAAGGCAGCAACACCGTAATGTGCGGATCTACGTGTCATTTCATGAATTAAGGTAACCAGTACCCGGGCACCACTTGCCCCTAATGGATGCCCTATGGCAATTGCACCGCCATTGACATTTATCTTTGATGAATCGATCCCAAGCTCCTTTGTGGCGGCCACTGCCTGTGCCGCAAAGGCTTCATTTAATTCAAAAAGATCAATATCATTCACCGATAATCCCTGTTTTTTCAGTAGAGTCGAAACTGCTTTTACGGGGCCCATTCCCATATAAGCCGGATCAACACCAACAAGGGAATAGCCCTTGATGAAAGCCGCTGGCTTTAAGCCATGCTCCCTACATGCTTCCTCTGACGCTACTATCATTGCTGCCGCACCATCGCTGATAGGGGAAGCATTTCCTGCCGTAACGGTTCCATCCTGTTTGAATACGGTTCTTAAGGTGGAAAGCTTTTCCTTAGACGTATCTGCTCTTACGTGTTCATCCTCTGTGAAGTGAATTTCTTCTTTTTTCTTTTTGATGATTACAGGAACAATCTGTCCGTCAAAAACCTTATTTTTCTGAGCTTCTGCTGCCCTTCTATTACTTTCATAAGAAAATTCATCCTGTTCTTGTCTGGTTACTTTATACTTTTCAGCCACATTTTCCGCAGTAAGTCCCATATGGTAATTATTGATGGCACAGGTTAGGCCATCACCAATCAGACTATCCACCAGCTCACCGTTTCCAAGTTTGTAGCCTTTTCTTGCATTTCGCAAAAGGTAAGGTGCATTTGTCATACTTTCCATACCTCCAGCTAATATAATGCTCCCATCTTCCGCTAAAATGGAATTGTAAGCAAGTGCAACTGCATGAAGGCCTGAGCCACAGAGCGTGTTTAATGTTGCCGCTGGTACCTCAACTGGTATTCCTGCTTTTATTGCCGCCTGTCTTGCTGGGTTCTGGCCATTGCCAGCCTGGAGGACATTTCCAAAATAAACACTATCAATAAAAGAACTATCTAAATTACTTTGAAGAAGACATGCTTTTATAACGGTTGAACCTAATTCCATAGCACTTACGGGAGAAAGAGTGCCGTTAAAGGTTCCAACGGCTGTTCTTAAGGGACTTACTAAAGCTACTTTTTTCATAAATATTCATTCCTTTCATTTATTCGTTTGTCAGTTACCAATCAGAAATTATGATTTCAAATGTGAGACACGGTTTTATTCATGCGCTGCGTTATGTAGGGTGATTTTTCAAATTTTGAAGGTGCCTGTGGTGGTATCTTTTTGATTGATTCGTCATATTATGAGCTCCTTTCTGCTTTCATTTGCATCACAAGGGTATTTTGCTACTCTTATTCTGTTATTTCAATACTGGTTACATAACTTACAGTTTTTGTAGTATGAGTAACAGAAAAAGGAGCCAATACAAGATTAGCTCCCGAAACTTTCCACTCTGAGTTCTTAACAAAGAATATGAAACATATAATAAAATTCAGCCTTCTTTTTTTCAATTTAAAAGGTGGAAAGAATTATTATGGCATGGACTATGGTTCAAAGAATAAGTCTGTTTTGAGAACTTCATGTTCTCTCATTTAAGAACATCATGTTCTAATCTTTGAAATATTTATTCTTTAAATTAAAACTTTTTATCATCTAATACGAAAACTTCTTGTGCTCTAATTTGAAAGCTTAATATTCTCTAATTTGAAAACATCTTGTCCTTTAATTTGAAAATATTTTGTCCTTTTTTTTAAGTTAACTTCTTGTAAACAACTAGGTTAATACTCTACTTAAAAAAATCTAAAAATCTAAACTTTACAAGTTAGTAAGAAAAAGAAAAGGAACCTTTATAACATGCTTTGTTAGTTATTAATTCAATCATATTAAATACTTTAGGAATAAGAGAAACAAGTTTTACCGTTAAACTCTATCCTTTCATTGAGATGTAACGGTTAAAAACTGTATAATAAGAGTTGTTAACATCAAAACATATGCCATTTTACTTATCAATTAAAATATTTTAATAACAACATTCATATCCTTCAGAAAGGTAGGAACCATTGAACGTATTAAATTTAGTGAGATTATTCCATAAAATAACAGAAGTAACAACCATAGCAGATGTGGGTTTTCATATAATCGAAAAAGGATATCTTAATCCAATTTATAAGACACAGACGGAAGTATTAGGATTGGAACGGTGTGGGTGCCAACAATATGATGAATGGTGTGGCCGATGCACATAGAGCGAAATCTCCAGTATTATTTCTTACTGGTTGTGTACATAGATGGCAGATTGGAAAAGGAGCCATACAAGAACTTAACACGGAAGAAATTTTCAAACCCATTACAAAATACAGTAAAACAGTCTTAGAGGAAGTAGAGGTAATGCAAGAACTAGAGCTTGCAGTCAGGACAGCCTTAACCGTACCCATGGGACCAGTTCATTTATCCATACCAATTGATATACAGCTTGCTGATTTGCCAATTGAGATTCCAGCATTTGAGATACCGGTGTATCAACCGGAACCAGAAACAACGGAGATGCTGATGAAAGCCTGCAAGGTAATAGAAGCATCTCATAAAGGGCTGATCTTGGTTGGAAAAGGAGGAAGAGGGAAAACCAAACGGATTAAAGAGTTAAGTGAACATCTTAACTGGCCTATTATAACGACACCAGAAGGAAAAGGGGTCGTATCAATTGATTTTCCCCTAAATCTGGGCAATTATGGCTTTGCAAGTACCGATTCTTCCTCTGAATATGTAAATAATCCAGACGTTGACTGCCTGGTGATTCTTGGCAGTAGTTTAGGAGAAAGTTCCACCAACAACTTTAGTAAATCTCTGACAAAAAACAAGAAAGTCATTCACATAGACTGGGATAAAAAAGAACTGGGAAAAGTATTTGAGACTGATGTGAAGATCTGTGCTGATTTAACAGTGGTGCTGCCCTATCTAATATCAAATATCAGGCCAGCCATAGAGGGGAGCTTTTTAAGAAAATCAATCAACCAATCCGTTGATAACGTTAATACGGGAGTAAGCCTAAAGGAATTTATGGAACACCTGCCTGAATATATGCCAGAGGATACCTATTACATGGCTGATATGGGGGAATTTATGAATTTTTCCTTTAAATATCTAGAGATACCCGAAGGCGGAGATTTTGAGATGAACTTAAACTATGCGGCTATGGGATCTGCCGTCGGTGGGGCTATTGGAGTACAGGTTGCTTATCCCCACAGAAATGTAGCTGTCTTTGCTGGCGACGGTGATTTCTTTATGAACGGTATGGAGATACTAACGGCGGCTGAATACCAAATGCCCATCGTCTTTTTTATCATTAACAATGCTATGCTTGGTTTTGTAGAACACGGGCATAGATTTCTCTTTGAAAGAGTCGTTGAAGACTTTCGACAGAAACGAATCAGCATAGCAGGCATGATGGATGCTTGCAACATAAAAACCATGGTAATCGATGATAACCATGATATAACGAAAATCCCAGATTTTTTGAAAGAGAGAAAAGGGCCAGTCGTTATAGAGATTATTACGGATGGCAGTGAACCTGCACCCAACGGAGACCGCTTAAAAGCATTACAAAAACACAACTAAAATAGAAAGAGCTACAAATTAAATATAATTTTACAACTAAATTTTTTATTTGCTTCTTCTAAAACCATACTTCCATTATATTTTTTTATAATATTTTCAACATTTAATAAACCGATTCCATGGTTTTTCCCTTTCCTGGAAACCGGTTTGCCAACACTCCATTTTTCTATTGGCATGGTACAATTACTGATATTGATAACGATAATTTCATTGTATTTGTCCAATTTCATATCAATGTATCTGTGATTGGGAACCAGGTCACAGGCTTCGATTGCGTTGTCGAGAAGATTACCAAACACGGTGGTTACTTCAATGGGTTCCATAAAGCCAAGATCTACAGTGCCAATGTCAAGGTTAAAGCAAATGGAATGTAGACTGGCAATCCTTTTTTTATCATTTAATAACACGTTTAAAATTGGATTGTTTGTATAATCCTCTAAAGACAGAGGTACCAGCATCTGACCGATTTCCTTTGCATAGGTCTTCGCCATATCATCTTTCTTGGCTTCATACAGATTCTCTATCATCTTTAAATGCTTGTTAACATCATGGAGGATTTTAACGGATTCATTATACTTTTCTCCCTGTTCCTCGTAAAATTCATATTGCAGGATGGACTGTTGCTCTAATAGCTTAAGTTTAATCTTAAGCTGGCTGTTTTCTTCCACGAATCGGGCAAAGTATGAAAAATAAAGGTCAGCAATTAATATGCAACCCATGTTAATTAAAATTAGGATATGATCGGTCTGACTGTTCACTTTAGAAATAACAAGTAAAATGACAGCCAGATTAGCTATGCTATATAAAATAACAAAAAGTTCTATCAGGCATTGTGTCTTATTAAACGTCCGGTTTAAATCATCTCTCCAAAGCTTAGCAATGATCTGATAATAGGATATTAGCACAAACAATTTGGAGAAGGTGATTTCCATACTTTCAGACATGATTGGATCCACATGAAGAATTTGAAATCGCCATAGGATGTAATCTAACAGCTCAACACCAACTGCTTCACATATGGATAAAATCAATATGAGTACCGTGATATCAGCAAGCCTATGTATCACTTTTTTATTCATATGATTAAATAAAGTGATGTTCACAAGGCAAGGCAGAATAATCCAGCTCGCTATATTAATTACTGGATTATTGAATAAATTAAGGAATACAATTATAATAGGAACTGCTGCTTCTATTAAGAAATATAGGTATGGATTATGATAGGCCCTTTCATTTCGTTCTTCCATAAACTGGAATACAATAACCCCGTTAACAAGACATGAAATGATGGAGCCAGATATAAATATAATATAATTTTCCATCTTTTCTCCTAAATAGCACTTTGTATAAATGTATTTAATTTTTTTCTAAAATCGGCTGATTTTTTTTGTGAAACAGGAATTTTATCGTTGTTATTTAAAAATACCTCATAACCTTTAATTTTTTTAACATGCCTCAAATTGATCAAAAAACATTGATGGCATGCTTCAAAGTTATGGATCTGCATTTTCTCTGCCAAATCTTTCATTTTATCTTTAAAGAAATATTCTTCATTTTCCAATTTAATTTTTATCTTTCGATTAAAATATTCAAAATAATAGATATCTTTCACTTCAAAATCCTTAATTCTGTTCTCCAATTCCCCATCTTGGGTAATTTCTAGTATCTCGAATTTGATTGTTTCATCTTTTTCATGTTCTTCTAAGATACATTGCAATATTTCATCAAGCTGACGATCCATCTTATCTTTTGTAATTGGTTTTACTAAATATGCAAATGCGTGCACACGATTGACTGCTTGTTTGCAATATTGTTTATAACTAGTGGTGTAAATAATTTTAGTATTTCGACTGGTTTCCCGAATGATTTTCCCTACCTGGATCCCATTCATTCCGCCTAAGCCAATATCAAGAAATAACAATTCAAAAACCTCTCTGGTTTCAAGCAACTGTTCTCCTGATTGAAACCGTTTTAACTGATAGGGCATCTCTTTTAGACTCATGTAATCTTTAATCAAAGCTTCAATCTTTGCAGCATCACTTTTGTCATCGTCACAAATAGCAATAGAAAGCATTCATATCCTCCTGTCATCTACTTAAAGTTCATGGTTATGCCAAAATTCATGTCAAACTCTTTTTGCATACTGTCAGCCTTTGATTGATACGGGCAGAACTGCTGTCTATTTCATTTTTATGATTCTAACTTTATACTATCACTATCTGAATAAAAATCTCCAATATGTAAAAATCAACCATTTGCATGTAATTATTAATGGTCATATTGAAACCTGCATTGTATTTTCTAGAAACCTTTGACTTCAACTCCCTTTACTGCCAGCTCTTCTCTTATTCTTTTTACAAAGATAAGTGCATTGGCACCATCTCCATGAACGCAGACAGAATCCGCCTTAATAGACAGATCGGTTCCATCAATCGCCTTTACTCTTCCTTCCTTTGCCATTCGTACGACTTGCATCACAGCCTTTTCTTTCTCTTCAATTACTGCCCCCTTACTGGTTCTTGCAACCAAGGTGCCATCCTTTTCATAAGCTCTGTCTGCAAATACCTCACTGGCATAGGAAAGCTTACATTCCTTTGCTGCTCGGAGCATCTCACTTCCACTTAAAGCCAAAAGCACCAGACTAGAATCCACATCATGGATTGCCTCACAGATGGCCTCTGCCAGTTTATAATCAATGGCAGCCATGTTATACAAAGCTCCGTGTGGCTTCACATGATGAAGACGTATGGAGGCACTGTCGCAAAATGCCTTCAATGCTCCGATTTGATAGGTAACGCAGGCCTTAACTTCTTTTGGAGAAAAATTCATATTCCTTCTTCCAAATCCAACAAGATCTGGAAAACCGGGATGAGCTCCTGGCCTTACCCCATGTACCTTACAAAGAGCTATGGTACGCTCCATAATCAGTGGATCCCCTGCATGAAATCCACAGGCAATATTTGCTGATGTAATAAGTGGTATGATTTCTTCATCCACTCCCATCTTGTATGCCCCAAAGCTTTCTCCCAGATCACAGTTTAAGTCAATGGCTGCCATATAAAATCTCCTTTCCCTAGAAACCCTTAGCTATACTTTAAGATCGTGTTTTTAACATCTGTAATAAACATATGGCCGGGAGCATGTGTCATTGCAAACGATGGCCGGCTGTTCATCAAGACAGCCTGAGGGGTAACGCCACAGGGCCAAAACACTGGCACTTCTCCCTCTTTTATGGTCACTGGATCCCCGTAATCCGGTTCCTTTATATTTTCTATTCCAATGAATTCTGGATATCCTATATGAATTGGAGCACCGTGTACCTTTGGCATAGAAGCCGTTACCGCAACCGCCATTGGAACTTTATCATGAGGAATTGGTCTCATGCTGACCACCATGGTTCCAGAAAAAACGCCTGCTGAGATACAAGGAATGTTTGTGTTGTACATGGGGACATTAACGCCTTCCTCAATCTGCCTCACGGGTATGCCTGCCTCTAACAACTCGGCTTCAAAAGAAAAGCTGCAACCAATCAGAAAACTTATGAGTCTGCCTTTTATTTTCTGGTATTCCTCAAACTGGGAAGATATGTCCGTTGATTCTCCGGTACAGATTCCATTTTCATAGATTCGATATCTGGGAATGTCTTTTGTGATATCACTTCCTTTAGCGGTCTGAGGAAAAGATCTAGAACCTGCATCCGATACCTCCAACAAGGGACAGGATCTGGGATTTCGTTGGCAGAACAACAGGAAATCCCAGGAAAGTTCTTCTGGCAGAATCACTAAGTTACCCTGAGCGTAACCGTTACACATTCCGGTAGTCGGACCTTCTATGATCCCGTTTCGTATGAGTTCTCTTACTTGGCTTGGCTTACTTTCTGCATAATCCATAATTTCCTCCTTTTCTCTTTTCAATTATTCTATTGATGATCCTTTATCCATTTCCTCCATTAGTCGTTTCCTAAAATCCTTAAGCTTTTTATCCTCTTTTCGATAAATCCCAACTGCCTCCTTAGGTGTTATAAACTGAAACGTGACCCATTCTCCAGGCCGTAACTGGGCCAATGAAGGTATGTCTGTGGAGATAACCGTTCCAATCTTAGCATATCCTCCTGTGGCCTGATGATCCGCCATCATGACCATAGGTAGTCCAGAAGCAGATATTTGTATAGAACCTTCCACGATTCCATCTGATATGATGTCAGCGCTTTCTTTTAAACCGATGACAGGCCCGCCCAGCTTGCATGCCATGCGGTCGCAGCCCGTAGTTAGTTGATAAGGATTACGAAGAAAGGTTTTTAATCCTTCTTCTGTAAACGCCTCAGCCTGAGGTCCTTCTACCGCCCGTAACAAGACATAACCATGAGTACCATAATAACGGCTGGGTGTAGACGGCCTTCTAAGGAAAGACTTATCTTCTCCTAAAGCAAGCCTATCTTCTCTCCCTTTTACCATCTCCATAAAAGCCCTGACCTGCTCCGATGTTTTACCTGTGTGCAAACAATCTCCCTGCTTTAAAGCCCTTCCCTTAAAACCTCCCAGTCTGCACTTTAGATTGGTGGAACGGCTTCCCATCACAGGAGGAACTGATATTCCCCCATACACAGCCAGATAAGTTCTAAGACCACTTGGTGCCAAGGAAAGGGTAAGGACATCTCCCTCCTGCGCATAAACGGGAGCATACATTGGGATAGGTTTGCCATTTAGCAGCGGTCGCATATCTGCGCCTGTCAAAGAAAATACTTCAGGAGAGGTGAAACGAATCTCACCTCCCCTTAAAGTAAATTCCACCACTGCTTCCTTGCAATTCTCATCTAAATTTCCAGCCAGTAGATTGGATAGCTTCATGGAGTACTTATCACAGGCTCCACTTTTTTGAAACCCCTGGCTTTGATACCCTTCTCTTCCCAGATCTTGTATGGTGGACAATGCTCCGGGTTGTATCATCTCTAATCCCATATTACCACCTCATCTCTGGAGTCTGGCTGATTTCATCAAATTCCTTCTGAATTATGGGAACAAAACGAATGGAGTCCCCTGCTTGATATCGCCCTTTTTCTCCCATCTTGGGATCAAAAAGCCGAAGAGGAGTCCGTCCGATCAGCTGCCAGCCACCGGGAGACTCCATTGGGTAAATTCCAGTCTGCTCTCCTCCAATTCCAACGGATCCTGCTGGAATTTTCGTTCTTGGCATGGAAAGACGAGGGGTGATAATCCGTTCATCCATTCCTCCAAGGTAAGGAAATCCAGGAAGGAACCCAAGCATATAGATGCGGTAATCCCGGCCTGAATGAATCTCAATGACTTCTTCTTCCTTTAGACCGGAATGCTCTGCCACAAAGGGAAGATCCTCTCCATGAATTCCACCATAGCAAACGGGGATTCGAACCAGTTTCCCCGTCTCCTTTTTGCTCTCCCCGCTTGTTTTAGAGATACCCATAAGAAACTGGGATACTTCCTCAAAATCTGTGACCAAGGGATCATAATAAACCAAAAGAGAGGCAAATGCAGGAACGGTTTCTAAAATCCCTTCTGAGGCAGTGGAACGCACTTTCTCATTAAGTTCCATGACCTCTCGGTTGATGGATTCGCTGATAGAATCTCCAAGCTCTGCCAACACAGCCCGGTCCCCAACTGCTTTGAGTCTCATGATGACTCTCTCCTTTCTCCAAAGAATCCCTTTGCAATCACTGGAGCAAACCAGTGTTCCGAATTGCAGGAATAACGGACCGCATAGGCGGTACACTGGCGCATCAGACTAACGATTCCTGTATTCATCTTCGTATTAAAGCCGTCAATTCCCGGCAATAAAGAACCTGTCATGTCCACAAGACCGCTTCGTGAGGCGACTCGCATAACCTCTGCCTCCATCTCCTCTCTATGAAGAATCTCCATATCCCGTTTTAAATAGGCAATTGCAGCCATCAAAGCGTAGCAGCCCCAATCCGAACAGGTTGCCGTAATAATATAATCAGTGCTGCTTGCGGAAAGAATCCCGCCTTTACAGCCGCAAGTGCACTCTCCTGGTCCAGTAAATGGCACATATTTGGTGATATGACTGGCAATGGCACCCATGCCGATCTCATTTCCCAAATCGCCGATTGCAATGCTTAACACACCTGCTGCCCGAAGCATCTCCCACAACACATCACTTTTTGCTTCCAGCTCTGTTACATTTAACCCTGCAGCATTATGATAGACTCCAAGCTCGTTCGCTCCCGGTGCTTCCACAGAGATAACGGCGGAAGGCATGAATTCCTTCATCAGTAGATTTCCGTCTTTTTCTGCTTGTTTTAGATCCTTTGAGAAGGCGACCACTCCCATGCTGTAAGGCAGATTTCTGACTTCCTTTAAGTCTTCATATATATGAAGGCCTACCACTCCGGCACACCTTTTTACCGGCTCCACGCACTCTCCCGGACAAAGTATAACAGGCTTTGCACCAAATGCCAGAACCAGAGATCTTGCAAGAAGAATGGAGCTGACCATTCCATCCATTTCTGGCTGCTTATGGGGAAGGAGAACAAATCCAGTGAGGATATAAACCAGATCATCTTTCTTCACGGTGTTGCAAAGGCTCTCTGCTGCACTTATGGAAAGAGGCTCTCCCATCTTTTCCCGGCTTCCCGCATAGAGAATTCTGCAGACACCATACCCCCTGGGGTCCAGATTCATTAAGGCATCCAGATTCTCACCTACATTTCTTTTTTCCAGCTCTGCTCTTTCCATAACTTCCTCCCATATTGCATGACTCTGCGTCATATGAATCAATCAAACAGGCTTTTCTTTCCTGTATAAGCAAAGTATTCTGAGATAACTTCATTCTGGATTAACAATAAGTTCTTTGGATCGTTCCCCCCTACCGGCTTCCCATCAATCTGGTTTGCATGGAGGCAAAAATTAGAAGATGAAGTCACAATAATCTCATCTGCATCCATGAGTTCTGATAAGGTAAATGGGCGCTCGATGACTGAAATGCCAAGTCGGTAGCAAGCAGAGATCATATGAGTCTTTGAAATCCCCCGAAGAATCATGGTATCATTGGGGTGGGAGTAAAAAATTCCATCTTTTAAGATAGAGACATTGCTATGGGCACATTCCGTCACAATGTCACCACGGTGGAATATGGTTTCCTCTGCCCCTTCTTCTTTGGCTTTTTGAGATGCCATAACAGAAGGAATCAAATTTAAGGTCTTAATATTACAATGGTAGAATCTGGTGTCCTCTCTTGTAATTAATGATACGGGCACCTCTGGATCCTTTAAGCGATTTGGCCGTATCATAACCCATAACTTCCCCAGCATATCATCTGCAAAGGTATGGTTTCTGGTACCGGCGCCTCTGGTCACCTGCCAATAAACGAAATGAGTCTCTCCCTCCACCATAGAAAGAAGCTTTGTTAACAGTTCTCCAAACTCCTCCTTTTCCATAGGAATCTTAATATCCAGAGCCTTTGCACTGGAATAAAAGCGGTCCAAATGGTCCTGTAAAAGATAGACCTTATGGTTTCCACCTACCGTGGCATCATAAACACCGTCCCCAAAGAAATGAACCCTGTCGTTAAATGGTATGGTTAATTCATCAGGAGTCCCTATCGTTCCATCATAGTAAGCAAGTTCTTTCATTCATTCACCTTCTTTTCCGTAATGACACCAAATCTTAATCTTACGTAATCCTCGATTAATTCCGCGCATTGTTTTAGTCCCAGGCGCTGGGTATTCAGGCACAAGTCATAGTTTTGTGGATTCTTCCATTGTCTGCCGGTATGGTACTGATAGTAGGCGTTTCTGTATTTATCTAATTGATCCACATATTTTCCTGCCTGAGTCCTGGATATCCCCTGACGTTCCATCTCCCGTTCCAATCTAAAATCATAGGGAGCATCGAGAAAAACTGATACCACATTTGGTTCATCCTTTAATATAAAGTCAGCAGCTCTGCCAATACACACATAGGATTCCTGTTCTAATAACTCCCTTAATACCTTCGCCTGATAATTGAACAAGTTTTGATCCGATAAGAAATTTCCGCTCTCCGGTGGTATGACTTCTCCATTATACACCCTTTTTGAAGCCCGATATAAGAATGTTTTTCTCGTTATTTCATCTGCCTCTGCAAATATGGTTTCGTTGATTCCACTGTCCTCGGAAGCAAGCTGCAAAAGCTTTCGGTCATAAAGGTCAATGCCATAAAAAAGGGCCAATTCTTTTCCGATTAAACTTCCTCCGCTTCCGCAGGTACGGGTTATGGCCAGTGCAAAATGTCTGCTGCCATCCTTCATCTTTTTTCCTCCTATTGACCCAGATATGCTTTTTTTACACGCACATCCTTTAATAGCTCTCCTGCATTTCCCTCCATGGAAATCTTGCCCGTTTCCATAACATAGGCGCGGTTTGAAATTGACAATGCCATCTTGGCGTTTTGTTCCACAAGCAGTATGGTGATTCCATTTTGATTCACTTCTTTTATAATGGAGAATATCTCTTTTACCAGTAGAGGGGACAATCCCATAGAAGGCTCATCCATTAAGATCAGCTTTGGCTTTGCCATCAATGCCCGACCAACGGCAAGCATCTGCTGCTCTCCTCCAGATAAGGTGCCGGCAAGCTGTCTTTTTCGTTCTTTGAGTCTGGAAAACCGATTATAAACATCTTCCATGGTGGCTGACATATCCTTTTGATCCGCAAATGCTCCCATTTCTAAATTCTCTTCCACTGTCATCTGAGGAAAGATATGTCTGCCCTCAGGTACATGGGCAAGCTTTAATCGAATGATTTTGCTGGGCTCCGTTTTCCTAAGGTCATTTTCCTCAAAGCGGATTTCCCCATCATCAGCCTTTTTAAGCCCTGAAATCGTTCTTAAGATTGTGGTTTTTCCGGCACCATTGGCTCCGATTAATGATACAATTTCACCACGATTCACCTTAAGGGAAACGTTATGAATAGCTTGAATGGCTCCGTAGGATACGGATAAGTTGCTAATCTCAAGCATCTTCTTCCACCTCCTCATCCTCTTTTCCCAGATATGCTTCTATGACTCTCTGGTTGTTTGCAATTTCCTTTGGAGTGCCAAACGCTATGGTCGTTCCAAAATCCAGTACTTTAATCCGTTCGCAAATCTTCATGACAAGACTCATATCATGCTCAATGAGAAGAACGGAAATCTTAAACTCTTTTCGAATATAGTTGATAATATCTAATAGCTCCTCCGTCTCCGTAGGATTCATACCTGCTGCCGGTTCATCCAGTAAAAGAAGCTTCATATCCGTTGCCAGAGCCCTGGCAATTTCAAGCCTTCTTTGTTCTCCGTAAGGAAGATTTCCTGCTTTTAACTCCTCCTTGCCTTCTAAGTGGACCACCTTTAAAAGCTCCTTTGCCCGCTCCGTCAAGGCTGCCTCTTGTTTCCAATACTTTGGAGTGCGAATAATTGCATGAAAGAAGCCATAGGTAAGTCTGGAATTCATGGCGGCCTTTATATTATCAATTACCGACATTTTCTTGAATAACCGGATATTTTGAAATGTTCTAGCAATTCCTGCTTCAACAATCTGATAGGTATTCTTTCCATTCATTCGCTTGCCATTTAGGTAAAAAGAGCCTTCGGTTGGTTTATATACCCCGGTAATTAAATTAAATACTGTGGTTTTTCCAGCTCCGTTTGGCCCAATAAGACCAATTAACTCAGATTCTCCAATTTCCAGATCAAAGCTGTCTACTGCCTTTAATCCACCAAACTGAATCCCAAGGTTTTGGACCATTAGTACAGGGGGCTTTTTTGCCGCTTCTTCCATTGTTACACACCTCCTTTTGTTTTCTCATTCCTGGAATCCTTTTTACCACCTTCTTGCCTTCTAAGCTTTTTTATCAGGCGAGTGAGGGAAAACTCCCAGTTTCCAAAAATCCCTCCCGGTCGAAAGATCATGACCATTACTAGGATTATGGAATATACTAGCATCCGGTATTTGGAGAACTGACGGGTCATTTCCGGCAGAGAAGATAAGAAAGCAGCTCCAAGAATAGAACCAGTTAAAGATCCGGTTCCCCCGATGATGACTTCAGAAAGCAGTTCCGCAGAATACATGAAATTAAAATTCGTTGGGATCATAGCGGTCATATAATGAGCGTAAATTCCACCTCCTACTCCAGCAAAAAAAGCAGCCACAGTAAAGGTCATTACTTTATAATATGTCACATTAATTCCAGAAGATGCTGCTGCAATGTAATCCTCCCGTATGGCCTTTACGGTCCTTCCAAATCGGCTTCTCACATACATGTACATGACTGCCACACAAGCCGCCATGATCCAATAACACCAGTAGAAATCTGATAATTTTAAAATTCCACTCATGGTCTTTCCTCCCCCGGTAATGGGGAAGTTGCAAAAACAGACCCTTATAATTTCAGCAAATGCCACGGTAACAATGGCTAAGTAATCTCCTCTTAAGCGAAGAGCCGGTATGCCAACCAAGACTCCTGTGATTCCAGCCATAGCCCCTCCAGCCATTAAGGCCGTGAGAAACAAAAAGAAATCCGGTAGCCCCTTTCCAGCCAAAGCACTGGATACGATGGCAGAGGTGTATGCTCCCACAGACACAAAACCTGCATGCCCCAGGGAGAATTCTCCCATGAAACCTACCACAAGATTTAAAGATGCTACCATTATAATTGTATAACAAGCTGTCGTGCATATTCCCTTTATGTACTGAGTGGAAGCACCAAATACCCTGGTTTCAAAGAGAAGGACAAATAAAAGAAATATAGCTATCACGCCCAGGAAGTTAATCAAATAAGAAATCTTATACTTTTTTTCCATGTTCCGCCTCCCTACACCTTCTCGCCCACATTCTTACCAAGAATGCCGGACGGTTTCACCAATAGGATGACAATTAAGATGGCATAGGTGATCGCCTCATACCAGCCTGGAGCAAACAGCTTTACAAAGATCTCAATAAGCCCTACTAAGATTCCTCCAAGCATAGCTCCAGGTATGATTCCAATTCCTCCTAAAACCGCAGCGATAAAAGCCTTAAGTCCCATCATAGATCCCATATCATTGGTCACTCTTGGATATTTGGTGCAATACATAAGGGCTGCCACGGCTGCCAGAGCAGAACCGATGGCAAAGGTTATGGCAATGACCCGATTGACATTAATTCCAACCAGGATCGAAGCATCCCGGTCCTGGGGAACGGAACGCATGGCCTTTCCAATCTTTGTCTTCTTAATAAAGATCTGGAGTCCTGCCATCATAATAACACCGATTGAAATCGTTAATATTACATTAAGGGGTAGGGCCACCCCTAAAAAATTGATGGTTGGTAAGTCAAAGATCTTCTGCACGTTTTGTGGTTTTGCACCAAAGAGCACCATGGCTAAGTTTTCCAAAAACAGGCTCATGGCCAAAGCCGTAATAAGTGCAGACATGGAACCTGCCTGGCGAACGGGTTTATACGCAATTACCTCTACCACAACTCCCACCACAGCGCTGACAATAATCGCAGCCAGAACGGACAACCACACCGGCATTCCGGCATTTGCCATTAATGGTATGGTATAAAACAAAGTATAAGCCCCGATCATAATGAAATCGCCGTGGGCAAAGTTTATCATACGGATAATTCCATAAACCATGGTATACCCTAGAGCGATCAAAGCATAGATAGCTCCCTGGTTCAATCCATTAATCAAGCTTTGAAAGAATAATGAAAATGTCATAGGCGGTTTCCTCTCTCATGAAAAAGGAAAATGTGCAATCGGGCCGATGTCCGGCCTTTATGCACATCTCCTTTTTGTATACGCTATTTATTTCTTGGTGCCTTCTGGCGACAAAGTCATAAGCCACTTTACCTTACCGTTATCAAAGGTATTGATGGCAACGGATTTTTCAGGGTCTCCGTTCTTGTCAAGAGTGAAGGTCCCACCCACTCCAGTAAAGGTCATTCCGGTCATTCCTTTTACCAGAGAAGAGGTGTCAGAAGCTTTCCCATTTTTGGCCGCTTCTGCAAGCATATAGATGGCATCATAGTAAAGAGCTGCGCAGGCATTTAAGCTTTCTGTTCCGTATTTTTCCGTATATTTACTTACAAAGTTGGAAACAGCAGGGGCAGTGTCTTCAGAGGAATAATGGTTGGTGAAATAGCAGTTGTTGAATTTATCCTCAAAGCCCTTGGTATCTGCTCCGTCCCAGCCGTCTCCTCCCATAATGGCACCATCAAATCCAGCATCTCTTGCAGCGCCTACCAAAAGAGGAACCGTATCCAAAAAGCAAGGATAGTATAGGAAATCGGCTCCCTTTGCCACTACCTGTGAAGTCTGGGAGGAAAAGTCTGTATCCTTCGTGGTGCACTCCCCAGTATAGACAATCTCAATGCCAGCTGCCTCTGCATTTTCAATAAAAGCATCCTTTAAACCGTTGGAGTAATCATCGTCCTTAGCATAGATGATTGCTGCTTTTTTCCAGCCTTTTTCCTTTGCAAACTGGGCTGCCATCTTTCCCTGATAAGGATCAATGAAGCAGTCACGGAACACGGTGGGACCCTTTAGGGTTACATCCTTATTGGTTGCTCCCGTTGCCAATAGGAGCATATTATCTTTAGACGCCTGCTCCGCAATCGGAAGAGTAACAGAGGAGAAGAAGCTTCCTACAACAGCGTCCGGACTTTCCTTCATCAAACTGTTATAAGCGTTAATCGCCTGCTTGGCATCACTGGCATCATCGACAACTTTTCCCCCGTTTACAATCTCAATTTTGTATTCCGA
Organism: Hungatella sp. UBA7603; assembly: GCA_002478865.1. Classification (GTDB taxonomy): domain Bacteria; phylum Bacillota; class Clostridia; order Lachnospirales; family Lachnospiraceae; genus Lacrimispora. Next base: position 33,448 of record DLJZ01000006.1, read on the forward strand.
ATCACTGGAGTTAATCTCCTCTGTTGCCATACTGATTGCATTTTGGGCCCCTTCCCCATAAATAGCGGAGCCACCTGTTAGAGGACCGATTACCCCTACCTTAATGGTCTTGCCATCCTTCGCTGGATCTGTCCCCCCAGAAGCAGCCTTTGTCTCGCTTGACGTGCTGCCTCCAGCCGCACCTTGTTGGGCAGATGAACTGCAGCCAGCAATAAGACTGGCAGACATTGCCACGATAAGTACGAGAGAAAATATTTCTTTTTTCATGTTCCATTCCTCCTCATGCTTTTTATCATTCAAACATTACACGAAAACTAAAAAAGGAGGCCTTCCCACAATGATGCTGGGGAAAACCTCCTCGTTCTCCTTTTGAGCCCTCTGCCTTTTGACAGGGTCCCAGAAAGCGAAAAGAGCCGCAACCGTAATATTACGGTTGAGACTCCTTCGTACTCTTGTTTGATATGTTGGGTGAATTATAGCACTTGTTTTTCTCAAATACAATACATTTTTTTAAAACTAATGTTTTTTGTGAAATATAGATAATTTTTCCAGTTTCTTTTCTTCATTATCACAGAAACCTTTTAAAATTCTTATAGATTACAATATTTTAGCATATTAGTGGCTAAACTATAATACTCCTTCTACCTTCTGTCACATTCAAATAAATACTATCTTGAAAAATATGCTTATACATGTTATAGTTTTTCCTAGGGAATGAGGTTCTCCCATGGCTACGGCCTAAACTGCTTATACGCTGATGACTTCTGCATGACGCAGGGATTGTCAGCTTTTTTATTGGAGGTAATATGGCAAAGAAAGTTTTTCTTTTATATCGTGACCTGATTTTACTCACCTTGATTGCAGTTCCAATCGGAATTGCGGCTGGTATTGTTGATACGGTATTTGGCCGCACCCTGTTATGGCTCACAGACATTCGGACACAACATGTTACTTGGTTTCTTCCCTTTCTTGGTATTATCGGTGTCTTTATCCTTTGGCTTTATAAGAAAATGGGAGGAAAAAGTATAAAGGGGATGGCCTTGATCTTCGAGACGGGTCACGGGATAAACCCAGATATCCCTCTCCGGTTGATTCCGTTTTCCATTGTGAGTACATGGCTCACACATCTATTTGGTGGTAGTGCAGGAAGAGAAGGGGTAGCGATTCAGATTGGCGGAACCATTGCCCACTGGATAGGCAGACGGCTTCCCATCAAGGAGGCTGGGAAGATACTCCTGATTGCTGGAATGGCGGCGGGATTTGGTGGGTTATTTCGTACCCCCATTGCTGCTGCATTTTTCGCTTTGGAGGTTCTCACCGTAGGGGTTTTAGAAGAGAAGGCCATTTTACCAGCCCTTACTGCTTCCTTTACTGCAAGTTATGTCTCTGGCCTCTTAGGGCTTGAAAAGTTCACCTTTTTGTTAAAAGACCAAATTCAAGTTTCCTGGGAGTTGATACCGAAGCTTTTAATCGCTGGCGTCTTATTTGGACTTGTTGGCAGCGTATTTACCCTATGTCTTCATAAGTCAAAGGAAGCTCTCTCGACATGGATCAAACAACCACTTTTAAGGATTTTTATTATTGGTACCGGGATTAGTATCTTATCGTTTCTATGCTTTAAAGGGCGGTATTCTGGCCTTGGAACAAACTTGATATCCATGAGTTTCAGCCAAGGGATCTATTCCTGGGATTTTGCATGTAAGCTGTTGTTTACAGTGCTCACACTATCCGCTGGCTTTCAAGGAGGTGAAGTCACACCACTGTTTTCCATTGGCGCTTCTTTGGGTGTGGTTCTGGCCTCTTTTCTTGGACTTTCACCAGTTTTTTTAGCAGCACTTGGCTATGTCGCTGTATTTGGCAGCGCTACCAATACCCTGCTCGCACCTATGATTATGGGGGCTGAGATATTCGGAGCGGAATACCTTCCCTATTTTGCCGTGGTTTGTGGGCTGGCTTATAGCTGTAATTTAAACTTATCCATCTATCCCTTGCAGAAAAGAAAAGAGTAGATACATTCACGGGATGCAAAAGGCATCCAAATTCACACCGATTCAGTGGTCTGTATTTGGATGCCTCTTCTTTTTATAATTGCTTAATTAACTCTTCCAGTTCTTCGGATAACTTTTTCGCAAGCTCAAATTCCTCATTTTTTAAAGCGGATTCTATTCTTGTCTCAATTGTCTTTTTCTTATCTTCTAACTCCAGATAATCTTTGCTGAAATGATTGGCATAAATCATCTTGCGGAACTTTCGTACGCTCATTTTACGGATTGTTTTATTTTCAATCATCAAAACATAGTCCACACAATTTGCTATGGTATTAAAGTCATGGGATACCATTAAGACGGCACCTTTATATTCCTTTACCGCTTGTTCCAGAGCGATCTGAGAATAGGTATCGAGATGACTGGTTGGCTCATCAAGAAGTAATAGATTCGCTTTGCTGACCGAAATCTTTGCAAGCTGTAACAGGTTTTTCTCGCCTCCAGATAAGCTATCAATCTTCTGAGTTAAGACCTCTTCGCTAAATCCATACTTCGTTACATATGCTCTAATCTCATCATAAGTCTGAAATCCAATGTCAAAGAATTCATCTTGTACGTTACTTTCTTCTTTTAACATCTCCCCTTGAATTTGAGACAAAAACGCCATGCTAACGTTATCTCCAATTTCAATGGAATCCTTCTGATTCTTATAAATATCGCGAAGAAGCGTTGTTTTTCCAGTACCATTAGGGCCAATGAGGGCAACTTTATCGGATGATCCAATTTCAAAGCTGACATCTTCTAGAAGAACCTCTTGGAACGCCACACTGTAATGATTCACCTTTAATACTGTGGACGCTTCCACCTCACCTAATATGGGTAACTTGATCTCCGGCTGCTTGATTTCCACAAAAGGTGCCTTGATTCTTCTTGCCTCCAGCCTTTCTACAATCTTTTCTCTGGCGTGAAGGGATTTGCCTCTTGCTGCCTCCGTATGATAAGTGGCTACAAATCTTAGCTTATTGACAATGGCTTTATTTCGTTCAATCTCTAATGTATCCGCAACAGCCAGTTCCTGGAGCTCAATCTTGGTCTGAAGAAGGGAAAGCTTATATTCAATATATCTTCCATTAAACTCCTGCAATTCCTTATTCTCCAGATGTATGATCTTATTAAAGCAATGATCCAGCAAAAACCGATTATGAGTTATAATAAGCATCATTCCTTTGTGAGCATTAATCAACTCTTTCAAAGAATTTAAGTTTTCAAAATCCAGGAACACATCAGGTTCATCCATAATCATTAAATGAGGATTGGTAAGCATTTCTTTAATTACCTGAATCAGCTTATACTCTCCACCACTTAATTCGGATACCAAGGAAGTTTCATATCTGCTTAAATCAGCCAGATTAAGCTTCTTTTTGATGTCGTTTTCAAAATCATCTCCGCCTATGGCTTCCAAGGCATCTAAGGTGTTTTGATATTTTTCCAGTAAGGCCTCTATATCGGAAGAGGTTTCCATCTCAAGACAGATTTCGGCAATTTCACTTTGAAGACGAATAAATTCTTCTGCGACATAATCAAATACGGTGATCTCTTTTGTTTTATCAAGCTGGGAAAATTGACTTACATAGCCAATTCTTAAACCTGGTTCAATCTCCAGCTTTCCATCATACATATAACGTTCCGGATCCATAATGATATCCGTCAATGTGCTTTTTCCACTTCCGCTGGTTCCTATAAATGCACAATGCTGCCCTTCTTCCAACGTAAATGAAATATCTTTATATAATTCCTTCTCTGGAAATGAAAAGGAAAGGTTAATCATGTTTATCATTTTACTCCTGTCCGTGTGTCCTACACACTTCGGTATCCCAATTAAAAATAGAAAAGGATAAAAAGAGCTTACCAAAATAAGCTCTTTACTCTACGATCCTATTATTTGTAATTTTTATCATGTTATATCTGTTTTAGACCTTTATTTCTTGTCAACCTTCGTAGCATATCATTTTTTTCAATAGATTTCAACTATTTTTAGAACCAATTGGTTCCTATCCTATATTATGGAAGGGATTCCTCCACTTGTGGCTTTTAGTACTCCAATCATTGCTTTTAGGAAGCTATACTGATCCCAGGAATCAAAATGTCATTACTAAGATGTTAGTATATCATGAAACATGCTATTTCCATAGTAGCATCTATTCCAATACCCAATAAAAGTAATCCAATAATAAGACATTCTATATATCTAAATTCCGTATTTCTGCTAATGTAAGCGATTATTCTAATTTGTAAGTTCTCCCGAGATATAATCCCTTCTATTGACAGAAAAAAAATACTATGATAGCATGATGAGGCTAGTTAGATTAAACTAACCAACTTCAAAAGTACTTATATGCATATAAAAATAAGGTCAATTAAGGTTTCTAATCTCTTGCAAGTATAAAACTAATTGATTCCAGTATTTCACAATTGTAGGAGAAAAACGTTAATTTAACTTATATATACAAAAAGATAAGAAAGATAAGGAGACACACCCATGAAATTAATAGCCAAAAGGAAGCTTACGATTTTTCTTTGTTTGTGCGTAATTGTTGTATTTACAGCCTGCCAAAAGACAAACAAAACTGGAACTCAGCCCTCATCTGATACCACCATTTCTGAAGCTTCTTCCAATCAAGCGAGCGCGGCTTTCTCAGAGCCGCAGAGTCCTATCACTACTGACACAGGAACCACAACAAATGCCAGTACTCAGACGATAAGTACCATTATGGGTGACGTTACCGTACCATTAAATCCCACAAAAATCGTAGCCCTTGGCAACCCAGGTGATCTAGTAGCAATGGGTATTAAACCCATCGCAGGTGATAACAAAATCAATCTATTTGACGGATTATTAACTGAAGATAGCTATACTTACATTACGAGTGATGATTATGAAGGAATTATGGCATTAGGACCAGATCTTATCCTTATTGCCAGTACACCCGCACAGGCTGATTATGAGAGGCTTACTGCCATTGCACCTACTGTGGTAACAGAAGCTTACTCCACCAGCTTATCCGATCGAATCACTTTTGTTGGTAAGGTGATCGGAAAGGAAGCGGAGGCAAAAAAAGCACTCTCTGATTTTGAATCTCAGGCAGAAGCTTATAAAGCCCAGTTGATAAAAGCCGGGATTGAAAACAAAACCATAACGGTTATGGAAGGAACTTATCTCTTTGGTGACAAATATGGAAGAGGCGCTGATATTGTCTATAATTATCTAGGCTTTCGGGCACCTGATAAATTACAAGAAGTATTTTCCAGAGGTGATATGTATCTGGAGGTTTCCATGGAAGTACTCCCCCAATATTGTGGTGATTACATACTCAGTTCTGTATGGGACGGTTCCGAAGACTTGTCTCAGAATGCTGTGTGGAACAGTATACCCGCGGTTAAAGATGGACATGTAATTAAGATTGATTTCTCGGATTATTTTTCAAGAGATTTATATACCTCTGGCAAGCAGATGAAAATGCTGGTGGAAGCATTACTCGCTTTAAAGTAATCTAGACTAAAATGTTAAATTTATCTGATTCGTATACACTTAAATCTCATCATGTAAAAAAGATCATGGATGTAACAAATCTATGATCTTTTTTCTTTTTATCCATCAGAAAAGGAACGCAGACTAGCTGCGCTCCCTCCCTGAATGTTAGCTGTTTTTACTATAGATATTGCGTTAAACACTCTGACAATTTATATATCAAAGCTTTTTACACTCGTTGCCTAAATAGGTTAAACCTGCGAGTTCAACTTATTATCAGCTTTTAAAACCCCCATTAAAACGTTCAAAGATAAAATTTAAAACTCACTCATTTAACGATTGAATACATCTGTAAAGGCATCTAATGTTCTGTAATAGGAAGCCTTAGGAGTATTGATGTTAGAGTGGAGTAATGGACTGTTTTCACGTCTCCAGGAAACGTCATCTGATAATCCCCACCAAGTAAAGCCTGTGATCTTACCGCCAGCTTTTTTCAGTTCATTGACGGACTTCATAACATCATATACATAAGCTGCCTGTTCCTGTTCAGATTTGGCACCAGCATCAAATTCAGTGATCTGAATTTCAAAGCCAGCATTTACAAACTTGCTGTAAGCCTGTTTGAAGTAAGATGCACTTGGGAATGTTGATGCAAGATGAGCCTGTCCACCAACACCGTTACAGATCTTCTTTTCAGCGTTGATAAAGTTAATCATCTTTACGATATTGTCTGCTTCCATATATTCATTATAATCATTATAGAATAAGCTGACTTTATCAGTAAGTTTGAAATAACTTAATGTCTCACTGGCATAACGGAATGCGTCTTTTACAAACTGAGGACTTGTTGAAACGTTACCATAAATCTTTATCCAGCCTGAATCTGCTGGGGAATGAAGATACTCATTTACAACATCCCATGCATAAACTACGCTGCCGTACTGGCTTGTATAAACGTGATTCATGACTGTTTTAATATAAAACTCCATACGTGCATTCATTACGGACTGATTTACAAAGCCTGCACCACCATTGTAGCCTGTCTTAAACAGCCAAGCTGGTGTCTGACCATGCCAAACCAATGTATGTCCACGAACGCCTAAACCATTATCATAAGCAATTTTTAACACTTTGTCTATGGTACCAAAATTGATCTTTGGTACCGTAGATTCTGTATAACCACTTGGAATGTAATATCCCAAAGATTTTGCTTCTGCCACCGAAATCAGTGTTGGTGAATTGCCAAGCAATGCATCTGGCTTCATCTCATTCTCAAGTGTTATACTATTGTATCTTTGCTTAATGGTATTTAAAGTTGATTGATTCTGTAGCTGATATAAGTTTACACAGGTACCTGACCGACCATACTTGGCCCCGTATGTATTCAACAAATTCTGATCAGCTGTTGCCGCCTGTGTTACTCCTAATGACGAAATCGTAAGTGCCATTGCAGAAATTACTGTTACTAGCCTTTTAAATGATTTTTTCATTAAAATACCCCCTTTGTATAATATGTTTAATTGAAAGGATTCTTTAAGAGCCGGTTGTAAATAATTGGGATCGCTTAACCTTACACATACTTAGCCTCCTTTCTTTGCTCCCTTTTACAATTTCCTTATTTAAAGATTTCCTTTTATTAATTCCCTCTATTACTTGGTAAACCGATTCATTCTTTCTAACATAGTCTTTGTAAATATGTGTCAGTTAAGATAGTATCAATCTAACACATCATGTCTGATTTTCAATAGAAATGTAAAAATTCCGATTCTGTTCGTCATATTATCGTAAAAAATCACAAATCAAGGGTAGTAATTATATTGATTTCCCGTTTTAGTGCATAGAAAAGGAACGCAGCATTGCCGCGTTCCTTTTCTATGCATATCTCTATTTACATGTAAAACTTTAGAACAAGGAAAATGATAAGAATAAGGAAGCCATTAAGGAAGCCACAAGAGAAACTACGGTAATCTGTGTATTAATAGATGGTCCCGCCGTATCTTTAAAGGGATCTCCTACCGTATCACCAATGACTGCTGACTTATGAGCATCACTGCCTTTTCCTCCATTGCCGCCTGCTTCAATGTATTTCTTTGCATTATCCCAAAGACCGCCTGAGTTACTCATGAACAGAGCTAGTAAAAGTCCGCTGATGATATTACCAGTCAGATATCCACCAATAGCATCCACGCCGCCAATAAATCCTACGGCTATGGTGACAATAATACTAACAAATCCGGCCGGTATCAATTCTTTGAGGGCGCCATCGGTAGCAATGTCAATACATTTATCATATTCTGGTACGACTCCTGGTTTTCCTTCTTTTAATCCCTTGATTTCCCGGAACTGACGATGGATTTCAGAAACCATACGTTGTGCATTTCTATCAACTCCAAGCATTAACATGGCAGAGAAAATAGCAGGGATTGCTGCACCTACCATCATTCCAAAGAATACCAACGGATTGATGATATCAAATCCATTTATCACCACGGAGCCTGCTGCCTCATTTACTTCACTCATAAATGCGCCTAGCAAAGATATAATTGTAAGTCCTGCTGCTGCAATAGCAAAACCTTTTGTTACTGCTTTTACTGTATTACCTGCACTGTCAAGAGAGTCTGTAATCTTTAGAGCCTCATCTCCTAAATCTCCCATCTCCACAAGCCCTCTGGCATTGTCAGCAATGGGTCCATAGGCATCATTGGAAATAATCATTCCAACGATGGAAAGCATACCTACTGCTGCCATTGAGATTCCAAACATTCCGGCAATGGGATCTTCTGGCGATATGGATGCACAGAGATTATAGGAAATCATTGCTGAAATTCCAATTCCAACCATAGAAGGCAATACACTTAAAAATCCATAAGATATTCCGGACAAAATGGTAAATGCCGGACCAGATTCTGATGCCTTTGCCACATTTCGTACCGGCTTTTTGTCGTCATTAGTAAAGTAATCGCTGGTAATGCCTATAATAACGCCTACAAGCAGACCAATTGCTGTTGCTCCCCAGATACGCCAGTCAAATCGAAAGATATAGGTAGCGCCTGCGGTCAAAACAGCAAAGATACCTGTGGTTAAATAAGTACTCATATTAAGTGCCATAGTTGGATCGTCTTTTTTACCCATACGAGCTGCCATAACACCAAAGATTGAGGATAAAAGCCCCAGGGCTGCGTAACAAAATACCATAGCAGAATAATCAACTCCCATTTTGTTGCCGAGAGCGATTGCCATAACAAGAGCAGAAGCCATGGAAGCTACATTAGAATCGAATAGATCCGCTCCCATTCCTGCCACATCACCTACATTATCGCCTACGTTGTCTGCGATAACCGCTGGATTTCTTGGGTCATCTTCAGGAATTCCAAGTTCCACCTTACCTACAAGGTCTGCACTGATATCTGCTGTTTTGGTAAATATTCCTCCACCAGCCTTGGCAAAGAGAGCCAGTGAGCTTGCCCCAAAACTAAATCCGAGCAATGCGGTTGAATCGTGTGTAACTGCCATGACTAAGGCAACACCTAAAAGCGAACTGCCTACTACTGCCATTCCCATAACTGCTCCGCCACGAAATGCAGATAAAAAGGAAGGTCTTATGCCACCGCTTCTAGCTGACTCTGCTGTCTTTATATTTGCCATGGTTGCCACTGCAATCCCAATCTTACCAGCAAATGCGGAAAAAAGTGTACCGCACAAATAGGCGATAACAATGGTCAGATTTTGTAAAATCGATCCGCCTTTCCAGATAGGAGCCGGTAGGAATATAAAAATCAAAATCGCTGCTGCCCCACAGAATTTAGCCAAAACAAGATATTCTTTTCGAAGGAATGTTTTAGCACCCTTCCTTATGTAACTGCCAATCTCTTCCACTCTCTCATTGGAAGATGGCTGAGCTGCAACCCAACGATACAACCAGGCTGCAAAGCAAAATGCAAGTGCGGAAACTAAAATGGAAATAATTAAAAATAAGTCTAGATTACTCATACACTATAAACCCCAACTTTCTTCTCTTATTATTTTTTATTGTGTATTATATAACTATATACCTTTTTTCCAATTATTTTTTTTACCTATCACCTCCGTAAGTGAAAATGAACAGGCTACCAATATATCTACATGTACAGGCCCTTAATTTGTGTGTAGGAAGCCCAGAATAAAAATAAGTTACAGTAGCACAAAAGCATGGGGGAACTTCCCTACTGCTAAAAACTGTGAAACCGGATTATCACCTCCTAAATGTATTTCAAGCCAAATGGCATTGAGTTCATAAAATGGGTTTGAGATTAGTAAGAATCATTCTAGAATTGGATGTGGTTAAGACATCCTTTTATGTGATTGCAGAGTCATCGGCGATTGCCGAGGCCATGCTTTATGTTCTGTATTTAATTTGTCCGCAGATGAACATATGGTATGATTCGTAATAGTAATACCGATAATGCAAGATTTTAGCCCACGAAGCCGCTTAAACTTTGACAGCAAAACAGCACAATAACAGGTACCAATTTTGCAAAACATTACATCTATTATATAACATTTTAAATAATAAAACAATTAATAATCCAATATTTGGTCTTAATATCCTCAGTTTCACCTCAATAAAAGCTCGAATCCTCCCATAATTATATGTTTACTTATTATTCGCACGAAACCACTATAACAATCTAACAATACGCACTATATCTACTGCAAGCAGAGATACCTTCCCTGCTTGCAGTATCCAAAGTTTAAATCTCTCTTTTAATCACCAACGTTTGATACCCACCAATCGCACCTTGCTCCCGCAGTTCTCCAAAAATTAATGTTCCATTTTTTATTTCATCTATCATTTCAGGAACAAGCTTAACCGGTTCTCGATTGAAATTCTGGAAAAACAGATATTCATGCTGATCGGAATGTCTGGAACACACTTCCACATCTTCAGGAATTTCTCCCTTTACAAGAGGAGTAATTCCATTTGCCTTAATTACTTCTCGAAGGAAATCATCATAAAATTTCTGTTCCCCATCTGCGCATACGTAATAAGCAATGCCTTTTCCAAATCGATTTTTTGTCAAAGCAGGATATCCATGATAAAAATCATCCTTATAGGTTGCCAGCACCTCTGCACCCTTTAGACTTACAATATCACAGAGATGATTACACTCATATCGTATCTCTTCCATTCCTCCTGATTTGGGAATCATATGGTTGTACTCTCCATCATAAAGACCGTCAATTTCAGTACTGCGAAGACCCACAACATCCATCAGATCATGAGGAACGCCACCAGAGAAGCAACTATCCCACTCGTCCACAATACCAGACCAATAGGTCAACATAAGTTTCCCACCCTCATTCACAAATTTGCGAAACTTATCCTCTATCCCGCTATGGAACAGATAAAGCATTGGCGCTGCTACCAGATCATATCCAGTAAGACTATCTTCCATGGAAATCACATCTACATTAAATCCCAGCTTTTTCATGGCACTATAAATTTTTACTGCGGCCTCTTTATAATACAAGCCTTTATTCCTTGGACCTTGTGCATCCTCCATGGCCCAACGGTTTTCTATATCATAAATAAGAGCGACCTTTGACTTGACCTCAGTTCCAGCCAGTTCCTTCAAGCCATCAAGAGACTCCCCAATGTGGCATACCTCTTGATAAACTCTTGTATCCTCTCCTCCATAATGGTCGATCACCGCTCCATGGAACTTTTCGGAGCTTCCTCTGCTCTGCCGAATTTGAAAATACAAAACACTGTCAGAGCCATGAGCCACGGCATGAAGAGAATTGAGTTCCAGCATACCTGGCTTCTTTAACTTACTGACTCCCTGCCAGTTGGTGCTGCTTGGACAGGATTCCATAAGAAGAAAGGGTTTCATTTTTAAGCTTCTCATATGATCATGTTGCATGCCATTGTCCCTGGCGGTCAAAATTTCCTTATTCTTATGCCAAAGGGGATAAGAATCCCAAGATACCACATCAATTTCTTTGGAAAGCTTTTTATAATTTAATCCCTTAAAATCATACATGAAGTTTGTAGTCACGGGCTGCATTGCACCTGCATCCTTAAGGGCCTTAATTTCCCACCTAGCAAAATCTGCCGTTTGTTCTGTTACAAACCGCTTCCAGTCCAGATTAAGGCCATGAACCATATTTTCCCCTATGGTAGAAGGACTTTCTACTTGATCAAAAGAAAGATATACGTGACTCCAAAATGCAGTACACCATTTCCTGTTTAAATTCTCAATGGTATCATACCGTTTCTCCAACCAATTTCTAAAGGCTTCCTGGCATAAGGGACAATGGCACTCTCCGCCATATTCATTGGATATATGCCACATAAGGATTCCCGGATGAGAGCCAAACGTAGTGGCCAGCTTCTGGTTTATCGTCCTTATTTTTTCCCTGTATACATTTGATGTGTAGCAATGATTATGTCTTCCTCCAAAAAGCTGACGCACTCTAGCTTCATTCACCCTCAGCACCTCAGGATAACGATCCGCCAACCATTTGGGTCTGGCCGCGGAAGGGGTTGCCATGATAATAGAGATTCCATTTTCATATAACAGATTTACCCGATCAACTAACCAGGAAAGCTCATATTCTCCTTCCTCTGGTTCTAGAAATGACCAGGAAAACACACCAAGCGTAACGGTATTAATACCAGCCTGTTTCATAAGCCTTAAATCCTCTTCCAGTATCTGCGGCTCATTAAGCCATTGCTCCGGATAATAATCTCCCCCATGCCATAATCCTAAGTGATTCATAAGCAAACGTTCCTTTCTAAAAAGCACCGCTACCGTATTCCTTAACGAAATGCCGGCTGCGGTGCTTGTAATGATATTCTTATTTTACTGCACCTGTAATTCCCTCTGCAAAACTCTTCTGAAGAAGGAAGAAAATAACAACCGTAGGAATGGTACAAATTAGTACGGCTAACATCAGAGTACCGTAGTCCGTTACATATCCTTGGGTCAGGTTTGCTACCAGCATTGGCATGGTAATACTTTTGGCATCAGACATAATTACTTTCGGCCAAAGATAACTGTTCCATGCACTCATAAACGTAATCGTGAGTGCTGCCGCATAGGTAGACCGCATGGTTGGTAAGAACATACGGTAAAAAATCTGAAATTCTGACAATCCGTCAAGACGGGCTGCCTCCATAATATCCGATGGAAACGATCTGGCGCTCTGCCGGAACATCATGATTAAAAAAGGCGTTGAAATGGTGGGAAGAATAAATCCCAAGGTACTGTTTAACAGCCTTGCCTTTGAAAACATCTGATAAAGCGGAATCATGGTGGCCGCAAATGGCACCATCATCGCCAGAAGAATCACGCTCATGACTAGGTCCTTTGCCTTATCATGAAACACCTCAAAGCCATATCCTGCTATGGAGCAGATAAGCAGAGAGATAAATGTCATAATGATTGAATATTTAAACGAGTTAAACAAGGCTGTGCTGACGTTTTGAGAGCCCAACAGCTTTTGCGCGTTGTCAAATAAGGCCGTACCAAACATCAAAGTCCCTCTGGTAACATCCACACTCCGGTTTGTAGCAGCAACCATCATCCAGTACAGTGGAAATACAGAGATAAATGAAACTACGATTAAAAATGTATAAGCGAAAAACTTTTTTCCCTTAGTCACGTTTATCACCTACCTTTAACTGAACGAATGCAAGGAACGCCACCAAAAACAGAATCAAATAAGACATAGATGCCGCATATCCAAAATTAGGTACATATTTAAATGATACATTATAGATATAATGGGACATGGTAATTGTCGCATTAGCCGGTCCGCCATTGGTTAAGTTCACTGACTCGTCAAACAACTGTAAGGTTCCGTTGGTGGACATGATAGCAGTTAATAAAATGGTAGGCCTTAACAGAGGTACCGTAATCTGAAAGAATGACTGGATCGGAGACGCTCCGTCGATCTTAGCCGCTTCATAAACGGAATATTCTATGTTTTGCAGACCAGATAAATAAAATACCATGTTATAACCAGTCCATCTCCAGATCAGTGCCAAAATAATAACAATTCTGGCACTGTCTGGATGACCTAAAAAGTTATATCCGGTGGAAAGAAACCCTAGCTTTATTAAAATGATATTCACCAGGCCATCCACAGCAAATAAGGAACGAAATATTACAGCGTAAGATACCAGGGAGGTGGCACATGGCAAAAATATGGCAGTGCGAAACAGTCCCTTAAACCGAAGATCCTTATGATTTAACAGGGAAGCCAGTATGAGTGCCAGTATAAGCATAATGGGCACCTGAATGACCAAATAGATAAAGTTGTTTTTCAGGGCCTGCATAAAAACTGGATCTTTAAACATTCGGATGTAATTGGTTACACCCGTCCATTTCATCTTGTTGCCAATTCCTGTCTGAAACGATAGGAAGAGGGCCTGGATCATGGGCAGAAAGCTCATGATCCCAATTAAAAGAACCGCTGGTGTTAAAAATGCCCAGCCTGCCATGCTCTGTTTCTGCCCCACGGAACGTTTTTTCTTAGAATTTACCACTGGAAATACCACCTCCTAGGGTCATTTACTTGCCCATAGCAAAATTAACCGTGTCTTCTGCGTTCTTAATCTCCGCATCAATGTCTGATCCTGCTACTACTTTTGTAATTGCTGTTGCCACTGCGTCACGAGCTTCGTAATAATAAACTCCGGTATTGTTTGATGGAACCTTGGAAGCAAAATCAGTAATCATAGAATAAACTGGCTTGTCTCCAAAGAACTTCTGTGGCTCACTGTAAACTTTACTGTCTGCTACTGGAAGATAAGTTGCCATTGCACCGGATTTTGGCAGAATGGTTTCATAAAGTTCTGTGCTTCCTGCAAAGGTTTTGCTTAAGAAATCATATGCCAGTTCTGGATTCTTGCTTGCAGAAGTAACTGCCCAGCTAGAGCCACCATTGTTGGAATAGTTGGTTGCACCTTCTACACCTTCTAATTTAGGCATATTTGTAATGGCCCATTTACCAGACTGGTCTTCTGCGGTCTGAATGCTAGCCATAATCCAGCAACCGTTGATGGTACCACCTACCGTGCTGTTTGTTAAGGTTCCTACATACTGATCCCAGTCATTCACCTCTATGAGTACACCACTTTTTACTAAGGAAGCATAAGTTTCCATTACCTTTTTCAACGTAGCATTTCCAACCATGTCAGGTTTTCCATCTTTATCAAAAAGACTTCCGCCAGCGGATTGAAGCATCATTACAATCAGATCGGATTCCCCTGCCTGACAGGATAAAAGTGGCTTGCCTGTCTTTGCTAAAATCTTTTCTCCCATTTCCTGATACTGGCTCCATGTAATATCTTTAAAATCATCTACCGTATATCCGGCTTCTTCTAAAATGTCCGTGCGATAACATCCCACTACAGATCCATTGTCAAATGGAACGCCGTAATTCTTACCCTCTACCACGGAATATGCTGTTTTTGCTTTTGCAAACTTTGAGAAATCAACTCCACTTGATGTAATGTCTTTAAAGGCATCTGGATAGCTGATGACGTTTTTCTGGAATGCATTATCCTGCAGCAGCATAATGTCAGGAAGACTCTCTAAATTTCCGGAGGTCGCCGCAGTGGTCAGCTTGGTCTGGATATCTTTCCATGGGGTTTCCACTACATTCAGTTTAAAGTCCGGATGATCCTTTTGGTAAACCTTTTCTGCTTCCTTCATTGCATAAAGATTAAATGCCGGATCCCAACACCAAACCGTTAGTTCATTGGTTGCCTTAGCTCCTCCATCCCCTTTTTTATCCCCGGTCTGCGCAGTACTTCCAGAACCCCCTGTGCCGCAAGCAGTTAAGGATACTACCATAGCTCCTGCCAATAATAGAGATGCGATTTTTTTCTTCATAGCGAAACTCCTCCTTTAAATTAATATAATTTCAAAGATCGGATAAACATCATCCAAGCATCTTTTTCAACTCTTTCCCCGTAGGAATTCAGGGAACAATCACTTTATCATTTTTTATAATCTCTCTCTTATTCTTACCTTCTGGTACCATTCGAAACACTAAAAAAGCAGCGTCTTGATCCGTTCGATTCTCAATGGTATGAATGGAATTTCTCACACGGATGACCGTATCTTTTGATGCTGTCTCCCGGTAAATTCCTTCTTCATCTTTCCAGCGAATGGTTATTTCCCCAGAGGTGACCACTAAAACCTCTTCTATGGTCCGATGCATATGCCATTCCTGTGCTGATTTTGGAGATATCACATTCTCATGAACCTCAAATTCATCAAAGATAAAATAATTGACCCTTGTCCCATTTCTCTTTTCAACGTAAATGGAATCTTCTGGGTGGTATAGTTCTAGCTTGTCCAAATGATTTTCCCCCATTCATTTCCAATCCAGTAAAAACAGCTTCGCACGTCAACATGTAATTATTAGCTATATTATACCAATATTTTTCATTCGAAAGCTTTTAGATTCAATTAAAAAAAGCGCAAATTCAATCATTTGCGCTTTTAATCCCAGCCTTTTTGTGCACTGATCTTACAGTACAACAATCGGCTCTCATAATTTTCTGAAGATTTCTTCCACTGATAAGGGGAAATTTTCATTTCTTTTCTAAAATTTCTGTTAAATGCGGAAATGGATGCAAATCCAGAAGCTGCCGCCACCTCTTCCATATTCTTTTCCGTTCTCTTTAAGAGCTCGCAGGCATTTTGTATTCGGATCAGATTTATGTAGTCCACTGGCTTCATATTCATTCCATCTTCAAACACACGGCGAAAATGACTTTCACTGACGCTGCAGGCATCGGCAAGATCCCCAATCTTTATTTCGTCCATATAGCGATTTGAGACGAATTCAAGGGCACCGGCTATCATGGTGGTATTGGATCTGGACCTCATAATCTTTTCCTCATCATCGGAGAGCCTTAAAAACTCAACCACACATGCTGAAAGAAGACCCCGGATGCTGTCATTATAATACGGCTTTTTGCTCTTTGCTTCCTCCATAATTCCCAATATGAGTTTAGCCAAAACCGGATTCTCTTTCTCTGTAAGCAAGTATCCCGTACGCTTGATCCGTTTTAACATATTCTTTTTTACCATAGAATCGTACTGTTGCAGATCAGTGATCAATTTATCCAGGTCAACATACATCCATTCCCAATATGCCTTTGTCCCATTATCACTGTTGGTGGTATGAGGAAGCCTTGGCGGTACTATCAAAAAAGATCCTTCTGCAAAAGGAATGTGCTCTTGTCCTAAGACCACCTCTCCACTTCCCCAATGACAATATCCAATTTCTAACAGATTATGAAAATGCAGATATTTAATCGTTTTGCCGTATTCCCGAATCCAATCCTCTCCCAGCAAAGCTAAGACCACTTCTCCTTCCGGGATTTCATAATAACGAAACTCTACCTTCTCCTTTTGTTTTGCCAAATATCTTCCCCCTTTAGCAACTTAAGCCCCCCGGCTTTTATTTGCTTCCACTTTAAACTCTCTGATCCTACTTTCTTCATATCGTCTGCACCCAACAAACACCTGATAGAACCCACCCAGAAATAAGCCTACGGAAAAACCACAAACCACAGAGTATATAATGTTAAAATCAAGATTCCTGTGCAAATCTGGCTGAATGGCTAAAACCACATTTAAACTATATTTAATAAAGAAATTCACTAATATAATTACCAACGAGAGATAAGATCCGGTTCGGTAAAATACACCTTCCTTTTTATAAATCCCTCGAAAGCGGGAGTAAAGAACATAACCCGCGAAACTTCCTATCCCTGCTGTGAACACATAGCAAATAAGGGCTATATTAAGATATTGAAAATGAAACAATAATTTCTCCAGACCCCAGATGATAAATGCCAAGGGCATAATCAACATTTTAGCAAAAGAAATCTCCCCGTCTTTCGTGGCATTTAAGCCTCTTGTAATTAGCAAAGCTAATATCCCCCATACTATAAATGGAGTTCTTTTTATTACTTCAAATAAAAACATATTGCATTCCTCTTTTCTTTTCGTTTGTATTACTAACATACAATGTAACAAAGAAGAAGGCAATATGCCTTGACGTAAGCGGTCGAAATCCCAACTTAAGCGGTATCAATGAAAAGATCTATTTGTTTTCCCTTTTTATTTTCAGCAGTTCATTCATCTTTTTTACTTCGATTTTTTCTAACTGGTAATTAAAAAGACGAAGCACCAGATAAATAATAGTTACCAAAAACGGGCTGGTATAAATAGAAGTTCTTGACATGTCCCAATGAAAAAGAAAATTACAGGTTATCACAATCAGCCATACCATAAATAGATATAACAACTGCCTCCATATAGAAGAATCAAACATAAGACCTGTAAAAAAAATATGCTTTAACATTGCTGCCAGTAAGGCTGATACCATATATTCACATAGGATTACGTTATTTAACTCATTTCCCAAAAGAAGCTGCATCACAACAATTACGGTAAAGACCATAGCGGTTAACTGAAATATCTTTTTAATCTTGCTGCGCATTATTCTTTCTCCCCCATTCCCAGTTTTCTTTTTAATCCAGCCACATACCTTCTTGATATGATGACTTTTTCTTGATTCACTAAAAGAGCTTCTAAGTTGCCACTTAGCTTGGGATAGAAGGAATAGATTTTGTCAAAATTAAGCAGCATGGACTTGCTGACCCGGATAAAGGAACGTTTGGAGAGCTGTTCTTCTAACACATAAAGCTTTTCCGTAATTTCCAATGTATCTTTCTCTGTATATACAAAAATTTTTCGGTCTATGGATTCTAGATACATCACATCGTCTACATTAATATTAAAAAACTTTTCTTCTTTTTTACAAAGGAGGTGGCCAGTTTCTTTTTCTCTGGGATTCAAAATATTCACGGCCTGGGTCACATGCTTATCCATACCATAAACCCGGAAAAGTACTTCTTCCTCTTCTTCCTCAGAAATAAAGTCAATTTGTATCTTCATGAAATACTCCTTATAGAAATAACAAAAAGCCATCTCTGCCATGAACATAATAACCTGGCATCATGACAGAGACCGCTTTTTTATAAGTAAAATACTTTTTATTATTTAGAGAACAAGTGAAGGTGCTGTGTAAACTCTTGCAGCCAGTTCCGTATCAATTAAATAAAGTCCTTTTGCATCATTACCAAATAAATCATATCTCTTAATGATCTCATCGGTATTCTTCTCTTCCTCATTCTGCTCTTTTACAAACCAGTCAAGGAACTGCATGGTACGGAAATCTTTTAATTCATATGCGGCTGAATAAATATCATGAATGGCAGCCGTTACTTTTAACTCATGCTCAAAAGCATTTACTGTAGGCTGACGGAAATCATCATACTTATAATGAGGAGCCTTAATGTCATCCAGAACTACTTTTTCACTGTTGTTTAGTAAATAATCCATAAAGAGCATCGCGTGATCCCGCTCCTCCTGGGTCTGAATCTTAAACCAGTTTGCAAATCCATTTAAATTACTGTCTGTATAATAGTTTGAAATGTCCAAATACAGATAAGCAGAATAAAATTCAAAATTAATTTGCTTATTAATTTTTTCTACGATAATTTTATCTAACATGATTTCATCCTCCTTTAATTAGTCAATGGTTACGTGTTACTATATTCTAACATTTTTGATAAAAATATTCAATCAAATAGCGAAAAAATAAAAAATCGGAAGGCCATACGTTATGACCTTCCGATACTGTTTTTTTATTTTCCTTTTTTCTTTTCCCACATTGCCCATAAAGTACCGGCAACACAGATTGAGGAATAGCATCCGGTGATTACACCGAAAAGCATTGGCAGAGAGAATTCAATAATGGATTCAATCTGGAAGTACATAGATGCAACCATGATAACCACAACACAGATCGCTGTTGCCATAGATGTATTAATGGATCTGCCAAGAGTCTGGCTAGTACTTACGTTAACTAGATCCACAACGGACATCTTACTGTCATTGTTTTTGTTTTCACGAATTCGGTCATAAATAACAATGGTATCGTTAATGGAATATCCGATAATCGTTAGTACCACCGCAACAAAGGCATCGTTTAACGGAATTCCAAATAATACAAATGCGAAGAACACCACTAACGTATCGTGGAACAAGGAAATCATAGCCGTAATACCTGCGGGCAGACCTGATATCGCAGAGAATCTTACCCATACATAAACAATAATGAATAACAACGCAAGTCCAATAGCAAGTCCAGCATTTCTTAATGCTTTTGCACCAATGTAAGGCTCAACAACGTATGTTTCTGATAGCTTTGCATCTGCCTTATCGGAGGTGCTGTTGATGGCATCTGTGATGGATTTTTGTTCATCTGGAGACATGCCTGCGTTACCTGCAAAGGTAATGGAAAGTCTCTTCAGTCCAGTCATGTTATCCTCTTTAATCTGAACGGTAACCGGTCTGTTTGTCTGTTTCTCTACTGCTGCCTGAATCTTTTCGGTATCTGCTTCATTGGATACGGAATAGCTTAATACTGCACCACCGGTGAACTGAGTATCAAGTTTTACCCCTTTTGTAAAGCATCCTACGATACCAGCGATGATGATAACACCGGAAATAATTGCAAATATATATTTCTTCTCGTAGAACGGAATGGTCTTAATATCCTTTCTCACACGGAAGAATTTTATATCATTAAATTTCTTGTTTTCGATGAAGGATAAAAGAAGCTTTTTAGAAACTGTAATACCTACGAAAAGGTTAACGATCATACCGATCATAAGGGTATAACCAAAACTTAACATGGTACCAGAACCTAAAGCCATCAGGATTGCTGCAATAATTGCGGCTGTTACATTACCATCAAATACAGATGAGAATGCATTCTTATATCCATAAGTAACTGCGCTTTTGATGGAAGCGCCTTTTTTCAACTCATCAGAAATACGTTCTGATGTAATAATATTGGTATCCACCGTCATACCAAGGGTCAGGATGATACCCGCAATACCTGGAAGAGTCAGTGTATACTGAGGAATGGAGATCGCAAGCATCTGTATAATCATCTGCATGAATAGGGTAATGCAGGCAGTTAAACCTGGAAGTTTGTAGAACCCGATCATAAATACACAAATGATAAAGAATGCAGCCATTCCTGCATAAACCATAATATTTAACGCATTGTTACCAAGAGCAGGGCTGATGGTAGAGAAGTTGGAGGTAGCAAGGGAAAACGGAAGTGCACCTGCATTGATTTTCTCAGCTAGGCTCTTTGCTTCGTTGTAGTCCTTCATACCTGTGATTACAGCCTGTCCACCAGATATCTTCGTCTGTACGGTTGGGCTTGAAATAAGATCATTATCCATGAAAATGCTCATACGTTTTCCGATGAGATTTCCAGTTGCTTCTTCAAAAAGCTTTGCACCTTCCGCATCAAAGCTAAGAGAAACCTCTTCTGCTTTTATGCCGTTGTTTGAGGTGGTTACTGGAGCTGCAGTTTTAACATTCTTACCCTGTATTAAAACTTTGCCGTCTGGATCACGGAATGTAAGCTCTGCCATCTCGCCAAGCTCTGCAATGGCATCTTCTGGATTAAAGTTTGTCTCTCCTGATTTCCATGGGAACTGAACGATGATATAACCAGCATTTTTATCAACCGTAACTTCACGGTCTGAGATATTCTGGTTGTCCATACGGGTTTCAATAATCTCTCTGGCTGTCTGGAGCTCTGCTTCCGTAGGCTTTCTGTTTAAATCCTGAGGCTCAAAGATAGCCTCCACACCGCCTCGGATATCAATGCCATAACGCATGTCAAAGACACCCTTTACATCGCTTCCAAGACCAAACACTGCAATTGCGCAGAGGGCTGCTAAAGCAACCAAAATCCCAGCAAGCATTTTCTTTCCTGGTTTCATATCGTATCCTCTTTTCTACTATTAGTTTTGACACAATGGATAAACGAATTTTATGTTTCCCTTTTCTCCATCTGAATCGTGGATAAAGCGCATCAGAAACATTCTCTCAATATAACTGTCCTGTAGTAAAACAAGGATAACGGCCCACAGGATCAGGGAAATCAATAGAAGCTCTGATTTCATAATTAGATATTTCATCGGCATAACTCCAAAAGAAGTCCTGCCAATGGAGTTATTGATCATCTCTCCACTTGCTTCTTCGTCAAAACCAGTATACTCGACGATGCCTCTTACGCCCTTTTGGCCAGATCCTCTCTCAGACACCATCTTTTTTAAAGGATGGGGTGGCTTTCGGCTAATGTCGATATTAAAAATATTAAATTCTGACAGCAGCAATGTTAAGCAGAATAAATATGCCAATACTCTGCGGATAACACTGCCGTTTGTGGCCTTGTTGCTCATAGATCCCCCTCCTGCAATATTCACACAAATCTATTACTTTTCTGAATATAAACACCAAAAAGCATTGTACTACAAATAGTCTTGAAATACAACCTTTGCTTAAACCCTAGAACGGATTAATTTACTAAGAATTATTTCCAATTTCCCCTTCTCCTCTTCCGTTAGAACAGAGAAAAACCGATCTCCTGCATTCTTATCCTTCGGAAGCTGCAAAAGAACTGCTTGTTCCCCTTTCTGGGTCAAATGAATGGTTCTTTCTTTCTCCTTTGAATCTTTGATGGATATCTCTCCTTTATCTTCCAGCTTATCCAACACTTTTTTTAATTCCTCTTTTTCAAGACCTGAATATTCCTTTAATTCCTTTGAGGTGATACCATTTTTTTCAACCAATATATTTAATATGTAACTTCGAATCAATTTCCCGCTATCTTTTCCTTCCGCCTTTTTAGACAGAGTTTCCATTCCCTTCTGATATAGAAGAGATAATTTTAATTCAGACTGAAGTTTCTTTAACGCTTCTTTTTCAGAATCTCCCAGGACCTTAACTTTTTCACTCATTGATTTGGCAAGTGTCTTCCCTTTTCCGCAATGAGGATCCTTTAGAGAACAATGTCGTTTGCAATAAGGGCAGTGTTCCTGTTCTAACTGTTCTTTTTTCATGTGCATACCTCCGTGTCTCTTGTGTTATATAAGTCTTTTGTAATGTTTTTTTTAGTATCCATAATTTATCTTCTATCTACATAATCAAACTAAGGAAAACGTCAACGTAATTCTTCGTATAGTATCTATTATATTTATCTGCGGGAAGAATATCAAGCAGATATTCTCTTTTAGATTAAGAATCAGCAAGTTTTTTCACAAATATTTCACTTCAATTAAGTTACACTTTTCCTATCATCTCTAGGTCAAGAGCCAGATCAAAAACTGGTATGTATGATTTTGCTGTAATTGGATATTTGAATAATACCAATGATTTATTATGATAGACATTAATGATAGCTGATACCGTACACCAAGGAGGGAACGATATGAAACACATGGGAACTAAAAAAATTGTATACAGTGCCTTAATGGCATCGCTTATTGCCGTTGCTACCATGATAATACACATTCCATCAGCCTTTCATGGCTACATTCATCTGGGTGATGGGCTGGTTCTTATGAGCAGTATTCTTTTAGGACCTCTGGCAGGATCTGCCGCCGCTGGGGTTGGCTCCATGATGGCTGATCTTTTATCTGGTTATGCCTTTTACGCTCCAGTCACATTAATTGTTAAGGCGTTGGCTGCTATGGGCGCTGGA
This sequence comes from Hungatella sp. UBA7603, assembly GCA_002478865.1. GTDB lineage: Bacteria > Bacillota > Clostridia > Lachnospirales > Lachnospiraceae > Lacrimispora. The sequence continues at coordinate 56,611 of DLJZ01000006.1, forward strand.
TTACTCTACAAAAAGCTTACTAGCAAAAGCGGCTCCATCACCTTCCGGTTGTTTCCTTTTCTAAGCGCCGGAATGATATGCAGCGGAATTGTCACAGGAGGATATTTCTTATTTGAATTAGTTGTCTATGGAAAATCTGCCGCACTTTTAAACATTCCTCCAAACCTGGTACAAAACGTATTTAGCCTCATCACGGCGGGCACTCTGCTTCCATTTCTCCTTAGCAGAAAAGAGTTTAAGGACCTTTCCTTTCAAAAAAAGAAATAATAGAGAGCCTGAGGTAGGTTATAAATATCTTGACAGGGAGAAACAAAGTGCATATAATGCAAATGATTTAGGTTTAAATTTTAAATGAATTAAGATCGTCATGAAATATACTGATAAAGGACATATAATATGATGCAGCAAGAATTTCCCATGGATAATGACACGTGGAATAATACAGTACAGATATGGAACAAGATAAAACTGTACTTCACAAGTAACTTGATATTCTCCATTTCCCTGTTTGCCGCAATTGTTTCTTCTTTCTTTCAATTACCAAGGTGGGAATATATTGATTTTAAGGTTATCATCTGTTTGTTTGAATTAATGATCGTGGTTGATGCCTTTGATAAATATAAATTTCTTCAGTATATTGCGACTAAAGTATGTGAACGTTGTAAGACAGAACGTGGCCTTACCATGGCACTTTGCTTGACTTCATTTCTTGTCTCTATGCTGTTAACAAACGACGTTACTCTACTGGCAATTGTTCCTATTTTAATCATCATCTCCAGAAAGAGCAGTTATGACATCATTATTCCATGCGTTCTGGTAACCATAGCCGCTAATCTAGGAAGTAGCGTAACCCCTTTTGGAAATCCCCAAAATCTTTTTTTATTTTCTTTCTATAATATGAATACAAAAACATTCCTTTCCTATTCGTTACCCCTCTGCCTTCTTAGCATGGTTTTAATTTTCTTACTGGGTTTCATTGTCAAATCCAATAAAATAGAGTTTGATATGGACCACGTAATGATTGAAGATATAAAAGGAATGGGTTTTTATATGTTCCTCTTAGTACTGGTCATATTAAGTGTATTTAATTTGATCCCTTATCTAGCCGTTTTTCCTATTATAATGTTAGCTACCTTTATAACGGATAAAAATCTATTAAGAAAAGCAAATTACCAACTGATTTTTACTTTTATTTTTATTTTCATAGCAATTGGAAATATCTCACATATTCCTCAATTAAATGATTATCTTTCCAACTTGGTTCATACACAAAAAGCGACTTATATCTATTCTCTTTTATTAAGCCAGTTTATAAGTAACGTTCCAGCGACCATTGCAGTTGCCCCCTTTACCTCTCATGCACAAGCTTTGTATTATGGGGTAAATATCGGCGGTCTTGGAACACCAGTGGCTTCCCTTGCCAGTATCATAGCCTACTCTCTATATAGCAGCCAATACGGGGAAAACAAGAAGAAATTTCTATTTCACTTTACGATATTAAATTTCATCTGCCTCGCTCTAATGGGAACGGTAGGCTATCTGATGATTTAAGCTTAAAAAAGCAGCGGATTGGATTCATCAAGCCGCTGCTTTTTATATGGATATTATACTCATTACCCCCCTAGAGTAACGTCCTGACTGGAATACCATTCTATTGCATCATAAACATGCTGAGGATTGAAGTCAGGCCAATAATCATCCACAATATATATGTCAGAATATACCGATTGTACTGGTAGAAAGCCGGAAAGTCTTCTACGACCTCCCCACCGAACCACCAAATCGATTCTTGAGACATCTGAGGATTTTAGCTGAGGGCCAATGGAACCATCATAAAGTCCCAAATCCCATTCCCAGCTATAATTCACAAGAAAATTTATCTTCATGCCGCCCCCACCAAACCTTGATCTGATGGTGTATGGCTTTAAGATCTCTGGAAACATAGCAGAGGACGTTTTTCCCAAAACAAGAAGTTCTGCATCTTCTTCGGATAATCTCTCTACTGCTTTGATACAGGCATCTGAAAATGCCTCTCGTTGACTTGTGGGGCGTTTGGTGTTATCCGCCGTGAACCCGTAAAAAGTCATTTCTTTGATTCCTAAATCTTTACAAATATGATATAGCTCCATACCGGGCAGAATCCCGTTATCGTATCCAGCCTCTTTTATCATCCCCTGCTCCACCGCCCAGCGACGGTTTCCATCGGGTATGATACCAATGTGTTTTGGAATTCTCATTTTCTTCCTCCTTTTTCCATTTGGAAATATAAAGAGAGTATAGCCACTTTTTTTCAATTCCATAATGAAATTAGTAGGCTGAGAATGTGATTGCTTCAAATAAATAGCCTTGTATAAATCACGCTTATCTGCTTAGCAACAAAAAGCGTGATTTATACAAAGCGTTCTGTAAGAGAAAACCTAGAATTGATAAGATTCAATTTGAGATTCATGTAATAATTATTTATTTTTTGAATTTCTTTAAATCTGTTGGCATCTTAGGCTGATGATATATGTACATACATCTGCTCTCTGCTGCCACTTCCAAAGATTTTCTTGCTAATTTCTCCATAAATTTTGCTGCACTGTTTGTTTTACTTTTCATGATTTACCCCCATTGTTTTATAATAAGATGATTCCATTATAGTATCGGATATTTGAAAATATGCTTAGATGTAAAAATTCCGATACTGCATGTCATTTTTCCCATATTATGGAATTAATTAGTAAGACTAACTTCTTTTTTTCATCTCTTTCTTATCCTTTGAAAAGATTAGTAAAAGCAAGAGTGTCAAACATAGGAATATATTGATTAGATTAATTAAGGATACCAAATTCTCCACTAGAAATTCATTACTATAATCGAATCTCACTTCATTCCATTCTAAATAATTGGTAATGATAATCGTAATAATAAAATTTATATTATAGATTTTTCTATTTTTCTTAACTGAAAAATCTTTATTAAGTATGGTAACGAATAAATACATAATTAATATCAACATGCCAACAGCAAGAAACAAAAGTAAATATAGCTTCAAATAGTATCACCTCACTTCCATTTATATTAAACATAATTTATCATTCTGATTTACAGAGCAATACGAAAATATAATATTTCCGTCTCAAAAAGCTTACCTCGTTGAAATCACGGTTCTGTACGTAATTTTCACTTAATGCAAATCTTTTTCTTTTTTTTCTTACAATTATCACTACAACTATACAAAAACTTCCATTTATACTGTATAATATATGTTGATTGTGACCATACGCCCCGAGAAAAAAAAAGGGGAAAAGCATACCGATTTTCAAAGCGCATCCCCCTGTTGCTTCATGAAAATACGAATCTAAATTTAAAATAAGGAAGTGAAAATATGTTACGAGTCGCAATTTGTGATGATGATTTCCTGTTTACAGGTATGTTAGAAAAAACATTGAGGTTGGAAGCAGAATCAAGTGGTATTGAAATAGAAATTGATGTGTTTTTTGATGGTGTCATGCTGGAAAAATATATCCGCCAGGGAAACATATTTGACTTAATCTACCTGGATATCGAGATGTCCCAGCAAAATGGAATTGAAGCTGCACGCCATATTAGAGAGACCGATAAATCCGTATTATTAATTTATATCTCCGGATATGAGCAGTATCTAAAGGAACTATTTGAAGTGGAGCCATTCCGGTTCCTGTCCAAACCATTGGATCATTCTAAGTTTTCACAATATTTTCAAGAAGCCTATCTACGAATTAGTGAAAATAATGTTTATTATCAATTTAATTTTAACAAAGAAATAAAAAAAGTAGCTCTAAAAGATGTGATCTATTTTGAAAGTCGGAATCGGATCGTACATATTTATCTAAGAAATGGAGAAGAAGAATACTTCTACGGAAAGCTCAATGACGTAGAAAATGAACTGAAAGAAATTAATCAGCGTTATCTTCGTATCCATCAATCTTATTTGGTCAATTACGATTACGTGAGAAAAATGAACTTTTCCAATCTGATCATAGAAAACAACGGAACCCAGATTACACTCCAAATCAGCGAGGACCGGCAAAAGAAAATAAGAATGCAACTGTGCGATCTAGCAAGCAGAAAGGCAGGTGTATAATGCTGTGAGCATACTTTCTGCCGCCATTGTAAGCCCCTTTCTTTCTCTTTTTTACATCCTTGTAATAAGAAAGTGTATCAACGCATTTTTTATCCCTACGCCCTTTAAACTACCAAATTATCTGGTCTGGATTACCTACTTTTTCTTCCAGGTATACATTGGTATGGGGGAACCCCTTCCACCGGTAATCACCTTACTGCTAAATATGTTCTTCGTATTTCTGGTTACCAGCATCTCTAATACAGAAAGCCTTAGAAAATGTGCTATATTTTCTTTTCTAATTTGTGCAATCTGGATGTTGGTGGAGATCATCGTCCATATGATCTTATATATGCTTAACTTTAACGATAGATCAGGACTCTCTGGGACTATTATATCAAAAATTGTAATGCTGGTGTTTGCAATCATTACAGGCAATTGTCTACAACTGAAAAGTATTACAGATATTTCCTTTCGTTACATGGCCTTCCTCTTTATCGTGCCCGCAGGAAGTATCTACATCATGCATAATATCTTCCTCATCTGCAATGAATCTGACGAAGAACTGGTATTTTCTTTTGTTTCTGGAATCATGCTTCTTTTTATTAATTATGTTATTTTTGAAGTATTTGAATCTCTGGCGCAAAACACAGAATACCAAAAAAAGACTATGCTTTATGAGCAGCAATTAGACCTATGCAATCAACAGGCAAAGGAAAGAGAAGCTCAAAACGCTGAGGTAAGAATGCTTCGTCATGACATTAAGCAGCATCTAATTTGTTTACTTGGTATGGTAAATGCGGATAAGAAACAAGAATCAATCAATTACTTAACATCCCTTCTTGATAATGGGACCTCCAAAAAGATATATGAAATCTCCCGAAGCGGCAACATCGTTGTGGATTCTCTTGTGAATTACAAATGTTCCGTCGCACAAAAGGAGAACATCGAATTTAATGCAAATATTTTCATTCCTCCTATTCTTCCCTTCCAAAACGGCAACCTTACCATTATTTTAGGGAACCTGTTGGAAAATGCTTTGGACGCATGCCGTCATGTGACTAGTGGAAAGAAAATGATCGGAATGCAAATGTCCTATCAAAAGGAAATCCTATCAATTGTTGTCTGGAATACATTTGAAGGCATTCTAGAACCAGACGGGGAAAGAAGCATTCAATCAAAGCACGGAATGGGAATGCTCTCAATTGAACAAGCCGTTACCACCTATAATGGAGAGCTAACCACTGAGACACAAGGTGACATCTTTAAAGCTGCGGTAATCTTATATGAAGATGAGGAAAAATGACGTTCTATTCCATCTTTCTCACACAATAAGCATAACATTGATTTGATGTAATAAGATATTGACAGGAGGATTACAAATGGAACGATTATCCATTGTATTAACAAATTACATAATGAAAAAAGGAGTCATCACAGAAGAGAATTACGACCTTTACTTATATGGCTTCCAAAGCTTTTTAGAACTTTCTTTAAATATCATCTGTAGTATCCTCATCGCGATTTCCTTACATATGGAAATAGAATGCCTCCTGTTTTTTTTATTTTTTGTTCCTCTTCGTTCCTTTAATGGAGGACTGCATCTTAAATCCTATTACTCTTGCCTGATTTTTTCCTGCATAACCATGACCTATATTTTATTACTGGTAAAGCATATCCATTTAAACGCTCCTGTTTCCTTTTTACTTTTTTTAATCCTTCTAGTTGCAGTGAAACTTACCGGATCCTTTGATCACCCCAACCGACCTGTGGATGAAGAGGAGAATGCCGTATTCATCCAAAAAACAAATTTTACATTTATACTCAGTCTCGTTGCTGCATTGGTGTTTTTAATATTCCAGCTAGATAAATACCTTTTATTAGAGACACTTACCTATCTTTTAGTATTTATCACTTTGGTGATCTCCAAAATAAAGCAACAAAGCCTGGAACCTGGTCAGTAAAGAGAAGTTTATGAAAAAGGGAAAGGGAGATACGCAGCCTGTAAATTACATTTTCTTTCCCTTTTTATCAATGCTACTCTGTAATTCAGTCAATACTTTTTTAAGAAAATCTGGCAGATTTGCTCCCATACGTCCAGCATTTTCTAAAATTGAAATTAATTCATTCACAATTAACCAGGTTGTTACCAGTAATCCAAATATTGTTTTATGCTCAAATTTCATTCCTAATTCTACCGTAAACTTATAAATAATATAATCAGTACAGATTGCCACAGATATAATAAAGATGTAGCTTGCTTTTTTATAGATTCCTAAAAGACTTTTTTTGCTGTTCCAACCATACTGTTTGCTGTTGGGATGATCTAATGCCTCTTTTTTAGACGCAAGCATCCCGGAAAGATAATCAATAATCATCAGTATTGTCAACAAAAATACGGTTGGAAGCAACAGATCAAATTGATCCATAACCCATGCACCTATGGCCCCCATCGTGCCCCTTTCTAAAAATATTTTCTTATCCATTTTAATCCCTTTCCCAATCTGATTGTTATGTATCGCGACTGCTAATTAAAATATTTCTCTTTTAAAAGCTGATAGAAATTTTTTCTAACTCGATTCACATACTGTCTCGAAACTTGATTGTTTTTTGCAATGACTGCATCGGACTCGTCTTTAAAAATGATATTGCAAAGGATATCGTATTGTTTCCCATCCTCCTTCCGTATCAATTCCTTTAGATCTTCTAAAAATATAAAATCCTCATATTCTGATTGATTGATATCGATATTGAAAAAAAACTCGTCCTCAGCAACGGATTCACTGTCATAATGCAGCTTACTCTTTTTGTACAACTCAAGGAACCTATTTTTTAAGGCTCTGCTTAGAAAATAAATACACTGCCCCTCCTCCTGATAATAACCCATAGTATTCACAGCCTCCAAAAGACAAAGTACGAATTCTGAATGCATGTCCTCTTTTTCGTCTTTATATAAAAGACGAACATATTTACTTATGAGTGGTTCCATCTTATCTGCGATTAGTAAGAATATCTCTTTGTTTCCAGCCTTATAATCCTTTATAAGTACTTGTATGCTATCTCCCATTTTTTTCCCTCCTAAAAGGTAAAAAGAAAAAAAGGGTAAATTTGTAAACTGAATTCAACAGATATTTTTTTCTTATTCTTACTGATTGATTTTAGTCAAAAAACTATCACTTTTCCAATACATGTAAAAAACACTGAACAAAAGGAAGAAAAACCTTTTTATTCAGTGTTAATGCACAAAACCAAGGTCATAACTATAAAGTCACTATTTAATAGATATTTTTTTAACATTATCTTAATGTAACTTATCGTTATCTAAAAACAATGTATATTTAACTATTCATATATACAGTTATTCAGGATTTATCTTGCTTTTTATAAAAATTTCTTGTTATATTACTAAAATATGTTTGCTCATAAGGACTATTTTGTGGACGAAACTTAAGATGTGATGGTTGAGAAGTCAAAAAAAGAACTATCAAACGACAGTCCTTTTGTTATAATTTGTTATATTCTATTATTTTTTGTTATATTGTTAACATGCTAAAAGATTGTATCCCCCATCGCTTCTATTACCTCATGACTCAAATTAACTCATTGTATCATTGCTTCATTGCTTCATTACTTCAGTTACTTTAATGATAACTTGGACAGATCTATCTTGTTGAGAGGAATACTCGGCTCTCCCTCCTTTAATCTAATCGATATATCATCATGACTACCAACCATCATAATTAAGGGAACTTTGCTTTTCTCTGCTAGATCTGATATATTAAATATTTTACTGAAAGCTTCAAACGTGGTGTCTTGTTCATCAATAGCTGCCACTGTTGGGTTGTAATCATCATAAAACCCCGTCACATATTTTCCGTCCTTGTAGGTTAGACATACGTAGCCAGATCCACTGGAACCGTCACTGACGAGAATAAGACTGTTCCTTCTATAATATATACGATTGATTGAATACCAGCCTTCAGGCTCATATAAATCAATAATCTTTTCTATTTTGTTGTCTTGATAAGAGAAAATATTAATGGATACGTTATCACCAAATATCAATTCTGGTATTCCATCATCATTGAAATCATGGGTCTTTAGGTAGATCCATCGGTCAGAAACACTTTCATCTCTTAATCCGTATGGATCAATTAAGTATTCTTTTGAATAGTTTATAATGTTCTTATAAGAAGATTGCCAGCTATTATCTATGGCAGAATTATCAGAATTCGCATTATCATTATGGTCATCACCTTTTTGCTTATCTTCTGCATTATTATAACTACTCTGTTCTCCATTCCCCTTAGCACCAGAAACCTGGCAAGCTGTTATTGCGCATATGGTGAAGAGTGATGCTGCAAATAACATTATTTTCTTTTTCAATCTACTTCCTCCCCTATTTTTACCTATAAACGTGCTATCTCCGATCTGTTTCAAAAAGTCTTCTATTTCATTTTGCATCAGACTAAATTATAATTTTAGCATGTATTGTTTTTATATCTAATTCAACGTAAGAATATCTAATCTGAATGTAATATTCTCCTTATACTTTATCTTCCTGTTTACAGTTTGTTTTTTATTATTTGTAATAGCTTTTATCTTGGTAGTAAAAACATTATAATATTGGGATCTTATTGCGAAATGAACTAAAAATAACACTAAAATGAAAATACCTTGAAAATGTCTTTTACAGACAAAATCAAGGTATTTTAGATAATTGATTCCAAAAGCTTATTTGATACAAATTTTTACTATCAACTATTTATCTTCTAAGAGTTTGAATTAAAGTGTTATAATACAAAAAAAAGGGAAGCCATCAGACTTCCCTTTCAAGTTTACAGATTGGTTTAACTTCTCTTTCAAAGCGCTTATCAATCTATATAAGGTTCGAACTATAATTAAGCATTATTAAGTGCTGCCTGTGCTGCTGCAAGTTTTGCAATTGGCACACGGAATGGAGAACAGGAAACGTAGTCCAGACCAATTTTATGGCAGAATTCTACAGAGGAAGGATCACCGCCGTGCTCACCGCAAATTCCGATGTGCATGTCTGGACGAACACCTTTTCCTAACTTAATAGCAGTCTCCATCAGCTTTCCTACACCGATTTGATCCAATTTGGTAAATGGATCATTCTCAAAAATCTTAGTGTTATAATAAGCATTTAAGAATTTACCAGCATCGTCTCTGGAGAAACCATAAGTCATCTGTGTTAGATCGTTGGTTCCAAAGCAGAAGAACTCGGCATCCTTAGCAATATCATCTGCCATGAGAGCTGCTCTTGGAATCTCAATCATCGTACCTACTTCGTATTTTAAATTACTGCCAGCGGCTGCAATTTCTGCATCGGCTGTCTCAACAACAATATTCTTAACAAACTTAAGCTCTTTTTCATCGCAGATAAGAGGAATCATGATTTCAGGACAAACATTCCAGTCCTCATGAGCCTTCTGTACATTGATAGCGGCCCGGATTACTGCTTTGGTCTGCATTTTTGCAATCTCAGGATATGTAACGGTCAAACGGCAACCTCTGTGTCCCATCATTGGGTTGAACTCGTGAAGGGAGTTAATAATATTCTTAATCTGCGCCACTGTCTTACCTTGGGCATCAGCAAGCTTTTTAATATCTTCTTCATCCGTTGGAACAAACTCATGAAGTGGTGGATCCAGGAAACGAATGGTAACAGGATTTCCTTCCAATGCCTCATACAGTTTTTCGAAATCTCCCTGCTGTACCGGAAGGATTTTTTCAAGAGCAGCTTCTCTCTCTTCCACTGTATCAGAGCAAATCATCTCACGGAATGCATCAATTCTATCACCTTCAAAGAACATATGCTCTGTTCTGCAAAGACCAATTCCCTCCGCTCCAAGCTCTCTTGCTTTTTTCGCATCGGCTGGAGTATCAGCGTTGGTTCTTACTTTCAATCTTCTATATTTATCGGCCCAAGCCATGATTCTTCCAAACTCTCCCACAATTGTAGCATCCATTGTAGGAAGAATTCCGTCATAGATTTTACCGGTAGAGCCATCAAGAGACAACCAGTCCCCTTCATGGAACTCTTTTCCTGCCAGGGTAAATGTCTTATTATCTTCATCCATAGCAATTTCAGAACAGCCAGAAACACAGCAGGTTCCCATTCCACGGGCTACTACGGCTGCGTGAGATGTCATTCCACCACGTACCGTTAAGATTCCCTGAGCTGCCTTCATACCTTCAATATCTTCTGGTGAAGTCTCAAGACGCACCAAAATAACCTTCTCACCTTTTTCGTGCCAGCATTTTGCATCATCGGCAGTGAATACAACCTTACCGCAAGCGGCTCCAGGAGATGCTGCAAGCGCTTTCCCAATGGGTTCTGTATTCTTTAATGCCTCACTGTCAAACTGTGGGTGGAGAAGGGTATCTAAGTTTCTTGGATCAATCATCTTGACCGCTTTTTCCTCTGAAATCATTCCTTCATCAACCAGGTCACAGGCAATGGTTAAAGCAGCCTTTGCGGTCCGCTTCCCGTTTCTGGTCTGAAGCATATATAATTTCCTATCTTCAATGGTAAATTCCATATCCTGCATATCTCGGTAGTGATCTTCCAACTTGCCACAGATTTCTACAAATTTATTATAAGCCTCTGGCATTACTTCTTTAAGCTGATCGATCTTTCTTGGTGTGCGGACACCTGCAACTACATCTTCCCCCTGGGCATTCATTAAGAACTCTCCCATTAGATGTTTTTCTCCAGTTGCTGGATTACGGGTAAATGCTACACCAGTTCCTGATGTTTCTCCTAAATTTCCAAAGACCATCATCTGAACATTAACTGCAGTACCCCAAGAATAAGGAATATCGTTATCGCGTCGATATACATTGGCTCTTGGATTATCCCAGGAACGGAACACTGCCTTAACTGCTTCCATAAGCTGTGTCTTTGGATCATCTGGGAAATCTTTCCCTATTTTTACTTTGTACTCTTCCCGGAATAGATAAGCAAGTTTCTTTAAATCGTCCGCTGTCAAATCTACGTCTTCCGTGATTCCCTTTTCTTTTTTAACTTTGTCAATCAATTCCTCAAAGAACTTTTTCCCAACTTCCATAACAACATCAGAAAACATCTGGATAAATCTACGGTAACAATCCCATGCCCATCTAGGATTTGATGATTTAGCAGCCAAAACCTCTACTACTTCTTCATTCAAGCCAAGGTTTAAGATGGTGTCCATCATACCAGGCATGGATGCTCTTGCACCGGAACGAACAGAAACCAAGAGAGGGTTTTCTTTATCGCCAAACTTCTTCCCTGCAATCTCCTCCATCTTCTCGATGTATTCCATGATTTGACCCATGATCTCATCATTGATTTTTTCGCCGTCTTCATAATACTGGGTACAGGCTTCTGTTGTAATGGTAAACCCCTGAGGTACTGGAAGACCTAAATTTGTCATCTCTGCCAGATTGGCCCCCTTGCCCCCTAAGAGATTCTTCATTTCAGTATTGCCCTCGGTAAACAGATAAACCCATTTTTTTGCCATAAGTAAAGTTCCTCCTCGAAAATATGTTGGATAGTTTACTCTTCCACTGTATTCCTATAAGGAAAAGTCATGCAAATATTATAACATAAAAAGAGTACTAGTAAATAGGTTTTCCCAGTTTTTTATATATTATTTCGTCATTTTTCGATACAATTCTACCTTTTTCGATCTTATAATCTGTCTTTTTCTCATATGCGATTTATAGTCGTATATACGATTTCATTATGATTTCTTCCATTTTTTTATATTTATTATGAAGCTTCCAATAATTGGAAGTGACAAAATTAGTAAAAACCGTATAATAAGCTAAGAGATATAAAACCAAGATTTTTTGGTATGGTTTTTCATCAAAATAACATCGAATAAGATTGTCTAAGGAACAAAAATATGATACATTATTGTTATCTCTGAAAACAATCAATAACAGGAGGAAACAAGTATTATGAAAAAGAGAGCATTAGCATTGGCTATGGCAGTTTTAATGACTGCTACATTAAGCGCATGTGGTTCTTCCAAACCAGGCACTGCAGCTACTACAGCAGCACCAGCGGAAACCACGACTGCTGCCGAATCCAAAGGGGATACTTCAAAGAAGACTGATTCATCCACTGGATACGAGATCGCATTGGTTACAGACCTTGGAACGATTGATGACAAATCATTTAACCAGGGTGCTTGGGAAGGCTTGAAAAAGTATGCAGAGGAGAAAGGTATCTCCTACAAATACTATCAGCCACAGGAAGGAACCACAGATTCCTATCTTGAGACCATTGGTCTTGCAGTTGAAGGCGGAGCAAAGCTTGTTGTTTGCCCAGGATTCTTATTTGAAGAACCAGTTTTCTTAGCACAGGATCAGTACAAAGATGTTCATTTCATTCTTCTTGATGGAGAACCTCACAATGCTGATTATTCAGAAAAGAGAATTGAAAAGAATGTTATGCCTATCCTTTTCCAGGAGGACGAGCCTGGTTTCTTAGCTGGCTACGCTGCTGTTAAAGATGGCAATACAAAGCTTGGTTTCTTAGGCGGAATGGCTGTTCCTGCTGTTGTTCGTTTCGGTTACGGATTTGCAGAAGGTGCTGACTATGCAGCAAAAGAATTAGGCATTGATAATATCGAGATTATGTACAACTACACTGGCGCATTTGCTGCTACACCAGAAGCTCAGTCTATGGCTGCTTCCTGGTTCCAGAATGGCACTCAGGCTATTTTCGGATGTGGCGGTGCTGTTGGTAACTCCGTAATGGCTGCTGCTGAAGAAAAAGGCGGTAAGATGATCGGTGTTGACGTTGACCAGAGTTTTGAATCTCCATCTGTTATCACCTCTGCTATGAAACAGCTTTCAGTTTCTGTTTATGATGGTGTAAAGGCTCATTTTGATGACAAGTTCCCAGGCGGCAAGACAAGCATCTTCTCTGCTAAGAACGACGGTATCGGCCTTCCAATGGATACTTCTAAATTTACTAAGTTCACAAAAGAAGACTACGACAAGATTTATAAAGAGTTAAAAGATGGCAAGGTAACACTTGTACAGCCTTCTCAGGATAATAACAATCCTACTGTTGACTTAAAGCTTGAAAAAACAACAATTAAATTTGTAGAATAATCTGCAAAAACGCCCTGTGGGCATACCACAATGCTCGTAATAGGAGCAGATAGGAGGAAGGGAGATGCCGTTTGTTCACCAGTCAAAAAAGACATGGTTTCCTACGGCATCTCCCTTCTTCGTTTTTCGATAAAAATTCGTTGCATATTTTAAAGAATTGGTACCGGGTCCCATAGTCAGGTACCGTAGTGAGGGGGATTTTATGGACTATATTATTGAGATGCTACACATCACAAAGGAATTTCCCGGTATCATCGCCAACGATGACATTACACTGCAGTTAAAGAAAGGCGAGATACACGCCCTGCTTGGTGAAAACGGCGCAGGGAAATCCACTCTTATGAGTGTCTTATTTGGTCTATACCAGCCAGAAAAGGGCGTCATTAAGGTACGGGATAAGGAAGCAAAGATTACCGGACCAATGGATGCCAACACACTGGGAATTGGCATGGTTCATCAGCATTTTAAGCTGGTTGAAAATTTTACCGTACTGCAGAATATCGTTCTGGGTATGGAGACAACAAAGCGGGGCTTTTTAAAGATGGACGACGCCCGCAAAAAAGTAATGGAGTTAAGTGAAAAATACAAATTATTTGTCAATCCTGACGCTCTCATATCAGATATTACGGTAGGTATGCAGCAAAGGGTTGAGATTCTTAAAATGCTTTACCGTGATAACGAAATCATGATTTTTGACGAACCAACTGCGGTTTTAACCCCTCAGGAGATCGATGAACTGATGCAGATTATGAGAGACCTTGTAAAAGAAGGAAAATCCATACTGTTCATCACTCACAAGCTCAATGAAATCAAGGCGGTTGCAGACCGTTGCAGCGTCCTGCGCCGCGGTAAATATATTGGAACAGTTGATGTAGCGGATACCTCAGCAGCAGAAATGTCTGAGATGATGGTAGGCCGTAAGGTAAATCTGACCGTTGAAAAAAAGCAGTCCTCTCCTGGTGATGTCGTGCTTGAAATTAAGGATCTTTCCGTGGAAGCAAAACGGGAAGGACAGAAAAAGAAACTGGTTAATGATGTTTCTTTTCATGTGAGCAGAGGCGAGATTGTCTGCATCGCAGGAATTGACGGAAACGGCCAGACAGAACTTATCCATGCAATTACAGGTATCTCTGATATGAGTTCTGGAACCGTTTCTATTAACGGGGAAGACATGTCCAAAAAGAGTATCCGTTATAAAAACACACATGGCCTGTCTCATATCCCGGAAGACCGCCACAAACATGGTCTGGTACTGGAATATAACCTGGCTTACAATGTGATTCTTCAAGAGTATTTTAAACCTGATTTTCAAAGTGGTACCTTTTTAAAGAATGATAAGATTTATGAATATGCAGAAAAACTGATTAAGGATTATGATATCCGTAGCAGTGAAGGTCCTTTTACCATCACGCGAAGTATGTCAGGCGGCAATCAGCAAAAGGCTATCGTTGCCAGAGAAATCTCTAAATCTCCTGACATTCTTTTAGCCGTTCAGCCAACAAGAGGTCTTGATGTAGGTGCAATTGAGTACATTCACAATCAGTTGATTAAGCAGAGAGACGCAGGTGCTGCTATCTTATTAGTTTCTCTTGAATTAGATGAGGTAATGAATTTAAGCGACCGAATATTAGTCATGTTTGAAGGCGAGATAGTCGCTGACTTAGATCCTAAGAGTGTAACAGTTCAGGAACTGGGTCTTTACATGGCAGGCGCAAAGAAAGAAGGTGAGTAGTCATGAAACAAAAATCAACAAAGAATTATACTGGCATCCTCTCTTCCATTTTTGCCATTGTTTTAGGACTGATCGTAGGTCTTATCGTCTTGTTTTTCTGCAATGCACAACAGGCACTTCCGGGATTTGCAACGATTTTAACCGGCGCATTTACCCATGGTGCAAAAGGTGTTGGCCAGGTGTTTTATTATGCCACTCCTATTATTTTAACCGGTCTATCCGTAGGGTTTGCATTTAAAACCGGTCTTTTTAACATTGGAACTCCAGGACAGTTTATCGTAGGTGGATTTGGTGCGGTATACGTGGGAATCCTCTTCACCTCTTTGGGACCAGTTCACTGGATCGCAGCTCTTCTTACCAGCGTTGCTTTTGGCGCATTATGGGGACTTGTTCCAGGACTTTTAAAAGCTTATTTCAACGTAAATGAGGTTATTGCTTCTATTATGATGAACTATACCGGAATGTATCTGGTAAACTGGATCACAAAAAGCTACAAACCACTGTTTAACAACCTGCGCAATGAATCCCGCAATGTGGCAGCTTCTGCTAATATTCCAAAGATGGGTCTTGATAAGATCTTTCCAGGCTCCAGTGTCAATGGAGGCATCATCATTGCAATCCTAGTCGTGATTTTAATCTGGCTAATCTTAAATAAGACTACCTTTGGTTATGAATTGAAGGCGGTAGGCTTTAACCGAGACGCCAGCAAATATGCCGGTATCGATGAGAAAAAGAGCATTATTTTTTCTATGATGATCGCAGGTGCTATCGCAGGTCTTGCAGGAGGCTTACTGTATCTGGCTGGAACTGGAAAACATATTGAGATCAAAGATGTACTTCCTTCGGAAGGATTTACTGGAATCTCCGTGGCATTGCTTGCCTTAAATAATCCAATCGGTATTCTTTTCTCCGGTATCTTTATTGCTTACTTAACGGCTGGTGGATTCTATCTACAGTTGTTTGAATTTTCAACGGAAATTATCGATATTATCGTAGCTGTTATTATTTACTTTAGTGCCTTTGCTTTAATGGTGAAACTTTTAATTAACAAAATTAATGGCAGAAAGGCAACCATATCAGAAAAATCTAAGGAAGGAGGAAAGAAATCATGAATGTAGTTTATTTTATCTTCCAACAGACCATGTATTTCATGATCCCCCTTATGATCGTAGCTTTGGGTGCTATGTTTTCAGAACGAAGCGGAATTATTAATATCGCTTTAGAAGGAATCATGACCATGGGTGCTTTTACTGGAGTTCTGTTTTTAAGCTTAACAGGCGGCAACTTTAGTGGCCAAGGTCAGCTTCTTATTGCAGCGGTAATCTCCATGGCTACTGGTATGGTATTTTCTCTCTTCCATGCCTACGCTTCCATTAACATGAAATCGGATCAGGTTATCAGTGGTACTGCTCTTAACATGTTTGCACCTGCATTTGCCATCTTTGTGGCACGTGTTATCCAGGGCGTTCAGCAGGTACCTTTTAGCAATACCTTCCGTATTGTCTCTGTACCAGTGTTAGGAAAGATTCCTTTTCTCGGGCCTCTTCTGTTCCAAAATGCTTATATTACTACCTATATAGGAATTGCTATCTTTGTTTTATCCTATGTAGTACTTTATAAAACCAGATTTGGTCTTAGACTTCGTTCCTGTGGTGAGCACCCTCAGGCAGCTGATGCGGCTGGTATTAATGTTTATCGCATGCAATATGCTGGCGTACTCATTTCAGGCGCTCTAGGTGGTCTTGGTGGACTTGTGTTCGTGGTTCCAACCTCCACAAACTTTAATGCCGATGTTGCTGGTTACGGTTTCTTAGCCTTAGCAGTATTGATCTTTGGACAATGGAAGCCAGTCAACATCATGTTTGCCTCCCTGTTCTTTGGACTGATGAAGGCAGTGGCATCTGCTTATTCCGGAATCCCATTCTTACACGACCTGGGAATTCCAAGCTACTTCTACAAGATGGTACCTTATATCATCACACTGATTGTATTAATCTTTACCTCCAGAAACTCTCAGGCTCCTAAGGCAGAGGGTATTCCTTATGATAAAGGGCAGAGATAAAAGATTAGTGGTGGTAGTAGGAACTGGTATTAGCGGTTTATGGTTTTAGCCGTTTACGATTTTAATTGAATGATAAGAAAGAAGAACCTTGGAATGTCTTTTTAGACAACCCAAGGTTCTTTTTTGTGTGATTTGTTCCTATTTAGCGAACACCTATTTTTTTGCCCCGTCTGATGGTACCGTCACTGTTCCATTCAGTATAGACGTATGGACCACCGTCTGTAGTGCCACTTTCCGTAAAGGTATGCATGGAATCATTGTAGATATAAGGACCGGTTACCATCTTTAAGCTATTGGTGTTAAAGTAATAGACATTGCCGTTAATCTTCATGATTCCACCATTAAGTTCACCGGTGTCAGACGCATAATACCAGGTGTTATCTCTTTGAATCCATCCGGTACGCAAAAGCTGATCATTGCCAAAGAAAAACCAATGGCTTTTATAATTGACCCAATTGTTGGTGCAATAATCCCCAGATCCCCACTGGTACTTTACCCCCTGCGGTGTGGTCACAAATCCTTCCGCAAATGAAGACATTGCGCTTCCTATGGACAAGACCATAGATAATGCTGTAACTACTAAATACTTTTTTTTCATAGGTTAAACCTCCTTCTAAATGCAATTGCATTTGGATTTAGCTAAAGTATATAACTGGGTCAATTTGAAGTCAACGATGTTTAGGTAAACGTAAAGATTAGTAAATCTTTTGTAAATATTTGACAGTAAAAGTATATATCCTTAAGAAAACTGTAAATATTTTCCTTTCGCGCAATAAATCATACAATAACTCAGACCAGAATTTTTTGCTCCATATCATTCTTCAGACTTAGCAAATTGACTGTTGTAAAATAAATTGGTATTAGTCATTTATGGTATAGAAATGCTTATGATTTTAAAAAAACCTTGGAAATGTCTTTGAGACAAACCAAGGTTCTTTTTTTACATTTTTTAATTGATACGATTTAAAAGGCCTGATGATCCGACTTAACGAATACCAACTTTTTTGCCCTGTCTGATGGTGCCGTCACTGTTCCATTCTGTATAGACGTATGGGCCACCGTCAGTAGCTCCATTTTCAGTTAAGTTATATGTATTACCATTGTAGGTGTAAGGGCCGGTTACCATTTTCAGGGAACTGGTGTTAAAGTAGTAGACATTGTCATTGATCTTCATGATTCCCCCCTCAAGCTCACCAGTATCAGTTGAATAATACCAAGTGTTATCCCTTTGAATCCATCCGGTACGCATAAGCTGGTCATTGCCAAAGAAGAACCAATGGTCTTTGTAGTTGACCCAGTTATTCGTGCAGTAATCGCCAGATCCCCATTGGTACTTTACCCCTTGTTGTGTACTTACAAATCCTTGTGCATATGAGGACATAGCACTGCCTATAGATAAAGCCATTGTTAATGCTGTAACTATTGAATATTTTATTTTCATAGATGACATCTCCTTATAAATATATTGTTTATTTTTTTATCTAACTTGAGTATACACCCAAATTCACATAAAGTCAATAAAGTTTATTCATTCATGACAATTAATAAAATAGTTACAGTATTTTGAAATCTCAAATATGTATCTTTCATAAGTCTGAATATTATTTAATTTCAGTACAATATAATATACAATCTTCTGGTTAGGGGTATTTTTATATCACTTCATTCTTTAAAGTCTCTTATGTACTCTTAAATTTCTATTCCCTGATTACTGGATCATTCACTGGCCAGTCAGGTGTCCTTCCGGAAAGCACCAGATCGATCTGAGATGCAGCCTGGACTGCCATTTTGATCATGCACTCTTTGGTATTGGAAGCCATATGTGGAGTGACGACTGCATTCTCCATAGTGAGTAAGGGATTTTCTCTAGCTGGGGGCTCCTGTTCCAGTACATCGGTAAACACACCGGCTATTTTATTCTGTTCCAGTGCCTCAATTAAATCCGCCTCACGAACCACTTCACCGCGGGCACAGTTGATTAAATATGAAGTGTCTTTCATCATGTCAAATTCCCTGGCTCCCACTATTCCATTGGTTTCTTCGTTGAGAGGGATGTGCAAGGAAATAAAATCTGACTCTTGAAATATTTGTTCCCAATCTACTAAGGTCACATAGTCAGGTACCGTTTCTTTTGCAGCGTGGGGAGCATATGCGATTACTCTCATGTCGAATGCCAGGCTGGCTTTTCTCGCAACTTCTTTTCCAATGCGACCCAGCCCAATGATTCCCAGCGTTTTTTGATATAGATCCACGCCTTTATGGCTGTTCCTAAAATTGAAATCCCCTTCTTTTAATGCTTTATTTAACAAAAACGTTCTTTTGGCCGCCGCCAGGATTGCACCGATAGTAAACTCTGCTACGGTATTTGTTGTGGAATCCGGTGCATTGGTGACCCATATCCCTAGTTCACTTGCCGCCTGAATATCCACATTATTATATCCTGCACCATGCCTTGCCACTACACGTAAGTGCTTACCTGCCGCCAGCACTGCCTGACTGATTTTAGCCATGCGAAGAAGGATGGCATCGCAATCTGCCACATCACGCATTAAATCCGCCTCTGTTATTCCGCTTCCCATCTTAATTTCATATCCCCGTTCCAGCAGAAATTCCTTTCCTTCTGCTGCAATATCCTGTGGAATCAATACTTTATAGCTCATGGCAAACACTCCTTTTTTCTGCCATTTTACTACATCAGAATCTATCTGTCCATTGGAATGCATTGCATGCCTTCGTCCCCTGACTGGATTAGGGAAACCAAATAAAAGGGGGTATCTTTTTCCCCCACTTCATTTATAATCTCGATCTCAATTACATGCTTTCCTGGTTTTCCATGGTGAAGAAGGGTGGTTATAGCCAGAGAGTCCCCCCAGTCCTCATTAAAATTCCCATCAAGAATCACTTTATGATCTCGGTCTCCATCAAGATATACCGCTGCCACTGGCGCAGGCTTATTTACGGTTCTTCGATACTGTATCCCCAGGCAGCTTCCTTTTACCTCGAACCCGATGCGGTTTCCTATACGGAAACCAATCCAGCCTCCTTTAAAGACATCCGTTACTCCATTTTTTATGGAAGAATCCGGTATAAATCCGTTGCAATAGAGAGGGCTTATGTTATTCTGAATCCGACTGGCTTTTCTATAGCTGCAATCCGTCAAAGCAGGTGGTAGAGCTTCCCGGCCTGTTTTCTCTATTACATTAAGCTGCATCCTCCTTATTTCCTCCAGAGCCTGGGTAATTAAGTCAGCAATTCTTCTATGCCCTTCATCATTTGGGTGCAACCCATCTAAAGTTATCTGATTTAGATTCTTTTTACCGTCTAATATGTCCTGATAAAGAGTTTCTTTTACAGATACGTAAGGAATTAAGTAATGGTCCAGGATTTTTTTATGACGTTCAAATGCTGATCTTCCATCGTCATAATATTCATTGCAAAGAGCCATGACACCGAGGCTTGAGGGATGGGATAATATTCTTAGAATCAGACTTTCATATGTTTCCATGAAAAAATCCGTATTCTCATCGTTTACCGTAAAATCTAAAATAATAAAATCAGGACTGTATTTAAGAACATCTTCCTGGACCCTGACAGCACCAAATAAAGAACTGGTGCCTCCAATTCCAGCATTGATATAAGTAAAGCTGGCATCGGGAAATGTTTTCTTCCACCACTCATATACCAGATACGCATAACAGAAGGTTGGCATGGAGGCTAAGGATCCCTGTGTGATAGAACCCCCGAGAAATGCCAGCACTACATTCTTTCCCTGCTCAGCTTTTTTCGCTGCCCTTATAATTCCCTCAGGATTTCCCAAATAAGTTCCCCGTAATTTCATCCCTTTCCTCCTGCCATATATGGTTTAAAATGTGCACTTTTAACGTTTTAAGCTTTTCGTCAGCATCTTTCATCGATTTGCCTTTTACTCCGAAATAGAACTTGATTTTAGGCTCTGTGCCGGAAGGACGGATGCAAAACCAAGCATCTTCTGATAACAGGAAGCGCAAAACATTGGATTTGGGTAATTTTCCGTTTACCCCGTCTCCGGTTTCATAATCTTCCTTTCCTATTACCTCAAATCCGCCTGCTCTCTCCGGTGGATTGGTACGAAAGGATTCCATGATATGCGTTATTTTATCAAGACCATCTTCTCCTTTTACGGTTATGGATTCCAGACATTCCTGATAATAGCCAAACTCCTCATAGAGCTTATTTAACTCTTTCCATATGGAGCTTCCCTTCGTCTTATAATAAGCCGCCGCTTCGCACATAGTCATAACTGCGGATATAGCATCCTTATCTCTTACACAAGTTTCTACGAGACAGCCACAGCTCTCTTCAAATCCAAACTGATAGACCGCTTCCATAGAAGATGATTCAAAACATCTCATCTGCTCTCCAATGTACTTAAATCCGGTCAGCACCTCAACCAGCTTCATTCTATATTTTTCTGCCAGTGGTTTTGCCATCTGTGTGGTCACAATGGTTTTAACGATTGCGCCATTGGAAGGAAGACTTCCTGTTTCTTTTCTCCTAAGGAGTAAATAGCTGCAAATAAATATTCCTGTCATGTTTCCGGTCAGGCGGTGATACTCTCCTGTTTCATCCTCCCGCACGTAAACACCCATCCGGTCTCCATCAGGGTCCGTGCCAAAAACAAGATCTGCCTTCATCTTTTCCGCCAGACCTAGAGCCAATGTAAACGCACCTTCCTCCTCTGGGTTTGGTGATTTCACTGTTCTAAAATCACCGTCTGGCTCCATCTGCTCCTCTACTACAAACACCCTGGTAAATCCCAGATGGGATAAAAGATGCCTTACTGGCAGATTTCCGGTACCGTGAAGAGGGGTGTATACAATGGTTACCTCATTTGCCGCCTGTGTTAATGCATTGGGAGATAATACCCATTGTTTCATTTCTTTTATGTACTCATCTTCCAGCTCATTACCAATCCAATGGAGCAATCCCTCTTTTTCAGCTTCCTTTTCTGACAGCCTTTTAATAAAACCGTAATCCTTTATCTGTGCTATAAACCAGCTAATTTCCTCATCCAATGGTGCTGTTATTTGACCACCATCTTCCCAATACACCTTATACCCGTTGTATTCCGGCGGATTATGACTGGCTGTTATGACAATTCCAGCGGCAAGGGAAAGGCGCCGTATGGCAAAGGAAAGAAATGGAGTAGGGGCCAACCTGGAAAAAAGATAGACCGGAATCTGATTTCCGGTCAGACATCTGGCTGCCTCTCTGGCAAATTCCTCGGACATATGCCTGGAATCATAGGCAATACCAACTCCTCTGCTCCATTCCTTATTCTCTTTTAAACAACTGGCAAGTCCTTGGGTTACTTTTGCGACTGTATAGAGATTCATCCGGTTTGTGCCGGCCCCCATCAAGCCTCTCATGCCTCCTGTGCCAAATTTTAGTTCTGTAGAAAAACGGTCTTTGATTTCTTCTTCCCGGCCCATAATTTCTTTTAACTCTTCCTTTGTATCAAGGGAAAAGAAAGGGCTGGTGCACCAGAATTCATATTGATCCATATATGTCATAATCTACTCCCCATTGAACAAGCATTAGAAAATGGATTCATCCAGCCAGATCTCTTCACCCAAACTAAGGATGAAGTCTGACAGCTCTTTGGCCATTTCCTCCGCTTCTGAAATTCTTAAATGCCCCGGTGTCCCGCTTCCATTTCTGCGATAACAAAAGTGATGCACACCTTCATCCTGAAGTCTTTCCCATACCTGCTCTATGGCTTTGTCCCAGCTATCATGATGGCAAAGTATGGTTGTGGTTAAGACAATAACTGCCTGAGGATAAATTTGTCTCAGTTTCCGTATAAAACTCTCATAATGATCCTTCCATTCCAAAGCCTTTTGACCATTATAATTCTCCTTCATAAAGTCCTCTGGGTGGCTGTCGTTTTGTCCCAAAGCTACGATAACCACATGCGGACGATAATCCTTAAAATTCCACAGGCTGGTTCTGCCAATTGCCGGATGATACTGGGCCTTATCATAGACCCATTCCATTCCAATCAATTCGGGCGGTTCAAACCAGCCCATTCCATTCATAAGGGCGATTCCTCCCTGGGAAATATTATGAAGTGAAGCATCTAGTTTTCTGGCTGTTATCCACGAATAGGAATACCAACTGTTTGAGTATTCTCCCTGATGTGGCGGATCTTCCTTTCCCATGTATTCAATGGCTTCTGAAACTTCACCTGCGCTGACAGAATCGCCATAAACCTCGATTCGCCTTTTGGGTAAAGGTTCTGTCTCCACAAGATAACCGCCCTCTGAAAGAAGAAATCCTTCGAAGGAAAATGTATGGCAAGAGTCCTGGCGTTTAAACAGAATCAGGCTATGCATTCCCTCCTTTAATTCCTCCCCCAGACAAATCCGGGCCTTTCCTGACTCTGGAAGAGCCGCTTTCATCTGTTCCCCGTCTAGGATCCAACCAATATAATTATCCCAATATACGGAGTGATTTTCCAACAAGACTGCAATGGATTTTCCCACAAATGCAAGCTTTACAAAACTACAGGGATACACAAATTCCAGGAATCCCTTATCATCCCTCCCAATTCTTCCGCAGTACAAAAGAAAGGGGTGGTCTGCTGCAATTTCAACATCATTCATGTCTTAGTAACTCCTTATTTTTGTGAATCAATGAGATTCTCTGTTTTACACAGTCTGCACTTCTTAATGGATCTTCCGGTGTTTGAAATACATAATCCATCAGCTTTTCCACGGTAGTCACTGCTACGTGAACTCTGGTATCAGAGGAAGCATAATAAAGATATACATCTCCATTTTCTCTGGTGATTGCTCCGTTTGTAAACACAACATTGGAGACATCTCCTACTCTCTCTCCGTCTCTCGGTCCAAGAAGAAGTCCGGAGGGCTGTGCAATTACTTTGGAAGGCTCTTTTAAATCAGTTGCAAAGGCATAGAGTACATACCGGAGTCCTGCTGCCGTGTTCCTGACTCCATGGGCAATGTGAATCCAGCCTTTGGAGGTTTTGATTGGCACAGCTCCTGCTCCATTTTTAGCTTCTGTTATGGTATGGTAACGGCGCCTGCTAGTCATGATCTCTTCCTCAATAACGCCATGGCAGATATCTTTGCAAAGCCCAAATCCGATTCCCCCACCATTTCCTGTATCAATAAAATCATCCATTGGTCTGGTATAAAAAGCGTAGCAGCCATTGACAAATTCCGGATGAAGTAAAACGTTTCGCTGTTGGGGCGATTGTAAAGTCTTTAGATTGTCAAGTCTCTCCCAACATCTTAAATCCTTTGTCCTTACGATTCCTGCTGCGGCCACCGCTGCAGATAAATCAGAAGAGGACGAATCATGGCTCTCAGAGCAAAATACACCGTATATCCACCCATCCTCGTGCTTTGTTAGCCTCATATCATAAACATTGGTTTCCTCAGGATATATGTCTGGAAGGCACACTGGTTCTTCCCAGAATCGAAATCCATCAATTCCAGTATCACTTTCTGTCACTGCAAAAAATGATTTTCTATCGTTTCCTTCCACTCGTGCCACAAGATAATACTTCCCATTTAGTTCTATGGCACCGGCATTCATCACTGCGTTGATTCCAAGGCGCTCCATAAAAAAGGGATTGGTATTCCAGTCAATATCATATCTCCATGTCAGAGGGACATGCTCCCTGGTCAGCACTGGGTATTCGTACCTATCATAAATTCCATTATATCTGTCACTTTTAATATTGTTGCGTTCTAGTAAAAGCTCTTGTCTGTCCCGTTCAATCTGATAACGAGGATGAATGATCCCCAGTCTTTTTATAACCTCCATGCACATTCGACCATTGTGATATGGACATTTCCATGGCTCCACAATTGGATCCTTTTCAGAAGGAATTTCTCCTCCGCAAAGTCTTAAAAACCACTCCGAACCAGGTCTTTTATCCATGAGCCGGTCTTTTATGTACTCCCAGATATCCTGTGCGGCCACTAGATACCTGTTATTATCTGGCTCTTTTTCCCATGCATTTAAAAATCCCACCACCGCTTCTGCCTGAACCCACCAGATCCGGTCCCTATCTTCTACTCCATTCTCACATTCATTCATCAGACTATGGTCTTTATAAGCTTTTTTATAGATCTCCTCTGCCAAAACCTTGGTAATAGGAAGCAGCTTTTTTTCATACTCCTTATCCTTTAAAACTTCTACGCACCGGACGAGCAACCAGGAGGATTCAATATCATGGCCGTAGGAATGAAGATCCATAAGAGAATTCCAGTTTTGGTCAAAGAATACCTCCTGACGTCTTTTCTGAGGATTATAAACATGGTTTATAAATTGATCTAAGATATATTTTAACCGTACCTCCACTCTGTGAGCCTGATCCACACGGTAAAGCTCCGTATATGCTTCCATTACATGGAGGAGAGTATTCATGGTCTTCTCTGCCATCACTCCATGTTCGGAAAGCTTTTCGTTTCGCACCGGCTGAAAGTAATGATCATAAGCCTCGCCGTATCCGTCTCCACTATGGCAGGAATTTTCGATCTTGCCATACAGCTCATAGGCAAGATCCAGTGCCTCCCGGTTGCCGGAAGCCTCATAATAGGAAGAAAGGGCGTAGACCGCAAATGCCTGGTTATAGGTGTGTTTTGTCTGATCCTTTGGACTTCCATCATAATTGACAGACCAGTATACGCCTCCCGCTTCCCGGTCTAGACAATAATCCTTTAAAAACTCATACCCATGACGAGCATAAGAAAGAAGTTCATTCTGTTTTAAGGTGATACAGGCATTGGAAAAAAACCATAGGATCCTGCTGTTTAAGATCACTCCTTTTTCTGCCTTTTTATCTACCTTAAGATCATGACCTACATACCCATAGTAACCTCCGTAAACATCATCCTTTAACCCTTCCCAGAACGGAAGCAGCTTATGTTCCAGATGCTCCCGCATTTCTTCCGCCATTGTTCCCTTCATGTCATCCTCCCTTATGAGTCCTTATTTTCTA
The DNA here is from genome assembly GCA_002478865.1 of Hungatella sp. UBA7603. Classification (GTDB taxonomy): domain Bacteria; phylum Bacillota; class Clostridia; order Lachnospirales; family Lachnospiraceae; genus Lacrimispora. Next base: position 82,640 of record DLJZ01000006.1, read on the forward strand.
TCGTTTTCCTCTTTCCTCATCAATATCAGAAAGTACACTGTGTTCTTTTATATAATCCATGATTTCTTCTGCTCTGGTAAATGCCAGTGCCACATAACTGTCTGCGGCTCCATAATAGATGGCGATTCTTCCATCGTTTGGATCGCAGATTGTGGCACATGGAAAGCATACATTGGGAACAAAGCCCCGTTCCTCATACCATGCTTCCGGTGTGAGCAAGAAATTTTCACACCGGTATTTCACAACAGACGGATTATCAAGATCTAAAATAGCTCCGCCAATGCTGTAAACATACCCATTGCAGGTACCGGATACTCCATGGTAAAACAACAGCCAACCTTCATCGGTCTCAATGGGGGCAGCTCCCCCTCCGATCTTTAAGGACTCCCACCACGCACTCCCTTTCCCCATAACATGGCGGTGTTTGCCCCAGTAAACTAGATCAGGGCTTTCACTTAAAAAGATATCTCCAAAAGGAGTGTGTCCGCTGTCACTTGGACGGGAAAGCATCATGAAATTACCATTGATTTTTCTGGGAAACAGCACTGCATTTCTATTAAATGGAAGGAACGGATTTTCTAGCCTCACAAAGGTTTTAAAATCCTGTGTCTTTGCCATACCAATGGCAGCTCCGTAAAAATCCTGGCACCAGATGATATAATAGGTACCCTCTACTTTCACAAGCCTTGGATCATAGGCGTATCTGGGCATGAATTCATTGCCCTCTTCATCTACAAACCGGATCTTCTCCTGTTCAAACTCCCACTTAATCCCATCACGACTTTTTCCCAGATAAATATAGGGAATCCCGTTCTTTTGCTCTCCCCGGAACACTCCAATAAAACCGTCTTCATAGGGTATTACAGCAGAATTAAAAATCCTCGCCACATGATCCATGGGATTTCTCCCAATAATGGGGTTTTCTGTATAGCGCCAGATAGGGGCTCCCGTAGATTTTTCGGTTGGCTCCTGCCATGGCATCGCTTTAATTTCAGATGTATATAGTTTCATGTTTCTCCTCCTACCCTTTTACTGCTCCCTGAGTCAGTCCGCTGTATATTTGTTTCTGGCAGAATATAAATACAACCAATGCCGGTAGCAAGGTGATAATGACGCCTGCGCAGATATAGTTATACTGGCTGCCAAGTGGTCCTGTAAATTTATACAGGGAAGTGGCTACTGTCACCAGCCGGTTCTTATCCTGAAGATATAAATTTGCCATATAATATTCGTTATACGTTCCAACGCCTTTTAATATCATTACGGTTATGATCGCCGGTTTTAAAAGTGGCATTAATACCCGGAAAAATACACCGAAATAAGTACAGCCATCCATGATTGCCGACTCATCAAGGGATATTGGAATGTTTTCAAAAAATTGAATGAAGATGTAAATGGAAATTACATCGGTTCCCATCATTAAGATAATGTACCCTGTCAATGTATTGATCAAATGAAATTCATACATCAACTGATAAACCGAAACCTGCATGGCGATTCCTGGCAACATGGCTGCAAAGAGAAACAGATTTCGTATGATTCCATTGAAAAGAAACTTAAAACGGCTCAATATGTAAGCCAGCATGGAACCTGTCAGTACAGAGCCAAGCAGTACGAATACTAAAATCAAAAGAGAATTTCGAAAGGCGGTTGCCATGTTTGCCTTATTCCATGCCTGAATAAAGTTCCCGACATAGAGCCAGTTATTTGGAAGTGTCATTACATTGGTAGAAGCATATTCTTTTTCTGTTTTGCACGCGGTTATGACACATACCACCACAGGAGTCACAGAGGCTAGAGCGCCTGCTATAAGAGTCAGATATTGAAAGGCGCGCCATAATACCTTTTTGACTTTGTTGTGATTCACAGGACCCCCTCCTTTTCTAGCATCACTTGTCTCTTCCTCCTCCTATTCTTATCCCTCCAAGATTCCTCTTCTCCTTCACCGAAGAAATACTTGAAAATAAGTTTCTGAATTAGGGTTGCTGCCAAAATAATCACAAGAAGGATCACTGCCATGGCAGAAGCGAGACCTACTTTTTGATTCTCATGAGCCAGTTTGTTCATGACTACAAAATAAGTTGCAGTCCCAAAGCTTCCGTTTGTTATGACATAAGGTGGTTCAAACGCACTTAAAGAACCGGTGATCGACAAAATCATATTTAAAATGATAATGGTCTTAATGCTTGGGAATACAATATAGCGGAATTTATTCCATTCATTTGCTCCATCGATGGCTGCGGCCTCATACATGGTGGAATCTACTGACATGATGGCTCCGATAAATAAAACCATGTTTTGCCCCATATACCTCCATATCGAAGTGGCAGCTATGGAAATATTATTGATACTGGTATCCTTTAGCCAGTAAGGCAATTGATCCTGTGTAAAACCACACCAAGCTAGGACCGTATCCAAAACGAAACCTCTAGTGTAGAAAAATTTAAAGATAAAGCCCACTGCGATTCCACAGATCAGAAATGGAAAAAACATAAACCCCTTAAATAAATTCCCTCCTCGGATATTGGTACTGAGCACCGAAGCGAAATAAAGGGCAAGGGACATCTGGACAAAGGATGCCCCTATGTAGTAAAGACTCAGCCTCAATGCCTTAAAGCAGTCATCTCTTTGAAACACAGCCACATAATTTTGTAATCCTATAAATTCCCGTTTTCCAATGTACTTCATATCATAAAAGCTAAATCCCATCATTTTCACAAAAGGAATATAAGTAAATATCAAAAGCAGGAATAAGGGTACAAACATAAACGTAAAGATGACAAGCAGGCGGTTTACTTTCCCCTTTTGGAGCCATTTCGCCACATGGGATGCCATTTTCAATCTCTTACCCAAAACGGTCTCCTCCTACTTGATTGCTCCAAATTTTTTCTGGGAAGCCGTCCATCTGGAATTTCGATCTGCCATAAGCTCATCAAGAGTCGGTGTACCAGTTGTGGCCGCTTCCAGGATTTTAGAAACTCCCTCCGGGGATACATTAATTCCTACCTCAGAGTCATTGTTGATATCATTGTACAGGGTCTCTTCTCCATCGGGCGCTGGATTATCAATGACCAGTTTCACACCATCAAACATTTTGTAAACGTCTGGATACTTTTCTCCCAAGCAAACGGGAATTCCCCCTTGGTCATAAGAAAAGTTGGAGTTTTCCGTAAGCCATTTGACGTATAACATGGAAGCAATCTGGTTATCCTGGCTACTGTTAACATTTACGCCGTAATTGTAATCAGGGGATGCGGAAACATATTGCTTTCCATCCACTGTAATCGGAAATGGCATATATCCGATATCTTCTCCATGATCTCCTGCTAACTGCATCTGGACTACAGACCAGGAACCCAGAGCCATGGTTGCGATCTTTCCATTATTCATCAGCCCCTTGCTCCCCTCCCAGTCCGTTGTGGTCGGATCTTCTTCTGTAAGTCCCCTTGCCACTGCCTCATATAAAACATAATAAACCGCATAAGGTCCTGTCATATCCGCCCGTTTTTCAAATGGGTTTGCGCTGTGAATTAGCCCATTATTGGCATAGTCCGGATCTCCGGTGGCAGATCCCGTGATATAGGCATCCCAGGCTGTCATGGTCCAGCTTGCCGCAAAGTTTGTATACAGTGGAATGGAATCTGTATTATCCTTGATTTTTTGCAAGGCAGCCAGAAACTCATCCGGTGTTTTGGGAATCTCCGTGATTCCAGCATCTTTAAAAACTTTTTTGTTGTATACGATCCCCTGTACATTTCCTGCGGATGGAATTCCATAGACAACATTTTTATAGGAAAAATTATTTAACATGATGTACTTCTTTTCCAGTTCTGTTTTGTCACCATAAGGAACAAAATAATTTTTAAGCTCGTTCTTATCTAACTGCATGGGAACCATACAAATATCTCCCCAGTCCCCTGTTGTAAGTCTGGTAATGATATCATCAGCATAACTGGTGATTCCCTCGTATGTAATGGTTACGCCTGGGTACATCTTCTGAAATTCTTTTACATACTCCTGAAAGGTCGTATCCACCAGATCCGTTTTGTGAGTGAGGAATCTTAAATCTGCTTTAATATCCGTGTAATCTTCTCCCACCTTCAAATCTGTAAATTTCGGGACTTCAGCCGCCACTTTTTCCTCTTTCCCTGCCTCTGTTGCGGTTGCCTTTGCGCCCCCGCAACCAGCCAGGGAAGTTGCCATAATTGCTGCCAGCCCTGCTGCCCCAAATCTTCTCCAAAACTTCATCCTGCATCCTCCTTTTTATTTAATCCCTTTAAGTTCAGGATTATTTTTAATTAATATATTTTAAGTTATTTTAAGTATATTTTAAACCTAATCAAAAATCATCTGCTATTCTTGCAACTTATCATAGATCCTTGTATATTTTTATGCACTTATTCTTTTATATATAATTTATTTTATTTTTTTTGTGTATATTGTTTTATTTTACAAGGTTTCTTACTTTTTATCTTTATAAAACATAACCTTATTTCATTTTTTAAGCTTTAATTATGTATTTAGTTATGCTAAAATATTGTTATATTAATAAATAGGAGGTGCAAATTGGAATTTAATAAACTTTTTTTAACTCATATATTAAGTGATAACAAACTAACCCCTTCCCTTAATATTATCCAGTGTCTTCCAAATGAATATTTGGTAAAACCGGAGTTAGATGATTCCTTGCTCTCCCTTCTTGCATCCGGGTATATTAAAAGCTGTTACCCATACCATTACGAAACTGTAGATCTTCCCTGTCTTTGCATCCTATATACCATATCGGGAAGCGGTGTATTTGAAATTGAGGATAGGAAGCTTTGCCTGACTCCTGAAACCTTTCTATTTATAGATGGTTCTAGGAAACATAAAATTTCCGCAGAAAAAAACAGCTGGAATTTTTACCAGCTGTTTTTAGAGAAATCCAAAAGCCTATTCTTTTTAAAAGAGTTTCATAAAAAATTCGGCGATATGACCACACTCACCACCACGCCATACATTCATTCTCTTTTTCGCCGTCTCACAGAAGTTCCTGAGGTCTTAAACAGGGACAGCCTGATCATCAACCACCGACTGCTTACAGATCTTCTTACTGCTTCCATATTGACACCAGCTGCATCCCAGGCGGATTTGGCGCCTTATTATTTAAGAGAGATGAAGAAAACAATGGACAGCCAGTATGCCTCTCCCCATAGCCTCGCTCAATTTGAGGAAGCACTGGGAATCAGCAAATACCGGCTGTCCAGAGAATTTCATACTTTATATCAGGTACCACCTTTGCAGTACCTTAACAGGCGAAGAATTGAAGAAGCGAAAAGACTGCTTGAAGACCCGTCTATTGCCGTATATGAGGCAGGAAGACTGGTGGGCATTGATAACACAACCCATTTTATCCGATTGTTTCGGAAATACACAGGGACTACCCCCTCCCATTACAGGAATTCTCTCCCAACCTAAATTTCCGACACACTTTTTTTCTTCACCAATCCCCCTGCTACGATTTGAATGCCAGAGATGTAAGACTCCTTTTTAATTTTACTCACCAGGTTGCACACTGCCAATTCTGCCATTCTATCTTTTCTCACATCATAGCTGGTAATTGGAACCTTTACGACCTTCTCCCATTCACAATTATCAAATCCAACAACTGATATATCCTCAGGTACCAGATAACCAGCTTCTCTTAGTCCATTGATTAACACATCTGCCGTATAATCGCTGCTGCAAGCAAATGCGGTAGGCATCTCTTGTGGCAAAGGAATGGTCTCATAGGCTTTATGGTCTCCAGATAAGCTTCTATCTTGAATGACCCACTCCTGCATAAATGGAATGTCCTGTTCCATAAGTGCCTTTCGATATCCGAAGTACCGGTCCGTTATACTGCTGGTGGACATAGGCGTTCCTACAAAAGCAATCTTTTTATGACCGCATTTGATCAGGTAATCTGTAAGTAGATACATCCCGTAAAAACCATCCGATATCACACAGTCGTAATCCTGGTTCGCCTCATAAAAATCCATAAACGTGACGGGTACATGAGGATTTCCCCATAAAAAGCTAGTATATTCCTTACTGGACTGGCCAATCAATATAACACCATCCACCTTGCCATCCATAATCATCTTTGGCATGGTAAGTGCGGCTTCCTCCTCCTGGTTAACGATTTCTAGTATGCAGTAATACCCTCTCTCGGAAGCAGAAGTCACTACAAGCTGATACATGTTCCAGTAAAAAGAATTAACCCTATCTAAAAACCCGGCTGGAATGAGGATTCCCAGATTACCCGTTCCACTGGCCCGTTCCTTTTTTTGAGTGGTAACCATCTGGTACCCAAGCTGGGATGCAACTTCTTTTATTTTCGTTCTCATTTCCTCACTGACACCGCTTCTATCAGACATCGCCTTAGAGACGGTAACGGTGCTTACACCCACAATTTTGGCTATATGGGACAATGTAACTGCCTTTGACATAGTCTCCCCCTATATTTTAAGTTAATATAAGTATATTTTAACCTAAATATTTTGTCAATGTAAACTTAATAGACAAAACTTACATAAAGGTGACTCTTATTACACAAAAAAGAGCCCTGCTTCCAAGATAAAATTTCATCTTTTCTTCAGGGCCCCGCAATCATCTAATCTTAATTACCAAATGCTTCCTTCTCGTCTGCACGGAATTTCTCAATTCCCTGATCGGTTAAAGGATGCTTTGCCATCTGCATCAACACACTGAAAGGAACCGTAGCAATGTCCGCTCCTGCTTTTGCACAGTCAATGATATGAATGGGATTGCGTATGCTTGCTGCAATAATTTCTGTCTCAATTCCATGGATCTCAAAAATATCTGCTATGTCACAAATCAAGTCAATACCTGGCATGGAAATATCATCAAGACGACCTAAGAACGGAGAAACGTAAGTGGCTCCTGCTCTTGCAGCCAACAGCGCCTGAGCTGCGGAAAATACCAAAGTTACATTGGTTTTAATTCCTTCTGCAGTCAGTACCTTTACGGCTTTTAAGCCTTCTGTTGTCATTGGAATCTTTACTACCATGTTTGGATGAATGGCAGCTATCTCTCTTCCCTCTGCGATCATTCCTTGAGCTTCTTCCGTAGAAGCCTTTACCTCTCCGCTAATTGGTCCATCTACAATGGATGTGATTTCTTTAATAACTTCATTAAAATCACGGCCTTCCTTGGCAATCAGGGATGGATTGGTGGTAACACCACAGATGATACCCATGTCACTTGCTTTTCTTACGTCTTCTGTATTTGCTGTATCTACAAAAAATCTCATGGCAATTCTCCTTTGTATCGTTCATTCTATGTACTAGCTTATCTTGCAGAATTCTATCTTTTCTCCACTGGGTCCCAAAAAAAGAAAGAAGCTGTTGGTGCGAGGTGCAAACATCTCATTGGATTCAATGCCATTAGATATCAGGGTATGTCCCTGTGTTACAATCTCATCATAGGCTTCCTCAAGATTATCACAGGTCATGGCAATGTGATCAATATTACCGATAGGCTTTTCATCCTGGCGCCTGGGGTAAAATTCTATGACGCAGGTTCCGCACTGAAGCATTCCCCTTACGCCTCCATCTACCAGTCTGGTAAATCCCAGATTCTCATAAAATGCTTTTGTTGCCTCCGGGTCATCGGTAGGAATTGCCACATGGGCAATTCCTGTTGGTTTGTTCTTTAACATGACAAGCCTCCTAAGCCAGCAAACTCTTTACATACTCTGCAATCTTTTCATCCTTGCAGTTTGCAAAGAACAGCTCCTGAAACTTTTCGCCCCCGATGGAACCTTTTACAAGCTCTTCATCAAGACCTTTTAAACAGGTTAAGATATCTTTTAAATTATTTTCTCTTACTACATCTAAGATTTTTTTATTTCTCTGCTCTGGGATTGCACGTTCTCTTGGATATCCCTGGCCGCTGGCTTCTGAAAATAATTTCTCAAAGGTATATTCAAGATTTAACTCTGCTCCCCATCCAAATCCTTTTGCAAAAGGCATTGCAATGGCATTGCCATCGTTAATCTGTGCAAACATATATCCGTCACTTGGATCGCATACATGACCGCAGATCACGCCTGGGAAACTATTTAATGCCAGCATAGCACCTTCTCCAGTTCCACATCCAGTTATTACATAATCGGCTGCACCGGAATTTAAAAGGATGGCTGCAAGAATTCCGTTTTGTACATAAGTAAGGGAACATGCATCCTCTGGGGAATACATTCCATAGTTATCCACTTCATAGCCTTTCACATCTGCAACTTTTTTTAAGCTGTTGTAAATCAATTCATTTTTAGCCGCCTGGCTGTTCTCGTTAATTAATGCAATTCTCATGCTTCCAACACTCCTTTTATCTGATGATATACCTGATTTTCGCTCAGCCCGTATTCTTCCAAAAGTTCTTCTGGTTTACCAGATTGTCCGAACCGGTCCTGAACACCAATCTTTTTAAATGTGACATTACACGTATGTTCAAGAAGAACGTCACCAACTGCATCACCAAGTCCGCCGATGGTGCTGTGTTCCTCTATAGTTATTACTTTGCTGCATTTTGACGCAAATGTCAAGATGCATTCTTTATCAATTGGCTTAATGGTATGCATATTGACCACTGCAACAGATTTTCCTTCCGCCTCAAGCTTCTTTGCGCACTCAAGAGCGGTGGAGACCATGATACCGCAGGCAAATACAACTGCATCAATACCATCTTTTAAAACATTTGCTTTCCCGATGACAAAAGGCATCTCCTCTTCAAATACAGGGCTTGGAAGTCTAGCCAGACGAAGATAAGCCGGTCCTTTCATCTCTGCTACTGCATTTACCGCACGGTGGGTTTCACTTGCATCACAGGGAACAACTACCGTCATGCCTGGAATGACACGCATGAGTGCCAGATCTTCAATGGCCTGATGGCTCCCGCCATCTTCTCCAAGGGTAATTCCAGAATGTGTCATGCCAAGCTTTACATTGAAATTTGGATATGCTACGCCATTTCTCACCTGCTCATAGGCACGTCCTGCACCAAAGATAGCAAAGGTGCTGCAAAATGGTATGTACCCCATAGTAGATAGCCCTGCACTCATATCCACCATATTGGCTTCTGCGATTCCTGCATTGAAAAATCGATCCGGAAACTTCTCTGCAAACGTCGCCGTCATGGTGGCATGGGCAAGATCTGCATCCATAACCACTACCTTTTCATTTGCTTTTCCAAGTTCCGCCAAAGCTTCCCCGTATGCCACTCTAATTGCCTTATATTCGCTCATGTCTTAACCCTCCAATTCCTTTAATGCCTTTTGTCTCTCGTCTTCACTTGGTGCCTTTCCATGCCAGCCAACCTGGTTTTCCATAAAGGAAATGCCTTTTCCCTTTACGGTGTGTGCCAGAATGCATTTTGGTTTTCCTTCCATGGTACTGAGGGAATATGCGGCAAGCACCTCCTCTAAGTTGTTTCCATCTGGAAGCTCCAAAACATGAAAGCCAAATGACTTAAACTTGGAATGAAGATCACCAAGGGACATGACTTGATCATTGCTTCCGTCGATTTGAAGACCGTTGTTATCTATAATAATGGTAAGGTTATCCAGTCGATAATTGGCTGCTGCCATGCAAGCTTCCCAAACCTGACCTTCCTGCAACTCTCCATCACCTAAGAGGGTATAAACCTTAGTGTCCTTTTTCTGAGCTTTCGCTCCAAGAGCCATTCCAACTGCAATAGAGATACCCTGGCCCAAAGAACCGGTTGACGCATCGATACCTGGAACTTTTTTTGCATCCGGATGCCCTTGTAAGATACTGTGAAGTTGTCTAAAGTTCTTAAACTCTGATTTATCGAAAAAACCCATCTCTCCTAATACTGCATAGTAGCAGGGAGCCGCATGTCCTTTGCTTAACACGAAACGGTCACGGTCCTCTTTATCCGGATTCTTTGGATCGATCCGCATCTGGGTGTAAAACAGTGCCGCCATTATCTCTACTGCGGATAAAGAACCGCCTGGATGACCACTGGCTGCGTCAGCCGTCATGTTTATAATATCTTTTCGCATATCACTGCATTTTTTCTTTAACTCTATTATGTCCATCATGTAATTGTGCCTCCGTCTTATTTATGAACGATCACTTTTTTAGTGATCCTCTCTTTTTTAAGTAATCCACATATACTGCTCCAAGGATAACAATTCCCTTTACTACAAACTGCCAATAACTGTTTATCTTAAGCAGATTCATTCCATTGTTTAGTACTCCAATGATTAGTACCCCTACCATGGTACCGCCCAAAGTACCGATACCACCATTAAAGCTGGTACCACCAAGAACGGAAGCTGCAATGGCGTCACGCTCAAACCCTTCTCCTACTGATGGCTGACCAGAATAAAGTCTTGCCGCTAATACAATGCCTGCAAGGGCCGCCATCACTCCACTGATGACAAATACTCTTACCTGAATCCATTTGGTATCTACGCCTGCGTATCTTGCCGCTTCTTTATTTCCTCCGGTGGCATACACGTGACGGCCAAAGGAGGTACGGTTCATAATGAAATAGAGGATGATAAAAGCTCCAATTACAAATACAACCGGAATCGGAATTCCAAAAACACTACCTACGCCCATGTTGTTAAACGCCTCGTTGTTTGACTGGGCCGGCTGTCCTCCCGTTAATATATAACTGATTCCACGAACGATAATCTGAGTGGAAAGCGTTACGATAAAGGCAGGAAGTGTGGTATGTGAAATAACAAATCCGTTAAAAAATCCAATAACTGCTCCAAAAAACAGAGGAACCAGAATGCAGACGATTAAAGGCAATCCTGCATTGCCGCACCGAACTGCAATAACGCCAGCCGCCGCAACCACGGAACCCACGGATAAGTCAATGCCACCGCAGATTAAGACACAGGTAATACCAAATGCAATGAAACAATTGACACAGACCTGACGCAATACGCTGAATAAGTTATTTTTAACAAGAAAGGTATCCGTCGATATGGATAATACGATACACAGGAATACCAATGCGATCATGGCTGCCATATTTCGTTTCAGCCATATAAAAAATGGATTGGTAACCCACAGGCTTGGTGCTTTTAACTGAGATGTCTCTGCTTGATTTTTCCTGTTTAACATACTGAATGTTCTCCTCCTACTGCATATGACATGATGGTTTCCTGGGAAATTTCTGTTTCCTGCTGATCCAGGACCCCTGCCAGACAGCCTTCCCGCATAATTGCAATCCGGCTTGAGTTGTTGATAATCTCAGGAAGCTCCGAAGATATCATAATAATAGAAACTCCTTCTCCTGCCAGCGTATGCATCAGCTTATAGATCTCAGCCTTTGCTCCTACGTCAATGCCCCTGGTGGGTTCATCAAGAATTAACACCTTGGGTTTTGCAGCCAGCCACTTAGAAATAACAATTTTTTGCTGGTTTCCTCCGGAAAGCTCTCCTGCTAACTGTTCGGTGGAAGCCATCTTAATAGAAAGCTTCTGCTTAAACTCATCTACAATCTCTGACTCTTTCTTTCTATCCACCCTCAGATGATCTATAAATTCAGAAAGCACCTGGAAGGTTAAATTCGTTCCAATGCTGTGCTCTAGGAACAATCCCTGTTCTTTACGCTCTTCTGGAACCAGGGCGATTCCTGCGCTTATGGCATCTCTTGGTTTCGTAATGGAAAGCTTCTTTCCTTCCAGCCACACTTCACCCGATTGTATGGAATCGATTCCAAACAGTGCGAGGGCTAGCTCCGTTCTTCCTGCTCCAACCAGGCCGGAGAATCCAAGAATCTCTCCTCTTTTTAGGGTAAAACTGATATTGGATACCTTTTGCGTGGTCAAGTTTTTAACTTCCATGATGACATCGCCACCAACCACCCGCTTATTTCCATAGATGTTGTTAAATTCCCGGCCTACCATCATACTAATCAATTCATTTTCTGTAGTCTCATTTGTATATCTGGTTCCAATAAACTTACCATCCCTAAGAACCGTTACGGAATCGCAAACTTTAAATGTTTCTTCCATACGATGAGAAATATAAATCATGGCTACACCGGAACCTTTAAGACGTTCAATCTGTGCAAATAAATTCTCAGTCTCGCTGTGGGATAAGGAAGCGGTAGGCTCATCAAGAATCAGGATTTTTGCGCCTTCATTCACGGCTCTTGCTATCTCAATCATCTGCTGCTGTGCCACAGATAAGCCACGGATTAGCATACCAGCATCTAACATAAGCCCTAATTCATCTAACGCAATTTGCGCTTCCTGCTTCATCTTCTTATAATCCACCATCTTAAAATGGTTTTTAGGCTCTCTCCCCAGAAATATATTCTCTGCTATGGTCATCTCAGGGACATTGGTAATCTCCTGATGAATGAAGCTGACTCCGTACCTTCTGGCATCGTCCACATTTCGTATGACTGCTTCTTGGCCTTTCATAAAAACAGTACCTGAATCTGCGCTGAAAATACCTCCAAGAATTTTCACCAGAGTCGATTTTCCTGCGCCGTTTTCTCCCATAAGGGCCCGGACTTCACCGGGCCTTATGGAGATACTTACTCCGTCAAGTACAACATTGCGGCCAAACGCCTTGGTAATATCTTTCATTTCGAAAACATATTCCACTGACATGTTTTTCACTCCCATTCTGCATTCTTACCTCAAGTCACACCTATTACGGATTATTTGTCCACATTATCCTTTGAGATAATAGACATTGGTACCACTACCTTCTCTTCAATGGTCTTTCCTGTAAGCAAGCTGTATGCAGTTTCAATACACATAGTTCCAATTCCTGCCGGATCCTGAGCGGCAGAGGCAACCATCTCACCAGAACGGATAAAGCCTTTGCCTTCATCAGAACCATCAATGGAAACTACTTTGGTATTTTCTAATCTTCCCGCTTCCTTAAGGGCTGCAATGGCTCCTCTGGCTGTTGGATCGTTAATGGTGAAAACACCGTCAATCACTGGGTTAGCATTGATAAAATCTATCATGATTGGCTGGGAGTAATCAGACTTTGGCTTCTCTACATCCTTTGCCTGAATAATCTGAATGTCAGGATATTTTTTTAATTCTTCTTCAAAGCCAATCTGACGGTCATAGCAAACCTCTGTAATGCTGTATGTAATTTCAACTACTTTGCCTTTTCCATCTAGAGCTTTTGCCAGAGCTTCTGCACAAAGTTTACCAGCAGCTTTGTTGTCAGAGACAACGGTACACTGAACCAATTCAGGATTCTTTACGGAAGTGTTGAATGCGATAACCGGAATTCCAGCTTCCTTACAAGCCTCAAGAGTTGCTCTTACCCCTTCTGAATTGATGGCTGAAATGCAAATCACGTCACACCCCTGATTGATCATATCGGCAACATCATTCATCTGTTTGTTCTGATCTCCGCCAGCATCTTGTATGATTAGTTCATCGTTTGGACCTGTCAAAGCTTTCTGCATGGCATCCTTAATCTGAATAAAGAATACATTGGTAAGATCTGGTGCGGATACACCAATCTTAATTGGCTTGCCTTCCTTTGTTTCTGCTACTTTTCCTGCCTCTGTTCCAGCCGCTGTAGCTGCTGCTTCTACTGATACTTTTGTTTCCTTCTCCGCAGTTCCACAAGCTGACAATGAAAATGCCATAAGAACAGATAAAGCGATTGCTGCAATTCTTCTCATAATAATCCACCTCTCAACATTTGTAATACATGGTATATTTTTTTATATACGGTGTATTTGTCCCCTATTTTTTGTTACTATTGCCAAACACATTGTATGATATCATTCTCAATACGTTCCCGGGTATGTATTATTGTATGCTGTCATACAATATCAGCATCCTCATAATACATCTTTACTTAAAATTTGTCAATCAAAATTTAAAACATATGCACATTACACAATATCCCTATATTTTTGCAAACAAAAAGAACCGAAAAGCTTCTTCACTCGGCTTTCGGTTCCTATATTTTTCCCATTATTTCATCTCTATCATACAATCCATGGTAAATGGACTTCTTCTGTCCGGACACTCTAACTGGTTAACGTTTTATTATTACATCCATATCAATATTGATAAGTGAGATATGCCGTTTTGCATAAAGCTCTGCTACTTCCTCATCTCTTGCCTTTATGGCATCTACAATATCCTGATGAGCTTTTATGGCATTGCGTGCATTTTGGGGTACCTGAAATGTCTTTAGGCGGAAATCTCTGATGCATTCATCAATTTTCTTACAAATAAATATCAGCATCTTATTACGGCTGCATTCCACAATATGCTTATGAAACCGCTCATCATACTTTGCCATTCCAGCGATGTCTTCCTCTTCCACAGCTCGAATGAAACGTTGATGGACCCGCTCTAACTGCTCCAGCTCCAAATCAGAGGCACGTCTTGCAATCAATCTGGCGCACAAGGGTTCCACTGCACTTCTCACTTCAATATAATCTTTTAATTCCACTTCGTTTTGTAGAAACCACTCTGCCAGTTCTTCTTGTCCAAGTTCTTTTTTGCTTACTAAGAATGCTCCCCGTCCAGGCTTTATCTCAACCAGTCCTCTAGCTTCAAGAATACGGAATGCTTCCCGAACCGTACCGCGGCCAACGGATAGATTCTCGCACCATTCTTTTTCTGTAGGTAATTTTTGTCCGACCTCTGTTCCGTCAGATGCAACAAAATCTTTCATACTATTTACGACCTGCTGCACAATCGGGACTCTGGAAACCTCTGCCATACAATTGCCCCCTCTTTCTTCCTATCTTTCATCAAGTGATAACGATGTCATACAATTATTGTACCACATTTCCATAAAACTGCAAACACATTCCAATTTTTGTCATTTCCCCTGTACTCATCGGACAATTTAAGCAAAAAAGGACAGCCGGTCCACCCTTATCCAAGTCTCCACGTAGGGAGAAACTGGAAAGGGTGGGACCGACTGCCCCGATTCACGCACCAATTAGATGGATGCTCCGTTTGATTCAATTACATCTTTGTACCACCAAAATGATTTCTTCTTATAACGATTTCCTGTTCCGGTACCGTCATCGTTTCGGTCTACATAGATATATCCGTAACGTTTTTTCATTTCAGCTGTGGATGCACTTACTAAATCAATGCACCCCCATGATGTGTAACCCATCACCTCTACACCGTCGTGTATGGCTTCTTTAAGCTGCTTTAGATGCTCCTTTAGATATTCAATCCGGTAGTCATCTAAAACGGTTTTCTCTCCGGAACTTAAGGTCACTAGCTCATCTGCCGCTCCAAGTCCATTTTCTACAATGAACAAAGGAAGTTGATACCTATCATACAGTTTATTTAAAGTATACCGAAGTCCCATGGGATCAATCTGCCAACCCCACTCAGAGGCTTTTAGATATGGATTTTTATATCCCCTGGATAAATTTCCTCCAGTAGAAGTCGCAAGCTCGGTGTGAACGGTTTCACAAATACTGGAATAGTAGCTAAAGGAAATAAAATCAACTACATTCTTTAATAGTTCCTGATCTTCTGGCTCCATATGGATCTGGATTCCATGCTCTTCAAAATAATTAAGCAGATATCTGGGATAATACCCTCTGGCATGAATATCGGCATATAGCATGGTTTCCCTGTCTTTTTCCATAACAGCAATGATATCGTTCGGATCTGGTGTCAAAGGATACACTGTGATTCCAAGAATCATACAGCCGATTTTGGCACCTGGCATAAGCTCATGTCCGATTTTAACTGCAAGGGCACTGGCTACCAGTTCATGATGTACGGCCTGATAAAGATCCTGTTCCGTAAGCTGATCCTTTGGTGTCATAATTCCCCCGCTCATAAAAGGAGCGTGCATGAGGGAATTGATCTCATTAAAGGTCAGCCAGTATTTCACTTTTTTTCCGTATCTGCTAAATATGGTTCTTACGTATCTTTCAAAGAACCCAATCAGCTTTCTACTTCTCCAGCCATCGTATTGCTCGGCCAGCCAAAGGGGTGTTTCATAATGAGATATGGTCACCAAAGGTTCGATGTCATGTTTTAAGCACTCATCAAAGAGATCGTCATAATACTTTAGGCCCTCTTCATTTGGAGACTCTTCATCTCCTTTTGGGAAGATCCTAGACCAGGCGATGGAGGTACGAAATACCTTAAATCCCATCTCTGCAAATAAGCTTATGTCTTCTTTATACCGATGATAAAAGTCAATGCCCTCTAACTTTAAGTTGTCCTCAGTAGGTTCTAGGGTACGTTCTCCTCGAAGTCCTCCCGGCAGTACGTCCTGCACAGAAAGCCCTTTGCCTCCCTCATTGTAAGCTCCCTCACACTGATTCGCAGCAACGGCTCCACCCCATAAAAAATCATCTGGAAATGATCGCATAAAAACCTCCACTATCGAATTGTGATTAACGGTGCACCAGGTGTTACAGGGCCTGAGACTGCTGCCTCAACGGACTGAAAGTTCCCATAATTGGAGATGATGACTGGAGTTACCACATCATATCCTTCTTTTCTAATTGCTTCTAAATCAAATTCCAAGATACAGTCGCCAACTTTAACCTTGTCGCCGTCTTTCATTTTTACAGAGAAATATTTGCCTTTTAAATTAACAGTATCAAGACCTACATGAATCAGGACTTCTGCTCCATCATCAGACTCAAGGCCAACGGCATGGCCTGTCTCAAATATCGTCCGAATGGTACCATTCACTGGTGATAATACTCTACCGTCTTCCGGTTCAATGGCAATTCCTTTTCCAAGAATCTCTTCGGCAAAGGTAGGATCGTTGACCTGACTTAAAGGCACTGCAATTCCTTTTAATGGAGACATGATGGTGATATCAGAACCATTTGCCTGTGCTAGCTTACCTTCTTCCGGCTTTACCTCTTCCGGTTTTACTTCTTCTGCCTTAACGGTCTGATCCACTTCCTCTACAGGGTCCTTATAAAGAATGTATGACGCGATAAAGGCGATCACAACACTAATGACTGCTCCCATGCAGGCAAAGTAAAAATCATTTAAACTATCTCCGCCCAAGTAACTTGGAAGAGTTAAAAATCCTGGAGAACCTCCGGTATAATTCTTAACGTTTAAAAGTCCCATGATAAATCCGCCAACACCGCCTCCTAACATCGCTGCATAAAGAGGTGTTTTATAGCGAAGGTTTACACCATATAACGCTGGCTCCGTAATACCACACACGGCTGTAATACCAGCAGAGGATGCCAACTGTTTGATCTCTGATTTTTTGCTCTTAAAGGCAACAGCCAAAGCTGCGCCGCCCTGTGCTACGTTAGAACCAAGCATTCCAGGATAGATTATGGTATCGTATCCAATGGTCATACGGTTATTGATTCCGATAGGAACAAGTCCATAATGAGTTCCTGTCATGACTAGAAGAGGAGTCAAAGTACCAACTAGGGCCGGTACCAACCAGCTTGCATACTGGTTTAAGGTATGAACTCCGGAAGCGATTAAATTACTGATGATAGTTCCAATGGGTCCGATAACAACCAGTCCCACAATACCAGTTACAATAATAGAAATAAGTGGTTTCGTGAAGAACTTAATTGGCTTTGGTGAGATTCGATCAGCAATCGGTTCCACATAGGATAAAAACCACACGATTAATATGATCGGCAATACAGAAGAAGAATAACTTGCATTGGTAATCGGGATCATGAATACCCGGATTGCCTCATGACTTTCCTTTGATGCTATTACCATAGATACAAAATTAGGGTGAAGTAAAATTCCACCAAGCATCATTGCCAGATAAGGATTGCATCGAAACTTCTTAGCCGCTGAACTAGCCAAAAGAATTGGAAGAAAGTAAAATGCTGCATCGGCCATAAAGTTAAGTACCTGATAGGTAGATCCTTCTTTGCTGACAGCACCAAAAGCAAGTAAAAGTGATAATACTGCCTTTATCATACCAGCCGCAGTAATCGCCGGTAAAATAGGAGTAAAGATACCAGATAAGGTGTCAATCAGCTTTTCAATCACCTTTTTATCATCCTTTTCTGGTGCCCCTCCTTCTTCACTGTTTATATTGGTAAGCTCTGTGATTGATCGGTAAACGTTGGCTACATCACTTCCGATGACAACCTGATACTGACCCCCTTTATTTACGACTCCCATAACTCCGTCAACTTTTTTTAAAGCATCAGTCTGGGCTTTCGTATCGTCTTTTAAATTAAAACGCAGCCTGGTCGCACAATGAGTCAGTCCTGAAATATTACTTTCTCCGCCGACTTTTTCTAAAATTTCTTTTGCTAATTTTTTATTATCCATGGCCATAGCCCCCTTTCTTTTGATTCTAATATTTTATCATATTATCCCCATTTCAATCATTATTAAAAGGAAAGATTGAAACATAGTTCCAGGAATCGTACAAAAAAACCGCTGTAATTGAAACAGCGGTCCAAAGCTTCTATCTTTATTTTAAACTCCAGTAATCTACGGCAGTTCGTAAGGATTCATGACATACCATTTCAAGGGAAGATTTTACGTGTTCCTCATAGGTTTGAGAAAGAAACATGGAGAAAAATATATCAAGCACATAAGTGGTTGCCGTAAAGGATGTGACCACCTTTAAGCTCAATAAGGAATCTCTTGAAGGGATCTCTACAATTTCATCGCACCACTTACGGATCTCATCGTTATGACGTCCTACAATCCCTACCACATACGTTCCTGAGGTTTCCTTTAGATACCTAGCCACTCCAATCATATCCAAATTGGCTCCCGTAAAGGTAATGAGAAAGGAAACGGACTTTTTCTTCTTCCTTGCCACAAGATAATGAGCATTCACGCTTTCATAAGCCGTACATTCCATGCCTAAAGTGGAAAATTTAAACGCTGCTGATTGAGCAAGAATATAGCTGATTCCACTTCCGTAAATATCAAGACGATCCGTTTGCCGGATCCGATTTGCAATTCTTAGCATCACATTCTTATCCATACATAACTTGGTATCTGTGATGGCCTTATCATAAAGCTTTGGAAGTGTCGTTACAATATCATTGTAGCTGCTTTTTTCCGTGATTGGCTCTTTGCTTAACAACTGGTTCACCCGAATGTTTTCCACCATCTCAGAAACAAGATTATATTTTAATTCCTGATACCCCTCAACACCTAGCTTTTTACACAGCCTGACCACAGTTGCCTTGCTGGTAAAGGAAGCCTTTGCAAGCTCCTCCGCAGACATCTTTTGTATCAGCTCTACGTGGTCTAGAATATACCGGGCCGCCGCCTTCTCTTGATGTGTAAATGAATCCATTTTAGCCAGATTCTCCAAAATCATACCATTCTCCTTATCCCCTAAGGAAGAAAAAAGGTGCAGGAAAAAGGCTTTCCCGCCTTAATCTGCACCTCTTAAATTCTTAGAAACGGAATTTATCTTCAAAATAAGATTTTAATTCTGCAATTGGAACTCGAACCTGTTCCATGGTATCACGGTCACGGACAGTTACTGCATGATCTTCTTCGGAATCAAAATCATAGGTAATGCAGAATGGAGTTCCGATCTCATCCTGTCTTCTGTAACGCTTACCAATGTTTCCTCTATCATCAAACTCACAGTTGTAGTATTGACGAAGCTCACCAAATACCTTCTCTGCGCCTTCATTTAGCTTTTTGGACAGAGGCAGTACACCGATCTTAACCGGAGCAATGGCAGGATGGAAACGAAGAACGGTACGAACATCACCTTCTGCAATTTCTTCTTCATCGTATGCGGCACATAAGAATGCCAAAGTCACACGGTCAGCACCAAGAGATGGCTCGATTACATAAGGAATGTAGCGCTCCTTCTTTTCATCATCAAAATAAGTAAGATCCTGGTTGGAGGTGTTCTGATGCTGAGTCAGATCGTAGTCTGTTCTGTCAGCAATTCCCCATAACTCTCCCCAGCCAAATGGGAATAAGAATTCAATATCAGAGGTCGCTTTGCTATAGAAAGAAAGCTCTTCTTTGTCATGGTCTCTCACACGCATCTCATCTTCCTTGATACCAAGGTTCTGTAACCAGCTTACGCAAAAATCCTTCCAATAGGAGAACCATTCTAAGTCAGTATCTGGCTCACAGAAGAATTCCAGCTCCATCTGCTCAAACTCTCTGGTACGGAATGTAAAGTTACCTGGTGTAATCTCGTTACGGAACGATTTACCGATCTGACCGATTCCAAACGGAATTTTCTTTCTTGAAGTTCTCTGTACGTTCTTAAAGTTTACAAAAATACCCTGAGCTGTCTCAGGTCTTAAGTATACTGTATTCTTAGCATCTTCTGTTACGCCCTGGAATGTCTTAAACATTAAGTTAAACTGACGGATATCAGTAAAATCATGTTTGCCGCAGCTTGGACAGCAGATATTGTTATTATCAATGTATTGTTTCATCTCTTCCTGAGACCAGGCATCTACGGATCCTTCGATGGTGATGTTTTTCTCAGCCATGTAATCTTCGATGATCTTATCCGCACGGAAACGCTCCTTGCAGGACTTGCAGTCCATAAGTGGATCGGAGAAACCGCCCAGATGTCCAGATGCGATCCATGTCTGGGAATTCATTAAAATAGCACAGTCAACACCCACATTATAAGGACTCTCCTGAATAAATTTCAGCCACCATGCTTTTTTTACGTTGTTCTTAAGCTCTACACCTAAGTTACCGTAATCCCATGTATTGGCAAGACCGCCGTAAATCTCCGAGCCAGGATAAACAAATCCCCTTGATTTTGCAAGCGCTACAATCTTTTCCATTGTCTTTTCCATGATCTTAACCTCTCTTATTTAAAAATGATGTAATTTTTTCCCTCTGACGTCTGTACTGTATGCTGATCCTTAATGACAACGTTCTTTGAAACAAATAACAGCTTACCTTCCGTCTGTATGGTGACAGGACTTTTCGCCTCTATCACAACCGCATGGCTCCCGCTCTTACTTGTCAAAGCTTTCTTTTCCGCTTTCTTTCCATCGGAAGCCTTTAAAAACTCCACTCCCTCTGACTCCGCCTTCCCTGATACTTCAGAGAACGTGGTGACGGAAAAAGAATCCACCTGATTATCCTTATCCTCATACTGAGAGACAAAATTCACCAGATCTTTACTGGAACTGTACTGGAATATCATTCTGGCAACGCCTTTTTCCATGCTGCAGGATTCCAGTTTTACTGCACCTTCTCCATTGGCCTGGTTGTATGACAAAGCCGTTTCTTCCAGATATGCTTTTAACTCATCTGCATTGTAATAATCCTGCTGCTCATAGGTTTCCACTGTTGCTGTTTGAAGACCTCCGGTTCCTGTTACATAAATCCTGCTGCTTTCCGCATTCAGGACACTGTCACCAGATCTGCCAAGGCAACCTGTCAGCATCCCTGCAACAATGAGAGCTGCCAGAGCCGCTTTCCTTTTTTTCATCCATCTTCCTCCTGCATTGAATCTGCAGTGAAGCGGGCGAAGCCTACGGTTTTACCCGCTGGCAGGCACTCGCCCTATGAATCAAGACACGAAAAAGATTTCTTATGTGCAAGCACAACGAAATCTTTTTCATGTCCCGACCCGCACTGCTCATAGCATATGCGAACATTATACCAAATGCTGCCTTTCATTTCAATACTTTGATTTCCATCATGGTCTGCAAAATCTCCAGGGAATGAAACTCTCTGTCAATAAAACGTTTTTTATTTATCTCCACGCAACGGGCAAATTCCTCTAATACCTCCTCTGTGAGAGTAAAGGTATAAAGATGTTCCGCCGGAGAAGTAATGACATACTCCCAGGCGTAATTGGCAGAATCACTAACGGGCCTAGGAGGAACTTCCGTATACTCTCCGTTTAAGACCATGGCTTTTAATTCAAACACCCTCTGAACCAGCTCATTTTTCAGGGCAGGTTTAAGGAGTGCTCGGACGGATTGGTATAAGAGCTTTAGAAGTCCTGTCGCGTTCTCATTTTCTCTGGCATAAAAATCAACCAGCTCAAGAAAATAAGAACCATAACAGGTTCCTTCCATATCAAGAGCCAGATCTTCAAAATAATTAGAAATATCCGCCGAACGAAGGGAATAGGAATCCCTGCCTTCGTACAGCGAAAACTGTCCGAAGGCAAAGGGACGGCTAATGCCCATCAACTGATTCCCCGGTCTTCTTGCTCCCCTGGCAAATGCAGTGATCTTTCCTCTTTCCTTTGTGAGTATTACAAGGCGCTTATCCATTTCTCCTACCGGGGCAACTTTTATTACCATCCCCGTCAGCTTTTCGACTTCTTTCAATCCCTGCCACCACTTTTAGATATCTTTTTGACTGTATCCATAATTTTTCATATACATCTCACTGTCTCGCCATTCTTTTCGAACCTTGACCCAGAGCTGCAGATTCACTTTTGTTCCCAGTAGATTTTCGATCTCTTTACGAGCCTGGATTCCGATTTTCTTTAGCATAGCGCCATCTTTACCGATGATGATACCTTTGTGAGAATCTCTCTCGCAAATGATATTGGCTTCTAAATCAAACATTCCATTCTCTCGTTCCTTCATCTTCTCTACGGTTACTGCGATTCCATGAGGAATCTCATCCTTTAAAAGACGCAGTGCCTTTTCTCTGATGAGCTCTGCAGAAATCTGACGCATAGGCTGATCTGTTACTGTATCCTCGTCGTAATACTGAGGTCCATAAGGAAGGTATTTGTAGATCAGATCCAGCATCAAGTCTGTATTCTTATCCTTTAATGCAGAAACTGGTACGATTTCAGCAAATGGGCAGATGTCCTTATAGGCATTCATAAACGTAAGAATCTGTTCCTGATTCTTTAGTGTGTCGATTTTATTAATAACTAGGATCACAGGAGTTTTCACATTGGAAAGCTGCTCTGCAATATGACGTTCCCCAGCACCAATAAAGGTTGATGGCTCTACCAGCCATAAAATAACATCTACCTCTTTTAAGGTTCGCTCTGCCACGTTTACCATATATTCACCAAGCTTATTCTTGGCCTTATGAATACCAGGTGTGTCCAGAAAAATAATCTGTCCTCTTTCATCCGTAAAAACAGTCTGAATCCGGTTTCTTGTAGTCTGAGGCTTATCAGAGGTAATTGCAATCTTCTGGCCGATCAATTGGTTCATGAGGGTGGACTTACCCACGTTTGGGCGTCCGATGAGGGTAACAAACCCCGATTTATAGTTGGCTTCCATATAGTTCTCCTTTGTGTTATGAGTGAAATAAGTTCTTTGTCTCTAAAAAGAACTCTTTATCCACTGCGATTCTTTCTTCATTGCCGATGACGCAGAGACTGCCGGTATTAAGAACGGCTTTTACAAGAGGTGCCAGCCTGCAGATATCTTCCTGGGTAGCATTTAAAACTTCCTCTCTCTCTCTTGCCATCATCTCCTGATCAACTCTGGATAAATAGGCGGAAAGGCCTCTGTTTCCTTTGCTTGACGGAGGATTGGGCACATCCATGTCACTTACAGTTCCAATCACATATTTGGTCATGTCTCTGTCTTCTACCTGGAAATTCTCTAAATAAGATACCACACCTTCATAGATCTGGTTGGTTTCTCTTAAATTCGGGTCACGGTAGGAAGCAAAATACCCTTCCCCGGAACGGCCAAAGCCGCTCATGCAGCCGTAAGCGCCGCCCTTTACCCTTATATTGATCCATAGATAATCATAGCTTAAGATTACCTTTAAGATTTTCAAAGCTCCTGTATACTTTAATCCACTATCCAAAAAGCTTCCGCATCTGGCCACATAATTTACCTGAGAGGCAGTTGCAAAACCTTCGTTTCTATTTCCCTTTTGATATGCAAATGGGTAGCTAGTACCATTGCCCTCAGGAAGTACAGAAGTAAGCTGCTTCATGGCCTCAGGAAGTCTGTTGTATCCTTCTTCGTCTGAGGTATAGCTAACTAGCATGTTCTTTGTGGTAAAGAGTTTCTCCATCACAGCTTTAAATCTTTGTATTACGGCCTGTTTGTCGTTTGCATAATCCTTTTCCAGCTGTTCTAAGAATTCATAATATCCAATTCCACCAGTCAAATCATTATAAGAAGAGGTAGCTGAGAAATAGGATGTAGCTCTGGCAACTGCTGCCGAATGGCAGGCACCCTCCAGCTTCATTCTTGCTCTGGATCTGGTTTCACTAATTACTTCTCCTAAACGCTTTTCATCGTCAAGGATGGAGCGGGTCAAAATCTCAGCAAGAATGGAAAATCCAAAATCAAGCTTATCATATAAGACTCTGGCACTTGCAATAAAGTAACCTTTAAATTGCCCCAAATTTTTAAGGTCTGGATAAGAGGTGACACTAAAGCCCACGCCACCACTGTTTAGATGAATCTCACTGGTTAAGTCGCTGTAAGTGAAATTCTCTGTATTCACATAACCTAACAAGGATTTCAAAAATCCTACGTAGGACAAATCCTCTGTTGGAACTGCTGAGGTGTCAAACATAACCTTTAAATAACCTATGCCTGAGGTAAACATGTTATGGTGAATCACCTTAACTCCATGTTCCTCTTTCTCTTCCCAGATTAACTCTTCTGATTCCCTTGAGATATCTTCTCTGGAAAGCATAGGGATCTTTTCTAAATCCTCTTGCGCGGACGGTGTCTCCTGGTACTCCCTTAAAGCATGGGTCTGTTCCACAAGATGAGTGATTTCTTCTGGGGATAAAGAGGCTTTATAAGCTGCCAGCTTTTTGGCTGTCTTCTCATCCTCTTTGGCAGTCAGATTCTTCTGTGGACTTACGGTTAAAACAGCTTCAAAGGGATTATCAAGAAGATATTCCCGGATCAGTTGTTCAAAGTAACCTTCATCTACCACCTTCTTTAAATAATCAAAGGTGTCCTGATATTCCAGATGCATCATAGGATCTCCGTCATAAAGCCAACTGTCCATACACTGGAGTCCATACATCAGTCCCTTAGGAGCTGAACCGTAATCTGCTTCACGGTAACGGAATTCATAATAGTTCATTCCGGCTTTTAAGCTCTTACGGTTGATTCCTTCGTCAGCAAGCTTCCTTAAGGTTCCCTTTATGATTGCTAAGAACTCTCCCTTTTGATCGGAATTGGCATTCTTAGCGACGATTGAAAAATATGGCTGCAAGATACCACTGTCATATCCTCCAAGGATGTCTTGACCAATACCTGCATCAATTAACGCCTGTTTTAAAGGCGCTCCCGGCGCATCGAGAAGGGTGTATTCTAATATCTGAAATGCAAGATAATGCTTTTTATCCAGGTTATTTCCCAAAACTGTATTCAGGGAAAGATAGGTGGCATTCTCCAAAGACTCCCCTTCTGTAATGGAATAAAAGGTCTCTGCTTCCACCGGATTTTCAAATGCTTTCTGACTTTTAATCCTGGAATCAATGGAGATTTCATCATAATGGCTTAAATATTCTTTATCCAGCCAGTTCAGCTTCTCTTCCATATCCATGTCACCATAGAGATAGATGTAGCTATTGGAAGGATGGTAATACTTTCTGTGAAAGTCAAGAAAGCCATCATAGGTCAGATCAGGAATAAAGGATGGATCGCCTCCTGATTCCTGCCCGTAACAGCTATCGGGGAAAAGCACTTTTCTTGTAAATCGGTCTAACACTTCCTCTGGAGATGAAAATGCCCCCTTCATCTCATTATATACAACACCGTTGTATATTACGTCTGATTCTGGAGTCTCCATCTCATGATGCCAACCTTCTTGCATAAAAATCTTAGGCTCATTGTAAATATTTGGATGAAGCACTGCATCCATGTAAACATTCATTAAATTCTGAAAATCTTTTTCATTGCAGCTGGCCACTGGATATACGGTTTTATCCGGATAAGTCATGGCATTTAAAAAGGTATTTAAAGAGCCTTTTACCAACTCCACAAAGGGATCCTTTACCGGAAAATTATCCGAGCCGCAGAGCACGCTGTGCTCTAAGATATGGGCCACTCCAGTGCTGTCGGAGGGCGGTGTGCGAAATCCAATGGAAAATACCTTATTATCATCCTCACAGGATACCATAAAGACTCTGGCTCCACTTTTTTTATGACGAAGTACACTTCCTGTTGCCTGGATTTCTTTGATTTCTTTTTCTTCTACCAACTCATAAGCGTTTAAGTTCTTCATATCATACATTCTTTATTTGTTCCTCCTGCTAAATCAGTATTACTTACATGTTGCCCACTAATTTGTCTTTTAATATCGCCACACACTCTCTTACGCAAAAGTGTACAAATAAAACCGGATCAGATTTGCAGGATATGCCATAGATATCTGGTATTCCCCACTTTTTAGCAATTTGCTGGGCGCGAAACACATGAAAATCACTGGTAAGTACACCAATCTTAATGGGTTTATCCGAAACCTCTTCATAAGTTCCCGGGTCCATCATGATGGGACTCTCCTGGCTTTCTACTTTCTTTCTCTCCTGATCCTCTTCGATTGCCACTCGGCTATATGCAATATTCTCAACCGTACTATAAGATCGAGCCTCTAAAATCAACTGAGTTTCCTTCACGCCGTTAAAGACTAAGTAGTCTCTCATGGCTTCGGCCTCACTAACTGGCTCATCTTCTCCTTTTGCTCCTGAAAGAACCAATATGGTTCCCGGGTTTTCATCCAAATAATCAATGGCCTTATCCAAACGATTTTTTAAGGATTTGCTGATTCCATCTTCTTTTACCCTGGCTCCCAGGACAATTACATAATCAATCTTTGACGTATCCCGGACAGCAACTCCGGTAAAAACCAATATCTCCACGATGGTAAATACCAAGATACCTGTACAACATATAGTGACAACAGATACTGGAATCCATAAGGGTACCTTGTCCTTTTGCTTTAAATAAGCATCCCAGCCCACACCAAATAAAACACAACAAGCAGCCAACAAAAGCCAGATAAGGGAAAAGGAAGTAGACAGTCCCGAATAAGCAACGATTATGACATAATAGATTACACATAAAACAGCGATCAGCCATAAGATCCACATGATAGGCAAGCCTCCGTTCTGTTTCCTCTAAATACAGGTAATTTCTGGGTACAATTCTTTTATAGCATACCACAATATGGCCATTTCTACAACTGCCACCCATGATACCTAGTTTTATAAAGAAAAACGTGCAGAGCATACGGATTTCCGTCATACTCTGCACACTCCTATTTACAATTTAAGACATCTCACTTCGCCTTATAATATCGTAAGGTTCCATAACTTCACCAAGATCAATAAAAAGAATTTGTCTGGAATGAGGTGCACTCTCCTGAGGAACTCCCTCTTCATTGTAAATTCCCTTTACAACTACATCCAGGTTGCGTCCATCTGGCTTCATGACCTCAATGGTCTCACCCACTGAAAACTTATTCTTTTGCTCAATCCTTGCATATCCTCTCTCATCCACCGCTTCCACAGTACCAAGATAGGTATAATTCTTTATATAAGTATTGTTCTCATAAATCTGAGTGGTTGAATCTGCCTTACCAAAATAAAAACCTGTGGTAAATTCCCGGTAAGTACATTTTCCAATTTCAGAACGATACCAATCCAGATTGGCCTCATAGATCTTTGGATCTTTCTGGTAATCATCGATTGCTTTCCGGTAAGTTCTAGTCACCGTCGCTGCATAAAGTGCAGTTTTCATACGTCCTTCAATCTTAAAGCTATCAATCCCTGCATCCATCATCTCAGGAATATATTCGATCATGCACAGATCCTTGGAGTTAAAGATATAAGTTCCACGCTCATTTTCAAATACAGGCATATATTCTCCTGGTCGTTGTTCCTCTACGATGGAATATTTCCAACGACAAGGGTGAGAACAGGCTCCCTGATTTGCATCTCTTCCAGTCATATAGTTGCTAAGTAAGCAGCGACCAGAATAAGACATACACATAGCACCATGGATAAAACTTTCAATCTCTAAGTCTTCTGGAATCTTGCTTCGGATCTCTTTAATCTCTGCAAGAGAAAGTTCTCTGGCCGTTACAACACGCTTAGCACCAAGCTGTTGCCAGAATAAAAAGGTACCATAATTCGTATTATTAGCCTGGGTGCTGATGTGAATCTCCATATCAGGAATGATGCGTTTTGCTATGGCAAATACACCTGGATCTGAAATAATCAAAGCATCTGGCTGTATTTCCTTTAATTCCTGAAAATATTCCTCAACTCCCGTAAGATCATCGTTATGAGCCAGAATATTCGCTGTAATATATACTTTGACTCCATGTTCGTGGGCAAAGGCAATTCCCTGCCTTATCTCATCTTGTGTAAAATTTTTCGCCTTGGCACGAAGTCCGAAGGCTTCTCCTCCCAGATAAACAGCGTCCGCACCGTAAATAACTGCGGTCTTTAATGTCTCTAAGCTGCCTGCCGGGATTAAAAGTTCCGTCTTTCTCATGAAGTTCCTTTCTTTGGTTCTTTATATTCGAATGCTGACGGTCATACCGTCACCGATAGGTACTATGGTAGTCATTAGTTTGTCTGAATGCTTTAACTCGTAGAGATATTCCCGCATCCGCCCATGAATGGTGCGATTGCGACGCTCTACCGCATATCTGGACTCTATAATATCTCCATCTTGAAGCACATTGTCTGATATGAGCATACCGCCAACTCTCATCACTTTAAGAATTTGGGGCAGCCAGGCTAAATATTGTCCCTTGGCTGCATCCATAAAGACAAGGTCAAAGGGGCCTGTAAGCCCCTTTAATATCTCCCCTGCATCTCCCTCTAATAAGGTGATGCAATCTGTTTTGCCTGCCTTTTCAAAATTCTGACTGGCTATGGGGATCCTTTTTTCATATTTTTCAATGGTTGTTATCTGACAGTCTGGACCCATTATTTCTGCCATCAAAAGGGTGGAATAGCCAACAGCCGTCCCCACCTCTAAAATGGCTTTTGGTTTCATGGCCGCTGTCATGGTCTTTAAAAATGCTGCGGTTTCTTCTCTTATGACAGGAACACCGTTCTCTCTTGCCTCTTTCCCAATCTCATAAATGAGTGGACTCTCTTGCGGTTCAAGAGACTTGATATATTCTGTAATTCGGTCATTTACTATCATCTTTGCCTTCCTTTTTCTCTGTATTCTCATTCATCATCTGAAGGATATCCCTAGAGGTCATGGAAGTATTTAAGGTATAGCTTCCCGGATTTGCCTTATAGTTAAAAAACTCAGCCTGTATCATCAAGGAGTAAGGACTGGCAATCAGACCTTTCTCCTTTAAAAGCTTTGCTACGCTTGCGATAGACGTTCCCTTTTTCACTGTGATATCAATATCCCGTCCAGGCTTTTCCTCCATCGCTGACGCATAAAAAATTTCATGGCCGAATTCATAACCCTTTGTGACTCCTTCATAAAGAAGAAGGACAATAAGAGCCAGAAGGATAAGCCTTATGGATATGGCAATAACCGCTCCTGTTACTTTATTGATCTCTTTCGTTGTTCGGCTCATAAATTTCCATTCCTCTCTTGTTAAAGGTACGGTTATTTCAGCTTATGATTATACTTCCATGATAATTGGAAGAATCATTGGATTACGTTTCATTCTCTTCCAAAGGAAATCACTTAAGCTGTCCCTGATAATGTTCTTGATTTTACCCCAGTCATTGATTTTACGATCCAGGCAATCTTGAACTGCGTCATTGACAATCCTTCTGGCTTCTTCCATCAGATCCTCAGATTCTCGTACATATACAAAACCACGAGATACAATGTCTGGTCCAGCTAAAAGCTGGTTAGAGAACTTCTCCAGAGTAAGAACCACTACGATGATTCCGTTCTGTGCAAGATTTTGTCTATCTCTTAATACGATATTTCCTACATCACCGACACCAAGGCCATCCACTAAAATAGCGCCTGACTGTACATGATCCACAATCTTACAAGATTCCTGGCATAATTCTACCACGTCACCAGAAGACATCATGATGATATTTTCCTTTGGCATTCCCATGGACTGAACCAGATTTCTCTGAGCCATCAGATGACGGAACTCACCGTGAACTGGAATGGAATATTTGGGGCGAACCAGTGCATACATCAGCTTTATTTCTTCCTGACACGCATGTCCTGATACATGGGTATCATCAGTAATTACCTCAGCTCCCTTCATGGAAAGCTCATTGACTACCTTGGAGACAGCCTTCTCATTGCCCGGGATTGGGTTAGAGCTTAATATAATAACATCGTTTGGCTTAATGGAAACCTTTTTATGGGTGCTGCCTGCCATTCGGGAAAGAGCTGCCATGGATTCTCCCTGGCTTCCTGTGGTAATAAGAACAGTCTGCTCGTCTGGGTAATTCTTTAGCTGGTCTATATCTATTAAAGTCCCCTCTGGGATACTGATATAGCCAAGCTCACTTGCAGTGCCGATTACATTTACCATGCTTCGTCCTTCGACAACTACCTTACGCCCGTATTTGGCCGCGGAATTAATGGCCTGCTGCACGCGGTCCACATTCGATGCAAAGGTAGCCACGATAATACGATTGTTCTTATGATCAGAAAATATATTATCAAAAGTCTTTCCTACCGTCTTTTCAGAAGCCGTAAATCCTGGTCTCATCGCATTGGTGCTATCGCATAAAAGTGCTAGCACTCCCTTTTTCCCAAGTTCTGCGAAGCGCTCAAGATCTGCAATCTCTCCAAATACAGGAGTATAATCGATTTTAAAATCTCCTGTGTGTAAAATAACTCCAGCTGGGGAGAAAATAGCAAGAGAAGAAGCATCAGCGATACTGTGATTTGTCTTGATAAATTCAATACGGAAGCAGCCAAGGTTAATGGACTGTCCGTGTTTGATTACTTTTCTCTTTGTGTTCTTTAAAAGATTATGCTCTTTTAATTTGTTGTCAATAAGTCCAATGGTCAGTTTGGTTCCGTAAACTGGTACATTGATCTCCTTTAAAATGTAAGGAAGGGCACCGATATGATCCTCATGTCCATGGGTGATGACAAACCCCTTCACCTTTTCAATATTCTGCTTCAAATAAGAAACGTCTGGTATTACCAAGTCGATTCCAAGCATGTCATCGGTTGGGAATGCCAATCCGCAGTCTACGACGATGATACTGTCTTCGCATTCAAACGCAGTGATATTCATACCGATTTGTTCCATTCCGCCTAAGGGAATAATTTTAACTTTCGCGTTGCTGTCTTGTTTCTTCAATCTTTTACCTCCATTTTATCATTTTCCGTTCTATTCTTTTTCACTTTTCCACCGTAATACCTTAGGACCTGCCCAAGTGTATCCAAAAAGCCACTTATAAAAGAAAATACGTTTTCGTACCGGCTTCATATCCTATCATGATGACGTCAGGATTCACAATTTAAGCCCCCATTTACAGCGGGCACCTCCATTGTAACACTCACTTTGTCATTGACTACAAAAATCATCACAAACAAATCTCCGGACACTTTAGACTGACCTGATCATAGATCTCCCCTGTCAGTAGATGTGCTCCGGGATGCTATCTGCTCACCATCATTTTTCGATATTTACATCCGCTCCGTCAAGCAGTTCGGAAAATATTTTAAATAAATAATCTATCTCGTTATCATCTTCCACAAATTCATACAAAGCCTCAGATTCTTCCAGCTCTGACAAATCTTTTAAGATGTAACATTCACCTTCTTCATCATCATCTGCCGCATCAGTAACTAACAGATAATTCATATTACTAATTCTGGTTTCTTCCAGAACGTAAAAATCAACACAATCCCCTTCTTCTGTTGTCAGGGTAATTTTCTTTTCTTCGTTATTCATTCTTTATCTCCTGTTGTTAAGCTATCCAGATAACCTTGTAATATTAGTCCTGCCGCCACTTTATCTATGACAGCCTTTCTATTTTCCCGTCTTACGCCGCTTTCTATTAAGATGCGCTCTGATGCTAGGGTAGTTAATCTTTCATCCCATAAGATGACAGGAAGCCCGGTCCGTCTTTTTAACATTTCCATAAATTCTTCTGTCTTTAAAGCACGGTCACCTATTGTATTGTTCATATTCTTAGGATAACCCAAAACTATGGTTTCAATCTCAAATTCCCGAATCAATTCTTCGATCCGGGCACAGGTTTTTCGTAATTTGTTTTCGTCTTCTCTTGTAATGGTCTCCACGCCCTGGGCTGTTATGCCAAGGAGGTCAGAAACTGCAACTCCTACAGTTTTAGAACCAAAATCCAGTCCCATGATTCTCATATTTTTTTCTCCACGTCAAATTTATGCAACAAAACAAAGCTGGTGCTCAGCCAACTATATAAACAAACTGCCAGACTCCGCCTCTTTCACTTCATCTGACAGCTAGACTTAAGATTATCCACGTCGTTACTTCAACATCGTATCAATATATACCCGCATCAATTCCTCCAGAATCTCATCACGTTCTACTTTCATGATTAGACTTCTGGCGTTCTTATGGCTGGTAATATAAGTAGGATCTCCTGACATAATGTAACCCACGATCTGGTTGACCGGATTATAGCCCTTCTCTGTGAGGGCAATATAAACCTGTTCCAGTACCTGGCTTACGTTCATTTTATTTTCCTGCACTGCTTTGAAAAATTGTGTGTTATGAATATCGCCCATGTTTCTCACGTCCTTTAACTGTTCTCTTATATTCTAAACCATAATTATAGTTTCGGCAAGATAAAAATTATATTTGTCCCATAATATTTAATAATGCCACT
The DNA here is from genome assembly GCA_002478865.1 of Hungatella sp. UBA7603. Taxonomy (GTDB): domain Bacteria; phylum Bacillota; class Clostridia; order Lachnospirales; family Lachnospiraceae; genus Lacrimispora. Next base: position 115,318 of record DLJZ01000006.1, read on the forward strand.
TCATCCGTAAGCATTTCTGTCAGTGTTCCTACAAGTATTTTGCCCTTTAAGCCTTCTTCATAAGGTACGGCTACCTTTACATATTCCCTTGTATGACCAATCATATATTGGATTCCATTGATTTCATAAGATTCTTCTATTAGAACCTCTGCTTTACTTCCTAAATAAGACTTTCGATAAGCTAGAGACATCTCTTTTTCCAGTGTAAGAAGCTCGCTGCTTCTCTCTGATTTTATAAATTCCTGTACCTGATCTGTCATCTCGGCTGCTTTGGTTCCGTTTCTCTTGGAATACTTAAATACGTGCATCTCATAAAAACGAACTTTTTCAAGGTATTCCTTAGTCATTACAAATTCTTCTTTTGTTTCTCCCGGAAAGCCCACAATTACATCGGTAGTAATGGCAGGGTTTGGAAATGCCTTTCTTAGAATGTTACAGCAGTTATAAAATTCTTCCGCAGAGTAATGACGATTCATACGTTTTAATGTGGTATCACAACCACTTTGCAGGGATAGATGGAAGTGAGGGCATATCTTAGTCAGTTTTGATAAAGAGATTGCAAACTCCTCTGTTACGATTCTTGGTTCCAGAGAACCTAACCGGATTCTCTTTAGTCCTTCCACCTCATGAATTTTAATAATCAAGTCCAAAAGAGTGATTCTTTCTTCTGCCGGGAAATCTTTCCCGTAGGAGCTTAGATGAATTCCTGTCAGCACTACCTCTTGAAAACCAGTAGCGGTCAGGCGCTTGATCTCTTCTACTACTTCCTCTGCCTTTCGGCTTCGCACTTGTCCCCTGGTATAAGGAATGATACAGTAGCTGCAAAACTGATTGCATCCATCTTGAATTTTAATAAAAGCTCTCGTATGATCAGCGATTTTATCAATAGAAAGACTTTCATATTCTCTTGTACCACGAATATCAATAACAGTCTCCTCTACTACATTTTCTCGGTCTGAAAAATAATCATCAAGAATGGTAACCAGCTCCGTCTTTTTATTATTGCCAACAATCAGGTCAACGGCTTCATCTTTTTTTAATTCTTCTCCTGCTGCCTGAACATAACATCCGGCGGCAACCACCACTGCGCCCGGGTTCATTTTTTTGGCCCGGTGAAGCATTTGCCTGGATTTTTTGTCCGCAATGTTGGTGACAGAACATGTATTTATTATATAAACATCAGCCTCTTCTGTAAATGGGACAATTTCATATCCAGCATTCTCCAGAAGCTGCTGCATGGCCTCTGTTTCGTATGAATTAACCTTACAACCAAGGTTATGCAGGGCTGCCTTTCTCATTTTATTTTCTCCTATCTAAATTATCCTTTTATTATGATTTTATTTCATCTAAAATTACCATTGACTTTTACATAATATGCCAGTAGTATGTAAGGGAAAAGGGGACGATCCCCAATATAAATTAAGAGCACACTAAAGGAGGTTTTCTCATGAAAACAGTTCGTATATCTTTAAATTCTATCGATAAAGTAAAATCTTTCGTAAATGATTTAACAAAATTTGACACAGATTTTGATCTCGTTTCTGGCAGATATGTGATCGACGCTAAATCCATTATGGGTATTTTTAGCCTGGATTTATCCAAACCAATCGATTTAAACATTCATTCCGAAAGCGATGTCGAAGAAATCTTAAACATTTTAGCTCCATACATCGTAGATTAAAAAAATCAGTTTTAAAATAGGGCCCGGCCATTGATGCCGGACCCCTTTTTTATTTTATAGGGGAGTTCATAGAACTCCCCTATAAAATAAAAAGTATTCCTGCCGGATGCACATGACGCTTAAAAGGAAGATGTCACTAAAGTGACAGCGCGTCAGCGCCAGAGTCTGACAAGTCAGACTTTTTCTTGTTTCTTTAACACCAAACTTTTTCCACGGTATTAATTGCTGTTTCTAACAACTCATCAATCTTTTCTGCCAGATTCTCTTCTGAACGCTCAATGATCTTTAAGTTAGGTTTTGTTACTGGGTGTTTCGCTACAAAGATAGTACAGCAGTCTTCAAAAGGAAGGACTGAAGTCTCATAGGTTCCGATTTTTTCCGATACGTTAACAATTTCTTGTTTATCAAAACCAATGACTGGACGAAATACTGGCATGGTGGCTGATGCATCGGTTGCCATCAATGACTGCATGGTCTGAGATGCTACCTGTCCAATGCTCTCTCCTGTAATCAGTGCAGACGCTCCGCTTTCTGCAGCCAGACTCTCTGCGATTCGCATCATGTAACGTCTCATGATAATGGTAAGCTCCTCATGAGGACACTTGTCGTAGATATAAAGCTGGATATCTGTAAAGTTTACAATATGAAGGCGAATTGGGCCGGAATATCTAGAAACAAGCTTTGCAAGATCTACTACTTTCTGCTTTGCGCGATCACTGGTATATGGAGGCGCATGGAAATAAACGGCGTCAAGCTTTACGCCCCTCTTTGCGATCATGTAGCCAGCTACGGGGCTATCAATGCCGCCAGATAAGAGAAGCATGGCTTTTCCATTGGTTCCTACTGGCATGCCGCCTGGACCTGGGATGACGTGGGAATAAATATTGATCTTATTTCTCACTTCTACATGAAGCATCACATCTGGATTATGAACATTAACCTTTGTCTCTGAAAACTCATGTAAAATAATTTCTCCAAGATCACGGTTGATCTGTTCGGAGTTGACTGGATACTTTTTATTTCCTCTTCTTGTATTAACCTTAAAGGTAAAATTCTTATCTTCATAAAACTCATCTACATAAGATAATACCTGTTTTTTTAAATCCTCATACCCTAAGTCCTCCACCTGAACCATGGGACAAATGGCTGCGATTCCGAATATGCGCTTTAGCGCTGCTACCACTTCATCAAAATCATAGTCAGATTCTGCTGTGGCATAAATTCTACCAGATTCCTTACAAACCTCAAAATTTCCTTCCACTCTCTTTAAAGAATGACGGATCTGAGTGACAAGAGCATCTTCAAATAAGTAACGGTTCTTTCCCTTTACTCCTATTTCTGCGTATTTAATTAAAAATGATTTATATTGCATCTGTTGTCCTTTCTTTCTATACTTCCTAGTGAATAAACACTAACCTCTTTGATACCGTCTGAGGATTGGAAGAAGTTCCTTTAGCGTATCGATACAGATATTGATCTCTTCTTTTGTGTTAAAGACTCCAAAGCTAAATCTAAGGGTAGAATCAAGAAGATCCTTCTTAACTCCAATTCCAACCAAGGTTCCGCTGACTCCTGGATGATTGGAGGAGCAGGCAGATCCTGAGGAAACATAAACTCTCTTATCTTCCAACGCATGAAGAAGTACTTCACTGCGTGTCCCAAGAAAGCTGGCACTGACGATCTGAGGGGATGATAAATCTCCTTTTAGACTGTTTACCGTCACTCCATCGATTTCTTTAAGTCTTTCTATCATATAATCCTTTAGATCCATAATGGCACTCATCTTTTGTTCATGATCGGTGTACATGAACTTGGCTGCCACTCCAAGACCTGCAATCCCAGGGACATTCTCTGTGCCTGCTCTTAACCCTCTTTGCTGACCACCGCCATAGATCAGAGGACGAATCTTAACCTTAGGGTCGACATATAAAAAGCCAACTCCCTTTGGCCCGTGAATCTTATGAGCACTCACAGACATTAAATCAATTCCCTGTCGTTTTGGCCGAATAACGAACTTTCCGTAAGCCTGTATGGCATCCACATGAAAAATAGTGGAAGAATTCTTCTTTTTTATCACCTTTGATATAGCTTCAATGGGGGCTACGGCACCGATCTCATTGTTTACGTACATAACAGAAACTAAGATAGTGTCAGGACGGATGGCCTGTTCCAACGCTTCCAAAGAGATATTTCCAATGGCATCTACTGGCAGGTAAGTAACCGTAAATCCCAACTCCTCTAAATAAGCAAGAGGATTGTATACCGAAGGATGCTCAATCCCAGTGCTTATGATGTGGTTTCCAGCCCGCTTATTGGCGATTGCCGCTCCAATCAAAGCCATGTTATTGGACTCGGAACCTCCTGATGTAAATAAGATATCCTTTGGTGTTACCTTTAAAGTATCTGCAATGATTTCTGCCGCTTCTTTAATATACTGCTCCGCTATCATTCCCTTTTTATGTTTTGCAGACGGATTTCCGTAATCCTCTGTCATAACCTTAAGGACAATGTCTTTTACCGGCTCCAGCACCTTCGTGGTCGCCGCATTATCGAAATAAATTTCCATCTATATTTTACTCCCATTCCTCTTCAAGCGGATTAGATCCATGACGAGAAAACTTTCTCTAAGGTTCCAGCAAAAAAGACAAAACGGACAACACGGATAACCCGGCCGTTTCTGTCCGCAAAATCCGTTTTCCAAGTGTAATTGTCTTTGCTCCAAAGCTTTCCGTAAGAGCGACCTCCGAATCCTCAAAGCCGCCTTCCGGTCCAATGAAAACGCCTACGTTCATCCCCGGCTTTACAAAAGATAAAACTTCTCTTGTTCGCTCCATGCCTTTGGCATTCTCATAAGGAATTATGATTAAATCAAAATCTTTTGCAAAAGCAAGAGCTTCTTTCAAGGTCATAACACCTGCCACTTCCGGCACAATCAGTCGTTTGGACTGTTTGGCAGCACTTTCTGAAACCGCATTCCAGCGGCGAAGCTTTGACTCTTCCTTTTTCTTATCTAATTTCACCACAGTACGCTTTGTTTCTACCGGAACGATTTCATAGGCACCAAGCTCGACCGCTTTTTGTATGATAAGTTCCATCTTATCACTTTTTGGAAGTCCCTGAAATAGGGTAATCCTGGCTGGAAGTTCTTTCCCGCCCTCTTCCACGGATAAAATCCTGGCGGTAACCTCCTTCGAAGTCACAGACACAATTTCACACAGGTAATCTTTATCGATACCGTTGCTTATGAGCACTTCCTCTCCTGCACCCATGCGCAGAACGTTCTTGATATGGTTTACATCAGGACCTAAGATGGTTATGTGATCCTCTCCCACCTGGTCCTGGCTGATAAAAAAGTGATACATTCGATCCCTCTTTCTACTTTTTTCTAACCGTCACGGAAACCCATTCGCCCTGATAAGTAATTTCTACCAGTTCAAAAGCTTCATTTTCAGAAAATGCTTTTTTTACTGCTTCTTCCTTCATATTAATGATGCCGGAGGTAATAAAAATAGCGCCTTTTTTCATATGAACCGGAATTTCCTTTTGAAGTATAATAATAATATCGGCTAAGATGTTCGCTACCACCAGATCATAAGCTTCAAATCCGACTTCCTTTTTCACATCTTCATCATCAATAATATTACCTTTTAAAACTCTAAATTTATCAGGAGAGATATCATTCGCTTCCATGTTCTCTTTGACTGCAACAATAGCGTTCTCATCCAGATCGGTTCCAAATACTTCTTTTGCGCCAAGCTTTAAGGCAGTGATTCCAAGAATGCCGCTTCCAGTACCTACGTCAAGTATCTTCGTATCAGGAGTTACATATTTCTTAAGCTGACGAATGCAAAGCTGAGTCGTCTCATGCTGACCAGTACCAAAAGCTGTACCAGGATCGATTTCTATTAAAAGCTTTTCCTTATGCTCCTCAGGAATCTCTTCCCAGGTAGGCTTGATTAAAATATCATCAACCGTAAATGGTTTAAAATACTGCTTCCAGTTATTAATCCAGTCTTTATCTTCTGTTTCACTTATTTCAAGAGTGCGGGCACCTAGATCGGTGAAAAGGGCTAACTCATCAAGTCCTTCTTCCACACGCTTTAACATCTCTTCTATATCAACATCGGAATCTGGATCGAGATAAAAGCTTACCTTTGCAATTCCTTCATCGGGTGGAAGCTCAGGCAGGATATCAATAAACATTCCCTTTGTCTCAGCTTCTGTAAGAGGAGTGTTATCTTCGATTTCAATTCCTTCTATTCCTATCTCATCAAACATACTGCTGATTAAATCCACAGCCTCAGTCGTTGTAGTGAGTGTAAATTTTTTCCATCTCATATTTATTACCCTATCCTTTTATTATTTTCACAAACAGGCAAAGAAGCACCACGAATACCACCGGGCGCACGATCTTAAGCCCATTTTTTAAGACAAGACCAGAACCAATGTAATGACCTGCGATACAAAAAATACCTGCTGCAAGTCCAAGGGGTATCATCACCTTACCATTGATTAAAAAAGTTACCAGTGCCGCTATGTTTGATGACAAATTAATTACTTTCGTGGTTCCAGAAGCGTTTCTAACATTCATTTTAGCAAGACCTGTTAAGAGAAGCAGTAAAAAAGTGCCTGTCCCAGGACCGTAAAATCCATCGTAGCAACCAACTACTAGTGCCGCGCCCATACTAATGAGTAGGGTTTTTCGTTCGGAAAGACTTTCTTCCTTTGAATCACCAAAATTTTTATTTTTGAAAACATAAAATGCAACGACTGGCAGAATGATCACCATCATCGCTTTTAGCACCTGCTCACTGGCAAGCAACGATAAATGCGCTCCTATCACAGAACCAACGATCGCACAAAGAGCAGACAATACGGATAATTTTATTTGAATAAATCCATTTTTTGCATACCTGGCAGTTGAAATAACAGTACCAAGAGTGGAACTAAGTTTATTGGTTCCAAGTGCAAAATGAGGTGGTATTCCTGCTGCCATAAAAGCTGGAAGGGAAATCAGTCCGCCACCACCTGCAATGGAATCTACAAATCCCGCAAGAAAAACAAGGGGACATACGATCAGATATTGGTACATTTGCGGTTTCCTTTCTTTTGTCAAAACTAAACCACATGATATCATAACATACATTGAAATCCGTTGCAAGCTTATAAAATCATGGATTTATGGAAGAATTTTCGACTCAAAAAAAATATTTTAAAAGTTTTTAAAAAAAGATGCAATAAAAAACATACCTAGTGCATTAACTAATAGAACGGATGAAAAGGACTTCTGTTTCGTTCCCGGAACTAAGGCAAAAAAATATCAAGTAAACGAAATTCCTTGATGCATTACGCTCCATCACACCCGCCTGAACACCTAACAACGAAGCAGAATCTATTTTCATAATATGCAACACAAAAAGCAGAAGACGGATCTTATAACTGGAGTTAATCCACGTTTAGATCTGTTTTCTGCTTTTTGTATACCCCAATCCCTAAATAACTACTTTACTGCTTTAAGACGCCGTCCGCTCCTACCGAGTAACCATCGGGAGTCACGGAACTTACTAAGAGCTTTCCTAATAATCCATCTGACATCGTATTAAAATAATAGGCTTTGCCATCGATAATCTGCCAGCCAATCCTCATAGAGCCAAAGGTTCCGTCATCCACTGGATTTAAATAGTACCGGTCCCCTCTAGGATCAATATACCATCCCAAAAGCAAATGGCCACCCTGATCAAACCGGTACCATCTGCCATCTAAGTATTTCCAGCCATCGGCTGGCCAGGTTCCGTCACCATACTGATACCACCAGCCTGCAGGACTGTAACGCCAGCCTCTTTCATAACTGTGGCTGTTAGGACCATCGTCGTCGTCATCGTCTTCATCGCCGTCCCAACAGTCGGAAGAACCTGGCCCTTCCATTGGTCCCCGAAACGTAGTTCCCGAACCATGAATGCCTGGAAATTTTCTCACTGCTTGTGTCTCATCGGCTGCAGCACGCCCCGGAAAAAAACCGGAAAGAAGTAAGCAACATACAATAAGTACTAACTTTCCCTGAGTCTTTTTCATTTCTTCCCTTCCCTTTTACAAATATATCCCCTGAAAAATCTATTTAAAGATTCCCTTTTTTTTATGTTTTTCCCCGTCCGTAGTGCCATTCATGACATCTTCAAAGGTCTTAAGTGCTTCTTTTTGAGCCTCTGTCAAACGCTCTGGTACCTGTACTACTAGTGTAACATAATGATCTCCACGTACCGCACGATTTCTTAAGGAAGGAACTCCCTTTCCTTTTAGACGAACCTTGGTATCGGTCTGGGTTCCGGATTTAATCTCGTAATCCATATCTCCATCAACTGTTTTAATCTTTATAGTACCGCCAAGTGCCGCATTTACAAAGGAAATAGGTACGGTTGAAAAGATGCTGGTATCCTGACGCTTAAAGATTGGATGATTGGATACGACTACTTCTACAAGAAGATCGCCTCTTTCTCCACCGTTGGTTCCTGGCTCGCCTTTGCCTGCAAATCGAACGGACTGACCGTTATCAATTCCTGGTGGAACTGTAACACTGACTTTCTTTCTTTTGGTATTATATCCGCTACCATAACAATCTGGACACTTATCTTTAATCACTTTACCAGTGCCGTTGCAATCTGGACAAGTCTGGACGCTTTGAACCTGACCAAAGAAGGACTGCTGTGTATACATGATTTTACCTTTTCCATTACATTTCGTACAGGTAGCTGGTGTTGTTCCAGCCTTAGCTCCGCTTCCATGACAGGAATTACATTCTTCTTTGTAATTAATCTCAATTTCTTTGTCGCAACCGAAAATAGCCTCCTCAAAAGTAATGCGGATGCTGGTTCTAACATTGGCACCTCTTGCTGGGCCATTGTAACTGGCACCGCCTCTTGCACGGCCGCCGCCAAAGATGTCTCCAAAAATATCTCCAAAGATATCTCCCATATCGGATCCGCCAAAATCAAAGCCGCCAAATCCGCCTGCTCCTGCACTGCCGTCAAATGCAGCTGATCCAAACTGATCATACTGACGTCTCTTATCAGAATCACTTAAAACACTGTAAGCTTCGGAAGCCTGCTTAAACTTATCTGCTGCTACAGCATCTCCGGAATTCGTATCTGGATGGTATTTCTTAGCCAATGCCCTGTAAGCTTTCTTAATCGCTGCATCGTCTGCATCTTTGGGAACGCCAAGAATCTCATAATAATCTTTCTTACTCTCTGCCATCTTAGGTCTACCTTTCATAAATTAAGGAAGTCCGGCAGGACTCATCCTGCCGAACAAAAGAGTCCAACTGTAAGGAACTCATGCCTGCGGAAAAAGTGCTGTATCACTACAACACTTTTCCCCAAGCCCTGTTAACTGACCAGACTAGTTTACACTTCTTTGTACTCACCGTCAACTACGTCACTGTCCTGATAGGAAGCATCTGCTCCTGCCGCACCCATATCTGGGCCTGCAGCGCCACCCTGTGCCTGCTCATAAACCTTAGCAAATAAAGCCTGGGCACCAGTCATCAGTTTTTCCTTATTTGTCATAATATCTTCAATCTGCGCATCAGTCATCTCATCAATTGGTGCTCTGTTGATGGCTTCTTTTAATGCATTTAAATCTGCTTCTACAACTGCCTTATCGTTGGCATCTAATTTATCTCCAACTTCCTGAAGAGCTTTCTCTGTCTGGAATACCATGGAGTCAGCGTCATTTCTTGCATCAATGCCTTCCTTGCGCTTCTTATCCTGTGCCTCGTACTCAGCTGCTTCTTTTACAGCTTTATCGATATCACCATCAGACATGTTAGAGCCGGAAGTAATCGTGATATGCTGTTCCTTACCAGTTCCTAAATCTTTTGCAGATACATTAACGATACCATTGGCATCAATATCAAACGTAACTTCGACCTGAGGAACGCCTCTTTTTGCTGGTGGAATACCATCAAGACGGAACTGGCCTAATGTCTTATTGTCTCTTGCAAACTGTCTCTCACCCTGTACGACATGAATATCAACAGCGGTCTGGTTGTCTGCTGCAGTGGAGAATACCTGGCTCTTCTTTGTAGGAATTGTGGTATTTCTCTCGATTAATCTAGTTGCTACGCCACCCATAGTCTCGATGGATAAAGAAAGTGGTGTAACATCAAGTAAAAGAATATCACCTGCACCTGCATCGCCTGCAAGTTTACCACCCTGGATACTAGCACCGATTGCAACGCATTCGTCTGGGTTTAGAGATTTGGAAGGCTCTTTGCCAGTTAACTGTTTTACTTTTTCCTGAGCTGCTAACATACGAGTGGAACCACCAACTAAAAGTACTTTTCCTAATTCAGCAGATGTAATGCCTGCATCCTTTAGGGCACTCTGAACTGGAACTGCGGTACGCTCAACTAAATCAAGAGTAAGCTCATCAAATTTAGCTCTGGTTAAGTTCATATCAAGATGCTTTGGTCCTTCTGCGGTAGCAGTGATAAATGGTAAGTTGACATTTGTAGTAGTAGAGGAAGAAAGTTCTTTCTTTGCCTTCTCTGCTGCTTCCTTTAATCTCTGCATAGCCATCTTATCACCAGATAAATCAACGCCTTCAGCCTTTTTGAATTCGTCAACCATCCACTGTGTAATACGGTTATCGAAATCATCACCACCTAAACGGGTATCACCGTTGGTTGAGAGTACTTCAATAACGCCATCACCGATTTCAATTGCAGATACGTCGAAAGTACCGCCACCTAAATCGTATACCATAATCTTTTGCTCATGCTCATTGTCAAGACCATATGCCAGAGCTGCTGCAGTCGGCTCGTTGATGATACGTTTTACATCAAGTCCTGCAATTTTACCAGCATCTTTGGTTGCCTGACGCTGAGCATCGTTAAAGTAAGCAGGAACTGTAATAACTGCTTCTGTAACCTTCTCACCTAAGTAAGCTTCTGCATCCGCTTTTAATTTCTGTAAAATCATAGCTGAGATTTCCTGAGGGCTGTAATTCTTGCCGTCGATGGTTACTTTATAATCAGTACCCATATGTCTCTTGATGGATGAAATGGTACGGTCTGCATTTGTTACTGCCTGACGTTTTGCAGGTTCTCCTACCAATCTTTCTCCGTTCTTTGTAAATGCTACGATAGATGGAGTTGTTCTTACACCTTCGCTATTTGGGATTACAACTGGCTTACCGCCTTCCATTACGGCTACACAGCTGTTTGTTGTACCTAAGTCAATTCCAATAATCTTGCCCATAGTTATTTTCCTCCTATTTATGAAACAATGGTAATGTTTTCAATTTTTATGATTTATTTAATTAGCTACCTGCACCATGGAATGTCTCACCACAGTATCACGATAGGTATAACCTTTTAAAAGTTCCTGGGCTACTACATTCTCTCCCAAAGACTCATCTTCAATGTGCATCACTGCATTATGGAAATCAGGATTAAACGGCTGACCAACTGCTTCAATTGGCTTTACGCCTGCCTCTTCCAGAGCTTTTACAAGCTGTCTGTAGATCTTTTCCATGCCGTCTGCAAATGCAGAATCCTTTTCCTCTTCGGGAATGGCTGCAAGGCCACGTTCAAAGTTATCAGCAACTGGAAGAATCCGTTCAATGATATCCTTTGCTCCGATTTCAAACATAGCTGATTTTTCTTTATCTGTTCTCTTTCTGAAGTTGTCAAATTCAGCCATACTTCTTTGGAGACGATCGGTCAGCTCCTCAATCTTTTCATCCTTTGGATCAGGCTTTTCTTTTTTCTTACCAAAGAAACCTTTCTTTGAAGAATCACCCTTTGTACTTCCATCTTCATTCTGCCCAGTTTCTTCTGCTGTGGGTTCTGTGCCTTCTATCTCTTTTTCAGAGGAAATGGCATCTTCCTGATTCAAAACCTCATCTGCCAATTTCTCATCTGTTTTCACATCTTCCATGCTCAATGTTCTTTCCCTTTACCTTTCATCTTTTTTCAATATGACATCAAGCTGCGTCATTAAATTACGCAGAGTACTGAGAACTTTCTCATAATCCATTCGCTTGGGACCGATAATTCCAATGGTTCCTCTAAGTCCTTCTCCAAGCTCATAGTTCGCTGTTACAATACTGCAGTCCTTCATATTCTTAAATTTAGCCTCATCACCAATATAAACCTGGATTCCGGAATTTGCTTCCGTGTCGTTGACATCGTCAACCAGCTCCTGCAAAAATTCCTTTTGTTCCAGAGTACTAATCAACCTGCTAGCCTTATCTCCTTCGCTAATCTCCGGATATTTAAAAATATTGGTAGCTCCGCTGGTGTAAATCTGTAAATCTTCATCATCTGCCCGAATGGCTGCTGCCACCTCGGTAAGCACCCGGTCAACCACCTCACTATGAGGACCTGCCTGAACCTTTAGCCTGCTGATCACTTCAAGATTGATTTCTTCTATAGACAGTCCAGTTAAAGCACTGTTTAATAGAATGTTGAGATTTAAAAGCCCTTCCTCATCTAGTTCCTTATCAATAGGAATTATGGTATTCTTAATGATATTGCCCTCGATTACAATTACCACCAAAAGCTTTCCTTCGTCTACCTTTGAAAGTTGAATAAACTTAAGCTTATTAAGGTGATACTGGGGAGCGCTTATCATAGCCGCATAGTTGGTGTTCTGTGCCAAAAGCTTTGCCATCTGCCTTAACATACCCTCTACCCGGTCCACCCTCTTTAACATCAGATCCTTGATTTCAGTAACTTCTTCTTCCTTTTCAAGCATGATCTGATCGACGTAAAAGCGGTATCCCTTATCGGAAGGAATCCTTCCTGCTGAAGTATGGGGCTGTACAATATAGCCCAGTTCCTCCAGATCAGACATCTCATTACGGATTGTGGCGGAGCTTAAATTCAAATCCGTATACTTTGATATCGTTCGAGAACCAACCGGCTCTCCGGTTTCCAGATAAGTTTTAATGATGGCCTTTAAAATAGTTATCTTACGCTCATCAAGCTGATCTTTATCCTTCAAACTGCCACGCTCCTTTCTTAATGCCTTGTTAGCACTCAACGTTCAGGAGTGCTAACATCTTCTTTTCATAATATATGCTTTTTTTCAACATTTGTCAATACATTCCTATAAAAAAAATAAGTTAAGTTTTGCGACCTCTTTCTACATATTTTCGCATGGTTCCTTCATATATTACAAAGGTGTTGACATTTTTTTCTTGACTTTTAACACTTTTGTAATATAATAGTAAATGATACACAATAACAACACGATTGCGAGGTTAATCATGAAGCGTTTTTCAGGTAAATTACGAATCACCGGACTCCTGACAATCCTTTGTATTCTGCTGTTATCTACATCTGCAATGGCAGATGAAGCTGTAGAAAAAGAACAGACTACAGCGGATGCACAGTCCGCCAGTGTCCAAACGATAAAAAGTGATGCCAAAAGCGAGAGCAGCACTGAGAGCACAAAAGCCTCAGAAGAAACCGGGCCTGGTGTCAAAAAGGAAACAGAACCAACGAAAACAGAGCCAACTGGACCTGTTTATGAAAAAGGAGCATCACTAGGACTTTTTTCTGCTACTGCATATTGCCCTAGCAAAAGCGGAAAGATCGGCCGGACCTACTCCGGTACCACACCAAGAGCACAGCATACTTTGTCTGCTGATTTAACGATTTTGCCTATCGGCACGATGGTTATGATCGATGACGTAATTTATACTGTGGAGGATACAGGAAGCGGAATCAGAGGAAATAAGGTTGATATCTTCTTTGGAAGCCGGGATGAAGCGATAAACTTCGGCAGACAGACAAAAGAGATTTTTGCAGTGAATGTAAACTAATACATGTCCAAATGGCGCCCAGTAAAGCGATATGAATTCGCTTTCTGAGGTGCTTTTTTGATGTCTAAAATTACCCCCACTCCCCCAAGTGGATAAGTTAGTCTTGACTTTTATGGAAAAATATGTAAAATGAATACTTGTACCTCATTTATTACAAAACTGTTACATATAATTATAATGGTGTTAAATTATATTACGGTTTGTAAAAAAGAAAGGAAGTATTTGTAATATGATAAAAAGAATTCACATCCACCAGATTCTAGGATTTTTACTAATGACGGTATTTGTTTTGATAAACGCTTTTATATCCTATGCGGGCCCGGTCACTGGAATTATTGACGGAGCGGATGATAAGAACGTAAGGGGTTGGGCTTTTAACAGCTCGGAGCCTGATTCTTCTCTGCCGGTGAAGATTATTATCACCAACCAGTTAACTGGACAGGTGACTGCTGAGCTTGAAACCACGACCTCCAAGCACAGGGCGGATTTAACCCAACAAGGTACGGAAACGGGGAATTATGGGTTTGAGGTAAGTATACCCTGGGATTCCTATGGAAACGGCACGTATCTCATTGACGCCTATGCCTCCGGTCAAAAGCTTTCCGGCACCAAGGTATATGGTGTTGGAACAGACGTATCTGCTACCAATCTCCGCTCTCTTGGTACATTTAAGACAACCGCTTACTGTCCTTGCAGACAGTGCTCTGGGAAATGGGGCGGCCATACCAGCACCGGAACCATTGCAACTTCAAACCATACCATCTCCGTTGATCCAAGAGTCATTCCTTACGGAAGTAAGCTTATGATAGGCGGCGTCATTTACACCGCAGAGGATTGCGGCGGCGGTGTAAAGGGCAGACATATTGATATCTTTTTTAATACTCATGGTGAAACTAGATTTTACGGTACCAGGAGTATGGAGATCTTTCTGATTCAGTAGATTGGGATGAAAATAGGCGTAGAATGCAAAAGTGATAATTCACTTTGCGTCCTACGCCTTATATATTTCTCAAATAATTTATGAAAAAAAACTATTTTTATTGCAAAAACTGACTCATCACATAGTTGCTTAAATCAATTCCCCTGGAAGTCAGTCGGTAAAAACCATCTTTAAATTCCATTAACCCATCCTGCTCTAGTCTATCAAGTATGGGTCCATAAACATTGCGAATATTCTGACCAAAGTTGCTGACAAATCCATGAGCCGATACCCCTTCTGTCAAACGAAGTCCCAGGAACATATACTCTTCCATCTTTTCCTCGATGGAAAGACGCTCATATTCCTGTCTGAGTGCGTGATGAAAGCCTTCCTCCTGATCAAAACGGGCATTGCGGTAATCATTTAAATCCGTGGTATTGTGAAAGCGACATCCATTCATATAGGAGGACGCTCCAAGTCCCAGACCCAGGTATTCCATGCCCGTCCAATAGCCGATATTGTGGCGGCATTCATATCCTTTTTTGGTGTAATTGGAGATTTCGTACCGTTCATATCCCTGTTCCAATAAAAACTCCTGGGTGAGATAATACATCTCTCGTTCAGAATCCTCATCTGGGAGGTCTGGCAATGCCATTAACTGTCTTCGCTCTTCCTTTGTCATCGCATAGCTTTCCATCTCCACATGATCTCCGTATCTGTCGTAAAAGGGAGTTCCTTCTTCTATGATAAGGCTATAGGCGGAAATGTGCTCTGGCTTTAACATGGTCACCTTTTTTAAGGTGTTTTTCCATGACTCCACGGTCTGTCCTGGAATTGCAGATATTAAATCTACATTAACATTATCAAAACCTGCCATTCGCACCCTTTGATAACTTTTCAAAAAGGCATCGTAAGTATGAATTCTTCCAAGATAACGAAGTTCCTTATCATCGGCAGACTGAAGCCCCATGCTGATACGGTTGACTCCAGCATTACGATAGCTTAAGAGCCCTTCCTGGGTCACAGTGCCTGGATTGGCCTCCATCGTCACCTCTGCATGAGGATGAATGTCAAACTGGGTTCTTAAGGCATTTAAGACAGCTTCCATATCTTCTGTCTTTAATATAGAAGGAGTGCCTCCACCGATAAAGATACTGACCACCTGATATTCTTTTGCATAGGCACTTTGATGCTCGATCTCTTCTATTAATTTTTCTGTATAATCTCTTTGCACACACTCATTTCCCGAGAAAGAAAGAAAATCGCAATATGCGCATTTGCGTGCACAAAATGGAATATGCACGTAAATCTCCAAACTTTTTTTATTCATCATCTAATTTCAATACGCTCATAAATGCCTTCTGTGGTATCTCTACATTACCGACCTGACGCATACGTTTTTTACCTTCTTTCTGTTTTTCAAGAAGTTTTTTCTTACGTGAAATATCTCCGCCATAACATTTGGCAAGTACGTCTTTTCTCATAGCCTTAACGGTCTCACGAGCAATGATCTTGCCGCCGATAGCTGCCTGAATCGGAATCTCAAAAAGCTGCCTTGGTATCTCATCTTTCAGCTTTTCACACATCCTCCTGCCTCTATCATAGGCAGATTCTGCGTGAACAATAAAGGATAACGCATCGACTTCTTCTTTGTTGACCAGGAGGTCCAGCTTTACAAGCTCGGAACGCTCATAGCCTTTTAATGCATAATCAAAGGAAGCATATCCTTTGGAACGGGATTTTAATGCGTCAAAGAAATCGTAGATGATTTCATTCAAAGGAAGCTCATATTTTAATAAGGCTCTTGTGGTTTCCATATATTCCATGCCAAGATAAACACCGCGTCGTTCCTGACAAAGAGTCATAATCGATCCTACATATTCCGTAGTTACCATGATCTCCGCACTTACTATTGGCTCTTCCATATATTCAATTTCTGTCGGATCTGGAAGATTTGATGGGTTCGTCAGTTCCAGCATTCCGCCGTTTCTTTTATATACCCGGTAAACAACGCCTGGGGCCGTGGTTACAAGATCCAAGTTATATTCTCGTTCCAAACGTTCCTGGATTACCTCTAAATGGAGCAATCCTAAAAATCCGCATCGAAAACCAAAACCAAGGGCAAGGGATGTCTCTGGTTCAAAGAACAGGGAGGCATCATTTAACTGAAGCTTTTCCAGTGCCTCACGAAGATCATTATAGCGTGCGCCGTCTGCAGGATAAAGTCCACAGTAAACCATAGGGGTCACTTTTTTATATCCCAAAAGTGGCTCTGCACATGGTCTTGCTACATGTGTGATGGTATCGCCTACCGCAGTATCTTTTACGTTCTTTATACTGGCAGTTAAATAGCCTACCATGCCGGCTCTTAATTCATCACAAGGAATAAACTGCCCTGCGCCAAAATAACCTACCTCAACCACTTCTTCCACTGCTTTGGTCGCCATCATAAGCACTTTATCGCCTTTTTTTACAGTTCCTTCCTTAACTCGAAAAAATATAATAACACCCCTATAGGTGTCATAAAGAGAGTCGAAAATCAGAGCTCTTAACGGTGCTTCTGGATCTCCTTCTGGGGCCGGAATCTTATTAACGATAGCTTCTAACACATCTTCCACATTCAGTCCGGTCTTTGCAGAAATGCGGGGAGCATCGTGAGCTTCTATGCCTATGACATCTTCAATCTCTTGAACAACACGTTCTGGGTCAGCGCTTGGAAGATCAATCTTATTGAGTACTGGAAAAACATCTAAGTTATGATCCAACGCCAGGTATACATTAGCAAGGGTCTGAGCCTCGATTCCCTGAGAAGCATCTACGACTAGAATAGCGCCATCACAAGCTGCAAGGCTTCTGGAAACCTCGTAGTTAAAATCCACATGACCAGGTGTATCAATCATGTTAAAGATATATTCCTGACCATCTTGTGCTTTATATACGGTACGAACGGATTGAGCTTTGATGGTAATTCCTCTTTCTCGTTCCAAATCCATATTGTCAAGAACCTGAGCCTGCATTTCCCTGCTGGTAAGCAGTCCGGTCTTCTCTATAATTCTGTCTGCAAGGGTTGACTTCCCGTGATCAATATGAGCGATAATACAAAAATTGCGTATCTTATTCTGCTGGACAGCTGCCATAAAGTAACTCCTCTTTTCTGATGTTTCTGATCGATTCGGTCGCTTCTAATTAAAAAAGAGACAATCCGCCAAAAATCCTATGATATCCTTAAAAATATACCATTTTTTTAATTTCCTTGCAACACCATATCCAAAACTTCTGCGAGGGGGTCCATGGCATTTAACGCTTCCTGGTATGTATTAGTCTGAGCACCTACCTCAATTAAGGCAGATCTTGCTCTTAAATGTTGATTATAACGGAGTCCTTTTATATAAACTTTTCTGGTCAGATTTGGAAAATAGGCTGCTGCGTCCAATTGCATTTGAAAACTAAAAGCTAGATTTTTCTCGCGAAATGGATTTGCCAGGTATTCGATGGGACCCTCTGGCGTCTGGCTGACACCATTAAAAAACATTATGGGAGCTGTAGGTTTTCCATTGACCTGATTTACCATGTGTAGACTTTCATCTACTCCATCTCTGTGAACATCTAGTACTACGTCAATGGATGGATTCTTTTGCAGGATTCCTGTAATTCCATCCAAAGCATAGGTATATGCTTTATTCCGGTCTAGTTTTCCATTTTGCAAATCATAGACGGTTGTATCATGGATGACATTATATCCTTTTTCTGTGAGGAGCTTTGTTAAATAGTTTCCTAACCCCACAACGGTTGCGTCTGGTTTATTCGGTCCATGATCCGCATATTCTTCCTGGGAATGGGTGTGATAGATTAGAATCTGGGGTTTGTCGTTTCCTCCCTTTAAGGTGAAATCTTCTGATAGAAATTCATTTGCCTTCATAAGATCTCTTCCTGCCGTTGTAGAACTGTGAACACTGTAAAAATGCTTCATCATGAAATCATAGTCAGCCAATTGATCTTTTAAATATGTGGTTCCCACAATGGGCCAAATACTGCTTGATGCACAGGTAAGGCTATCATCTTTATTTACCGTTTTATTATGATCTTTTAGTGGTTCATTGCTTCCTGCTGTTTCCTTATCAGATGTTACGTTGCCCTGATCTGTTTCCGTATTTTCTTCGGTTTTTGCATTTTCTTCTCCTGATTTCGTAGATGGCGATCCCGCATTGACTGAGCCATCTTCCCCGCTCTCTTCTCCACCATCATAAAGAAGAAACCCATGTTCCTCGTAAAACTTACCACTTTCTATATAACCACGATAAGAGGGATCTGCTTCTTCATAGTCTATATCTCCTTTTTTACTGTCACTGGAATAACGGTAAAGAGGAGAACGGCTAACAAAAAAATGAAACAGTGCACTTCCCATAGATTCATCTTTTTTTTCAGAACTGCTTTTGCTATTATCTTCATCCCACACGACCGCAGGATACTGGTGTCTCCAGATATAGGAGACACCAAAGCCAGCTCCTTCTTTTACCAGTACCTCTGCTTTGCTAAAATCAGCCTTTTTTCCAGCTTGGGAAGCTTCCCTAATGCCTAAGAAAACGGCCAAAATAAGGCTTACTGTAATCATTAAATTTTTAATTATCCGGTTTAGGATATCATTACTTTTTTTCATAGCCGCCTTCCTGCACAATCATTCTTAATATCCTATGCAGAAAGCCTGTATTTTACTACGCTTCTTCCTGTCCCAAAAATGCCAGGTGAATTCCTTCTGAGATGGTAAAGCTCAACTCCTTGACTGTCTCATCAATATCTGGAGGTGTTACATAAAGAGGACCAAATTCTGGCTCTAACAGCTCTTTAATCAGGTTATACTGATCATCTGAGCTAAGCTTTTCAACAAAATCCCCCATGCCCTTTGTTTCCATTTTATTGGATAAGGCCCCAATCATAGCAGATACTGTATCGTGTACAATGGCCGCAGCTCCCACTACCGTAGGAACACCGATGGCCATTACCGGTATCCCAAGGCTGTCTTTTGTAAGACTAAGCCTGTGATTTCCAACACCAGAGCCAGGGTGAATGCCTGTATCTGTTAGCTGTATGGTTGTTCCAAGGCGCTTGACACTCCTTGCCGCCAAAGCGTCAATTGCAATGATTAAATCAGGCTTTGTCTCCATGATAATTCCTTTTAAAATCTCCGCACTTTCCATACCAGTCTGAGCCATTACTCCAGGTACGATTCCGCTGATTATTGGCATGCTTCTTCCTTTTAAAAAGTCATCTCCATACTGAACCTTTAAATGCCGTGTTACCTGTAAATTATTAAGGACTCTTGGCCCCAATGAATCTGGGGTTACAGAGGAATTACCAAGTCCTGCTACCAGCACATGAAAATCTGGTTTTCTGAACTTTTTCCCTTCTAAAAGGCGTTCAATTTGGGAGGCTAATTCTTCAGACACCTCCCTGTGATAATCTTCATCTTTTTTGGAGAGCTCGTCGGCCTCCAAAGTAATGTAGGTGCCAATGGGTTTCCCCATGGCTTTTTCACCTTTTTTGTCTAAAATTTTAACTTCCGTCATTTTAATTCGACTGCCGGAACGATGCCATTCTCTTAAAGATACACCTGAGATCTCACCACCGTCACCAGGAAAACTTTCTTTCTCTTCTACCGCAAGATCTGTACGCACTTCAAATGTGTTTTCCATTTTTTCCTCCTTTCCAGCTTTTCTTAGGTATTTTCTGCAAAAAAGCAGGAATTATGTATTGACATATGGGACGATATTCGTTAAAATATAAAGGTATGTTTACATTGAACTGTCCGTGTCCAGACTTTGATGCAAAACAAAGAATAATCATATAACAGTATATTGGAGGTGTACAGATTGGCTAACATTAAATCTGCTAAAAAAAGAATCTTAGTTAACGAAACTAAGGCTGAAAGAAACAAAGCGATCAGATCCAAAGTGAAGACATCTATTAAGAAGGTAGACGCTGCTATTATTGCCGGTGACAAGGCTGCTGCTCAGGCAACATTAATCAGCGCTATCACAGAGATTGACAAGGCTACAACTAAAGGCGTATATCATAAGAACAACGCTTCCAGGAAAGTATCCAGAATCTCTAGAGCTGTTAACGCAATGGCTTAATTCATAGAACAGAATTTTATCCCATTCGGTTTAACCCGCTGAGTGGGATTTTTTGTTGCCTTTTTTGACAAAACAAGAAAGGCTAATGCCTGATATGAGAACAGCCCCCTGTCAAATGGCAGGGGGCTGTTCTCATACTGGCACTAGCTGTTTAAACTGTTTATATACATTTTTTATACAATTTTTAATGCACCTTTGTCATCAGTGCTAAGCGTCATAGTTCCTTCCGACATGTTGCCGTCTTTGTTCGCCCGGTATAGCTCTTCTTTCCAGACGATCCACTGGTCCTTTGCCATGGAACCATCACTTGTTAAGAAATACCATTTTCCATCGGAGCCGGTTTTCCAGGTATCTTTTACCATATACCCAGCTCCATCAAACCAATACCACTTCTCTCCGTCTTTGTACCAGTCATTTTTCACAAGATTCCCGGTATCTCCTAGATAAAACTTCCAACCACTTTCATCTTCTACCCAGCCTGACTTTATCTCGGCTGCAGTTACCAGACTATCTTTAAAATCCTGCCAGGTATGCTTGGTATGGTTATAGACATAAGGATTGGGGCAGATTTTTCCTGTAACATCGTAGTGACGGATGACATGATCTTCTTTGATGCCGTATTGTTCCATGAGGGTCTTAGTCAGCTTCTTAGCTTCTCTTACTGTTATCTCTTCAAAGTACCAATCCCGGCTGGTATCAGTCTGAGAACCTTTGTTTCTAACACATAGCTCGATTCCCAGGCTGTTGGTATTACGGCATTCTGGATGCTTGTAGGTTTTGGCGCCGCAGTGCCATGCGATGTTTTTGTCTTCTACGGACTGCCAGATCTCACCGTTAAAGCCAACAAAGTAATGGGCACTGGCACCAACATATTGAGATGCGTAATATTTACAGTTGGCTTCCGCTCCACCCAGAGCGCCTACATAATGAATTACAATATATTTGATACGGCTAAGTTCGCCGTTTGTATAGTTATATGGCGTTAATAATTGATGGATTTCCATATTAGATTCCTTCCCTTCCGCCGAAAAATCCCATATCATCCGGGTCAAAGGATTCCCGGAAACGCTCGATTTCCGTGTAATCGGCATCGTTTAGGTTTTCCTGGATTCCTATGAGCTCCAGATGCGGCATATCCTTCGTTGCTTCGCTTTTTACCATACCTCTCACCTTGTCCTTTCTATACTATTACAATTTTATGATATGAAAGTGAAAGGTAGAATGTCCCGGGTGGAAATGGGACAAATTGTTTTGTGGATGCGCTTTTCATATGTGGGGAAATTGGGGGGTGAAAAGAGTCGGTTTGAGGTTATGGTATTTGCGATGGTATTTGTAATTTACCTGTGATGTTATTTGTAATATTATTTGATTGGTTCTGATTTCTGATTTAAGATATCGATTGCCTTTGTTAATACGGCCGGGAGCGGTATGCCCATTAGTCCAGCGTTTTCTACGATGGATATTAACTCGTTTGCCATAAAACCAATGACGACGGTATCTCTTATGTAGCTTGTCCCGATGGATAAGTCCAGACGGTGGGCGATTAGGACAAAGAGAAGAGTCATGCTCTTTCTACATAGTCCCTTCCAGCCGGCTCTTGATTCTAAGGCACCAGTTTCAGTTTTGCTGCTGTTTTTGAAAATTCCGGCGACTGCTAGGCCGGAGAAAAAATCGATGCCCATAAAAAGAATTAATGTTGCGATACCTGTATCCCACCCTCCGAATAGTGATGCTATGATGCTGCCGATGATGCCTGTGGATGTGCATAATATGTTTTTCATTTTTTTACCTTATACTTTCTTTTGATATTTTTGTCTGGTAGTTTTCTGGATATCATCCGCTTTGATCCGTTAACCATTACTATGATTTCCCAGCTTAAATTCCATTACTTGGAAGTGTAAAGTTTTTTTATTTTTCACTTATGCTCTTCTTACATTAAACATTGTTTTCATTCTAGTAGAACCTCCTACTCTATGAATTTGTTAAATATGTTACATTAAAGTAAAAAGAGTCATTTGTTAATATATTACGATTAAAAACAATACTTATGGTATCGCGTTCTATATAGCATGCTTGTATAGCGTCTTGACGATGAACAGAAACGGGCACTGCTGAAAATGCTGTTGTTGGAAAGCCTCTTACATAGTAAGCTTGCCCCGCTGCAAGGTCGGTGGTAACTCCAACCCTTAGCTGTATTGTTATCATTGCTGGTCCGTTCAAGTTGCCATGTCGTACATATCCACCGGTAATTGTTCCCCAAGTACAAGATAATCCCGGAGCCATAAGACCGGATATTTGTGTACCGTTCTCTAAAACAAATTGTCCGCCACTGTTTGTTCCATATTGCCACGCTCCAGTTGGTTGATTTCCTACAAGGTGCACAATTGAACCATTAGTGGCAGCTATACCATTATCAGTACCAAAAGAACCATTGGACCATTCAGTAGACATTATATGACTCATATAAGCTGCAATCATACCCCACTTTTTATTTTTGGTCTTGCAACTATCTATTCTTCCCACACAAGCTTCAAAATAGAAGCCTGAATCAGATGTTGTTAGGGATTGACAATACCACACAACTATATCTGAACATTCGGAGGCTTTTACTCCTGGTTCATCCGTACGTGTTAAATTTAATCCTGCAAGTGTAATTCTTGCAGTACAACATCCACAGACAAATCCCGTTACATTACAAGTAGTATTTAAAGTTGTCCAATTCCCATAACGTGCAATCGAAAGTATACCGTTATGAAATCCTTGGATATACACAATCTCACCATAAGTTCCATCATAGACTGCAATACTAACAGCAAACCCTCCCAAATCCTTAGGTAACGCATTAACTGCATGTTGTATAGTTTTAAATGGTTTGGTAGAGGTGCCATCACCAGTAACATCGCTTCCCGTTGTAGAAACGTATAAATTGGTATTAGATTGTAGTGTTCCAATGACTGCGCCATATTGATTTATGATTTCTCCTCCGGTATTGATTTTGCTATATTCGTCTCCTGAAATTTTAGTTCCATTCTGAGTAATTCTACCACCTGAAGTGGCTATAATCACAGATGAATTATTTACACCTATACAATTTGATATATATGCGTTAGAATCATCAACATGTACAGCATGTAAGTGATTTGATATTTCGCTATCCATTACATTAACTGAACTTCTCCCAGTAAGAAACACTGCTGTTAAACCACTTTTATAATTCTCAACAATTTTCACATGATCTAGCCGAACTAAAACTCGACCGTCTATTCTTATCGGCTCGTATAACGCACCACTACTTTCTTGAACCTCAATCATTCGTATACTGTTTATGTGTATATAGGCTGTTGAATGAAACAATCTAAAGGAAGACACTATACAGCTATCCGAAATAACATTAACTCTATCTTTAGGTCTTATATAGATGTTTCCACTATGAAAACCATTCACAAGTACATTTTCAGGATATGTTCCATCTGCAATTAAAATATTAGCAGTAAAACCGCCCAAGTCCTTTGGTAGTACATCTAATGCATGCTGTATGGTTTTAAATGGTTTTTCAATTGTACCGTCTCCATCAGTATCACTGCCTGTGGTGTCCACGTACACCATTACGTCGGCATCAAGTGGCTTTGTGTCCTCTACGTACTTTTTAACCTTGCCCATGAAGACCTTTGCCGTCTCTCCAGAAACCGGGATAGGATATTTTGAATCAATGGATTCCAATGTCTCAATGACGGTTTCAGATATATCCCCCCCAGAAGCCCCCACCTTCCCATTCCAGCTAATCTTCTCCGCATCACTAACAAACCGATGCGCCGCATCTGTCATAACATCTTTCGCATTACCTGAAAACGCAATGTCTTTCATCTCAGTGAACCATTTTTTGATCTTCCCAAAAGTAGATGCTAATGTCTCCCCAGACTCAATATTCTCTCTTAAAATCTCCTGTTCGAATTCAGTGACTGCCTCTGAAGCATCCCCATTCTTATCTAGCTTCTTTTGATCCATTTCCGTCAGGGAATCATCCAATATATCCATGGCTTTGTTATACTCTGATATGTCGTAAAAATCATCTGCCTCTGGCTTTGGAAACTTATAATTGTTTGTTTTATTTGCCACTGATAAGCACCTCATTTCTAATATGCCTGTGACTCCAGGCTCCTAATTGTTTGTGTTTGAATCCGCTGAGTAAATGATGCTGGTTATAGAGGAGATCTAGATCAATTATCATATTGCATGGTACGAATTCCTCTAACATTTTCTTCACTTCGTTTAGATTCCGTTTGCTTTTCAATGCGACCTTTACAATGACCTTTTTATTCGGATCAATATCCAGCGTATATCCATCTTCTCCGCATAACACAGCTAGCCTTTGTCTTAATGTCACTTTGGTATAAGGGATGATCCGGTTCCATTTGGATAAGACCTTAAATCTACGGTCTGCCAACGTATCTTTGGAAGATGCCTGTAAATGCAGCATTTGCTCGTATCGGCGAATGTTATCTAAATCTGAACTCATTATGAATTGATTGTCAAACAACACCTCAGTTTCATCTTCCATGCGCTGTATCTCTGACTGCATCACTTCTTGAATGGTTTTTATCTCTTCATATTCCTTAAGAAAGTCTGGAATATAGGATAATAAATTAACCTCTCGAATCAATTTCAGCCCCCCCATACACTGGAATCTGATACTGGTTTAATTCCAGATTTTCTGGTGCACCGTTAATAAGAGTATTTTTTATATCATAAATTCCCTCCAGTGCTAGTATTCTGGCTTCCATCTGAGAGATTCTTATAATGCATCCCCGTTCTCCAAGACCTTCCCAAGAGGTCCTGAGCTCTTTCAAATATGATTCTGCTGCCTCTTGTATCAGTGTTTTAAGAGTTTCTTCCTCATATCCATTCTCATACTCCAAAGCGCAGGTTATCCCTACCTCTACTTCCTCAGCCGTATCTACCGTTACTACGTGGTCAATTGGAGCTAGTCCATCCCCTTTTCCACTGCCAGATGGATCTATGGTTTCCTGCACCGTTTGTATCAGCAGATCTGACGCTTTGTTATAATTGGAATCCAAAATTGTCAGCTTTACGGTGGAAGGTCCATTCCATGCTCTTGTAATCTTTGTGGCTCCCACCCCAGGAATTCCATTTGTTTTGATTAAATAGTCTTTTCGATTTCCACTGAATGTTTTTTCGGTAAAGGAGCTCATGTAAATCTTTCGAAAGGTTTCTGTATCCTCTTCATTTTCTCCTGGAATCAGTAGATCGGTAATCTCCATAGAGGTAAGTCCTGAAATACTTTCAATGGGAATTAAGCGTCCTGTCTGCCTGTTGCCAGCCGTTCCTGCTGTTTCACAGCTTAGCTGATATATGCCATCTCCCACTATTTTAATCACCGTATAGTAATAGACTCCCAGGCGAAAGCGCTGCCCTGGCATAATAACAACCTCTGACGGCGTGGCTTTCGCCTTTATAACTGCATTGGTAGCGGGACTTGGCTCCATCCCTCTCTCTGCGGCTCTGCGAATTAAGTTTTCTCTGGAAGCAGTCTGGGCAAATGTTTCTTTTAAAATAGTATCGAACTCTATGTACATCACCTGCATTTCTGCCGCAGCTGCGGAAATCGCTGTGTAAATGAGAGAGCCTTCTCTTTGATCAAGACCTTTTGGAACCCGGTTTAACATCCGGCTCATGATGGTTTCATAAGTCATATCCTCATACATTAAATACTCACCTCTTTCTCTGCCTCAATCTCCCCCCATTGGGTATGCACTTTAAATGTTACATGGAGCTTTCGTTCCACCAAATCAAAAGAAAAGGAGTCCACCTCTGAGATTCTGTCATCCTGCTTCAAAGCTTCCCTGATTCTCTTTTTTATTTTAGCTTTGACTAGCCCTGTTGACTTGCCAAATAAATCCTTTAGCTCTGAACCATAGTTCCAGCTATAAATCAGCCATTCAAATCGTTCTGTATTCAAAATACAGTATACTGATTGTTTCACCGCTTCCAGACCATCTACCATATCAATGATTCTTTTATTTTCTACGTCCAATCTATATGTATTTGAAGGTTTCTGAACTATTTTTAAATTCTTTCGTAAAATTTCACTTGTTTTCGGAAGCATAAAGTTCCTCCTTTCCTACCAAGTGCCAATGACTACATACTGCTGCCCGCCTCGTTTTTGAAGAAGAAGCACTCTTTTCCCCATTTTCACTTCTCCTTTTACCTGAACCGTTACTTCTCCCAATCCTGGGATATTCATGATCCGATTATGATCTTTTAATTGTTCTGGTACCAGAATCTGGGATTGGAACAAAACGATTTTATCACTTAACTGGATTTCAACTGGATTTTCTCTCACCACTGTACCAGGTATTACATCACATGGATCTCCTGCTTCCATAGCCTGAATCACAATCCTTTTTATATTTTCTATCCATTCCACATCAGCCAAAGATATTTGCTCCTTTCAATGTTAAATCCATGGTATGAGTTCCAGTTTCAATTTTGTGGGTTACGGATTCAACCAATAAATAGTTTTCTAGAACAGTATCTTTTGTATCCAAAATTACTGGAAGAATACAGCCTGCGCGAACCCGGATATCACCGAAGGCATCCTTAATGGATAAGCTTTTAGATGGACGGTTGTAAATGCTTAAATAATTATCCGCAATGGACTGTCCGTCGACCCCCTCATCA
Organism: Hungatella sp. UBA7603; assembly: GCA_002478865.1. Classification (GTDB taxonomy): domain Bacteria; phylum Bacillota; class Clostridia; order Lachnospirales; family Lachnospiraceae; genus Lacrimispora. The sequence continues at coordinate 142,577 of DLJZ01000006.1, forward strand.
ATGGATTCATCTTTTTGTAAAATACCCCATTTATTTATATTTTCTGAACTCTTCGTTAAAAATACTTCTCGTTTTTTTGTGTTCTTATCTTCTCGATATAGTTTGATCTGATTGTAGGTGTTACTGTCAATGCTGATCTTATAGTCATAGTCAAGGGCAGTTTCGTTATCAATCACTACATCTAGCTTCATATTCTCTGCATCTTTTAAGGTCAGCTTTCCTGCATTGTCGTAAAAAACAAATATCTTCTTTTTATGCATCATAGCTATGTCCATATTGGTGGTGATAATATCAAATAGAGTCTTGTCCTTCTCATTTCTGATAATCTTTTCCCCTGTGTCTTCCAGCTCCCCAACCTCAAGGTTATAATCTCCAGCTATCATTTTGATGACTTCACCAGCGGTTAAATCAACATAGTTATAGCTGTCTTTATTTTTTAGATATCGTAGCTGATCATAGGCGCTTACCTTTACCAGACCGTCACTGTTCCAACTTCTTTCAAATATGAATCCAAAGAAAACAGGAGTCCCATTTACATCCAGTCGGAGGGCATTGCCCTCCTCAATTTTTAGGATGTCATCAGGGATCAGGGTAAACGTGCATTTTCCAGGCTGACCTTTGCGCTGCGTCTCCCAGGTGATACTCCCCTGGACTACTGGTTCGTAGACGGTCTCACCATTTTGAATGTATAAATGTGCTTCCACGGTTCCCCTCCTTACTATGGCAATGTGAGAATCTGTCCTGGGTAAATAAGATTGGGATTTTTTATCTTGTCCTTATTTAATTGGTGAATCTCCTGCCATCGGCTTCCATTACCAAGCTGTTTTTTGGCAATAGACCAAAGGCAATCGCCCTTTACTACGGTATAATTCTTCTCCTGGGGTGGTTCCCCCAAGCGCTCGGCTTCTGGCTGCTCTGCCTGAGCCTCCCCATTTTCTTTTAGGATAAAATTCATGATAAGCGTCCCGTAATGTCTGTACTCTTTCATGGTAAGTGATACAAGAAGATCGAGGCCCTGACTAACATCGTCTGACACCTTATAGTCTTCCAGGGTGACATCCATACTTGTATCAAACAGGCTGTCTCCTCCAAATCCTTCACGGACTACGGTAAATTCAAAGGGTTTTTTGCCCTTTTTTAAAGCCTCTAGTTTTCCCAGGAAATCTTCTGCATTTTCAATACTCCCATCCCATACGGCGGATGGATAATCCATTTGGGGAATCGTTACATCAATACTAATATCTGCTAGACCTGCAGGCTTTAAGAGATTGATTTCTTCTCCATTTATCAGGTTTGCCGTCTTATTTTGTCCACTGTATTTTACGGGGATCTTTTCTGGCGGTAATGGGAGCAGCATGTCATCTATGTATACTTCATAGGCCATTATCCATTCACTCCTTCCGCAAAGGAATAAAGGGCTTCCGATGTTGTGTCATTTAGCATACTGGTAACGCTTTCTGCGTCCGCAATATTTCTAATGTTATTGTTGTTATTGATGTCCAGCTTTAGATCCGCTAGCGTAAATCGATTTATAATCTCCTGCTCCGCCACATCTCTCATATATTTTAATTCTTCATCCATGGAATCCATGGTGTTTGCCATGGCCGCTGTGCTTGCTGCTGTATCACCGGTGTTTTTGGAGATGCTGTCCTGGTATGGTGATAGGTTTGGATTGTTTTGTGAGTTTTGATTTAAGTTGTTTAGGGTCGCTGATAGATCAGCTTGATTATCTGCGCCTAAATTGCCGCCATAGTCGTTGGGATTAAATGGTTTATTTCCATCACCATATATGCTATTAACATCAGTGAATTTATTTAGAAAAGATTTACCCCCAGCCCCCATGTCATAGCCTTTTTTTGTATTTTTTGAATAACTTCTATGCTCCATTGGGATACCAAAGTCCTCCAATGTTTTATTTATATCAGATTTCCCCATTACCTCTTCATACTTGCCATTCCCGAATTTATTTACCAACTTATCTTCAACAGAAGACAAATCTTCCCTCCAACCAATTACAACTGATTCCGTATGTGAACCAAATATTAAGTCCATACCTTTTGCTAATTTTTGAATGGCACCTAAAGCGGCATCTACCATATCAAAAATGATATGAATGGCAGCCGCGGCAGGATCCTTAAATAGATTTGCAAAAAAATTCGCAAATGCTCCTAAAACATTAACCAAAAAATCAATCTGTCCAAATATAAATTGGCATACCATCATAAAAATATTTTGTATAAATGCAAAAGCAGCAGCAAATGCTCCAAATATTAATCCTGTTGCACTAATAGAGGTACCTGCCATTTTATTAAATGCTGCTACCGCAGCATAAAAAAGTGCAATAATTAATATAACCAACATAATTATCCAGGTTAATGGACAGGCCGCAAACGCTGCATTCAACCCATCTTGCGCTACGATCATCGCTATAATAGCAGCTGTCTCAGCCCAATCACAAATAGTCTTCCATGCCATTACAGCCGCTTGCTTTAATGTTGTAAGCCAAAGAATACCTGATGTAGAGTTGTATACAATCAAAGCCGCAACAATGCCCCAAATTACTGGTTCGATAACAGACCACACGCTAGAGATAGTATTTCCAATCACTCCAGCAACAAAGCCAATTGCTCCAAACACCCCATTAATTTCGCCTACTTCTCCTTGGAGACCTGTTGTAAAGTCTGCGATTTTTTTTCCTATATTATCAACCATACCTCCTACAGCGCCTGCTAATCCTGTATTTACCGTATTTGCTAAGGCACTAAGGGCGTTTGTAGCATTATCGTATTTCACTCGGTTTAATTCTTCTAAATGGCTTGTTGATATCTCTATTGAACCATTTAAATTAGACAATGCACTTAATCCATTTTCTCCAAGTTCCCCAAAGGAATCCCCGAACAATTTCATCCCCGCTGCATTTCTACTTACAGGATCGTTTATGCTACTTAGCGCTGTAACTGTCTGTAAGAATGCTTCTTTTGCACTTTCTCCACCACTTCCAAATGCATCTTTCATTTGATCTGCATTGAGTCCAATGGCAGAAAAACCTTCTTGGACCTCTGCCCCTCCACTTATAGCTCTTGATGAAAACTCTGAAACCGCATTGGCCACCGAGCTTATGGAAGCATTGCCATTTTGGGCACCGTTATTTAGCATATTAAACATTTCCTGACCATTTAATCCAAGGCTCTTAAACTGTTCCGAATTGTTGTTCAAAATATCCAACATATCTCCATTTTTATTTAATCCCGCCTGAGTTCCTTGGACAATTAAATCCAATGCCTGGGCACCTGTAACACCAAATTTCTGTTCCAGCATACCAGCTGTTTTTATGCTATCGGCCATTCCATATCCAAAAGTCTCCTGTAATAAGATTCCAGCATGTGTTAATTGTTCTAATCCTGGCCCTGTTTTTCCAGTCATCTGTTGAACAGATGATATGCTGTCAGCCGCATCAGCTGGACTTTTTGCTATATTATTGGCATAGAGATTTTTTGCACTCTGCTTTGCCATTAAAAGTTCTGGTCCACGCATTCCTGTCTTGGCCTGAATTGTATTTCCTGCCGCTTTTAAATCGCTGGCCCGGGAAAATATCTTCTTAAAGTTATTGTCAATACCGATATTGCAAAGCACCTTTGTTGAGATATTGAACCCTTCTTTTAACTTTTTCCATGTTTCTTTAAAGTCAGTTGCCTTTTTCTTACCATCATCTATGCTTTTATTCAGATTCTTCTGCTGATTTTCCACCTTTGAAACAGTACCTTTAACATCTTTGTATTTGTTATCTATGGCATAAAGCTTTTTTTCTATCTTTTCAAAGGTTGAAATATTCATAGACATAGCTGTGACTTTCCGAAAATCCATAAAAGCAACAGTTGTTTTTTGAATCCTGGTTTCAATCACACGCAGAGTGGTACTCATTCCATCATACATAGAGAGAGAATATTCCACTGAAGCCAAACCCATCTCCTCCTTTCCTATTATGATAGGAAGAACGCCCTTTGGACGTTCTTCCATATTACCTGTATTTACCTGCCTTTGCCTTATCCGCTTCTTTTTTATCGTGCTCAAGCTTTAGCTGCACCGCGGCTATGACAAAGGCTCGTTCATATCGATCCAGGCTTAAAAACTCATGAGGCCATTTGTGGATCTTATGGAGGCAATAGTAAGCAACGTTTGCCTCCACATCGCCTCCCTCAATTAGTTTTTTGCTTCTTCCACCTGCTCATCCATTGTGGAGTCAAAGCCATTGACCTGCTGAATTTTTTCAAGGTAACCAGCATACTCTCCAGCCGTCAACATCGCCTTTAAAAGCGCATCCGCTCCCATCACATGGTAAGAATCCTGTAATGCTTTGTCATTTAAATTAGGATATACGGTGCATTCCGATGCCAGCTTTCCAAGATATAAGTTAAAGTCTGTCTCCTGGGTATACTGCCCCTTTTTGCCGGTGACTGGTACCCTTTTTGTACATTCTTTTCTTAGATCTTCATCTTCTTTAGAAGTGATGGCTTTGATCTCCCATTCAACCGGCTTTTTATCTGCTCCCAAAAATCGTTTGGATGCCACATGTTTTTCCCGATCTACCTTTACTGCATTCTGGCTTAAAAAACAACTTAAATCTCCCATAACTTTACTCTCCTTTTATCTTTTATCTTTTATCTTTTATCTTTTATCTTTTATCTTTTATCTTTACTGCATTCCTGCTATTGTTCCGAAACGTTCTGGCATTTCCCAGCTTTCAAAAGTGAACTCAAACTCTTCTTCCAGATACTCCCCAGTCGCATCAAATTTAGTAAGAAGGCCACCGTTTAAGTTGCAATCCTTTAATATGATAGTCTGTCTGCCAACGCTTGAAGTAGGATCTTCATTGGTTACCTGAATATCAAAATAAACGTCTTTACCAGACTGCTGATACTTGTACAAAATATCACGGAAGATGCTGGTGTTATAATGAAAGGAAGCAGAACCCGTTCCCTTCATTCCAACCGTTTTATTTCCCTTCATAGCCCGTCCTAAAATTGGAATTTCGGATTTGACCTTTTCAATTTTTGCCTCCATTTTTAAAGCCTGCATAAAATTGTAACGCTCATTTTCAATTGTGATAAAACACTCCGCTTTTGCTGCGCTGATTGCGTCCCATGCGTTCATTGTAATATTGCTCATAATTCATCTCCCCTTTCTTAAGATACAACAACAGTCATATATAAAATGCTCATACAGTTAACAGGCTGAACCGGGAAATTAACAACAACAGATCGTCTGCCTTCTCCCTTATCTACCGTGATTGCTTTTGAATCCAAGGCCTCAATGGCTCTTAGAACTGTTAACTGTTTTCCGTATGTAACGATATCATTCCAAAGGCTTACCCTGCCTGCTGCATCATTGGAAATCTTTCCAAGATAGCGGGTGATAAATAAGGAAGCGATGTCATTTCCAATCTGATCCAAAATCCGGATGGTCTGATTATTGGAGAAGTCTTCTCCCTTTTCATTGGTATAGGTAACCAGAGTATTGATATCAGTGAGGACTCGGATGTTTTTGCCAACCTTGTGAAACAGGAATTTTCCTTCCTTCATGCCACCTACAAGCTGGGTCTGTGAATAAGGTACTTTTACGGTGTACTCACCGTCATAGATTCTGTTTTCATTGGTTTTATTAATCTCACAAGCTGCTTCTGCACCTGCTACCCAGTAAACCAGTCCAGATACCGCTTCTTCTGTTTCGTTTTCTACGGAAATAATTCCTTCATGGTCTGCTTTTGCATACTGATGTAAAACGGTCTGGAATTTAATACCAGCTTCATCTCTTAAACGTTTTGTAAATGCCGCAAACAGTGCTTTTACTTTATCGTCGGTGGAAGGACAGCAAAGAGCCTGGAACGAACTGCTTTCAATCGCCTCAAGAAATGCTGCATAATCCTCTCCAGTCACATTGCTTCCATTGGTTCCTCCAGTAAAGGCACTACCTGCTGTCTCTGCAAGAGGAGCTTCTCTTTTAAAGATTACATAGGCATTGTTTTTTAATTCTGTTGCTGTTGTTACGGACTGGGAATCTACTTCTCTGCCGTCAAATAATGTTCTTACATCGAATTTCTTTGCGTCATCAACATTTTTTGAAATTAAAGTCATCAGACTGTTACCGCGTTCGCCGGAATACTTTGCTGTGCCATAATCATTGGAACTATAAGCCCCGCCATTTAGACGATAGAAAATACCTTTTGTCATATTTTTAAACAGCTCTCTAATAGAAAGCATGGCATCATCGTCTGAGGTAAAACCAAAAATCTCCTTTGAGTTCTTCTGGAATTCCTCTGCGGTTACCTCAAATACCTGCTTTTCAGGTCCCCAGGAAAGAATCATTGGAATTGCTGCTACGCCTCTGTTTCCTAAAGACGCTCTAGCTGAAACGCTGTTTACAAAATTAATATACGCACCTGGGAACACCTTATTTTGAACTGAAAAATTTCCTCCACCTAACATACTTTCACCCTTCCTTTCATAAATCGATTCATAATTTCATCTGCTTCAGACAGGGAATATAATTTCCCATCTTCCAGAAGAGCGCATAATAGATCACTCTGATTGCAATACCGTTCGGAGCAGACCAGCTGTCTTTTTGTATAACGTTCACTGGCTGTCTGATTTGTTGCTTTTACTTCTTTCTTTGCCAAAACTGCACCTCTTTCATGATAATTTTATGTCTTCCATAGAATCTTCTGATTTAGAAGATTTTAAAACATACATTTCGTAATCTGTCTGGAAGGTTAAAGCCTCTTCCTGGCTCTTTCCAGTTCTCATACTTCCCCTAATGATTGAACCATCTGTTGCGGTTATGTATTCTAAGTTGTCCATTAATGTATCCAGTACCTCGTTTCGATCTCTGGAGACATATTGGGAATCTTTGGGGTAATACATGATGGAAATGCTTACGCTGCGAAAATAGCGATTTCCAGTTACCGGCTTTTCTTCTGCCTGGGTAATACTTACCTCGAAGCATGGGGTAATCTTTCCCGCCCCAAGAGGATCTGCTGTGATTTGTGCTTCTGGGAATAGGTTCCCAAGCTTTTTCATCACCGCATCTAAGATTTTGTTATACACTTACAACCTCCTTTGCCATGTTGCCAATCATTTAAGTCCTTTGCTCTCCAGCTCCTGATCTTTTGTAGTTATTTTGTCTACTCCGTCATTAAAAAAAATTTCCTCTTTCTTTTTTAATGACGTAATCTTAAGAAGCTGGCACAAACTTTTAATCTCTCCGGCCTTGAATTCACTCTCATTGTTGATCTTCCGATGAAAGCCATAGCTAGACAACCCCAGTTCCAATGCTATCCACCCTTTTTTCAGACCGGATCGTTTGATTTCTTCCTTCAATCGAACCGTATCCGTCATATTGCCCTCCCTTGTAGTCATATCGTCTACATTTATTATGATACTCTCTTGTCCCACTTTTGTCAACAGCATTTCCGAAATTTGTTGAATTATTATCTACAACGTGGTATAATATAGGTATGGAGGTGATCCAATGGAAATAGGTCAAATCATTAAACGGAGGCGGGAAGAGCTTGGTATTTCCCAGGAAGAACTGGCGTTAAAGGCCGGCTACAAATCTCGTTCTTCTATTAATAAAATTGAAGTAGACGGCAGAGGGCTTCCACAGTCTAAGATTGAGTCGATTGCAAAGATACTTAAAACTACTCCAGCTTATCTTATGGGTTGGGAGAATGATACTGCTTCTGCTTTCGATTATGTGAATAACTGTTTTGGTACAGATGCTGGGGAAATCCTTGAGAATTTTCACCGTATGAATGAAAAGGGTCAAAAAGAAGCGTTAAAGCGTGTCAGGGAAATGGTACACATACCTGAATACATCAAAGAACAAAACAATGTAAGAACATTAAGTCCAAAGGACAAGTCTTATCTCTTACCGGTTGCTTCTCATGAAAGAACGGACATTGAAGTAACGGAAGAGATGAAGAGACACGATGATGCATTTTTTGATGAATAATATTAACTCGCTGGGGTGATTTGTTTGAATTATGAAGCGTTAACTGAAGAAGCAGAATTAATTGGAATTATGATTAAAGAAAGGCCTCTTAAGGCCAATGATGGGCGGATTAACGGAGATAAGATACTGATCCGCCAGAACATGCCGGATTGCAAAAAGGCCTGCGTCCTGGCAGAGGAACTTGGACACTATTACACTACGGTGGGGGATATTTCAGATCAATCTGTAGTTTCTCATCAAAAGCAGGAACGAACCGCCAGGCTTTGGGCATATAATAAGATGATTACTTTAGATAAACTGGTGGCAGCCAAAGAGGCCGGGTGCCGTAATGGCTATGAGGTCGCAGAATATCTTGAGGTAACCGAGGAATTCTTCTACGAAGCCATCAACTGCTATCAGGCAAAATACGGGAAGGGCTTTCAAAAGGATGAGTATTTGATTCTTTTTGAACCTTTTAATATTTATAAGTTAATGGATTGAGCCTGTTCTCTCTCCTGACTCGGTTTTCATACATATAATATCCCGAGGTGATGTCTTTATGCAATCCTGTGAACTTGTTATGTTTGTGTCTTCTCTAGCCTGCTGCATTGCCAAAGATAAGACCGATGAAGAAATTGGGCTATTAAGTTGTATCTTCTCACAGCTTGGTGACACTCTAGGAACCATCTCTGCACAGGAGGCTTTATGTTCCTGCGACGACGATAAGGATCCATGCTGCTGCGAAGATCAGGACTAGAACCTTGTGCCCTAAAAACACACATGAGAAAAACCCAAAAGCGTACATAGAACCATCACACTTTTGGGTTTTATTTTATTGTTATTAATATTTTCTGGTAATCAATAACTCCACTGCCATACGATCTCCCAGACGTCCCGTCTTTACTGCTTCTTCCGCATCCACACAGAGATTTACATAAGACAAGATATCTTCTTTAGAAAAGGTCCTGGCCTGTGGTATGAGCTTTCCTGCTGCAAACGGTGGTACCTTAAGCTTTGAGGCAATCCCAGTCTTATCAAGCCCTTTTCCCATTAACTCCTTGACCTGCAATAGCTGATTAAATTGCCTGGCAATCAGAAATAGGATTCTCATAGGAGGTTCTTTTAAGGTTAGCAGATCTTCGTATAAATCCATGGCTTTTCTGGTTTGTCGACTTACTATAGCAGCTACCATATCAAATATCTTATTGGTAACACGCTCCGTACAAATAGTCTCCACATCATCAGCCTCAATCACCTCACGCCCCAAAGTATAGCTGATTAACTTCTCTAACTCCATTTTGATGTTTTCCATATCATCGCCTGTCTTATGAAGAAACAGCTCCATGGTATTACCGGTAATTTTTTTCCCTTCTCTGCCTAATATGGTTCCTGCCCATTTTGCAAGCTGATTTAGATTCTGACGTTCCATCTCACAGGTATAACCAACTTCTTTTACCTTTTTAAACATCTTACTTCGCTTGTCCACTTCTGATTCCACAAAAATCATACAAGTAGTTTCAGGAACCTGAGTCACATAGGATATAAGCTCTTCCGCCGGGCTTTTAAAAAATCCACTATCCTCTATTAGTATCAGCCTCTTTTCCGCGAAAAATGGCATGGTATCAGATAAACTTATAAGCTCCCTTACATCAATTCCTTTCCCATCAAACTGGTTAAAATTAACGGTATCTCCTTGGGTAATGGATGCTTTTAACTGGTTTTTATAACTATTCTTTAAAAATGTCTCTTCTCCATATAGCAGGTAGACTGATTTAAAGCTTTGTTCTTTCATATCCTGAGCTAACGTCTGCATGGTGTTTCCTCTCTCTTTCTTACTTTTATTATACCCATAGATTCACTCCTCGTCAACGAAGCCGGTAAATTGTATGTTGGATCCATCGGTCCACAAACGAATGGCTCCACTTTTTGCTGTCTCAAATACTCTTACGTCACGTTCTTCTAACCGCTCCATAACCTCCTTATGGGGATGACCGTAAGTATTATTCTCGCCATAAGAGATGATAGAAAAACGGGGTGAAACGGCATCAAGAAAGGGAGCACAAGAAGAATACTTGGATCCATGGTGAGCTGTTTTTAGCACATTGATTACAGATAACTCCTTTTTAGATCGCTCCAAAAGTTTCATCTCCCCCTTTTCTCCCATATCTCCAGTAAATAACATATGACAATCTCCAAAGTCCATTTTAAGCACCTCAGACTGATCATTTACATCTTCTGGGACATCTTCAATGCTTGGATAGAGACAGGATATCTTTAGGCCCTCTACTCGCAACTCTTCTCCCCCAGCCAAGTATTTAACCTTGGTTCCTCGTTTATTGGCTAGAACCTCCAGTTCTTTTATTTTCTCATCCTCTTTACCATGGTAAGGGAGCATGATGGTTGTAATTTTAATATCTTTGCTTTCTTCTAACAGAAAACGAACACCACTGATATGGTCAAGATCTCCATGACTGACAAAAGCATAGTCAATCACAGATACTCCAAGGTTTTTCAGACATGGCTCCAACGTGTATTTCCCCAAAGTCTTTTTGGAGGAACTACCACCATCGATAAGTACCGCCGAAGTTCCCGTACGAAGAAGAATGCCATCTCCCTGACCAACATCAAGAAAATTAGCTTCCAGCCCAGAAACTGGCGCAGGTTTAAATAGCAGAATACAGATACCATAAAAAGAAAACAAGAGAATCAAGCGCAGAGATATGGAAATGGATGGAGAATTGGATTTTTCCTCTGTTTTTTTCGGTTTGGGATTTGTTGTAATTGAGAGAAGAAAAAATAGAGCTACCAGAAAGAAGATGTATGCAACAATCCGCTGTGGATTAGGTCTTCCAAATGTTAGATTATAATAGGGGAGCTTAGAAATTTGTCCGCAGGCAAATTCATAAAAGATTAGAATATAGTTTCCAAGTCCTGCGGCCGCGGTCCCAAGGATGGGACAAACACTGCCTATAAAAATCACGGCAAGACCAGAATAAACAACTGCATCCATAAGAGGTATTGCTATAAAGTTAAGGAATAATCCATAGAGAGGCAGTTGATAGAAATGATAAAGCACAACGGGAAGTGTAATCATCTGTATGGCAATGGAAGCCGATATAACCCTGACAAACGGCCTCTCATCTCCCACCCATTTGACCATTAGGGGCATGATTCCTCCAATGGCAAACACAGCACCAAAGGATAGTTGTACTCCTCCCTGCATAAGAATAAGGGGTGACTTTACCGCTAGAAGAATAAGCGCAAGGGCAGCCGAAGACAAAAGATCGTAGGTTCTGCCAAGATAAGAAGCCAGAAATGCTATGACCATCATAATCACAGCTCTTTCCACTGACGGGGAACCACCTGTTAGGATTCCGTAGAGAATCACAAGCACAGAGCTAATACTTCCAGATATCCCATAGGAAAGCCCCATCTTTCTAAGAATGTTGTAGAAAAACAGACCAATGACCGACATATGCATCCCACTGATAGCTAGAAGATGGGCGATGCCGTTCTTTTGGTAGAGATCATTGATTTCCTTTGGTATCCCTTCCTTGTCACCAATGACAGCAGCTACAAAAATTCCCGCTTCCTTTTCTCCCGTAAGTCTGTAGAAAATTCCGATAATCCAAAGTTTTACCTGACGGATTCCCTCAAGAATGGGATCTTTTCGGCTGTCCACAATAACAATATCCTCACCATATAACTTCATATCCAGATCCATCACTTGATAAAAAGATTTCGAATCAAATTCACCTGGATTTCTTGCCCTGGAAAAGAGATTTGCTTCTCCTTTAACCAGGATTATTTGCCCCACTAAGAGATTCTTAAATCTAGTGGAATCTCCACCTTTCTCATTCTTTGAGTCTTCTTTTACTGATACCATCAAGCCTTTTACAGAGAAGCTATCTGCACTTCTTTTTCCCTTATATCCAAGCTTCCAGACCTGATTGTCTTTCAGTGTAATTTTTAGGGTTCCGTCTGCTTCCTCCAGGGAAGTAATTTTCCCTTTTGCTTCCACATAAGTCTTAGAAAGACTCCCGGCAATTTCTTCCCGCCTTTCCCAGCCTCTTTCGTATTTACATGACCAAACCATACCAAGGTAGAAAAAGATAAGAGGCAAAAGAACCCACCTGGTATCCCTGCCTCTCCAATAACCATAAAGAATCATCCCGGCAGCAAAAAAAGCCGGAATTAAAAACCATGATGTCAGAGCCAGCAAAGCGGCAGTCTCTCCAAGTACAAATCCCCCTGCGATCAGACATAATGGACGTTTTATTGTTGATTTCCTCCTGTTTCAGATTCCTTTACTTCTACTTCATTCTCCGCGTTATAATCCAGATTCCGCTCAAATAGCTGATTTAAGGAAATAGAGTCCCGAAACATAAATTCCTGGGAGCCATTTACCGTGATCTGCACTTTGTTTATGCTTGTAACAGCAGCTAGCGAATTGACAATGGAGTATATTGGTATATACTCTTTTACCTCCAGAGTATTATTTAAAAAAGTGGAATCAAAATTAATGTAACAGACATTTTCATTCACGGAAACATTTAAAAGCTTTGTTTCTTTTGGTAGTGTGGGATTCATCCCCTGACGACTTGGACCTGCAATGAGCTGTTCTACAATGAGCTTTTCCAAAGAGGTGTTGACGTTATGGACCACATCTCTTGTTTCCCTAACTAGCTTCTCTCCTGCCCCATCTGAAAAGTACAATACAAGCTCCGTCTTCTCATAGGAGTTTACATTACTGATGTTATCAATAAAGTCGGAATTTGCCATAGGCCTTACGGGACTTCCTGCACTATCCATAAGGGGCTGTTCTGCCGTATAGACTGCTACATAATCCACACCTTTTACCTGGGTTAAGGTCCGAACCAGAGAAGCTCTGCATAATATCTCTCTGGTACTGTTCATCATAGAATAATTGTTATCAAAATACAGATAGAGAACCTTATCCTCCAGCTTGTATTTTTCAAATCCAACTTTATCAGGCACTGCTGCCTGGCGATCCAAATCCTTTGGCACAGTCTTAAGCTGATCCATCAGTCGAACGATCTCCCAGTCAATCTGAGTCTCATCATGATCAGACGTCTTCTCGGGCATTGTATAATCTTGAGGATCAAGCCTTGTCATAGCCGAATTTAAATAATAAATCTTATATACATTACCAGTTGCTGTTTCTCCTCCCAATTTACTTCTTCCTTTGCAGCCTGTAAGGCTAAGAAGGCAGACTAGGAGGATTAAAAATATAATTCTTTGTTTCCTCATATGACTCCTCCTGTTTCTATGAGATATAGGTAAGAGGAATTCGCACTGTAAAGGTAGATCCCTCTCCTTCTTTGCTTTGAAGTTTCAGGGCTCCCTGGTGCATTAATATTATCTTCTTTGTGATAGAAAGTCCAAGACCAGTACCGCCGGTTTCTCTAGATCTCGCTTTGTCTACCCGGTAGAAACGCTCAAATACATGTTCCTGAAATTCTTCCGGAATACCAATACCAGAATCAGCCACCTTTACATAGAAAAACTTGTGATCTGCATCCAAGGTTACACGAACCCAGCCACTCTCCATGTTATACTTGATGGCATTCTCTACAAGGTTACTCAGTGCAAGGGACAACTTCATCTCATCGACATCGGCAGTCACCTCCCGGATACTCTCAAAGATTAGTTCCACATTGCGCTTTCCAGCAATGGGTCGTAGTCTCTTTAAAATCAACTCCAAAAGCCCATTGATGTTGACCTGGGCTATATTTAAGCTGCCTCCAGAGGTTTTATCCATCCGTACCAAGGCCAATAAATCGTCGATTATCTTGCTCTCTCGTTCGATTTCCACAGAGATATCACTCATAAATTCCCGGTAAAGCTCTACCGGAGCATCCTCCATTCCCGTAAGAGAATCCGCCAGTACGCGAATAGAGGTAATGGGTGTCTTAAGCTCATGAGAGACATTAGAAACAAACTCTTCTCTGGATTTATCCACTGCTTTTAATTTCTTTAAGGTCTGATTAATGGAATCCGTTATCGCCATAGTCTCTTTATAGGCACGAGAACTGATGGGTTCATCCATATCACCCTCAGAGGCACGGTTTAACAGGCGTTGTAACTCCTGAAACGGCTTCATAATCAGCTTTGCGAGCAGAACTACTATAATGGCAAGAATCGATACGATCATCACGTTTAATAGAGATCCTTTTTCCGATACCTGGGAGACCCGGTTTAGAAGATCTTCCGAGGAAGCGGTCACGATCATCACGCCGTCGATCTCTTTATCCTGACTATTGGAATAGATTGGGATGGTCAAAGCAGAATAACGCTTTTCAGAATTGTATTTATTACTATTTTCCCCACCAAAACACTTAATCACTTCTTCGGAAACATTAATCTTGCCAATGGATAAAGAAAAGGTATCACTGATAATGCGAAAACTTCGGTTCACAATTACGATTCTACCATTAAACATATCTGCTTTCACAGACATCTCATTGTCCAGGAGCGGATCTCTTGGCTCAGAAGTCAAATAACCGCTGCGGGTCATCTTATTGCTTAAAATCCAGCATTGGTTTTGAATATCCTGCATCCTGGAATCAATTAAATTCTGCTTATAAGAACCAAGCATAACCGGACTCTGGATAAAGACCGGTATGCTTCCAATGAATAAAAAGGCTATGATAAGGGTAGCCCGCAGGCTTATGGTGCGATTTATTTTTAAAATCTTATCCAGAAACATCGTCCCATTCCTCCTACATAATCTCTTGTCATAGTTCTAGCTTTTTCGTACAGGTAATGGCTAGAGCACCTGGCCCAATGTGACAGGAGATACTTAAGGATAGATGATCCACATAAATCTCACCTGTCTCTGGGAATATCTCTTTGAGCTCCTGTTTAAATTCCAGAGCAGCAGCTTCATTATGGGAATGTACCACAGATATGTTTGTATGTATTCCTTTGGGATCTCCAAAGCGCTCTTCCATATCCTTTTTAGCAGCAGTAATCATCATGGTTTTTGCTTGTTTGGTGGTTCTTGCCTTAGCGAAGGCATCCAGCTTTTCTCCCTGAATCGTAAGAACTGGTTTGATTCGAAGGAAGGAACCTAAAAGAGCAGCCGCCGGTGTGATTCTCCCGCCCTTTTTTAAGTATTCTAAGGTATCCAATGTAATATAGATGGTAGAATCCATCTTGGTCTCTTCTAACTTTTCTTTAATCGCACTGCCATCCATACCGGCATCTGCCATTCTTTTTGCTTCCAGAGCAGACTCTCTTAATGTTACGGAGATACGCTGGTTATTCACTACGAATACTTTCCCATCGTAATCCTCAGCAAGCACTAGGGCCGTCTGGCAGGAGCTACTTAATCCGCTGGACATCGGAATATGAACCACTTGATCGTATTCTTCCAAAAGCTTATTCCAGACATCCATAAGGTCTGCAGGAGATGGCTGAGAGGTGGAAATATCCACTCCACCCTCTAATTTTTCATAAAATTCTTGTTGAGTTAGAGTAATATCTTCAAAAAATGTTTCTCCACCCATCATAAAAGGCATTGGTATCACATAAATTCCAGCTTCCTTACCCTGCAATTGGGTGATTCCGCTGTTACTGTCCGTTAAAATTGCTACTTTCATTTCCGTTCTCCTTTATTTCTCTAACTCAACTTCCTTCTCTGCTTGCCTTACAGAGTTATAAAGCTGATAATACATTCCTTGCTTTGAAAGAAGCTCCTCATGACTGCCTTCTTCTACGATTCTGCTTTCAGACAGAACCAAAATCCGGTCAGCATTCTGTATGGTTGTAAGACGATGGGCAATGGTAAGTGTGGTGCGTCCCTCTGACAATCGATCCAGGGATTTGGATACCAGATACTCGCTTTCATTATCCAGGGCGGAGGTTGCTTCATCTAATATCAGTACTGGTGGATTTTTAAGAAATACTCTGGCGATGCTGACCCGCTGTTTTTGACCACCGGATAATTTTACGCCTCGTTCTCCCACGTAAGTTTCATAGCCTTCTTTTAGTCCCATAATAAACTCATGGGCTCCAGCCAGCCTTGCTGCTTCGTATACAGCCTCTTTAGATGCACCTGGATGACCGTATTCAATATTTTCAAAAACAGTGCCGGAAAATAGATATACATCCTGCTGGACAACACCTACTGCATTTCTTAAACTGTCTAGTGTAACTGTTTTTATATCCTGTCCGTCAAGAAGAATGTTTCCTTCTGTTGGATCATAAAACCTGGGAAGAAGGTTGCATAATGTAGTTTTTCCTCCACCAGAGGGGCCTACTAAAGCTACTTTCTCTCCGGGTCTGATGGAAAGATTGATATGGCTTAAAACTGGATTATGATCATCTGGATATTCAAAAGAGACATCCTTAAATTCAATGCTACCCTTTACCTCATCAAGATGAGTCGCTCCCTCTTCGTCAAAGATATCTATATCTGCATCCATAAGCTCCATAAAACGTTCAATTCCTGTCATACCTCTTTGGAACTGTTCTGCAAATTCAATGATTCTACGAATGGTAGAAAGAAGTGTAAATACGTAAAGGGTATATGCCACCAAATCTCCTGGCTCAATCAGCCCTTTGATCATAAAGATTCCACCTGCTACGATAACTACCACATACATCAGTCCGTCAAACATACGGATGGTATTTTGAAATGCAGCCATGTATTTGTAGGCTCTCCTTTTGATGTTAAGGAACTCCATATTGTCCTGAGTGAACTTCTCAATCTCTATCTGCTCGTTGGCAAATGCACGTACCACGCGGTTACCAAGAAGGCTGTCTTCAATCCTTGAATTCAATTCCCCGATGTGATTTCTCTGTTGCTTAAATGCACGTTTTACCTGAAGGTTAAAGTAGATGCAAGAAACTCCCATCACTGGAATCAAACAGAAAATAATTAAAGTCAGAGGCAGATTAATCCTAGATAAAATAATAAAGGAAACCACAGTCTTTAAAAATGCAATGAAAAACTCTTCCGGACAATGGTGAGAAAATTCCGTCACTTCAAACAAATCACTGGTGATCCTTGACATGATTTGTCCAACTTTGGTGTTGTTAAAATAGTTATCAGAAAGCTTCTGTAAATGTGAAAAAGCATCCTGTCTCATATCTGTCTCAATGGCAGCTCCCATGACATGTCCCGTATAAGCCATATAGAAACTAGCAATTCCGTCAATAATTCTGAGCGCAAAATAAAACAAACCCATACTTACAATGGTGTTTACCGATAAAGAAGCCACATCTTTAAGTCCCTGATTCGTTACATAACGTAGAATCAAGGGTAAAACCATCTCACAAATTGTTGTTAGTGACGCACAGAACAAGTCCATGATCATCACTTTGGTGTATTTTTTATAGTAAGGCACAAAGCGTTTTAGCAATACGCCTGTTTTCATCTCTTTTTCTTTCATACAATCCTCTACTCTGTAATTCTTATGCTTTTAATTAGGTCCAAAGCCCAGTCCTTTTCTTCGGGCCTTCTGCTTATAATGTTTATATTCATGCGCTGTTCTTTGTAAATCACCTGGGCCGATACACCATAGAGAACCTCATTTGTTTTACTCTCTGGTTCATAAAAAGCAACACGAGCCTTGGCATCCCCCACAGGAAATTCCATGGTTTCTTCCACAGTCCCCTGTTCAAACCACTGCTTTTTAAATTCTGCTTCTCGTCCCTTAAAGACAGCCGCATAAATGTAATAATCATGTCCGCCGTACAAGTTGCCATCGTAATAGTGATCCATGATTCCATAATCCGCTTCATCATATAAGAAGTTTCCGGGTATTCCAAAGCTCATGCTTCCAATTTTTCTGTATACCAGGTGTTTTCTACAACCAATGCAATCCTCGCACAAAAGCACAGTCCCCGAAAGATCAACTGGCTTATGATCGTGAAGGCTGCATACCTCTAGATATTCCTTTTTAGGAAATGGAATCTTATCATCCATGGAAATCGCTGTTTCTAATAGGTCAATGATCTCTTTATTAATGTTTTTATCTTGCCGGCTTCGCTCTGAGGGCATGAAATAGCAAAACTGGTTTAGCAATACGAGGGCGCTGTTTCGATAGAACCAGGCATCTTTTTCCACCTCGTTCCACACAAAAAAGTCTCTGGCAAACGCCACGCTCATACCGGAATTCGTCATTCCCTTTAGTTCCTTAAATGAAAATGCACGGATATGAGTAATCAGTTTTTCTTCCTGCCGCTCTGGTATGTAATAGATGGCAGGCCAGCAAAACATGTATTCCTCACTTTGATTCCATTTAGATACAAGATCCACAAGATCTGAAAACCACTGATAGAAATATTTCTGCCGCATGGCCAGAAAATCTCTCTTCACATAAAAACCCGTCCGGTCCTCTACTTTTAGCTTAAGCTTTTCTATCTCTGCAAGTCGCTCCAGGAATTCAATCACCGCAACATGAAAACCTGGTCCGGCTATATTGGTTTGGCTTTCCCCCTGCAGCTTATTCTTATTCCACTGAAACCAGATATAACCTTCCGGGCAGAGCTGTACCAGCAAGAAACCTTCGATCCTGTAACAATGGTACCCCATTTCCTTTACCAGACTTTTCGTCATTCGCTCGGCATTCTGGAGATTCCAGATCACTCCAGAAAATATTTTTTTCTTTGGCTCCAAAGAAAATCTGATACGAATACTCATCTGAAACCCTTCCTAACATATCTTTATCTATTCTATCGTATTTCCGTTAGAAATGGAAGCCCAAAACTAATATGGACAAATATAAATTTCCGGGCAGTGAAAGGAGGGCCGTCCAGATTTTCCCTGGAAGGCCCTCTTTTTATATATAGATTATTTAACAAGTAATGATTTTCCTGTCATTTCCACTGGCTGCTTCATACCCAAAAGCTCAATAAGAGTAGGAGCAATATCTGCAAGGCTTCCGCCTTCTCTTAGCTTATAGGAAGGATCTGCATTCACCAAGATGAATGGAACTGGATTAGTCGTATGAGCCGTAAATGGTTCTCCTGTTACATAATCCATTAACTGCTCGGCATTTCCATGGTCTGCACAGATAAATAATACGCCGCCAGTTTCCTTAATGGCATCAACGGTCTCTCCCACACAAGCATCAACGGTTTCAATTGCCTTAATGGCAGCAGCCTCAATTCCTGTATGACCAACCATATCTGGGTTAGCAAAATTAACGATAATTACATCGTATTTACCAGATCGAATGGCTCCGGTAAGCTTCTCACTTACAATGGAAGCGCTCATCTCTGGCTGTAAATCATAAGTTGCAACCTTTGGAGAAGGTACCAGAAGTCGATCTTCCCCTACATTAGGTTCTTCCACGCCACCATTAAAGAAGAAGGTTACATGAGCATATTTCTCTGTCTCAGCAATTCTTGCCTGAGTCATGTTATTCTTTGCAAGGAATTCACCAAAGGTATTTGTAATGGACTCTTTCTTAAATGCGACCAATTTATTTTGAATGGTCTCATCGTAATTGGTGAAACAAACAAAGGTAAGATCAAGACGTCTTTCTCTCTCAAATCCCTTAAATTCATCATCACAGAAAGCTCTTGTCATCTCTCTTGCACGGTCAGGACGGAAATTAAAGAAAATTACAGAATCATGGTCAGATACCACAGCTACCGGCTTTCCTCCCTCTGTTACCACTAGAGGTTCTACAAACTCATCATTTACGCCCTTATCATAAGAGGCCTGAATCCCAGCTACTGCAGATTCTGCATGATTTCCTTCTCCCTTTGTCAAAGCATTGTAGGCACGTTCCACACGGTCCCATCTGTTATCACGGTCCATGGCGTAATAACGACCTGCCACAGATGCCACTTTTCCAACGCCCAACTCCTTCATCTTCGCTTCTAAAGCTTCTACAAAACCTTTTCCAGAAGCAGGAGGAGTATCACGTCCATCTAAGAAGCAGTGAACATAAACTTTCTCCAGCCCGCTTCTCTTTGCTAACTCAAGTAAACCATAAATATGGGTAATGTGGCTATGAACGCCGCCATCTGAAACCAATCCCCACATATGAAGCGCTGAGTGATTCTTTTTGCAGTTTTCAACTGCCTGTAAAAATGCAGGCACTTCAAAGAAATCTCCATCTCCTATGGATTTGGTAATTCTAGTCAACTCCTGATATACCACGCGTCCTGCGCCCATGTTCAAATGTCCTACTTCAGAATTACCCATCTGTCCTTCCGGAAGTCCTACGGAAAGTCCGCTGGCATTTCCTTTTACATAAGGACACTGGCTCATCAACTGATCCATGATAGGTGTTCTTGCTTCGCAGACAGCATTGTGGTCACAATTATCATTTAATCCATAACCATCAAGTATCATTAATACAACTGGCTTTTTGCTCATAACTAGTTTCTCCTTTTCATTATACTATATTAATCGGAATGAAAAATTGTTGTAGGTAACGAAAACATGTATCAAGATAAAAACTGCCGACTCATGGTTACATGATATGGAGTCGGCAGCATTCTTTATTTGTTATAATTAACAATGGAACCAAACTCTGGCTTTAAGGAAGCTCCTCCTACTAAACCACCATCAATGTCTGGCTGAGCAAACAGTTCTGGTGCACTGGCTGCAGATACAGATCCGCCGTACTGAATGCGAATTGCAGCAGCAGTTGCCTGATCATAGATCTCACCGATGCAAACACGGATTGCACTGCATACTTCCTGTGCTTGCTCTGTGGTTGCTACCTTACCTGTTCCAATGGCCCAGATTGGTTCATAAGCGATAACAGATTCTTTTGCCTGATTGGCAGTAACATTTAAGAATGCGATCTTAATCTGCTGACGAATCCAGTCAAGTGTAATACCCTGTTCTCTCTGAGTTAAGGACTCTCCGCAGCATACGATAGGTGTGATTCCGTATTCGAAAGCTTTTAATACCTTCTTATTCACATCTTCATCTGATTCAGCAAAATATTCTCTACGCTCAGAATGGCCGATTACCACGTATTTAACTCCTGCATCTTTTAACATGGCTGGAGAAGTCTCACCAGTATAAGCGCCCTTATCTTCAAAATACATGTTTTCTGCACCAATATTGATATTGGACCCCTTAGCAGCTTCCATGGCCGGAATAATATCAATGGCTGGTACACAGAAAACAACATCTACCTCATCATTTGCTACTAAAGGCTTTAATGTATTTACAAGCTCAACCGCCTCGGTTGGCGTCATATTCATCTTCCAGTTTCCTGCTATGATTTTTTTTCTTGACATACGATTACCCTTCCTTTATCTACACTCAAAGCCCGGACGCTCACCGCCCGGGCCGGTATTTGTTCTTATTTATTGTCAGCTGCCGCAACGCCTGGAAGTTCTTTTCCTTCTAGGAACTCTAAGGAAGCACCGCCACCTGTAGAGATATGAGTCATCTTGTCAGCAAATCCAAGTCTCTTCACTGCATTGACAGAATCACCACCGCCAATAACGGTAGTTGCATCAGTAAGAGCTGCAACGGAACGACATACTTCTAAGGTTCCTTCTGCAAAATTAGAGAATTCAAAAACGCCCATTGGTCCGTTCCATACAACGGTCTTTGCGTCTGATAATGCTTCCTTAAAAATCTCAATTGTCTTAGGTCCGATATCAAATCCTGACCAACCTACATCGATGGATTCAACCACTTTTCTTTCTGTATCGTTGGAGAATTCTTTTCCTTCAACATTATCAACTGGAAGAAGAAGTTTAACGCCTTTTTCTTTCGCTTTCTCAATCATCTCTAATGCATAATCAAGCTTATCTTCTTCACATAAGGAATTACCAATTTCTCTACCCTGAGCTTTTTCGAAGGTATAAGCCATTCCGCCGCCGATGATTAAAGTATCAACCTTATCAAGAAGGTTATTGATTACATTGATCTTATCTGAAACCTTAGCTCCACCAAGAATTGCAACGAAAGGACGTACTGGATTCTCAACTGTTTCACCTAAGAATTTAATTTCTTTTTCCATTAAGTATCCAACCACGTTAACAGTTGTATACTTTGTAACGCCTACATTGGAACAGTGAGCTCTGTGAGCGGTACCAAATGCATCATTTACGAAAATGCCATCGCTTAAAGCAGCAAGCTCTTTTGCATAGACTTCTGCATTCTCGTCCTTGCCGTATTTTGTCTCCTCAACTCTGTAACGGGTATTCTGAAGTAAAAGAACTTCGCCATCTTTTAATTCAGCAGCAACCTTCTGTGTCTCAGCTCCTGTTACCTGTGGATCATTTACAAATTTAACAGTAACAC
The DNA here is from genome assembly GCA_002478865.1 of Hungatella sp. UBA7603. Classification (GTDB taxonomy): domain Bacteria; phylum Bacillota; class Clostridia; order Lachnospirales; family Lachnospiraceae; genus Lacrimispora. The sequence goes on from DLJZ01000006.1 coordinate 164,820, forward strand.
CAAGTCTCTCGCTTAATGCTGGTGCCACTGGCTCTAAAGACAATTCAGGAAGTGGTTCACCCTTTGGTTTTCCCAAATGGGAACAAAGAATGACTCTTGCGCCTAAATCTAATAATTTTTTAATGGTAGGAATTGCTCCGTCAATACGGTTAAAGTTCTGAATTACTCCATCTTTTAATGGTACATTAAAATCGCAACGAACTAAAACTTTCTTTCCCTGTAATCCAGATAAATCGTCAACTGTCTTTTTACTAAGCATACTAATAATGCTCCTTTCCAATATGTGTATACAATATAATTAAGAAACAAGAAAGAGTCTGACTCGTCAGACTCTAGCGCTGACGCGCTGTCACTTCAGTGACATCTTCCTATTAAGCGTCATGCGCATCCTGCACGGAGTGCTTATTATTTTATAGGGGAGTTCATAAAAACTTTCCTATAAAATAATAAAAGGGCCCGGTCCTCAACGACCGGACCCTTCTTGGATCATTAGCCTAATTCAGCAAAGTACTTAATTGTACGAACCATCTGGCTTGTATATGAATTCTCGTTATCATACCAGGAAACAACCTGAACCTGATATAAATCATCGCCGATCTTTGATACCATTGTCTGAGTTGCATCAAACAAGGAACCGTATCTTGTTCCGATAACATCAGAGGATACGATCTCATCTTCGTTGTAGCCGAAGGATTCGCTTGCTGCTGCCTTCATTGCTGCATTGATGCTGTTCTTTGTTACATCAGCGCCCTTAACAACTGCGATTAAGATAGTAGTTGAGCCTGTTGGAACTGGAACACGCTGAGCGGAACCGATTAACTTGCCGTTTAACTCAGGAATAACTAAACCGATTGCTTTAGCAGCACCAGTAGAGTTAGGTACGATATTAGCAGCGCCTGCTCTAGCTCTTCTTAAATCACCTTTTCTATGAGGTCCGTCAAGGATCATCTGATCACCAGTGTAAGCATGAATGGTGCTCATGATACCAGACTGGATTGGTGCTAAATCATTAAGAGCCTTAGCCATAGGTGCTAAGCAGTTTGTGGTACAAGAAGCTGCAGAGATAATTTTGTCATCTGCAGTTAATACGTTCTCGTTAACACTGAAAACTACTGTTGGAAGATCGTCGCCTGCTGGAGCAGAGATAACTACTTTCTTAGCGCCTGCATCGATATGAGCCTGTGACTGAGCTTTTGAGCAGTAGAAACCAGTACACTCTAAAACTACATCTACACCTACTTTACCCCAAGGAAGGTTTGCAGCATCTTTCTCAGCGTAAATTTTAATGTTCTTTCCATCAACAGTGATAGAATCTTCAGAAGCTTCAACTGTGTGAACGTTCTCGCCGTAGTATCCAGCGTATCCACCCTGTGCAGTATCATATTTTAATAAATGAGCTAACATCTTTGGATCTGTTAAATCGTTAATTGCTACTACTTCATAGCCTTCTGCGCCAAACATCTGTCTGAAAGCAAGACGACCAATACGTCCGAAACCATTAATTGCTACTTTTACTGCCATAATTCAATTCCTCCTAAGAATAAAATTGATGTGATTGTTAAATATTAATCAACTACCTTTTATTCTACCTAATAACCCAATAAATAGCAAGTCCTTTTTTTAATTTTATCTTTTCTCACATTCGCATTTACGATGTCTGTCAGGTGCTCCAAAACCTCTGTAAAAAGACAATTTATTAGGATAAATAAAGGGTAAATTCTTTCATAATACGTATCTTATTCTATTATAATTATGCTTATCCAAATTATACATATTATTTTAAAAACATATTTTTTTTTACGTTTATTTATTTAATTATCATTTCCGATGCCTTTTGCGTATTTTGTAACCTTTTGTATTAATTTTGGTAGAACCGCGGATTCTATGCGTTGATTTTCTCATATTAATTGATTATAATGAACTTACTTTTGAAAGGAGGCCATCATGCTGCCAGATTATCATTTTCATACCAATTTTTCAGGAGACTCCGAAACACCGGTGAGGGAGCAGTTAGACCAGGCCATCCAACTTGGAATGAAATCCCTTTGTGTTACCGACCATCATGACTATGATGTGGATTCTCCCATTGATTTTACTTTGGATTTAGACCGGTATTTTGAAGCCATGCTTGGGTTAAGAGAAGAATATAAGAACAGACTAGATCTTCGCATAGGAATTGAACTTGGACTTCAAACTCATCTGGAAGAATATTTTAAAGACCTGGTGTCATCCTATCCTTTGGATTTTGTGATCGGTTCCACGCATTTTGTTAATGGCAAGGATGCCTCATATTCAGAATTTTTCCAAGACAGAACGGAGGAAGAAGCATATCTTCACTATTTCCAGGTCACACTGGATAATGTAAAGAATGTAAGCGCTTATGATGTTGCTGGTCATTTAGATTATATCGTCCGATATGGTCCAAACAAAGCAGACTTTTATCGTTACCACACATACCAGGATATTATAGATGAAATTCTAAAAGCCATCATTGAAAAAGGCAAAGGAATTGAGTGCAATACAGCTGGGTTCCGAAGAGGAATTCATCAGTCTAATCCAGGTCAGGAAGTTTTAAAACGTTATAAGGAACTTGGCGGTGAAATCATCACCATTGGTTCTGATGCCCACATCTCGAAGGATCTTGGTGCGGACTTTATAAAAGCAAAAGAACTGTTACGATTGGTTGGATTTGACTATTATACAGAATTTAAAGAACGCAGACCGGAGTTTAAGCCTTTATAAACATAAGAAATACAGAATTGGAGAAAATTATGAATGTATTTGACATCGTAGGCCCTGTTATGATAGGTCCTTCCAGCTCACATACCGCTGGGGCTTCCAGAATCGGGAAAACTGCCGCTATGCTTTTGGGCGCTCCTGTTGCAAAAGCAGACATCCTCTTTCACGGCTCCTTTGCAAAAACATTTCGGGGACACGGCACGGATAAAGCCATTGTTGGTGGTATCTTGAAATTAGACCCTTGGGATCCTGGTATTAGAACAAGCCTTGAGACTGCAAAGGAAATGGGCATTGAAATTATCTTTCGAACTGGAACCATTGAAAATGCTCATCCGAATTCAGCCCTTATTACGTTGACCTCTCAAAAGGGGAAGACCATTGCCGTACAAGGTGCTTCTATTGGGGGCGGTAACATCGTCATCACCAAAGTAAACGACATGGAAGTTTACTTCACAGGGCAAAAAACCACTTTGATCGTTATGCACCAGGATGTACCTGGAATCATCGCCCATGTTACAGGTCTGGTGGCAGCAGGAAATGCAAACATCTGCAACTTCCGCTTAAACAGAGAAGAAAAAGGAGGTCTGGCCATCATGACCCTTGAAATGGACTCTGATTTTGATGCATCTTTTATCAGCCAGATTAAAGCCATTCCTTTTGTATATAATACTATCTTATTAAAATTAAACTGATCCCTATCTATTTATCAGCATCCATAGGAAAACAGTCATCTAGGAGAAACTCATGAAACTAAAATATAATTCTGTGGAAGAACTGGTAAACGCCGCTCTCTCTTCCAATCAAAAGATATCACAAATCGTTCTTACGGAGCAGGCGGAAGATATGGAACTTACTGAGGAAGCAGTCTATGAAACTATGGAAAGAAGCTTTGATGTTATGAGGCAGTCTGTGGAAAATGGAATGGAGAAAGATCTTCGCTCCCCCAGCGGTTTATCCGGTGGAGCAGCCGCAAAGTTAAAGCAAGCAGTGGATGAAGGTCGCAACCACTATGGCCATCTTCTAGGCAATGCCATCAGCATGGCTCTAGCCGTAACGGAATATAACTCCTGTATGGGACAGATTGTGGCAGCACCAACGGCAGGCTCTTGCGGTGTCATTCCTGCGGCGCTGATTTCTGTTTTAGAAGAATACAATCTTCCAAAAAAAGAGATCGTCATGTCACTATTTACGGCTTCTGCCATCGGCATGGTCATCGCTAAGGTTGCAAGCATCGCTGGAGCCGAGGGCGGTTGTCAAGCGGAGGTAGGTTCTGCATCTGCCATGGCAGCTGCTGCTCTTACAGAGATTTTTGACGGCACTCCAGAAATGGTATCTGATAGCTGTGCCATTGCTTTAAAAAACACTATGGGACTGGTCTGCGACCCGGTTGCCGGTCTGGTAGAGGTCCCCTGTATCAAGCGAAATGCCATGGGAGTCGCCAATGCCTTTACCGCTTCTGAGTTAGCTCTGGCTGGTATTAAGAGTGTTATTCCTGCCGATGAAGTTATCGTAGCTATGAAGAAGGTAGGGGATCAGATGTCTCCTTCCCTGCGGGAAACTGCAGAAGGGGGTCTTGCAGCCACACCTACCGGATGCAGACTCTGCAAAAAAATCTTCGGCTAGACAGATACATGTACAGATAGAAAAGCCTGCTGGAATCAGAAGCTTTTAGATGCTCCTAAGCCGGCAGGCTTTTATTTTTTCTTTCTATATTTTATCTCTTCATTTTATTTCCATTTATTCTACTATTGTTCCAGCTTCTTTTTGTAAATCTCTATTACCTTCTTCATGGCCTCTTGTCCAGGTGCGCCAATGGTCATTCTCTTTTCCACGCAGGTTTTTAAGCTGATGGCTTCAAAAATATCCTGTTCAAAGACTGGGCTGATTGCCTTATATTCTTCCAGAGTCATATCATCAAGTGCAATTCCCTTTTCAATGCAGAAAAGAACCAATTGTCCAACAACTCCATGAGCGTCTCTAAAAGGAACTCCGTGATTTACCAAATAATCTGCTGCATCGGTAGCATTGGTAAAACCATTCTTTGCACTTGCCTCCATCACATCCTTGCGGAAAGACATGGAAGAAATCATGCCTGTAAAGAGAGCCAGACAGCCTTTGACTGTATCAATGGCATCAAACGTAAGTTCCTTATCTTCCTGCATATCCTTATTATAAGCAAGGGGAATTCCCTTCATGGTAGTGAGCATGGAAACAAGCGCGCCATACACCCTTCCTGCTTTACCGCGAATCAGTTCAGCAATGTCTGGATTCTTCTTCTGAGGCATAATACTGCTGCCTGTGCTGTAGGAATCATCAATCTCGACAAACCGGTATTCATTGGTATTCCAGATGATAATCTCCTCACAAAATCTGCTTAAATGCATGGCAATGGTAGACAAAGCACTTAAGAGTTCAATCAGATAGTCTCTGTCAGCAACTGAATCCATACTATTTAAGGTTGGACCAGCAAAACCAAGAAGCGTAGCCGTGTATTCCCGGTCTAAGGGATAGGTCGTTCCTGCAAGCGCACCAGAACCTAAAGGACAGTAGTTCATCCTGTTTCTGATGTCAGACAGACGGGAGAAATCTCTGTCAAACATCTCAAAGTAAGCTCCGATATGGTGGGCAAGAGTAATTGGCTGAGCCTTCTGTAAATGGGTAAATCCAGGCATATAAGTATCGATATGCTCTTCCATTACCTTTAGAAGTTCTGTTAAAAGTCCTTTTACCAGACCAGATAATTCATCAATCTCATCTCTTGTATAAAGCTTCATATCAAGGGCTACCTGATCATTTCGGCTGCGCCCAGTATGAAGACGCTTTCCAGCCTCTCCAATCCGTTCTGTTAAAACAGCCTCGACAAAAGAATGAATGTCTTCATGCTCTGCTGTAATTTCAAGAATTCCATTTTCAAGGTCTTCCCGTATTCCCAAAAGTCCGTTTACAATGGCATCCTTGTCTTCTTCTGTGAGTATTCCCTGCTTTGCAAGCATTTTCACGTGTGCCATGCTGCCTTCAATATCCTGATGATAGAATTTCTGGTCAAAGGATATGGATGCGTTAAAGTTGTGTACCAGCTGATTGGTCTCTTTTGTGAAGCGTCCGCCCCATAATTTCATAATCAAATCTCCTCTTTTCGCTGTTAGTTAATCGAATGTACCCTCATCGGTTGCTTTTTCTTTCTTCCTAAGGAGATGCCTGCAATTACAAGAAGAATCAGGATACTTCCTAATGTAATGCCTCCGCCAAGTTTCAGACCTTGAGGCATGTATTCTAGTTTAATCTCATGTGCACCTTCGGTCATGTGCACACTTAAAAAGGTATCAAATACTTTATAAGATTCCACTTTCTTACCGTCTACATAGATGGTCCAGCCTTTGTCATATGGAATGCTTAGGAACAAAAGACCTGCTCGATTGGCATCCACAGTACCCTTAATCTGGGTATCCGACCATTTGGTAAGCTTTAAGGAATTTTTACTTAAGATATCAGAAACAGACTTAAGTCCGTCTGGGTTAAAACGATAGGCAACTGCAATCAGATCCTGCTCATTGTCTTCGTTGTTAATGGTCACTTTATCTCCTGCCTTAGCAGTTCCAAGCTCCAGTAAATATCCCCGGCTTACGTTATCAAAGCTTTTTGACCTTTCACCGATAAATGCATTTACCTTTTCCACTTTCTTATTGCTCACATAGACGTAATAATCTCCCTCGTCCTGAGCTGTAAAGGAAAAACTGGTTCCCTTAATCTCGCTGGGCACTTCGGTCAACACCGGACTGGCGCCTAACACTGTGGAAAGATCATTTTGTACTTCTGCTGGGTTGGTAAGGTTCAATTGCCAGTTATTCTCCACATCATAAGGCACCATAAATCCCAAAGACATGGCGTAGGTATTCTGACGCAGGTACATATCTTCTTCATTAGAAACTGGAGTCGAGATCGTGTCACTAACCTCTGTCTCATCTTGGTAAAGAGCATATTTCACTGCAAAAAGTGCATCCACTAAAGGTGTACTTCCTGTGATGCTATAAGCATTGGTGGAACTTTCACATCCAAGCTTTTTAAAGAACTTCGAAAGATCCGCATTGGCTGTGGAGGAAAACAGGGAAACGGTTGGAAAATTAAGCCATGCCCCATCATTCTTGGTCTTACGGTTCACTTTTTCTACCCGGTAGAAAGAGTCGTTTGGCATCAGACTGGACGTCAGTTTAGTCGCTGACTCGTTGTCTTTTACATAACTGGTCCGGCTGGTAGTCGTCACACTGGTTACGGTTGTATTTACTGCAGCTTCTAAAGCCACAACACCAAGTGCAACCAAAACCAATACATTTTTATTAATTCCCTTTTGATAGAGGTTAATTAATCCCGCATAAGCCCCAAGGAATAAAAGAGCCACATAAAAGATAGAAAAGTGATAAGCATCGTCAGTTATCAACTTCTGAGCCAATAAAACAAAGATTACAGAAGCAAAAAACGCTATCACTACGTGTTTCCACTTGGTCTCATAAAGATGGATATATGCATGGTAGCACACCATCAGCATGATGAAAATATAAATAAAGGATTGTCTGCATGGAAGGCTGTTTGGATAATGAAATCCATGCCATATAAAATTCAATACATTAAAGGAAAAGCTTGCATAGAAAAAAAGAATCAAGGAACACATAACAATCTTTTCTTTTTTACCAATCTTTGAGCTGACCAGATATAACAGAAAAAACATTAAAACCGCAACTCCGCAGTATATATTAGGCCAATGGTCCAGTCCAATCTCCGTTTCTACCGCTGGCAGATGTCTGGCAATCATATCAAATATGGAGAAATAAGAACTTATGGTCTGAGGAAAATTCAAATCACTGGAAGCAGTCATCTGCAGCGCATAGATCTCTGGCAGCAGGACAACCGCCGAAAGACCTCCAGCCAAAAGCGAAAACAAGGCAAAATGACCTGTATTGATAAAGATGTTCTTCCATGGACGTTTTCCCTCTAAGATAAGAAGAACTACAAAATAAAAGACCATAAAAATACATATCATAATCGATATGTAATAATTCGATATAATAGATAACCCTAGTGTTATACAATATAGAAAGCATTTTCTTTCTTTTACCAGTCTTTCTAGTCCCAACATGATCAATGGGAATAAAAGAATGCAATCCAGCCACATGATATTCCAGCTATATGCCGCCATATATCCAGACAGGGCATAAAAGATTCCAAAGAAAGCAATTCCAAAATCATTGGTTTTAAAATGTTTTCTCAAATACCAAGAAAAGCTTAAACCGGATAGACCGATTTTAAATACGATCATATAGGTCATAAACTCAATGACAGAATCTTTGGGACAGAAAATCAACAGCCAGTTTAAAGGGCTTGCCAGGTAATAAGAATAAAGGGCAGCGAAATTCACTCCCATTCCAATATTCCAGCTATACAAAAGACTTCCCCCATGGGTTAGCTTGTACCGAAACTCAGAAAAAAACGGTGCATACTGGTGATACATATCCGTCCGTAAAAAGCTTTCTTCTCCAAATGGAAAAATTCCTCTCTGGGCAAATATGATAACCATAATAACCATGGGCACAAAAAAAGCTGCTAACAATCCATCAGCAGGCCGCACTAAGGAAGCTCCTTTCGCCCCTTTTTCATGGAATGCAGATCGTTTTTTTAATAAACGGCCTCTTCGTTCTTGAAAAACCTCTTCATCTTCCTTTGGCGTTTCTTCTATTATAATATCTTCTTCAATGTCCTCTTCTTCGTATAAATCATCTAAAGTCATCTCAGGTTCTTCCATATCAGGAAGATTCTCCTCACCATCATAAAGCTCCTCCATCCCTTCCACAGGAACAATCAAATGGATCTTTGGAGGTTCTATAAAATCCGGTTCTATCTTTTGCTTCATCTCGTTAATATCGTTCTCTTTCAAACCTGTTTCCCCTGCTGCATCTTTATTTTCGTCTGATGTTATCTTTAGCATATCCTCTAGTTCTTTTGATATCTTCTCAATTTCGTCATCATGATCCATTTCATTTACCTCTCTTTACAGGGGTTTTTCCTCACTTTTTCGGAATATGAAAAGTTTGCTGAATACATAGTTTGCTACCACTACGACTACGGACACCAGTACTTTACTTACATATTCATCCATATTGAGCCAGGAAACCATAATCACCATTAGAACCAATTCCATGACGCCTGACACTACTCTGCATGCGGTAAAGGATATCACTTCCTTTATCACGTAGCCCAAATGCATGTCATAGCTTTGAAAAACAAAAATTTTATTTACAACATAGGCAAACAGAACCGAAACTACCCAGGCTGCTGCTGTTGCGATGCGATAATCTATGCCGGTCTTTACCATTGAACCATAGAATACCCAGTTCACAAGGGTTGTCAAAACTCCAAATATCAAATAAGAAATGACTTCACGGCTCATGAGCTTACGCCATATTTTTTTAAACATTTCTTTTTCTCCTGTAAATTTACATTTCCTCTATTGTATTATAAGGAAGAAAAAATGTAAAGGGAATCTAAGGCTTGACTTCCAGAAACTCTTTGGCTCCATTTGAGTAGTAAACCTCGTAATCATCGGTGATAAATATCCCATAAACACCATCTAAGGAATTGATTAATTTCAATCCTCCTTCAAGTCCCTGGGAAAAGCATGCCGTTGTAAGACCATCTGCATCACCTGAGATTTTAGTTATGATAGTGACGGATACAAGTCCATTATGAAAGGGATAACCTGTCTTAGGATCCAAAAGGTGATGATAATTAACTCCATCCTTTATAAAATGGCGTTCATATACACCAGAGGAAACCACAGACATATCCTTGATATTAAGTGTCTCTATGGTCTCATTCCGATCTGCGAAGGGCTTTTGAAGACCCACCTTAAATGGTGTACCATCTGGCTTTTCCCCTACACAAAGCACATTACCACCTAAATTTATAATTGCGCTTTTCACACCCTGTTCCAAAAGATAATCCTTTAAACGATCTGCAATATATCCTTTGGCGATGGCTCCAAAATCAAGAGTGGTATCCGGAGATAAAAAGGTAAGATTGTTTTCTTCCAGCTTTAAATTCCTGTAATCCACCTTTGCTACATCCTTTTTAATTTCTTCTTCCGAAGGAATGACAGGATTTTCAGATGTAAAGTTCCATAAGGAAGATAAAGGTTCAATTGTGATGTCAAATCCACCATTTGAAAGCTTGGAGAGATACTCTGCCCTGGTAATAAGATTCTTCAAATCATCAGATACTGTCATTGTCTGCTGATTCGATGGTCTGTGATTTAACTTATAAACCTCACTGCCTTCTAAGGTCTTGCTTAGGATGTTTTCATAAGAGCGGCATAATTCCATACAACCCTCTAATATTTTAGGATCATCTTTATCGTAGATTGTCACAGTCACATAGGTATTTAACAGAAACCCAGATTTAGAAATAGGTTCTATCTTTCGATTGCATCCGGAAAGTACCAAAGCCGCCATCACTGCTATAAAAAGGAGCATTTTCCCTTTTATCATTCCACTTCCTCCATCTCACCCTTTGCTTCCATTGCATGGTCAACTAAGATCTGGCAAACACCACTTAACTCTCCCATACCTTTTAAACGACAGATTACTTGATACCCTTCTTCTTCTAATTGAGTCTTCCAGGAATCGTCTTCTTCTCCTGCCATGTCGTTGTGGGCGTGGTCGCCACATACAATCATAAGGGGCTGAAGCACAATGCGTGTGGAATCCGTCTTTTTTACTTGTTCCATGATATCTTGGAAGGTAGGTTCTGCTTCTACTGTACCAATATGGTATCGGTTAAATTCTCTTTTAGAAAAAACACCTGCCAGTCGTTCATACGCTTCATTGGCTACATGTTCCGTTCCATGGCCCATAAATATGATTTCCGTTCCTGCCTCATCATATTCTCTGGTATCGTCTGTAAGAATCGTGGTGAGTCTTTCATAATCTTTTTCTGTTGATAATAGAGGTTTTCCACAGATAATCGTTTTAAATTGATCTTTATACTCCTCCACAGCAGAAAGCATGCGGTCATTTTCCTCTCCACCCATTACCAGAGTGGGTTGGACTAATACATGAGTATATCCTTCCTTATATAACTTTTCCAGTGCTTCAGAAACTCCATCTATTTCAATTCCATCTCTATTTTTAAGAATTCCAATTATAATCCGACTGGTAAATGCTCTGCGTATTTCAAAGCCTTTTAATTCATCTTTGATTGCTTGTTCAATGGACTCAATTGTTTTTCTTCTGCTATCATGATAGGTTGTACCAAAACTAACTACTAAAACCGCTCTTTTCATCTTATTCTCCTATATGTATATCTTTTTCTTGATTACCATATCACAGATGAATTTTACTGTCAAACTGCTTTTCACGCACCATAGGCGCAAAACCAAACGGTTCTGCGCCTACGACTTACATTGCATTCATTTTAGGAGATTATTAAAAATCTACCTCTGTATCATAGTAACAACAAATCAACAGTTTCTCCATCTCAGCCGGTGTAATCTGTCTTGGGTTGGAGCCGGTGCATGCATCACCTACTGCTAACTCGGCTACTGTCGCTAATTTATCATTGAACTCTGCTTCGTCAATGATTCCACCTTCATATTCCTTAATACAAGTAGGAATACTAAGTCCTTCATTCATGGAACGGATTTCAGTGATCAATGCATCTACCAATTCTTCATCTGTATCACCCTTTAAACCGATGAAACGGGCAATCTCACCATAACGTTTTGCTGCCTCGGAATCTTTTGCATTGAATTTGATTACCTTAGGAAGATACATTGCATTTGCACAACCATGTACAATATGTCCGCCTGAATATGCAGCTCCTGTCTTATGAGCCATAGAATGAACGATACCTAATAAAGCGTTGGAAAATGCCATACCTGCTAGGCACTGTGCATTATGCATACGAGCACGAGCTTCCAAATCACCGCCATAGGATTTTGCTAAATCATTATGTATCATCTTGATCGCATGAAGCGCAAGAGGATCTGTATAGTCACAGTGAAGCGTAGATACATAAGCCTCTACTGCATGAGTCAAAGCATCCATACCAGTGTATGCAGTCAACTGCTGAGGCATCGTCTCAGCAAGATCTGGATCAACGATTGCTACATCTGGTGTGATGTTAAAGTCTGCTAACGGATATTTGATACCCTTTTGATAATCTGTAATAACACTGAACGCCGTTACTTCGGTTGCTGTACCAGAAGTAGAAGGAATCGCACAGAATTTTGCCTTAGTTCTTAAGGATGGGAAGTTAAATGGAATACATAAATCATCAAATGAGACATCTGGATACTCATAAAATGCCCACATTGCCTTAGCCGCATCAATTGGAGAACCGCCACCGATTGCAACGATCCAGTCCGGCTCAAATTCACGCATAACCTCTGCGCCTCTTAATACTGTCTCCACGCTTGGATCAGGTTCTACCCCTTCAAATAACTTTACTTTAATACCAGCTTCCTTTAAGTAAGCCTCTACTCTGTCAAGAAATCCAAATCGTTTCATCGAACCGCCACCAACTACCACGATTGCCTTATTCCCCTTTAAATTCTTAAGTTCTTCTAAGGCACCTTTTCCGTGATACAAGTCTCTCGGTAATGTAAATCTAGCCATGTTATAACCCTCCTTATGAATTCCCAGTTTTGCTATAACAATATTGTATTATAATTCGACAGGAAATACAAAGGTAAAAAGGTATATATCAGTATATAAATATTGATATATATTTAACATTCCGAGATGTGCATATGCTCTGATGATTTCAGTTCTTTTATGAATTCCTTCTCCCAAGGGGTTAACGAATATCCCTTTTTATATACCAGGGAATCCTGAAAAATCCGGTCATCTCCATTGCATTCCCGTTCCATTAAATGATACCGTTTTAGTATCTTATTAGGCATTGGAGATACCCACATATAGGCATCATGATTATCGCAAAGAAGATCAAACTGACTTCCTCGCTCAAAGACGTAAATCTTCTTGGCTGAGTTTATAAGGCCTGTTTCCCTTTCAGAATTCTCCTTACGGCTGGTCACACCATCTCCATGGGCAATTTCAATATAGGGCATCAGATCTTTTGAATCGATTTCCTTCTTTTGAGCCAGTGGGTGACGGGAAGAGAAAAGCAGTCTTAAGGAAAAATCAAACAGCGGTTCCATAATTAGACCTTTTGCCGCTATGGTTTGTCTGTAATAAGCATCTGAAGTGGATTGATATCTGATGATTCCCAGACTATATTCCCCAGTTTCCACATCCCGTAAAGTTTCCGCTGTATTGGTTTCTCTTAGCCAGACAGCCATGGATTCCTCCGGGTCGATGGTTTGGATAAATTTAGTGCAGGCAAGACTGATATAACTAGCCCTTGGCATGGAAAGAGAAAATCTCATTCCATTGATCTGATCCGGCTTATATAAATGTTCCATTTCCTCGATCTGGACCAGTACATTCCTGGCATATTCAAGGAACACTCTCCCTCTCTCCGTGGGAACCACGCCCTTAGGCGTCCGCTTAAATATAGGAGCTCCAAGACTCTCTTCCAGGCTTTTGATGGATTTACTTAGATTTGGCTGATCCATAAAAAGGTTGGCTGCTGCCTGTGTGATGGAGCCTGTCTTTTCAACCTCTACCGCATATTGCAATAATACAGTGTTCAATCATCTTCCTCCTTTGTATGTTACCTGCCTTCCTTTTCGGCTTCGTAAAGATACTTGGACAAGGCAGACAGGGAAACTGCCATATTTTCATTTTGTACCAGTACATGATCCGGGACTGATAAATGAATAGGTGCAAAATTCCAGATCGCTTTCACGCCTGCTGCCACCAGATGATCACATGCTTCCTGAGCTGCATACGCCGGAACTGTGATAATTCCGATATGAATGTTCATTCTCTGACAGAGGTTTTCAAGCTTTACAAATGGAAAGATCAGCTTTCCTCCGATTTTGGTATTCACCTTTCTACCATCGGAATCAAAAGCCATTACAATTTCCACCCCATACTGTTCAAAACCTTTGTAGGTTAAAAGTGCTTTTCCTAAGGACCCTGCCCCTACCAAAACGGCCTGATTGGTGTTATGAAATCCCAGGAATTCTTCAATATCTCGAATTAATTCCCTGATCTGGTACCCCATTTTCGGTTTTCCGCCAGTCTTTGTTACCATGGCAAGGTCTTTACGTACTTGAACCTCATTAAGCTTTAAGTCGGCTGCCATAGAGGGAGCTGATATAGTTTCTGACTTATCCTTGCTCTTTTGCTCCAGGTAATGATGATAAACCGGAAGGCGTTCCAATGTCTTTCTGGAGATTCCTCCCACCATGTGTCTTTTTTCTTCCATAAGCAAATACTCCCCCTTCTAAAACCGCAGGCTCCTGCACCGGTTAAATGCCGCAAATATTTCCTGTCTTCTGGGTACAACTAGATGAACCGCTCTATCAATGGAGCTGAGATATAACCTCAAATCCCAAGAAGTCTTCATTTAAAGACTCCCTCCTCTTAATTTTCTTGCAAATCGGCAAGGAACATGGCATCTCCAAAACTAAAGAAACGATAGCGCTCCTTGATTGCTTCGTGATAAGCATGCAGTACATGCTCTCTTCCAGCCAAAGCGGAAACCAACATGACTAGAGTGGATTCTGGTAAATGAAAGTTGGTAATCAGACAGTCTAGAGTCTTAAAACGGTAACCTGGATAAATGAAGATCTCCGTCCAGCCACTTCCTGCTTTTAAGATACCTTCTTCCGTGGAAGCAGATTCAACGGTACGGCAACTGGTTGTACCTACACAGATGATTCTGCCTCCGTTCTTTTTGGCATCGTTTACCTTATTGGCTTCTGATTCCTCAACAACATAGAATTCCGAATGCATGTGATGGCTTTCGATCTCATCCACCTTAACTGGTCGAAACGTTCCCAGACCAACATGAAGGGTCACACGTGCAATGATTATCCCCTTTGTCTCGATCTCTTCCAATAATTCTTTTGTAAAATGAAGTCCTGCTGTCGGTGCAGCCGCTGATCCCTCATGCTTTGCATATACGGTCTGATAGCGGTTTTTATCTTGAAGCTGATGAGTGATATAAGGAGGCAACGGCATCTGGCCCAACTGATCTAATATTTCTTCGAAGATTCCGTCATAAGAAAACTGAATTAGTCGATTTCCCTCTTCTACTACATCAATGACTGTCCCTTTTAATAATCCATCTCCAAAGGAAATCACTGTTCCTTCCTTTGCTTTTTTACCTGGCTTTACAAGAGTCTCCCAGATATCATTCTCTCTTCTCTTTAATAGAAGAATCTCTATTTTAGCTTCTGTTCCTTCTTTCACACCAAATAGTCTGGCTGGAATTACCTTAGTATCGTTTATAACAAGACAGTCTCCCTCCTTTAAATAGGAAAGAATGTCTCTAAAGTGTTTATGTTTAATCTCTCCTGTTTGCTTGTCCAATACCAAAAGCCTGGAAGAAGAGCGATCTAAAAGTGGATCCTGAGCAATCAGTTCCTGTGGTAAATCAAAATCAAAATCCTTTACGTTCATGATATATTATCTCCTTTGATAAAAATGCCCCTCTGCACGGTGCCACGCAGAGAAGCATCTGTTCTTACTTATTAATTTGTCTGGCTAGAGGACTCCTTGGCACTTTCTGTCTCCTGACCGGTTGTTTCTTTCCCGGTCTCTGACTCTGCCTGAGAGCTTTCTTCGGTTTCATCTTTCTGGTTCATCAAGGTATGATAAACAGCCAAAAGATTCTCATCAGACTTTAAAGCCTTATCAAGACTTTCATTTACTTCTTTTGCCAGTTTTTGAACCTCATCGGAACGATTGGCTTCTTCCATCAGTTCAGACTGTTTCTTGTCCGTATCCGCAACCAGATAATAGGTTCCGTCAGCATTCTTCTTAGCATAACAAACAATAAGACTTGGAGCCAGAGATTCCGCCTGGCGGAACTTTACATCGAACCTAGTGTAAACAAGGTAATCCCCTTCTTCCACACCGGAAGTTGTATAGCAGACCAGATTTTCATAGCTTTGATAGAACTTAACTTCTTCTTCCAGTCTTGCATTCTGTTTTTCCAGTTCTTCTTTCGGACAACTTCCTCCATACACAGTAGAAAGCGCTTCTTTATCACAGGTTTTTCTGGCTTTAAAATATGCTTCCATTAATTCCTTGATCTCTGGTACCGCGTCCTTCTTTAAAGTGATCTCAGCTTTTGGCACTTCTTTTGATCCATTTTCCTCATTACCTACGGAGGAATTCCCTGTTTTTTCTGTTAAATCCTTTTCCTTCTGACCAGGCTTATCCAATATAACTACCACGATCATAAGTATTATTACTACCAATGGAATGGTAAGAAATTTCCAATAACGTTTCAATCCGTCCTTGGTACCATTTTTCCATTTTTCCAATAAGTGCTTCATATCAGCTTGACCTCCTGGAGAAAGAATCTCCTTTCCATTTTAACAAAAAAAACGATAAAAATCAACAAATACTCTTGCGCTTTAAAACATCTTATAGTAGAATGTATAAGATGCATCTGTAGCTCAGTGGATAGAGCAATGGCCTCCGGAGCCGTGTGCGTAGGTTCGATTCCTATCAGATGCACTTTTTGTTTGCTAAAAAATAAATTTTTGAGTTTCCTTTTTTTATAATAAGTTTGAGTTTAATTATGCATGTTTAATCATTTTATATTTAAGATTATATATATATTATTTTTATATTTTCTTCTTCAATTGCTTCTTTTATAATGTTTTAATCTTCTTATCTAAGAATATTATGGTTCAATCTTAAACATACTTCTTTATCTTATTAAGCCCCCTCATTAATTATCAAATAAAATATCACATAAACAAGATAGATTTTGTTTTGATCCATTCAACATTAAAATAAGATTTCTATATAAATAAAGCGTATGATTAATATTATTTCTTATGACTATACTCTTTTTCATTTTTATAATAGACAGAAAAATTATCTAAAATTATAATTATCTCTAATATAGCAAACAACTTTGTTTCATCGCTACAGCTTACATTTTATTTATAAGATACCCCATATAGAGCAATATTTCTAAATAGTGCGCACCTACATAACTTATGTATAATATATAATAATTATTACATGCATGTATTGTTATGATTCTGGAAATTCCGACATTTCATCTTGATTCTTACCCCATAAACTAATATAGAACAGAAAAAATATATTTTCACCTCTTTACTTCAATTGCTTTTAAATATCATGGACTAACTGAGATTCACAATATCTACAAAACTTCTAACGCTACAGTATATTTAGACCTGTCCTCGTTTTATGCCTTTTTTACGAAAAAACCACTTATTGTTTTGATCCGAAATATAATAATACTTATGAAGCAATTTATTTCCTTCAAATTGATAAGAGGTTATTAAAAAATTAAATATCAAGCAAAAAAGTTAAAATAATTCAGATATCAATTTTAATATATTAATCTAAAAAAAGTAAAATTTATAAAAAATCCCTCTTATCTACTATATAGATATAGCTTAGGACTCTAATGGTATTTTAAAAATACTATTGTTGGATAAAAAACAAATAGTGTTAAATTAAATTTTAAATATTATTTTATTTGTGGTTTTATAATTAGAAAAATAATAAAAGACTTGAGAAGGTTAAGAAAGAAATTAATTACTATGGTAAAAAAAATAATTATGTTTCTGATTTAAAATCATAAATTAACTAAGTACAACGTTTGAACACTCTTCCCTTTCTTGCTAGGAATTAGCTTAAATTCCTTTAATCACCACGGCTATAAACGATATAGCCGTGGTGTATTCATAAAAATGTTTTATTATGATTCATAGTAAGATTCATATATAACCTATATCATTTATGAAAACACCCGGGGTGATTATAAAAATTTGCTCTATATAAAATTTATAAATAAACTTTACCGCAGCAACTCGGTTGACACTGATAACGCTGCTGTTCATGTAAAGCATGAGTAAGATGATCCGTCACAGGCGTCTATACTTAAGTTATGAAGTATTCTACTTCCTTGTGCCTGACTACCTGCTCGAATAATCATTCTTTTCCAATTCTTCTGTCTACGCATCTATCCTACCAAAAATATTAATAAAGGATAAGTTAGTGTAGTGTTTTATCTCGAATTAGAATCTAACACTTTTATTGTGCCTATTTCTTTAGATTCATATTCCTCTTTTTATATAGCCAGTTATATCCAAACTATATGGTATTGTAAAGTCAGAATCAAGTCTCCCAACTTAATGATTCCGGCTTTTTTAATTAAAAAAATTAATTTTACGAAGACTTCCTATGCTTGTTATTTTTATTTACCAGACTCAAATTGAAGCCCTATTTTAAAATACAAGTTCAAATAATAGTCTAATAGGCATCATAGCCTACTTCTATTCGACAAGAAATAATATTAACAGTTTGCTACTATTCATTCTGCCCTTTAGCAGAACATCCACAAATTCTTTTCACATGTCCGCATCTTTATTCGAACGTATGTTCTTTATGTATCATATCACCCTAACCTATTTTCGTCAAGTGTTGTATTATTATTTATTAGATGCAATTCTAATCTTATTATACTCATTAGAAAAAAAGCTAGATTTATCGGTTCAGCTAGCTTAATTGACTTAGTGCACCTAGTTATCTTAATTTAGATGTTTTACACGCAAGATCCATCCCCCTAATTCTTGTTTTTCTGTTGATTGATCCCACTCCCCACTAACATAAAGTAAATTACCTTTTTTCTCTGAAAACACCTAACAACCCTATTATTTCAATACAGTTTTTCTACTACACCAGATACCGTTTTACTTAATTTTAATGCACCGTTGACAAATTGTCTACAACATGTTAGTATGGCATCACAAGAAAATATTAACTGTATTTTATTTTACTATGCTCTCCCATTTCACAAATTTCTTTTCCATTTCTGCCTCCCATGCCAATTTATATCTTCAGGGGATGTTCCATTTTCGCGCCCTTAAGATACAGACATCAGATCAGATGGAAAGGAGAATTAAGCATTATCATGGAGTTTAACAGAGAAACAAAAATCCCCACCAGGGAAGAATTTCACAGAATGTATGCAGGCGAAATCAGCGTTAGTGATTTCTGCACGCATCAGTCAAAAAAGCGCAAAGTACCTCAATATACTCTGACCGAACGAAAGCTTCAGTCAAAGAGCAAAAACCTGCACCCATAAAACACCATATGTTTCACCATAAATAAGAACCATTGAATCAAGGGGGGATATCCTTGGCAAAGGAAAAATCATGCCATAAATTCATTTACAAACTACCCAGCAAACGTCTTGCCAAAGCGGACTGGAATCTCAATTTACCAATACATACGGCACTTAAAAATAAAAATGATGTGGTAGCACTTAGCGATAGCCAGCTTTTACGCTGGATCTGTGAGCTAAATGGGATTAAAGATCTGGATCTGGAGGTAAGGTCCATTCAATCCCAAATCAAACATCAAAAGAAATTACCAAAAAGCGAAGCAACTAAAAACAAGATAAGAGAATTATACAAAAATCTATATTCCCTTCAATATCAGAAGGATTATGTATGTATCATCATGAACACAAAAAAAGACTATTTAAGAGCAAACAAAGGATTTACCATTAACCAATTCCATTACCGCAGACTTTTAGGAACCAACGGTGGCATTAAAAAATCTACCATAACCTATGTGGGAAGTTCCATATATGATGAAATAAAGAAACGTATGGATAATGGAAGGAATCTAAACAAGCCTCTCATTCCAGCTAAACTGGAAGCTTATCAGGCCTTAATCTGCAGCAGCTCCATTCCGGTAACCATGCCAAGAATTGCAATTGTAAAGGATTGCGTTGTAACATTTAAAGAAGATGTGATTCTAATTCAAGATGGTATCAAAGATGAGCCTGAGATGACACGTGAGAAAGACTACGAAATTACTTATTGCGATTCCGACGGATATGGCCTAATGTCTCCGGAATATTCCATCATCGTAAACAGGGATCTTCATGGAGAAGCCTCCAACGGGGAAACAATTACAGGAATCAATACCCGCTTTGCCTGGACCAAAGGTATGCTTTTCACCTTTGATTTCAAAAAATTTGCCAAGGAAGTGAACCAGGAAAATTATACATTTTACGATGCCTGGGGTACCTCCAGAGATATTCGAGATTATGACGTCATACTTACCACCTCCATGGTAAAGCTGTGGGATTCCTATGATAGCCTGGAGCATTTTTTGCAAAGCTCCGTGGAAAACCATTATGAGTTCTCCGTTTCCAAAACAACTCCAAGCAAGCTGGAACATGTGAGAAATGCCAACTACCAGTTTCTACAGACCTTTGAATTTACAGAGGAGGAGCTCTATGATCTTTGTGAACCTACAATCCGGGAAATCAAAGATGTTCTTTTTGATGACTGGCGTAAAACAATTGTATTTCTAAAAGGGATGCATCTTGATGAATCTCAGGCAGACAGTTGGGAGCACGATTTTATAAAAGCATTGATGATAGATAAGCAAATGGCTAAGGATCCCTTTGTAGTCGGAAAGATCTACAACATGATCCATAAGAGAATCCAAATGGCTGCAAAAGGATCTATAACGTTGACCGGAAATTTCGCTATTGTCTCCGGTGACCCCTACTCTCTCGCCCAATCTATCTTCGGACTTCCAGTCACCGGACTTTTAAAAGCAGGTGAGGTTTACCATTCTTACTGGAAAGACAAGGGGGCGAAAGAGATTGCCTGTTTTCGTGCTCCCATGACATGTCATAACAACATTAGAAGACGCAAGGTCGTCCATAGTCCAGAAATGGATGACTGGTATCAATACAACAAGACCAGTATGATTCTTAATTCCTGGGATACCACCTGTGATGCCTTAAATGGCGCCGATAAAGACAGCGATGCTTTCTTTACCACGGATCATCCGATTATTGTAAGGAACACAAAGAATGCTCCCACCATAGAGTGTGTACAAAAACGAGCTGATACAGTCATTCCAGAGGAATCCCATTTCGTACAGGCAAATGTTCTTGCATTTGGAGATGAAATCGGTGCTACCACCAATAAAATTACCGCCATGATTGAAATTCAATCTGGTTTTCATAAGGACAGTCAGGAATATAAGGAGTTGGATTACCGGATCATGTGCGGACAGCATTACCAGCAAAACTCCATTGATAAAGCAAAAGGTATCCTATCAAAGCCAATGCCAAAACATTGGTACGATCAATCTGCCTGCAAAAAGCTACCAGAAACCAGTGAAGAAGAGAAAAGATATAAAGAGCTTTGCCTTAGGATCTGTGCGAATAAAAAGCCATATTTCATGAAATACATTTACCCGGATCTTATGACAGAGTATAAAAGCTTCATCAATGACAGTAACAAGAAATCAATTCGATTGTTTCAGATGTCTATTGAAGAACTAATGGAAAAACAGGATCTATCAACCGATGAAATGAAATTTCTTAACTATCACAAAGAACTTTTACCCGTTGGAAACCGGCCCTGTACGGTGAACCAGATTTGCTGGCTATTTGAAAAGGAATTCCATAATATCCTACCGAAACAAAAATCGGCTACTACCTTTGATTATACTATTTTAAAATCGGGAGCATCGTACAACAAAAATGATTATAAAAAAATCGAAAAGGTAAAAGCCGAATATGATTTGGAAGTTAAAAACTATCAGTGCCTGGCAAAAACAGAACGTCTGGATAAAGACGAAGTAAGCCTGAACCGAACTATGCTGATTCTTAAATTTAAAGCTGCCTGTGAAGCAATCTGCCCCAACGAAAAAGAACTGTGCGACATCTTGCTGGACCTGTGTTATACCACCAGTAAATCAAAGCAATTCGTCTGGGATGTTTGCGGTGAAACGGTTATCAATAACTTATTAGAAAAGAATCACCATACCATCAATTATCCAGTCAGAACAAGCTCTATAGGCGAATTTGAATTTGCTGGAGAATCATTTGTCATGAAACAAAGAGTAGAAAAGGAGGTCGAGGAACCATTATTATTTTAAATGAAAAAGTATATGTGGAACAATTGCTGGAATCTAATCGTCTGGATCTCTCAAAAACCTACAATACCTTAAGCATGCTTGCCAGATACTACTTCTATATAAAAGGATTTGAGAACAAGGAAATAATTGAAACACTTCATACCTTTATGGAGAATCACTACCCCAAATACAATCCAATCGATTGGTCTGATGCAATAGAGTCCTGCGTAAATCGTGCTCCCAAATATCCTTTATGTCAATGTGATGGAATTTGGGTTACAGATAAGGAGATAGATATCATAGAACGTATTTCCAATAAGGTTCTGGAGCGCCTTGCATTTACTCTCTTATGTCTGGCTAAATTTCGCAATTTTAGAAACGAGGAGAATCAGAATTGGGTGACCAACAGTGATAGTGAGATCTATAAGCTCGCCTGCATAACCACCACTGCGTATGACAAAGATATTCGTTTTCATAAGTTAAGGGAATTAGGTCTCATAGAATTTGCTAACCGTATTAATAATCTCAGCATTCGGGTGTTGTTTGCTGAGGAATCACAAAAAGGCAGGGTATTTATTACGGATTTTAGAAAGCTGGGATACGAGTGGAGAACGATCAAAGGCGAGAATTATATCAAATGTGCACAGTGCGATATCCTGGTGAGAAAAACTTCCTTAAATAAGAAATACTGCAGCAGCTGCGCAAAGCAAAACCCCTACTACTCTCCTATGGAGAAAAAGACAATTACCTGCATTGACTGTAAGGTCACCTTTGATGCAGCACCAGCCAGCAGAGAATGCAGATGTAAGGAATGTAAGCTTCATCATAAAAGGGAAATTCAAAAGATGAAAGTAAAACGATATCGCAGCAAAATACCAGTGTAACCCAGCTCATTTCAAAGTAGAGTTTAAAAATCCCCCTTTAAAACCATTGATTTCACGACGTTCCGTTAGAACGTATGTTCGATTGTAATATTTCTAATATGGAAAGGTAGAAAAGATCCAATCCTTTCTCATAACACTCCTTGGCACCGGCAGTCCGATACCGTTTGTGATCGGACTGCCGTTTATATGTACCGGTTGAGAGTATAACAAATATTATGGAATTATGTTTATTTATCAGAAAGAAGGTATTACCATGAAAAAACACATTTTTCCAAACGTGGATCATTTGATAAGTGAAGCAATCTCACTGGCAGATTCCTCTTTCCCACATTTACAGGAAGTTAATATTGTAGCTGAATATGAACACCTTTGTTCTATTTTAAATGCGATTGTGAAAAATAGTGATTACCAGCTCTGCAATATCAAACTAAGCGACTTCCATGTTGATGGATATAGAGACGAATACATACTTTCTTTATCTGATAAAAAGATTTGGTGTCAGGAAGCAAAAATTGACAAAGGATATTTATGGGTAGATGGAATCCTAACCTATGTCCATTCCGATTGCAACAGCGCTTTCGTCATAAAGAACAAGGGGCAGCCAATGATTGAATTTGAATTTTCCCAAGAAGAAGAAAGGTAATCCTATGAAATTAGATTACGGAACACTTATCAGTATATCGCCTTTGGAGCTAAAAAACGGATTGAGCATCCGTTCCCCTAAGTTAAAGGAAATTGCAGCACTCACATTCCCGGCTTACCAATCCTACTTGGGGGTTTTATTGCTGGACATTGAATCATATTACAGCAGTATGGACAAAAACATGTCTGACTACTTTTTAAACTATTCTCACCAGGAGAAACAGACGATCATACAAATTCGAAAAGAATATGAAGGATTATCCGAAGAGGAACGAGATGGCATTGTGCCAATCGACATTTTTTCCTTTGACGGAAAGCTTTTAAACAGTATTGCAGATTCACTGTCCTTTTTCTTGGAATGCCAACTGCTATATTCCCATGAGCACAAGGGATTTGTTCAAATGAACGAGAAAGAATCTTTCTGTTCCATATCAAGAGATATTTACACTCTTGTTGTGACACTTATTTTGCAAAGAAATGGAATCTTTCCCTCCCAGGCACAATTGGAAAAGCCAAAATTCAAAAGTGAACTTGCAAGGAAACTCTTCTATCGTACCAAAGAGGCAGAGTCAAAAAGAGAAAAAGGTAAAAATACCAATGCAAGCATGGACCTGCCCAATATCTTATCTGCCGTTGCTGCAAGACACCCTTCCCTTAACATGTTAAACATATGGGATATTACTATTTATCAGCTATACGATCAATTTAAACGGCTGCAAAACAACACGCTGTATGATATTCAATCCATGTCAGTGGCCGCATGGGGCGATGGTAAGAACAATTTCGATCCATCCCAATGGTACAAAAACCTTAACAACGAAAATTAAGATTTGCAATCTTGCAGATCTTTTTTTTATATTACAAAAAACAGGAGGATTTTATTATGACAAACATGAACAAAGCCAACAGAACTTGCTGTGACGTGGATATCCGTGTATTAAAAACACTGGCTCCATATCTCTTCTTCGAGGATGCAAATGTAACTACATTTGGTTTTACAGCAGATGAAACCTACGCTACCAGCAAGGGTGCTAAAAAGATTGCTTTCTCTAATCCAATGGATGGCACAATGACAATCGAAGCTCAGGTAAAACCATTTAAGCTTTATGCTTTATTATCTGATGGTGTTATCGAAACATCTGCAGTTGTTGCAGAAAGAAAAACAATTTCCTGTACAACTGCAGGGGAACTCACTCTTCCAGAAGGCGTAAAAGCTGGTTCCGTATTTGTATACGAAGAAGGAGATTTCGGTGGTAAGGCTGTAAAGGGTGCTGTGGAAAGTAATAAATTTGCTACTACTGACCTTTTAACTGGCAAAGCTTATGAAGTAGGCTACTTAATCGCCAAAGAATCCGGCGTCCAGAAGATCAGCTTTAACAACAAAAAGAATCCACTGGATTACTATATCACCATGAAAACAGTAGAAAAAGATGAAAGCGGCGTAATCACACCTTATGTCATCACCGGCTACAAATGTAAGCCTAAGAAAGCGTTAGACTTAAGCTTCTCTTCCAGCGGTGACGCAGCTACTGTAAAAATTGAATTTGCCTGCTTAGAAGACAGGGATGGCAATGTTGCAGACATGGTAGAGTACATGGAAGCAGAAGCATAAGCATTCTGATTCAAGAGTAAATAAGGTATAACCGATTGTAGTTTGTGTTATTTATAACACTTAGGGAATAACGAATCCGCTACAATCGTTATTCCCTATTTTTTCCCATTGCATAAAGGAGACGTTATGAAATTTTATTCGTTAGAAGAAGCGAAATCTGTTTATGGTGAGGATTCCCTAATTCCTATCTCCTCTCTAAAACAGATTATATTTTACTGTTCCAATGGGCTGCAGCCCGAATTTATCTGGGAATCAGAACGACAGGAAGGAAAAATTGTCGCCTGGTTCCACAAAGCAAAAAGCGAGCTCATCTATAAACGATGGCAGGAAAACAAAGCGTAACACAATTGTATCTCACCTTATCTCCCACTTATATATAGAAGAGGAAAATCTATGGCAGACAAAGATTCGATATTAAAACTTACTGCTGCTTTGGAAAAAGAAAAGAGTACAAAGCAGTTAAATCAGGATATTAAAAACATAGAGAAAACCATCAACCAACTTCATCTGATGGCAAAGCTCTATCAAGGAGAAAGCAAAAGCAAATTAAATGCTTCCATAAAGGAACTGGAAAAGAATGTAGATGTCATTCGCTTAAAAGCAGAAATAGACAACAAAAAGCTAAAAGCAGACTTAGACCATGCATTAAATAATGTATCATTAAAAGAGATAAAAATCAGCGAACAGGGCCTTAAAGTCTCGGCTATGAAAATCGCCCAGAGTTTAAACTCCGTTTTATCAAAATATACGATATTACCAAAAATCGATTTAAAGCCTGAAGGATTGAAAAAAGACCTTACTGGCATTCAAAGTAAAGTAAATACAGTGACTACAGCCTTTGGGCTTGCAAAAACAGGAATCGTTAAATTTAAGCAGTCTATGGTAACCCTAAAAGAAATTTCTCCTATTTTAAACGAGATTTCAAAAGCTGCTGGAATGAGCCGAGAAGAAATTAAGAAATTAGGAAAAGAGTCCTTTCAATCTGCTGGATCTTACGGAACCTCCGCCAAGGACTATCTCTTAAGCGTCCTTTCCATGGCTAAAAGTGGGTATGGATCTATCTCCAAGGAGTTGGGTGAATTGTCCCTGCTAGCCCAGTCTATGGGGTCTATTTCTGCAACGGCTGCGGACAGTTTTATCAAATCTATGGATACTGCCTATCAATATAGCGGTGGCGTTGAGAAATTGACCAGGGCACTTGAGGGCGTTATTTCGGTGTCAATGCAAAGCAAGATACCCCTTGGTGACCTTACCACTGCTATGGAATCCAATGCAATATCTGCTGCAAAAGCAGGTATTGGAATTGATCAGCTTACGGCTGCAGAAGCGACTCTCATTGCTTCCTCTGGACAGACAGGAGTTGCTGTAAGCCAATCGTTTCAATCCGTTTTAGAACAGTTGGATCGTATGAATCAGTCATCAGGGCAGCTTACAGAACCAATCAAACGCTTGGAAGAAATGGCAAAAGCCTACTCTTCTATTTCCAGTCAGAAAGATGCTTCTTTGTTTGGGGATATGGATAGCCAGGATATGACAAACCCAATTAAGGTATTGCTAGAACAATGGAGTCTTTATGAACAGCTTCTTGCTAATTATTCTAGCGGTAGCCAACAAGCTATGGCAGCAGCAATTGCTTCTGCTTCCACTTGGGAAAGCCAGCTTGTTTCTCTTCAGAATTCCTGGGATTCATTTATTTATTCTCTGACCAGTCAAAATCAATCAGCGGGTATGGGATTGTTTCTGGAACAAACGCTTGTTAGTATGGAAGCGGTAGAAAAAAACTTGAAACAGATACCTCAGATGTTGGAGGGGATTAATG
Source organism: Hungatella sp. UBA7603 (assembly GCA_002478865.1). Taxonomy (GTDB): domain Bacteria; phylum Bacillota; class Clostridia; order Lachnospirales; family Lachnospiraceae; genus Lacrimispora. The sequence goes on from DLJZ01000006.1 coordinate 191,583, forward strand.
GCTCTCTCTCTTCGTTCGGTTCAGTTCAGATATCTTCTTCCAATGATAATATTAATTCCTCGGAAAAAAATACACCTTCCATAAAAAATGCCTTGAATTTTGATTCAATTAAAAGTTCTGTCAACGATTTTAAGGATATATCTAAATCAGTTGATGAGTTGGAAGAAAAATTAATTAAAGGCCAATATTCAACGGATTCATTTGCCGAATCTATTGCGAAAAACAATTCGGCTCTTAAAGATTATTTTGCTAATAGTAAAGAGAGCGAACGATCCTTAAGCGGTTATCAAGAACATCTTAAAAATACTGGAATACAGACTGATATTTTACGTCTTAAATCCATTCTACTTGGGGGGGTCTATACCGCAGTTATTGCAATTGGTGTACAATTAGCTACTGCTGCCTTAGCCTATTTAGGCCAAGCGATCTATGAAAATACCCATAAGATGGAGGTCGCTGCAGACGCAGCTAGAGAATCAGGACAAGCACTTTCGGAGATTCAGTCAAAAATCCAATCCATTAACAGTGAACTATCCAGTACCGCTGAAAAAATCGACCAGTTAAATAGCAAAGACAGTCTCTCTCTTGTGGAACAAGAAGAATTAGAAAATCTAAAAAGATATAATGAATTACTGGAACGTCAGCTTGGTATTAATAGGGCGATAGAGAATGATGCTTCTGATAAAGCCCAAGAGGATTCTCGTAAGTTTTTTAATACAAAGGATAATTACAAAATCGTAGACGATGTTAAATACGATCCTTATTCCAATGACTTTTCTGTGGATCCAATAAAAAATAATTATAATGGAAATCCACTTGACAAGTTACAAAATAGTATGGATGCATATGATAATATCAAGCAAAAAATAGATTCGAATCAAAAAGAAATTGATCAAATCAAAGAATCGAACTCTAACTTCTCTACCAATCAAACCTATACGAAGTTAGCACTTGAGACCAGCACTATGCGTAGCCTTCTTCCCGGTATGGAAGCAGGTATTAAAACTCAAGCCCAGGATATCCAGGATTCCAGTAAAAATCTAGATACAGAAGAAGATAAAGATTTAATATCAAATATTAGCGCAGTCTTGGATTCATTTATTGTTAGATTCGATGGTTTAAGTCCAACAGAAAAATTTGATAAGCTATGGAATTCTGACGAATTTTCAAAATCAAAGGCAGAGTTAGAATCAAAAGCAGTATCCGGAACTCTAACTGCTAAAGATATTGATGAAAATGTTGACTTTACAAAGCTTAAAGAAGTATCAGGTAAAACTGCAGAAGAACTAGTGCAGCATCTCAACAGTATCTTTGCTGATAAAATCAAATTAAAAAAGGATGAGACGTTTAAGAATGCCATCTCTCAGCTACCAGCAGACGAGATGGAAAAATACGTTAACCTCCTTAATTCAGGTGATCTTAACGAAAAGTCCATTGAATCGTTCGAAAGCTTAAAGAAGATTATGGGCGACACCAATATCAGCGCCGAAGATGCGGTTGAAAATCTAAAAGAAGCTTCCAAAGGGTATGTCACTACTCCTGAATTATTGTCTGGAATGGAAAGTCTCTCACAGCTCATGGGGACGGTACAGCAGGAGTATGACGAAACAGGAGAAATTGGCACAACAAATTTAAGTGCTATTGCCAAGCAATTCCCTGAACTGCAAAATGCAGTTCTTGAGTATAGCCAAGGATTAATTGAATCAGATGAATTAATGGCACAGTTAACAGCAGCATATGATAATGATACAGAAACTTATCGAATCAATATGCTCCTTAAATTGGAAAATGACGAAACATTTTTTAGCACAGTAAGAGACCGTAACCAAAACTTATTTGACGATTTAGCAGATCTTTATAATCAAGATTTAACAAACTGGAAGACTTTAGCTGATGCAAAAAATGGTATAGGTGGCTTTTTAAAAGATGAGGTTGTTAAGACTCTCGGTGGTAGTGGTAAAGATCCCAAGAGCCAACAGGAACTATTTGATCAATATGCATCTACTGCAAAAGATGGTAAATTTATACCTAATAAAGAAAAAATAGACACATTACCCCAAAAGGACCAGGATATCCTTTATAGCAATTTTGATCTATATAATGAAAATAGAGATAAAGTTCTTAACGCTGCTGGCGCATCAATCCCTAAACCCATTATGAAAAATACAGGGACTCCCCGCTCAAATGGCGGCTCCAAAAGCACTCCTGCCCAAACGCGTGAATTCGACTGGACCGAACGCTATCAAAAAAACAGCGACGACGTTCGAAACAAATTAAAAGATGCTGCGTCCAATACTTACATCGACTATCTAGGCATATCTGAAGACGACTTTAAAAGTGGCAAGGAAATCTTAGATAATGAAGCCCCAACCATAGAGCAATTAGAAGAATTAAAAAACATGGCTGAGAAATCAGGGCTATCCATCAATGATCTGACCCGCACATTAACAAGCGGAACCTGGACCGCCTCCCGCCAAAGCGCATTGCAGCAATTGGTGGAGCACGATAAAGCTGCCCTAGAAGAGCAAAAAAAAGTAATTGATCAATACCAGACTCAATATGACACTGCTCTCTCTAAAATTGATTCCAAGTACATAAGTAAAATTGAAACTGGAGAGCTATCCACCGATAATCTCTCTGGAGCGGAGGCCGAAAACGTCCAGGCTGCCATTGCTGCATACGACAAGCTAAAAGCCTCAAAAGACAAACAAATTGATCTACAAAAGAATTATACCGAAAGCTTTATGGAAAGCTACGAAAATCAGGCAGCCGCCGTAAAGGCTGAAAACGAAGAGCTAAAAGCCTCAAGTTCACTCATAGAAAAGCAAATTTCCTACATGAAAACAGCCGGTGAACTAATAAACGCCTCCATTTATAACAAGCTGATTGAGCAATCCAAAAAGCAGGAAGCAAACAACCAACGACTGATAGAAATCAAGCGAAAGGAAATGCAGGATTTACAGGATCAAAAACTGAATTCAGAAAATTCCGAAACCTATCGTAAGCTTGATCAGGAAGTCCGTGACTTAGAATCCTCTATTCTCGACTTGAAGAAATCTCAGGAAGAATACAATTTCCAGCTTCTAAAAATGCCAATTGAACATATGGAGACAGTTGCTGGAATGTATAAGAACATCCAGTCCTCCATGGAAAACTGGAACAGTGAACTGGAAGCTTCCGGGAAAAAAGCAGACAGCAGCTATTATCAAAAGTTAATTTCGAATGGCTTCACCTTAATGGATCAATACCAAAAGCAGGTCGGACTTATTGAAAATGTCATGGATGAGTATGATGCCGGCACTGACAATTGGAATGAGTTATACGGCAAACTTCAAAATGTAAACTCCGAAATGTCCTCCATGGTTCAAAATCTCCACAAATGGAATGAAGCACTTCTAAAAATGCCGTTGGAGAAAATCACCGCCAACTCTTCGGATCTACAAAAGCTATTAAGTGGCTTAGAATCCGTAAAAGGGGAATACGATACCGTAATCAGTGCGGTAACAGGCGCCATTAACGATCAGGTCAAAGCCATTAATGAACAAAAAGAGGCGGTCAATGAAGAATACGAGGCCTCCAAAAAATCATTACAAGACAAGCTAGACCTATTAAACAAACAAAACGAAAAGCTCAAATTGCAGCAAAGATACGAACAATCCTTGTATGATCTTCAAAAGGCTAATCGACAAGCCACAGAAAAGGTAATTCGAGATGGGCAGGTGGTCTACGAGCAGGATGCTGATAAGCTCCGACAAGCCAAAGAAGCGGTTCAGGATGCTAAGTTTAGTCTGGAAGCCGATGAACTTAAAACTCAGATAGACAGCCTACAAGAAACCCTTAACGGACTAAACGATAAATACCAGGACCAGCTAGAGTCCTTACAGAAAATCTCTGACAAATGGTCCGAGATCAACGGTAAAATCTCACAAGCCCAGAACGAGTCAAAAGCCAATGAAGTTCTTGGAAACGGCTGGAAAGAAAAAGTACTATCCGGTGATGATACAAAGCTCTTTCAAAATTTCACGCAGATGTATACAGGTATTTCGGAACAAATACTACAGTATAAAGAGCAACTGGATACTACCAATCAGATATCTACTCTCCTTGAGAGCTACATTTCCTCCTACAAAGATGGAACCTTAAGCTATACTCAGGCTCTGACTGGAATCAATGATCTCTTGTCCCAGCTTAATCAAAGAATGCCTGCTGCAGAAGGCCTTCAAAATCTGTACGATTATTACGGTGCAATTAAAGGGACTGCCGCCAACGGTGACAGCATTTTATCCGGAATTCAGAAAAGCTTAGCCACCACTGCCGGGGACCTCATAAAATCTTTGGAGCAGTATAACAAAAATTATGGTGCTATCTCTGAATATACCTCCAGCTGGCAGCAGCTAACGGATAATGTAGCATCTATGCTTGGTGTATTAAAAGAAGTTCGTGATAATCTAGAGTCTACAGAGGACGATGATGACGATGACAAAAAGCACTCCAATGGTGAACCATATATTGGCGGAGATTGGGTAAGCGGAGGACCGGGTGATCACAGCAGCAAAAATGTAGGCCCCTACAAAAGCGGTATACAAAACGGACTGGTAGGCAACAGCACCCCTTTTAACCGAGAGGCAAATATGAAGTTCTTAGGTCTTAAAAAGCTGGAGCTGGATGAATTTCCCGCAATCCTTCATAAAAATGAAGCTGTTTTCAACACCGAACAGCAGGATACCCTTCTATCCAACCTGGGACAAGCCTGGAACTATACACCATTTGCTTCATCATTTCTCGCAGACACTTCAAAAGGAGCAGGACAGACCACTACCAATTTTGAATTTGGGGACATCCGAATTGAATCATGCAACAATGCAGATGAACTGGCCCAAGGCATTTTAAACGGTGGCCTAAGAAATGCCATGATTCAGCATACAGGGAAGCGTTAGTACTGACGACAAAAAGGAAAGGAAGTGAACTCAATTGAACCTTCAAGATGTCTATAAAAAGCTGGTAGAGGACATTCATTACTTATTTATAAGCGCAACAGAAACTATGAAGTTTGACCGTACGTTCCAAGCCAAGGTGATAGGCCCCGCCTCCAAAGGAAAATATATTATTTCCTATAAGAATAGAACTCTCACAGCCCGGTCCGGCCGTAGCCTTCAGGCAAACGATATTGTTTGGGTCTGTGCTCCTTGTAATGACTGGAATTCCTTATTTATTCGGGTGACAGAACCACAAGAAAGTTCCTAATCAAAAGCTGGAACTGGACGAACCATTTCAAATAAGAAAAGGAGTTAAACATGTATGCAACCATTCACCCAATAGAGCCATTTGACTCGTCAATTGGAACTGACATTCATTTTTCCTGGCAGGGGAATCAGATCTATAAAGCCAGATGCCTCATAAAAGAAAATGCCTCTGGAACAACTGTATTTGACAAAACAATTAGCACCATGAAACAAAGCTATTCTCTCCCAGAGGATTCCGGGCTTAAAAACGGCGGTTATTACGTAGCCTATCTATCCGTCCTTGACGTAGACGGCAAAGAGTCCACTCTGCAAAGCGTAGGAACTCCATTTTACTGCTACGAAACACCGGAATTTAAATTGTCCGTGAATCCTGGTGATGTTTTAAAATCTTCTGCCTATCAAACTGGACTTATCTATTCCCAGAAGCAGAATGAACCCTTAAATTCCTTTTGTATCACCCTCTACACCTACCAGAAAACAGAACTGCAGACCTCTGGTGATCTATATGATACCAGTCAATTAACGTATCTGATTTCTGGTCTTGAGAATGCAAAACAGTACTGCATAAGAGCAACAGGAAAAACCCTTCACAACATGAATCTGGATACCGGATATATTTTATTTACGGTATCCTATACCCAGGCTCAGATTTTCAATCCTTTAGAGCTAAATAATAGGGCGGAACACGGTGCCATTGAAATTAAAAGCAATATTATTTCCACCATAGGCATCCCGGAAAAAGATGTCATTTACATTGACAACGAGTTTGCTGACTTAAGAGAAAATGCCGTCACTTATGATATTGGCTTCGAAGTAAATGAAGACTTTACCAAAGCATTTCGCTTCCACCGACCGGTACCCAATGCCAAAATCATCCATTTTACCAATAAAGATCAATGCCACGTAAACCTTTATTACAGGGAAGGTAATTATTCAGACTCTGGAGGAAAGAAAGCTTTCTTTGAACTGGAGGCAGTCTCTTCCGGCAGCAAATATATTCTCTTTAGCAAATACCTACAACTCCCTAAGGATACCCAACAATATGTACTCTGCATCAACCGAATCGGCAGCTATTACGAAATCAAAGCTGAATTGGTAAATAAATAGAAAGGCGGTGATATTATGTTTTTAGGAAGCTGTTTTGCCTCAAGCAAGGAATCCCTGGCCTCATCACCGGCCACATCTTCTGACATTTCCGACTTAACCATAGCCTCAGCCATCTATGATGAAATCTTTGCTACGGAAAAAGTCATTGAGCTGACAGGAGAAGATCAGACATTTCCTTCTGTCTGGGGCTTTGATACAAGACTTCACGCCCTGTTTCAGGGAAACCTCTATGGTGGTAACGTAAGCTTTACAGAAAGCATCGTAGAATCCATACGAATTAAAAAGAGGGTAAAAGGCGATAAAAAGTTTAAAACCATTTATGAAAAACCCATTCGTTCCAATGAAGATTTTAAAATTGAGCTTATGGATTACTATGAACCAGTAGGCACGGTGGAATACGCCTACGTACCTGTCATTTCCGGTGGTGAAAATAATTATATTACAAACCGAGTGGAATCCTGGTTCGACTCCTATTTCATCTGTGAAAAGTATATCTCCTATCCTATGGTTCTGGACACAAGATTTGATAAAAAGCTGACCCAACGTACCAATATGATTGAGCTTCTGGGAAGAGAAAAACCAGTAGTATTAAAGGGTGGAAAAATTCGATATTTTTCCGGCGATCTATCCTGTACCTTTATTGAATTAAATGAGGAAGGCTGGCAAACTCATTCTTCCTGGGAATACCGGAATGGAATCTATGATTTCCTTACCAACGGCCAGCCAAAGATTTTAAAAGATTTTCTTGGAAATGTCTACATGGTGGCTGTCACAAGCAATGATATTACAGAAGAATCCGATCATTATGAGCACGTAACCACAAAATTCAGCGTGGCTGAATGCGGCAGTGCCTATGATGCCGGGGATCTTTACGACAACGGCTTTATTAACGCCGACATTGACAGGTAGGTGAAACAATGGCATATGAAGTAACTCAAAAAGACTTAGACCTGTTAAAGCAAGGCACCCAGGAGATTTATTTAAAAGTTGAGTTAATGGATTCCACCTTTAAAACTCTAGATTCCTTAGAAGGACAAATCATTAATGACAGCTACAGTCAGGACAGCGAATCCATACAACGCAGAAGCTACCAGTTTGATCTGGTGGTATTAAACTCTTCCTTTATTATCGGGAAGGATAAAAAAATATGGCTGGACAAACGCCTGCGAGTCTTCTACGGAATCAAATCCGTAAAGACAAAAGAAATTATCTGGTATCAATTGGGAGTATTTTGCTATCTAAGCATGAAATACTCCTTTTCTAATACCGAAAAAAAGCTATCTGTCTCCTGCGGGGACTTGATGTCCTTATACGATGGCACCCTAAACGGCCACCTTCACGGATACGGCTCTTCCAACAACGCCCCGGACTATGCCGTTCAAAATCTTACCATACCTGCTGGAGAGGATATCCGGGCTTCCGTCATCGCAACTATGAAAGAGGCTGGAATTGAAAAATATATTGTGGAGGACATCGAAAAGCCAATCCCCTATGACTTAACCTTTGCAACAGGTAGTACATATGCAGATATCTGGCAGAAGATCCGGGATCTATACGATTCTTGGGAGTTTTATTTTGACGCAGATGGAACCTTTATCTGGCGACAGATCCCCACCTGCCTGGAGGACCCGGTTATTTTAAATGATATTGTCATGCAGAACATCGTAGTAAGTGAAAATGCTGACTCCAAATTTGACGGAATCTATAATGTTACTGAAGTTTGGGGCAAGGTATTGACACTGGAACAGGAAGACCGATACGCGGATGCCTCTAGCTACACCAACAATACGTATGGAATTAATTTCAGTATGTACACAGCCTGGGACAGCGTAGATAACCTGACTCAGTTAGCATTTAAAGTAAGCGATGACAATCTTGCTGCTCCAAAATTTACAATCAACAGCTTCTCTCCCACCATTCCTATCTATGACGGTGATGGGAATCCATTAAAACCAGGGGTATTAAAGAAAAATAATATTTATGTCTTTCGATACCGGCGTCTCTCACCAGATCAAACTGCCCTGTTTCTCTTAGGACAGTTTCAGTGCTATGGAAGATACGTGGAGGAATCACCAGACTGTCCATACTCAGTGAAAAATATTGGTTATGAAATTTCACAGTCAATGGATTATGGAAATTTAAGTGACGATGCCGCCTGTTATAATCAGGCCGAATATCTGACCTATAAATCAACTGCCATGTTGGATACCATAAACTTAAGTACCTTAGTGGTCCCCTGGTTAGAAGTAAACACAAAACTCGAATACACTCCCAGATACAATAACCAAACCAGCCAGTATATTGTTAAAAATCTAAGCTGGTCAACTGGTGACGGAACAATGAGTATGACTCTTTATAAGTTTTTAGAGAGCTATTCTTACGTATATGGGAGAAATAAGAAAGGAGCTAATTAAGTGAGCTATTCAGAATACCCACAAAGTAAATTCCCAGAAATAATATGCGACCTGCCAAACATGCAGGACGCATCTTCTACTCTTCGTCCTATTATTGATCAATACAATGAGGCATGGATGAATAATGATACCGATAAAATGGCTGCATTGATAAAGCAGTATCCCAATTTAACAAAATCATTATTTAATGCAGACAAATTCAATGTTCTTCTGGACGGAGTAAAGGCAACACAAAAGTTTTTTAAAGATGAAGTCGATGAAATGGTTCTAACAGTTGCTCAGAAGACTGTGGGAATTAACGATTCCGCAGAAGGGGAAGACAAAAAAAGAAATGCATACTCCGCAGAGAAAACAGATTATTTAACCGGTGTAACTATTGCAACTAATGTGGAGATCCCGGTAAGTGCATGGGGTGAGGATTTAACTTATACTTATTCATCTGATAAGATTCTGGAAAATGACAGAGTGAATGTATTTTTTAACTCTGACAGTATGTTCCATGCTGCAAAAGCATTTATTTTAGTGAAAGAAAATACAGGTACTGGTAACTTGGTGTTAAAAGCAAATAAGCTGCCTAAAAGTGCCTTGACTATTAGAGAGATTGAGGTGATTAGAAAAGATGGCTAAATATGGTGTAACTAATGTCGCCGGCGGAGGTGGAATTGGATCTGATGAGGTCTCTGTTACAAAGGAATATGTATTAAATGGTAAAACTTATGTAGGCTCTGATACCAATGATGAGATTGGTACTGGAGCAATGGCTAACAATGGGACTACTGGGAATCAGAGTTTAAATGCTGGTGGTTCCTTTAGTGTGAAGAAAGGATATCATGCTCAGGATTTTGTGGTGAATGCTAATAGTTTGGCAAGCCAGACATCAGGTAACGCTATTCCTTCACATGTTCTAAATGGAGAGTCATACTGGACGAACGGTAATAAACTTACAGGAACAATGAATGTACAAAGCATTTTGTCTTTTAGTTGCGCCCCCTATTCTGCAAGCCAAATTATTTTCACATGGAAAAATCCATCTTCTGGACCTTTTTCAGGAGTAATAATTGTAGGGAAAACAGGGGGCTATCCTGCAAATTTAAGTGATGGCACTTGGTATTATAAAGGATATGGAAATAATACGAGTCCATATGGTGTCTCAAGTACAGTTCTTGGTGGTTTTGCAGTAAATATTACATTTTATTTTAGAGTGTTCAGTTATGCTGTAATTAACGGTTCAGATTCTTTCTCTGCAACTACTATGGCTTATAATACTACAATACAACAGGTAACTCAAGTATTCACCTCAAGTACCACTTGGACTGCTCCTCCGAATGTAAATATTATTGATGTATTTTGTGTTGGTGGTGGTGGCAGTGGTTCAGGTGCTGGAGCCGGAAATGATAGTTGGGGCGGTGGTGGTGGTGGTGGATATACTACTACAGCTAAAAATTTGCAAATTAACCCAAATACTTCATATTCTATAATTATTGGAACTGGAGGAGAGGGAACACCTGATAACACTTGGACTGGACGAAATGGAAACCCTACCACTTTTGGAGGTAACTTAGTTGTGGCAAATGGCGGAAAAGGCGGCGCTTGGTACGGTGGAAATGGAGGTTCTGGTGGTGGTGGTGGTGCAGATCGCGGTAACTATTGGGAAGGAGAATCCGCAAATGGAGGCAACGGTGGATCTAATGGTGGTTCCGGATACGGGGGAGCACATGGACATAACTCTGGAAGTGCAAGTAGCGGCGGAACTGGACAAGGTACAACTACTACAGCATTTGCAGAAAATAATGGCACAAGATATTCTGGTGGCGGTGGCGGTGGCGGTTCCTCTGTTAGCTCGGGTGCTGGCTGGAATGGTGCTGGTGGATGGGGTGGAGACTATGGAGGTGGCCGTGGTGGTGGATTTGGCTACACTCATATTGGTGCCCCTGGAACACCTAACTCTGGTGGTGGCTCTGGTGGTGGAACTAATGGTTTTGTAAGTGCCGGAAGTGGAAACGGTGGTTCTGGAATTTGTATTATACGATATATCGGAAATAAGTAAAGGAAGGTGAATTATGGGCGAAATAAAGTTTGCTTTAATATATGAAAACAAAGTAATGAATGTATTTATCTGTGAGAATTACGAATTAGCAAACCAACTGGCAAGAGCATCTTATGGAGATAATGCTTTTGCTATAGAAACTACAAGATATGCCTCTGAAATCGGGGACAAATATGAGAATGGAATTTTCTATCATAAATTAGAAGATGGTTCATTTAAAGAGGCCATGTATATACCTACTGAAAAAGATAATATTGATGAACTTAGGTCAAAATTAATCCAGTCACAACTTGTTTTAACAGAAACATATGAAAATAAGTTTTCATTAGAAGAAAAGATTTTAACACTACAGCAAATTATAACTGATCTATATGAAAAAATGGAGGAAAATAGATAATGACAACACCTATATCTTATGTATACGCAGACTTAATTGAGGCAAGTAAAAAGACAGGTATTACATATAAAACAATTGATCAAGTACCTGAAAACATTAAAAATGAAGTTAAAGAAATTTTAAATAACAAAAGTATAGAAGTATAAAAATTTAGGGAATATGAGAGATTTACTCTTCTATTCCCTTTTTTTTGCCCTATGAAACTGCTCTTTCATAGGTGTTCTAGAGCAGGGGGTGCGGACAAAAAACTGGACTCCCTACTCAATCACTCTTAAATTTATACAGGCACAATATCTATATTATTTCTTTCATGACAATCTGACGATTATTTCTCTCCAACATGAGTAATTAAGTTCCTCATTGATTCTTCAGAATACTTGTCACCTCCCGAAGTTTTGATTCTTTTGTAAAAGAAAGAACGGTAGATAACCTGACGGAAATCTAAAACAAAAAGGAAATTTTGTGCTAAACAAACTACATAGCTGCCGGAATTCCTTTTTTCATGTATCTAAATAAAAATATTAACCAGAAATATCAATTGAATTTGCAGCACCTGCATTTACTACACCTTGATTTCCCCGACTTTCTCTCGCCGCACTATTCCATGCATCATTATAAATGCCCCAAAGTTCAGATTCACGGGCATTTTCCTCTTTTGTTCCAAAGGAAGTCCAGCCGCTATTAGAATAAGTAGCTACCATTTCTCCATTACTATCGTAAAATTCAGCGTAAGATAAGTCATTTCCTTCTTTATTATATTTAACAGTCCCAAGTAAATAATCGAGCAAATTAAAGGTTTTAGGTTCAGGGTTGTTGTTTTTATATATTGCTCTTAAGCCTTCTGAAATCATATTTTTTCTGTCAGGAGAAACAACAGAAACATAGCTTTTTACCAAACTTCTAAACCCTGCGGATTCTGACTGAAATTTTCCAGCTTCCTGATCTTTCTTTGCTTGTTCAATTATGGCTGCCCTATATTTATCATCGCTCATCGCTGGTGCTGTTTTTGTATTTAAATGAAAATCGGTATAATCAGGTAATTGCACATTACCCCGTTTCTCCATTCCGGAAAGCAGGTGGCTTTGTGCAAAGGATTTGTCGTTTCCTATGCGCATCTTTATATACTCCTTACTATCTAATTTAATTTCAGAATTCCATATGGGCTGGTCATATGAAAATCTTTAATATAATGTTTATCTGTTTAAATTACAAAAAATTATAAAGAATCGTCCCAATAAATTGTAATATAAGGACTGGAGTATGTTTTACTACCAACGTCTAGTATCATACCATTCACAATAGCACCGCTTAAGCAAGTGCAGTTAAATGAAATTGTATAAGTTCCATTCGCTCTTGAAGCTAAAAACCCGCTTGTTTTCAAAGTTGTATTTCCCGCACCGCCCCATGTTACTTTCTCCGATGCGCTCCTATTACTGCTCGTCAGCGTCAAATAATTGGTCAGCATCCCACCGGCATAACTTTTTATGAAGCCCGGATTCACCTCAAGCTTCGTTATTACAGCATTTGTCGGCAGACCTGAAACTCTAAATACAACTTCACTGGAATTACCGGTTTGTCCTGTTTTTAACGCAATGCTCATGGTACCTGAAGAAGTCACCTTCTTGCTTCCCGTTGCAGCATATGTAGCGTTTGTTGTTGTAAACGCCATTGTCAATATTAATACGGCACTAAACATCAATTTTAAAAACTTGTTTCTACTCATAAAAATACCCCCTATTCTAAAATTGTTAGAAAAGATCAGCAACCAGCCTACTGCATTTCTTATAATATTTATCGGATATTTCAGGGAATTACTAAGATTTTTCTTTGATTTTTTCATTTATATATATAAATAACTGAATACTTCTAATTCGTACGCCATCTTATTTTATAAACTTCATTCAAGCCTGGCAGCCATTTGTTAGTTTAGATTATGATAGGTTAGGCTTTAGACTTGAGAGCTTTCTAGATAGAAATGCAAAACGCCAGAAGACCCGCAAAATATAGCATTTATGCAGGTCTCTGGCATTATCTTATCAGCGCTCTTATCTATCATTCATACCATTATGAAGCAGTATCGGCAGCAATTGAATTATCGCGGTGCTTTTCTGGCATAGCAGCCTTAATAGCGTCTGCCTGTGTCTGCGTAACAATACCCTTATTTACCAAATCTGTGAACAAATCAACTCTCGCCTCACCCTTTTTTGAAGAGAAATATTCCTGTCTTTCTTCTTCCGTCATAGCATCCACTTTGGTCCTCTCAGCATCTCTTTCGGTTTCAAGAGACTTCACATAAGCCGTAATATCATCCGCAGCTTCCTGATCAATCGTTCCATTAGTTACAAGGCTTGCCAGCTTAGTTTCATTAAGGCCAAAGCCTCGTCTTTCTCTCTTATCACCATTTTCATCATTATCACATTTAGGCATAGCTTCCTTAATTGAATCTGCCTGGGTCTGTGTAATAATTTCCTGACTCACCAGTTCTGAGAATGGATCACCCTTTTTCTGATCCTTTTCTGCAGAGAGATACTCCTTTCTTTCCGCTTCCGTCATTGCATCAATCTTAGTTCTTTCCTCTTCCCTTTTCGTCTCCATGGTTTTCATATATGCAGTTATTTTATCGGCGGTTGCCTGGTCTATGCTTCCATTGGATACAAGGCTTTCAAGACTGTTCTGATTTAGCCCAAATCCCCCCTTATGATAACGTCCATCCTTTTTTACATCCGCAGGTGCTGTTGATTCTGTTTGTTCTGAGGTTCCAGTTGAACTATTTGTTTCTGCATGTGTCATAACACTGCTGCCAATGGTTATTACTGCTAAGGCAGCCGCTAAAAATGAATAGTTTTTAATGTTTTTTCTCATATTGGTTATCTCCTTAATTTGATTGTTAATGGTTACTTTTAATTATTTGAGATACTGCCTCCTTTCGTTTTGTTCTGCCTATATCATATTGGGTAAAATTGACGTTTTTATGTTCATAAGCTGATTTTTATCTGAACTTTAAATAATCATTCAAATATGCCGTTATCAAAGCTTCCTGAAAAAAGTTCAGACTAAATTCAGATAACATACAAACTAACTTCACTTCTATGCGATATAATGAAAGGCAAACTGCCGTATACATGAAATCATATCATATTAGTGGTTATGGAACTTCATGTTATTATTTGAAAGAGGTGTTATTAAATGGCAAGACTATTACTATGTGACGACGAAGCCGCTCTGCGGGCTGTTCTTAAACGTTATGCGATTTTTGAAGGGCATGAGGTAACAGAAGCCGGTGACGGATTGGAAGCGGTATCTCTATGCCGGGAGAAATCTTTTGATATTATTATTATGGATATTATGATGCCGGAGCTGGATGGCTTCTCCGCGGTGAAGGAAATACGTAAAATAAACCAGACACCAGTTATCATGCTCTCCGCGCGAGGCGAGGAATATGACAAGGTACTCGGCTTTGAGCTAGGAATTGATGACTATGTGGTGAAGCCCTTCTCTTCAAAAGAAATTATGCTGCGGGTAAATGCTATTTTGCGCCGCTCTTCCATAAGTGTTGCAGCTAAACTTAATGACAAAAATCATATTATATATGAAAAAGAAGGACTTCGAGTGGATTTGTCTGCCTACAAGGTATTTATTGATGATCATCTAGCGGAAATGGCCCCCAAGGAATATGATCTTCTCTTCTTTCTTTTACGTAACAAAAATATAGCCGTTCCAAGAGAGCATATCTTATCAGAAGTTTGGGGTTATGATTATTATGGGGACGACAGGACTTTAGATACTCATATGAAATTATTGAGAAAATCTCTGGGCCCATACGCTGGATTCATTACTACTTTACGGGGATTGGGGTATCGATTTGATGGATAAAATAAAACTGCAATGGAGAATATTTTCATTTTTACTGGGATTTTGCGCCTTTCTTCTCATCGTGCTTTGGCTGATGCAAACCGTTTTTTTAAACAGTATGTACAAGATGATCCGAAGACAGGAAATGGAGCAGGCTATTACAATGGTTGAACGCAGCATCAACAGCACTAACCTTCAAAATGTCCTCATAGAACTGGAGGATTCAAAAGAAATTTTTGTGACCATTACTGGAGACAGGCCTTCTCCGCACAGAAAAGGGCCTGAGAGCCGACCAAAAATGGAAATAACCCAGGTGAAAGAATTTGTACTGGAAGATGGTCAAACCATATCTTTGACATTTAACGCAATTATCACCCCTGTCAATGCAACAGTGACCACTTTAAAGCTTCAGCTATATATCATCACTGGTATTATGATTCTATTGTCTGTGTTCCTTGCGTTGCTGATTGCAAAAAAGGTTTCAAAGCCCATTGTTGATACAAACAAAAGTGCAAAAGCTTTGGCTGTTGGAAACTATGACATCCATTTTAACGGCCACGGCTTTCTGGAAATTAAAGAACTCTCTGACACACTTAATACCACTGCCACAGAACTTTCAAAAGTTGAGAATCTTCGTCGGGAATTAATGTTCAACATTTCCCATGATTTACGAACCCCCCTCGCATTGATCTTCAGCTATGCTGAAATGATGCACGATTTTCCCAATGAAATATCATCGGAGCAAACCCAAATCATTATGGACGAAACAAAGCGCCTGAGCTCTTTGGTAAATGATGTAATGGATATTTCCCGTCTTGAAACAGGCACTATGGAGCTTAATAAAAGAACATACTGCATCACCAAAAGCATTGAGCAAACCATTGAACGGGTAGCTGAGCTTGTCCGTAAGGATGGTTATAAGCTCTGCTTTAAACACCAGGAAAACATCTATGTAAATGCAGATGAGATTAAAATTACACAAGCATTCTATAACCTTCTCATTAATGCGATCCACTATAGTGTACTTGATAAAGATATCATAATCCGCCAAATACTCCATAACGGATTGGTTCGAATCGAGATCGAAGATCACGGCAGCGGGATCGCTTCTGAGAACCTTCCTTATATTTGGGACCGCTATTATAAAATTGACAAAAAACATAAACGAGGCATCACAGGAACCGGCCTTGGGCTTTCCATTGTAAAAAAAATCATCAGCTTACACGGAGGCAGTTATGGTGTAGAATCCGTTGAGAACAAAGGAAGTGTATTCTGGTTTCAATTAATTACTATGTAAAGGTTACCATTTCATCAAACTAATCCTGATGAATGGCATATATAACTTTATTAATTACCGTTTTTTATCAATTAAAATCAGACTTCAAATGCGCCTACACCTGTGCTTCTTTGATTGTCACACAAGAATATACTCCAAAGATATACCCTTCTAATCTGCTCCCTTCATTCAGAAGGCTCACTAAAATTAAAATAGTTTTTTCACAGGTGTTAGCCGATAAAAGTACTATGCATGACAATTATTGATACAACAAAAAAGGAACCGATCACCAATTTGGCTGGGGTCAAATACATTACGAGATAATTAACTTAATAAAAGAAGAATCATTTTATAAATAACAATTAAGGTAATAAGTAAGCCAGAGAGGCTTTTACTTAACAAGCATAACAGATTTATAATACAAGAATGGGCAAGAACCATTGAAGGATGGTCTTGCCCATAAAATATTACGCTAAATTTATGTCACTTTTAGAGTTTTACAAACATAAAAAGGCCTCATAGAGATTTGTTCACACCAGCCCTGCAAACACCCCATCCAAATCCCTCACAATCCCCTCATCAATCATCCCCATTTCCGCCATATTTCCAAGCACCTTCATCGTCTCCCCATGAGACATCCCCTCCCGATAAGGCCTCTCTTCCGTAAGTGCCTGATAAATATCAAGACACCCCATCAGCCGTGAATTAAAATCAAGCTCATCCCCCGTCTTCCCAAACGGATACCCCTTCCCATTCAGTTTCTCATGATGATTAGCCGCCCACTCTGTAATATCCTCAAACCCACTAATCGTCTCAAGGGCAACTCTGGTATAATACACATGCTTTTTCACAACCTTAAATTCCTTATCCGTAAGCGCCCTAGGGCAATCCAAAATAATATTAGGAACCGCTAACTTCCCAAGATCGTGCAAATCCGCTGCAATCACCAACTTGGTCTTTTCCTCACTGCTCTTCCCATAATAATCCGCCATAGCCGCCGCTTTTTCCGCAAGTCCACTAGAATGCCGCTTTGTAAAATGAGATTTCGAGTCAATGATCCTAGAAAAAATCTTAGTAATATTCTGTATTTCCTCAAAAGATAGCTGACAATCAAAAGCAGGTATCTCTTCTGACAGAACTTTCCCAACCCTATCATCCGCCAGTTTATCCCATATAGATAAATCATCTGCCATGGTACGAAGCGCAATCCCCAAATCCTTAGAAAATATTTTGCCATCCATTTCTTTGATCCATTGTAACAGTATTTCCTTCCAATCCCCTTTTTCACCCGGCTGATACCTATCCTCAAACCCATCCGCCGCTGCAATAATCTGAGAAATCAAAGGAACATCATCTCCACTTAAACCATAGAACCCACTTCCATTATACCTTTCATGATGATATAGAATCACATTTTCAGGCTTTGTAAGAAATGGATAGTCCTTAATATTTTTCTCCCCAATCACACAATGAGCCTTTGACCGTTCAAAATCATTCACTGAAAGCTCACCTTCTCCAGGCAAAACTTCATATAAACTAGACTCACTCAATCCATTGTCATGAAGCATAGCCAGGGCTGCTGTATCATAAAGCTCTTCTTTTGATAATCCAAGTTCTCTTCCAAGATACAAAGCAATAAATGCCGTTCTTTTCCCATGATTAGACTGTCTTCCCAACCTATCCATCTCTACAAAATCCAATGCAAAGGAAACTGAGATCAAAAAATCATTCAAGCTAAATTTCATTCGTATAATCCTCTCTTTCGTATATTATGTCTCAATTAAAAAGTCAAAAGGATGTGATACATAAGTAAAAATCCATACTACTACAATTTTAAGCATCAAAAAACACATTGTCAACTATTTCCAGTTAAACAACATACTAAGACCAACTAATACCATTCCCAAATCACATTTGCCTTGTTACCCTCAGCATTTTAAGAAATAATACAAAACATTAAAACCAGATCATAAAACAAAAAACAAAACTATAAAACTAAAAAACAATAAGTTTTTATATCTTTTAATTCTGATCTTACCCCATCTCAAAAAAACACCTACAGAAATCATTCCCGGTAAGAACTCCCAACCAAAAACAATCCTGTAAGTGTTTATTTTATACTACCAATTCGACGAGCACCTTTGCCTAGATAATTCCTTATCTCATGCATCCTAATACTCAAGTTCATGCAATTTTCTTTCTCCGTTCAGGTTAACTATTCCTGCCTGGAATTCAGGTCTCTTAATTTCTTTTGCTCTAACTCCCCAGACATTCAGTCCCATGCCCAAAGCAAAAAGACCGATAAAAACAATAAGCTGCGAGAGTTGATTCCTGTTTATCAGGATACTAAAAATCCCATAGGTTGCAATTAAAGTAATCGGAATACCCAAAACAAAATAAGGAAATTTTCTGATCATTCTATTATCCCCCTCGTATTATTTTATAATTTGATTATACCATAAATAGATGTTAAAATATGTTAATTTTCCACTATTGAAACATCTTATCATCAAAAAAGAACCGCTAAAAACAGATAAACCTGTTGTTATTTTCCTTTTGGTT
Source organism: Hungatella sp. UBA7603 (assembly GCA_002478865.1). Taxonomy (GTDB): domain Bacteria; phylum Bacillota; class Clostridia; order Lachnospirales; family Lachnospiraceae; genus Lacrimispora. Next base: position 210,481 of record DLJZ01000006.1, read on the forward strand.
CTGTATAATGAATTTAGGTCAAATCTAACTCACATCTAATTTCTATAACACTTCTAAATCCTATCAATGAATAACAGGATAATCATCTTCAATTGTTGTAAATGTGCTCAGGCAATTTACATAAATCACATCTAAGGAGGTATACCTATGGTATACGAAGATTTTCTAGCAACTATTAAACAATCCCTCGAAGAGCGTCTTGGATCAGATTTTACTCTTAGTATTCAGACCATAACAAAGAACAACGGCCTAAGTTTAGATGGACTTTGTATCGGTAAAACAGGAGAAAAAGTTGCTCCCACCATTTATCTAAACCACTTCTACAAATTTTATCAAGATGGGATTCCTATTTACGAGATTATTAGCGATATTCTTTTACTCTATCAAGCTAATAAACTGCCAGACGAGGTCCATCTAAATGACCTTACTTCACCCGATCACATTAAAAGAAGAGTTATCCACCGTCTTATCAATGAATCCGCCAATCAGGCACAGCTTACCGATATCCCTCACATTTCCTACCCGGCTCTTGACTTATGTCTTGTCTTTTGCATATCAGTTCACGAAACCCAAGATAATCTATTAACAGCACTCATTCACAACAGCCATCTAAAAACCTGGAATCTGTCATTTGAAGATTTGAAGCAGGCAGCAAAACTTAATACCCCTATCCTCTTTCCGGCTCGAATCCGATCTCTCTCAGAAGTCATCAAAGATATCGCACTAAAATCCTCATCGGGTGACCTAGATGAAGATGATCTGATTGACTTTTTTGATACCGAACCTCTTTCTCCTCCTATGTATGTACTCACCAACTCCACAGGAATCAATGGAGCGGCCTGCATGCTATACGATGACATACTAAAAGACTTCGCATCATGCACCGACAGCGATTTAATCATTCTGCCCTCTAGCATTCACGAAGTCCTTATAATCCCTAATAGTAAAAATGTTGCAATCGATGAACTTGCCGATACCGTATTCGCCATAAATCAGGAAGAGGTCCCAGAAGAAGACCGTCTTTCTAATCACATTTATTTCTATTCCAGAAATGAAGATCAACTGTCTGTTGTCTTTACTTCTTCTGTCCCAATCGGAACAAAGAATCCATAATAAATATGGCCATTGCAATGGCACCTGAGATCTGTAGGGTCTGTACCAGATAATGACTGGATAGTTCCGGCTCATTCGTGATCATATAGGAAACACTTCTGTATATGGAAGCACCAGGTACAGAAGGCAAAATTCCTGCTACTAAGAATACGGTCACAGGCGCTCTAAACATACGAGCCGATACATGGCTTGCAAGGGCAACCAATAGCGTGGATAAAAAAGCCGCAGCTGTGACAGAACCTGCTGCGGCAACCACCAAAAGATAAGCTAACCACCCAGCTGCTCCAATCCCTCCTGCCAAAACCACGTACTTTTTCGGTAGCTCCAGCACCAGAGCAAAGCTGATCACTGCAAAGAATGCACCAATCGTCTGAATTACCATATAAGTCCTCCTATAATCCACTGAAACAGCCTGATTCCGGCTCCTACCCCTGCTGCTACGGATAGAGCAATTACTACCGCCTCCACCATTCTGGCGGTTCCAGACGCGTAATCACCATTTAAGGTATCCCTAATTGCAGTGGTAAATATAACACCTGGTACAAGAGGCATAATAGCACCAATTATAATAATATCGCTTTTAATTCCTGGCAATAAGAACCGCTCTACAGACAAAGCTGTAAATGCGATTAAAAAGGCACTAATTCCATTCATACAAAAATCATTCAGGCGAAGACGGTTAGAAGCTTCCATTGCAACAGCAAGAACCGCTCCAGTGATTGCCGCTGCCAGAAAGTCCCTGCTGCCTCCACCCAGCAATAAAGTGAAAAACACGGAGACTCCAACAATACCTGCGTTCTTTAGCCATCTGGAATACTGCATGACAGTCTGAATCTCTTTCAGCCTTTCATACGCTTCTTCCACCGTCATTTGGTCACCACAAAGCTTTCTTGATACGTCATTTACAAGATAGACTCTGTTTAAGTTGGTGGCCCTTACTGTCACCCTTCTGGCAACTGTAATCGCCTCGATGGCAGGATCATTTAGAGAAGCAAAAATACCCGTAGAAAAAACAATGGCCTCACATGTTTTCCGTCCTGCTTTTCGCAAGATATGGTCAATGGTATTTTCCACGCGAAATATCTCTGCACCGCTTATCAACATAATCTCACCTGCCAGTACGGCAGTTTCCACAAGCAGTTTATCATTCATTCAAGGATTCCTCTGTGTCTCATTTATAAAATAAGGCTTCCAATTTGAAATACCAATACAGCCGCTCCCCAGGCGATAAAAACCTGAAAAAGAACCATACCAATCGTCCAGCTTAAAGAGCCAGTTTCTTTCTTAATCGTAGCAACCGCAGCAATACAAGGAGAATAAAGCAGACAGAATATCATAAGCGCATATGCATTTAAACTACCAAACCCAAAGCTTCCAAGACTGCCAAGCAAGGCACTCATTCCTGCTGCAGAGTTTATATTATTGACTTGAAACAAAACAGAAAAGCTAGATACCACCACTTCTTTTGCAGAGAGTCCTGAGATTAATGCCACAGCTATTCTCCAGTCTCCAAGACCAGCAGGACGCAGAACAGGGATAAGAGTACGGCCAATCATTGCCGCAAAGCTATCTTGTACATCAGTAACAAACCCGGTTGGTCCTCCATTTAGCACAAACCACAAAACAATGGTAGCAAGAAATATGGTAGTTCCTGCTTTACTTAAGTAATCCTTTACCTTATCCCAAACATAAATCCCAACCGTTCTACTATTTGGTGTCTTATATTCTGGAAGCTCAATAAGAAGTACGTCTTCATCAACAGTGCCTGACATATGATTAGTTGCAAATGCAATGGTAATAGCCACCAAAAGTCCCACCAAATAAAGGGAATATGCAACAATCAACGCATGACCTGGAAAAAACATTTCAGAAAATAATACATAGATAGGTAGCCTGGCCGAACAAGACATAAATGGTGTTATAAGAATGGTTCTCTTTCGATCCCTTTCACTGGGAAGAGCTCTCGCTGCCATAACTGCTGGCACCGTACAACCAAATCCCAACAGCATGGGAAGAAATGCCTTACCAGACAAACCCACCCGTCCCATAATCTCATTCATGACATAAGCGACTCTTGCCATATATCCGCTGTCTTCTAGGAACGCCAACGCAAGAAACAGGATAAAGATATTCGGTAAGAATGTAAGAATTCCTCCAACACCAGCTATGATCCCGTCCACCACCAAAGAAGTGATCCAACCAGAAGCATGAATCCCCACCATAAAATGTCTCATAAAAACAGAAAGATAACCCAGAGCGATTTCAAAATATCCCTTTAAGAAATCCCCAACCGTAAATGTAAAAAAGAAAACCAATGCCATAATACCCAGAAAAATAGGAACTCCCAACAACGGGTGAGTTAAAAACCGATCAACCTGATCCGTTCGTAAAGACGTTTGCTCCCTTTTCACCAGACACGTTTCCATAATCTCTTCAATACGATTGTATTTCTGGCTGATGATTTGCTTTTCATAGTTTTGGTCAATGATGTGTTCCAGAGCCGCTGGATACTCCATCATAATTTTTTCATCATGTTCCAGATGTTTTATAGCAAACCATCTCACATTTTCCAAGCTCTTATAACTTGATTTTAATGCAGTTTCTATTTTAGAAATCTTATTTTCAATTTGAGGAGTGTAAGTAACTATAAATCCTTTTGGTCGATCTTTCATATGGTTGACGACCGCCAAAAGAAGCTGCTTCAATCCACTTCGGTTTCGTGCGGATACTGGCACTACCGGAATTCCTCCGAGCATTTTAGAGAGTCTTGGAATGTCGATCTCCATTCCTCTCTCTTCTACAATGTCTATCATATTGAGAGCCAAAACCACAGGAGTATTCAGTTCTAAAAGTTGCAGCGTCAGATACAGGTTTCGTTCCAAAGACGAGGCATCCACCACGTTAACAATAACGTCGACCTCATTATCCTCCAGACACTTTCTTGTAACCTTCTCTTCTATGGTATAGCAGGAAAGGCTGTAGATGCCAGGAGTGTCTATCACACGGATCGGAATGCCATTAAAGCTTGTCATTCCTTCCATTCTCTCTACTGTGACACCTGGCCAGTTGGCGACCTTTAGACGGGCTCCCGTGAACGCATTAAATAAAGTGGTCTTTCCGCAGTTCGGGTTTCCGACAAATCCAACACGGAGTCCATTATTTTCTTCATTCATGGTCGGCAGCCTCCCTAATTTCAATTCCCTCTGATATCTTTCTTCCAAGTGCAAGCCTGGTACCTCTTACCTTAATAATTACGGTACCGCTCCCTTTTTTATTCATCAGAGTTACTGGTGTCAGCTCCGTGACACCCAGGGCCTCCAGCCGCCTCGTTATCCCAGCCTTTACCATGACGCTATATACAATATATATCTTTCCAATCTCACCTTCATAAAGCTTCATGAATTTCTCCTATGGATGCAAAATATTAAATACTTGATCCATAGAAATTTTACTATTAGTAAGAAACAATGTCAATGCCGCTTACTTGTCCTAATTTATATTCTTTTAATCATTAATTTCCTGTAGCATCTTTTTTATTTGAACCATGCGATCACGCAGCCTTGCCGCTTCTTCGAAGTTTAACTCCGCCGCTGCCTGATGCATCTTTTTGGTGAGTTCTTTTGATAGCTTCTCCAGTTCCTTTGCATCCATGGATTCTGGATCTTTTGTAAAGCCCTTATCTTTCTCAATCGCAGCCTTAGATATGGCGATCAGATCTCGAACAGCTTTTTTAATGGTAGTTGGCGTAATTCCATGTTCTTCATTATACTGCTGCTGAATTGCCCTTCTACGGGTGGTTTCTTCGATTGCTACACGCATGGAATCTGTAATACGATCCGCATACATGATTACATGGCCTTCTGAGTTTCTAGCCGCCCGGCCAACGGTCTGAATGAGGGAGGTTTGAGAACGTAAAAATCCCTCCTTATCCGCATCAAGTATGGCCACTAAGGTTATCTCTGGAATATCAAGTCCTTCACGCAACAAGTTGATTCCAACTAATACATCAAACACATCAAGACGCATATCTCGAATTATCTCAGAACGCTCAAGAGTATCGATATCTGAGTGAAGGTATTTAATTCGAATGCCTATTTCTCTCATGTAGTCGGTCAGATCCTCTGCCATACGTTTGGTCAGGGTCGTGATCAGAACTTTGTTTTTCTTCTGAATTTCCTTATTCACCTCGGAGACAAGATCATCAATCTGACCTTCCACCGGTCTTACATCAATCTCTGGATCAAGAAGCCCCGTAGGACGTATAATCTGCTCTACTCGTAATAATTCATGCTCTGCTTCATAAACAGAAGGTGTGGCAGATACAAAAAGCATCTGATTAATCTTTGACTCAAACTCTGGAAAATTAAGAGGACGGTTATCCAGTGCAGATGGCAAGCGGAAACCAAAATTAACAAGTGTCGATTTCCTGGACCGGTCACCTGCAAACATTCCCCTTACCTGAGGCAAAGTAATATGGGACTCATCTACAATAATTAAAAAATCTTCCGCAAAGAAGTCGATTAAAGTAGAAGGTGGTTCTCCCTCTTGGCTTCCAGTTAAATGTCTGGAATAGTTCTCGATACCAGAACAGAAACCAGTTTCCTTCATCATCTCCACATCAAAATTCGTTCGCTCAGATATCCTCTGCGCTTCTAACAGCTTGTCCTCACTTTTAAAATAAGAAACCTGCTCCTTAAGTTCAGCTAAAATGGCAGCAGCAGCATGCTCCATCTTCTCTTTGGACACCACATAATGGGAAGCCGGAAAAACAACGATATGGGAAAGTTCTGCCCGAATCTCTCCAGTTAGGGTGTCAATTTCTGTAATCCGTTCCACCTCGTCACCAAAAAACTCCACGCGATAAGCTTCACTTCCTGAATTAGCCGGGAAGATTTCAAGTACATCTCCTCTGACCCGGAAAGTTCCTCGCCTGAAATCCATATCGTTTCTATCATACTGTATTTCAATCAGCTTATGAATGACCTCATCTCTATCTTTTAACATACCCGGGCGCAGAGAAATAACCATCTCCTTATAATCAATAGGGCTACCAAGACCATAGATACAAGAAACGGACGCAACGATAATTACATCCTCCCGTTCCGAAAGAGCAGCCGTCGCTGAATGACGAAGCTTATCAATTTCATCATTGATAGCAGAATCCTTTTCAATATAAGTATCCGTAGATGGCACATAAGCCTCTGGCTGATAATAATCATAGTAGGAAACAAAGTATTCTACCGCATTCTCCGGGAAAAATTCTTTGAATTCTCCATAGAGCTGGGCAGCCAGGGTTTTATTATGAGCAATAATCAGCGTTGGTTTTTGAATTTTTTGAATCACATTGGCCATGGTAAATGTCTTACCTGAGCCTGTAACGCCAAGCAGTGTCTGAAACTGATTTCCCTCCTGAAAACCATTTACCAGCGCTTCAATGGCCTGTGGCTGGTCACCAGTGGGATCATATTCCGAATGTAATTGAAACTCCATAGTGTTTCACCTCCAAAATCTCTTAAATCAATTATATCATAAGCATTTTAAAATGTATAGCCAGAAAGAACATCAGTTCTTCTGTGAAAACTCCCATCTACCTTCCAGAATTCCCCATAGCTTATACAGATATTCCCTTTCTGCAAATTTGATTGCAATTCATATGGGTTTGATATATGATACTATTCAAATAAATAAAAAGCAGGAGGATTATTCATGTACAGCTTCAATAACGATTACAGCGAAGGCGCTCACCCAAAAATTCTGGAAGCCATGATCCAGGCAAACTTAATCCAGAACAGCGGTTATGGCCTTGATGACCACTGCGCCCATGCCAGAGAACTGATCCAAAAAGAAATTAGCCGTAGTGATGCGGATGTACATTTTATTACAGGCGGTACCCAGACCAATCTAACGACCATTGCAGCTGCTCTCCGCCCCTGGCAAGCAGTAATCTCTTCTGATAAGGGGCATATCAACGTTCATGAGACTGGTGCCATCGAAGCCACAGGTCACAAAGTCATAGCCATGCCATGCAAAGAGGGGAAGTTGACTCCTGCTGATATTTTAAAAGCTCTTGATGATCACGCAACCGAACATATGGTACAGCCTAAGATGGTATACATATCCAACTCTACAGAGATCGGCACCCAATATACCAAAGCGGAATTAGAATCTCTCCACCACACTTGTCGCCAGAAAGGTTTATACCTATTCTTGGACGGCGCGCGTTTAGGCTCTGCACTTACAAGTTCAATCAACGATTTATCCCTTGCAGATATCGCAAATCTTACCGATGCATTTTATATTGGCGGTACCAAAAATGGTGCACTTTTTGGAGAAGCCCTTATTATTCTTAATCAGGATCTAAAACAGGACTTGCGTTTCCTCGTAAAACAAAGAGGTGCGATGCTGGCAAAAGGCTGGCTTCTCGGCATTCAGTTTGAAGAGCTATTTCAAAATAACCTTTTTTATGAATTATCCGCACATGCAAATGAGATGGCAACCTTATTACGAGACGGAATCACAACGTGTGGCATTTCCTTTTATTCAAACTCCATGACCAATCAGCTCTTCCCTATTTTTCCTGATGAAGTCATTGCAAAGCTGGAAAAGGATTTTCTTTTCTCTGTGGAGAAACAACTGGATAATAACCATACCGTAGTTCGATTAGTGACCTCATGGGCAACAAGGGAAGACGCTTGCCGAGAGTTTATCAAAACATTAAAGACACTTTTATCATAAAAATATCAAAAACAAAAACAATTTGATATGAAACAAGAAAGGAAGCCCATTGTAACTGGCATATACATACCGGCACAATGGTCTTCCTTTTATTTTACACTTAATTTAAGGCTTTAATCGCTTCCAAAAGCTGATTATCTTCCTCATGTTCAATCTTAATTTTTGTTTTTAATTCTTCTTTTAACTCTACAGGAACATCTGGTTCCAGACCCTTTTTGTGAAGGTCAAAACCGTTTGGTGTATAGTAATGAGCGATTGTCATCTTAACGGCAGTTCCATTATCAAGAGGGAATAATGTCTGAACAATTCCTTTTCCAAAGGTTTTAGTTCCCACAAGCTTTGCTTTTCCATAATCCTTTAGTGCCCCAGAGAATACCTCAGATGCGCTAGCAGACTGACCATTGACCAAAACAGCCATTGGCACATCAACCTGATGTCCGTCTTTGGCATAATACTGCTCCCCTTTGCCATTTTTATCGGCCATATAAACAAGGAGTGTCTTATCCTTCTTTTTTCTTACAAGGTTTGGATCTCCCTTAACTTGCAAATCATCAGGAAGAATATAGTCAAGCATAGATACGACTGAATCTACAATTCCGCCAGGGTTATTTCTTAAGTCTACAACCATTTTTTTCATTCCCTGTTTTTCCAGGTCATCTATGGCACTCTTAAACTGATCCGTTGTCACCTCATCGAACTGGCTTACTGATATATAACCCACTTTATCTGGAAGCATTGTATATTCTACCGTAGGAACCGTTATCTGGTTGCGTTCCATGGTCATATCGATGTATTTCCCTGTATCCTTCCGTAGAACCGTAATGGTTACAGGAGTACCCTTTTCTCCTTTAATGTGATCTTTGACTACAAGCTCCAGATCCATGCCCGTAACTTCTTTGTCTCCGACCTTATAAAGAATATCCCCTGGCAGAATACCAGCCTGTGCTCCTGGGGTTCCTTCAAATACTTTGGTTATGGTAACAATTCCTGTATCAGCACTTTGGCTGACCATAACACCAATTCCACAGTATTCACCGGACGTATCTTCCTTCAGCTTATTATATTCATCCGCCGTGTAATAAACCGTATAGGGGTCGCCTAATCCATTTAACATCCCCTTATAAATCCAGTCTTCCACATCAGTCATGTTTTCATCAAAGAGATAATATTTGTCGATCACTGATTGAATCGTCTGTATCTTGGAAGCGATCCGATTTAAATCTAAATTTCCCTGCTGATTTTCTGTCTGCGCAGATTCTGCAGTCTGTCCATTTCCATCAATTGCGGCTTTGCCAATTAAAAATATCCCTAAGGACATACCTACAATAACAAGTCCTGCTAATGCAGTTAACAAAGCCCCGACTAGGGCACCCTTCCAAAATTTATTTTTATTTTCCACTGTCATTCTCCTATCTAGCTCCTTATGGGCTAACGTATTTCGCCGGATTTACATAACTTCCATCTACCCTTATTCCAAAATGGAGGTGAGGCCCGGTAGAATATCCGGTAGAACCCACTTTTGCAATTACCTGCCCCTGTGATACCTCCTGTCCAGCGGAAACCAAAAGCTCCGAACAGTGCATGTAGACGGTATAAACACCACCACCATGATGTATCATGATATAATTGCCAGCAGAATAACTGTATGTAGATATGGTAACTGTACCTGACGCCGCTGCTACGATGCCACTTCCAGTAGAAGCACTGACATCAATTCCCTTATGATTGGTAGATGCACCCTCTGTAGGGGAATCCCTGTCACCGAAGCCAGAAGTAATTCTGCTTGAAGAAGGACAGGGCCATATAAACTTAATATTCCCTATCGCAACCGTATTATACGTTTTTCCTGTTTTCTGGGCTGCTTTACGTGCTTCTTCCTCTTTTTTTCGGATCTCTGCCTCCATATTTTTAATGTGCTTTTCCTGATCTGCAATATCCTGGTTAAGCTCATCTAAACTATTTCTGCCGTCACTAATCTGCTTTTGGTAAATAGCAAGGTCAGCATTCTTCTTATTAATAAGACTCTCTACCTCTTGCTGTTTTAGAGTGGTTGCGGCCTGAAAAGTCGCCAGCTCCTCCCGTTCTGCCAAAAGTATCTGTTCCCGCTGCTCGACCTCTTCTTTTGATCCTTTGTAGTTCTCCAGCATTCTCCTATCATATGCAGCAATGCTGCTGATATATTCCGCACGGTTAAAAAGCTGGGTGAGATCGCCTGACTTTAATAATAAGTCAATATAACTCGTCTCACCCTTTTCATACATATATTGAATTCTCAGCTTCATATTACTATATTGGCGGGAGACAGTTTCCTTAGCAGCCTCCAGATCTTCACTGGCCGCTTTTAGTTCAACTTCCTTCGCACTCATCTGTGACTGAAGTGCATTCACCTGCTTATTTAAGGAATCCAGACTGGTATCTAGATTTTTTATATAACTTGCAGCGTCATTTTCTAAACCTTTCAGTTCATTTATCGCTGTCTCTATATCTTTCTTTTCTTCTTCCAATGAAGATGCTTTTTTCTTTGCTTCTTCCATTTCAGTCTTTGTAGCATAAGAAGGAAATATGCATGATATCGCTAATACTCCACAAAGTCCTGCTGCAAACATCCTCTTTTTTAAATTCATGGGCATTTCCCCTTAAACTTTTAAATGCTTTCTGATCGTAAAGAAACTTACAAAGAAACCAATTCCAAGTCCCAAAGACAGCGCTGTTGCCGCCATGTATGGGAATATAACTTCTACAGGAAGAAACTGAAACAAACCAGTTAAAATGCTGAACTTTGTAACAACATACTCAACCGTAGATCGGTAAAGGAAATAGATGGCAATCAGAGGTATAGAGGCTCCGACTAAACCGATGATAATACCTTCCACCACAAAGGGGGCCCGTATCATATAATCGGTAGCTCCTATGAGCTTCATAATGTGGTTCTCATTCTTACGAAAGGCAGCAGCCACTGATATCGTGTTGCTTATTAGGAAAATGGCGACTGAAAGTAAGATACCGATGATCAGCATAGAAAGTACACCTACCACCTTATTTAAACTGTTCATTCCTTCTGCTGCAGTCCTGGAATAATTGACCTTTCTGACACCTTCAATACCTTTAAGCCAATTAACAATCTTATCCTGATTTACCAGATCTTTTAGATACACGGTATAGGAAGAGGAATTAGCCAAAGGATTGTCTTGTTCAAATCCTTCTGCAAGATCCTGCATATCACCAAAGTATTCCTTTTTCGCTTCATTCCAAGCTTCCTCTGCAGAAATAAACTTTGTTTCCTTTACTTCTTCCCTAGCCTTAATCTGATTGCCGATTTCCGTTATCTTATTTTTATCCAGACCGGCATCAAAGAATACAGTAACACCAACCGTTCCTTCTGTATTTTTAATCACATGCTGAACATTTATCATAATGGAAAAAAACAGGCAAAATAGAAAAATGCATGCGGAAACCGTAGCGATAGATGCAAGAGAAAACAAGATGTTTCTGCATATATTATTTACGCCCTGCTTTAAGCAGTACCAAAATGTACTAATTCTCATATGTATAACCGCCTTTTTTCTCATCACTAATAATGGCTCCACGATCCATTACTATCACTCGCTTCTTCATTCGATCTACAATCTCCTGGCTATGGGTGACTACGATTACTGTAGTTCCCTGCTTATTGATCTCATTTAGAAGTTTCATGATCTCCATGGAATTGTGCCCATCTAAATTACCAGTGGGCTCATCAGCCAATAGAATTTCCGGTCGGTTAATCAATGCCCTAGCTATGGCGACTCGCTGTTGCTCACCACCGGACAACTGTTGTGGTAAAAATTTATATTTTGACGAAAGGCCTACCATTGTTAGGATGGCAGGAACTGATTCTTTAATGCTCTTTGTTGATGCCCCAATGACTCTTTGGGCAAACGCTACGTTTTCGTAAACATTGCGGTCTTTTAATAGACGGAAGTCTTGGAATACCATGCCAAGCTTTCGTCTGTATTTTGGAATAAATTTTCTCGGCATCTTACCTAAATTCATATCATTAACGATTATCTTGCCGGATGTGGGCTCTATCTCTTTTAATAACATTTTTAAAAGAGTAGATTTTCCGGAACCGCTGCGACCGATGATGAAAACAAATTCTCCATCTTCCACGTTCATGCTTACGTTCCGAAGGGCTTTGTTGCCGGCTTCATATGTTTTACTTACATTCCATAATTCTATCATTTCAGTCCTCTAAGTCTTTGTGCTTACGTACTTTTGCATGAAAGGATTGCTACATGTGTATTTTGGGGCTCCGCGGAGGAATTGAGGTTCCGTTAGGCCGCGGGGGAACTTCGATTCCGCTTCGCTTCATCTCAGTTTTCGGGCTTCGCCCTATGAAAAGAGGCAGCAAAGCTGCTGCTTTTACGCTAGCGGAATAATCTTGGTTCCGCTAACCCGCAGTGAAACTTCGATTCATCTCAGTTTATGGGGTTTCGCCCTATGAAAAGAGACAGCAAAGCTGCTGCTTTTACGCTAGCGGAATAATCTTGGTTCCGCTAACCCGCAGTGAAACTTCGATTCCGCTTCGCTTCATCTCAGTTTTCGGGCTTCGCCCTATGAAAAGAGGCAGCAAAGCTGCTGCTTTTACGCTAGCGTAACGCAGCCGTTTTGCTGCCTCTTTTCACACTGCTCATGGCTGGCGTTAATAGTCTTGGTTTTCCATATATTTCATATACTTTACTACCATTAAAGCAATCTTGAATGTAATCGCATCTTCAAATACCCGAAGATCCAACCCTGTACTCTTTTGTAGCTTGTCTAACCGATATACCAGAGTATTTCTATGAATATAAAGCTGTCTGGAAGTCTCTGATACGTTTAAGCTGTTCTCAAAGAATTTATTGATGGTTGTTAAAGTCTCTTCATCAAAATCATCTGGAGATTTGCTATCAAAGATTTCTTTAATAAACATACGACATAATGGCAATGGAAGCTGATAGATCAGACGGCCAATACCAAGTTTGCTGTATGCAACCACGTTCTTGTTGCTGTAGAAAATTTTACCAACATCCATAGCCATCTTGGCTTCTTTATAGGATCTGGAAACTTCTTTGATTTCACTAACGATGGTACCAAAGGCAACGTGAACCTGGGTCATGGCTTCTGTATTAAGCATGTCCAAGATGGTATTAGCTGTCTTTTCTAAATCATCATAAGTTTCGCCTTCTTTTACTTCCTTTACGAGAATGATATTCTTCTCATCTACGGCAGTAACAAAATCTTTTGTTTTCGCTGCAAATAAGTTGCGCACAGTCTCAAGCGCATTTACATCCTTTTCATGCTGAGTTTCGATAATGAAAACAACTCGCTTGATGTTTGTTTCAATGTGTAGTTTCTTAGCCCTGTTGTAGATGTCCACCAACAGAAGGTTATCAAGCAGTAGATTCTTAATGAAATTATCTTTATCAAATCGTTCTTTATACGCAACCAAAAGGCTCTGAATCTGAAACGTAGCCAGTTTGCCTACCATATATACATCATCGCTTCCTCCTTTTGCAAGAAGGATGTACTCTAACTGGTGTTCATCGAACACTTTAAAAAACTGGTATCCCTGGATTACCTGGCTGTCGGCCGGAGAATCCACGAAAGCCAGGATTGAACTTTCATAATCTTCCGCATCAGGAAATGTGGTCGCCAAAACCTTTCCTTCTGTATCACAAATACACAGATCAATTCTTGTAATCCCTTTTAATCCTTCAATGGTCGTTTGAAGTATTTGATTCGAAATCATGGCATATCTCCTTTTTCGTAAATTTACCTTATTCTATATTAATGCAAAAAGAAAAAAAAAGCAAGCGAGTATCATACCCGCTTGCCTAATTTTTATATGATTTAGTTTATAACAACAAGCTCTGTATCCTTATCAAACACATGTACCTTAGATAAATCAAGTGCAAGCTTAATTGTATCGCCAGGTCTTGCTGTTGTACGAGGATTAACTCTAGCTGTAAAGTTTACATCTTCAACATCAAAGTATAAGTAAACTTCTGCACCTAACAGCTCATAAACTCTAATGGTTGCATCAATAATGCTGGAAGGAGAAGATGCAAGATATGCTTCTTCATCGTGTAAATCTTCAGGACGGATTCCAAATGCTACGGTTTTTCCAACATAGCCGCCGGCTTCTAATTTCTTAGCCTTTGCTTCTGGAAGAGCGATCGTATTGCCACCAAATGAAAGAGTAACATCATTACCATTTTTAGCAACAGTAGCATCAATTAAATTCATCTGAGGAGCTCCGATAAATCCTGCAACGAATTTGTTGCCTGGCTTATCATATAAGTTCTGAGGAGAATCTACCTGCTGAATTACTCCGTCTTTCATAACTACGATTCTGGTACCGAGTGTCATAGCCTCTGTCTGATCATGTGTTACATAAACCATAGTTGCCTGAAGTCTCTGATGTAACTTGGAGATCTCAATACGCATCTGGCCTCTCAGCTTTGCATCAAGGTTTGATAAAGGCTCATCCATTAAGAATACTTTAGGATTACGTACAATAGCACGTCCCATGGCAACACGCTGTCTCTGTCCACCAGATAAAGCCTTTGGCTTACGATCTAAAAGATGCTCAAGGTCAAGAATTCTTGCTGCTTCATTAACCAGCTTCTCGATCTCTTCCTTAGGTGTTTTTCTAAGCTTAAGACCAAACGCCATATTATCATATACTGTCATATGAGGATAAAGAGCGTAGTTCTGGAATACCATTGCGATATCTCTGTCTTTTGGCTCAACATCATTCACCATTTTTCCGTCGATGTAGAGTTCACCGGAAGATATATCTTCCAGGCCTGCGATCATACGAAGAGTAGTAGACTTACCGCATCCGGATGGTCCAACGAAAATAACAAATTCTCTATCTGCGATTTCCAAATTAAAATCCTTAACTGCTTCAAATCCATTCGGATATCTTTTGACAATGTTCTTTAATGATAAACTAGCCATCTTTTTAATCCTCCTAAAATATAATGTTAAACCTCATGTAAAAGCCAAAAGCCCCCACAGCCTTGGCTCATGTTTCTTAAAATCATCATACATGAATTAAAATTCTTTTACCATATTGTTATTTACCAAAAAGAATTTCAGCCTTTTGGCTAATTTGTATAACCTACAAAAAAATTGACTGAAACGTCAAAATAACAAAAGAATGGCCTGGCTTTTTCTGTCTATATTCGATAGCATACGCTGATTTCAATTAATATTTGGTAATAAAGTACAAGGCGGTGTCGAATTAATCGACTCCGCCTTGTGTATAATTTTGTCATTTTATTGTTTTCTAACAAGAACGTTCAACCATTTTACGTCAGAATGACCAGTACGTATATCCTCGGTTTCCCATATCTTAACGATTTCAAAACGTCCATTATCCCTTAGTAGCTCAGTGATGGAATCAGCTGTGAAATCCGTAAAATAACGTTTTCCCCGAAACCCCTCAAAATCTCCAAGCTTATATGACATATAAAGGATTC
This sequence comes from Hungatella sp. UBA7603, assembly GCA_002478865.1. Classification (GTDB taxonomy): domain Bacteria; phylum Bacillota; class Clostridia; order Lachnospirales; family Lachnospiraceae; genus Lacrimispora. The sequence continues at coordinate 225,837 of DLJZ01000006.1, forward strand.
CCCTGTCATTTAAGGCCCTTGCTATCTTTGTAAGAATGTCAGACATTTCCTTTTTAGGAGCATGAAGTAATGATGCGCATGCCCAGATTCCATCGAAAACGTTGTCAAAATCCATTTCCTCAAATGTCATCTTAAGCACTTCCAGCCCGGTATGAATCTCTGCCAGCTTGCACATCTCCTCCGATGCATCAAGTGGCGTCACGTCATATCCAAGGTTATAGAATGTCAGGCTGTCTCTGCCTGATCCGCAACCTAAATCCAGAATGGTATCAGCCTCATCGAGAAGGTCTGTGAATTCCTTCATGATCTTTGACATATCCTGATTTACAGTTTCCTCAAATTCCTTTGCCGCATACTTATTATAATAGTCTATCGAGTCCAAAATAATCCTCCTGTTATCCGCTTACCCGCTATTTAATCGTTTCGATTTTGCTTTCCGTTATGTTAACTTTTCTCTCTTTTAAAAGATGACCGATGGCACGCTTAAATGCATTTTTACTCATGGAAAATTCACGTTTAATAATCTCAGGATCTGCCTTATCTGTAAATGGAAGACTTCCCTTAAACTGAGTCTCTATGATTTCTAACACACGAATTGCGTCTTGGTCCATCTGAATATGAGCCTTCTGTCTTGGGCTTAAATCCAGCTTACCATCTTCTCGTACCTTTGTCACTCTCGCCGTTACACTGTCACCCTCTTTGTAGGTTTCAAATAACTCCTTGTGTGGGATTAAACCATAATACTGATTATCAACTGCCACAAAAGCGCCAAGGGTTTCATTGATTTCATAAATGATACCTGTAACCTGATCATCCTTATTATAAGGCGACTGATCGCTCATATAAGAATATACACGCATGGTCGCAGCCAGACGTTTGCTTTTATCAATATAGAGAGCTACCAGAACCTGCTCATCCTGGCAGACCTTATGTGTCTGTTCCTTAAAAGGTAGAAGAAGATCCTTTTCAAGTCCCATGTCAAGAAAGGCACCGATCTTTCCCACTTCTTTTACATTAAGTACAGCAGTTTCCCCCACCTTAAGCTTTGGCTCTGCTGTAGTAGCAATCAGCCGGTCTTCAGAATCCTTGTAAATAAAAACATGGATCTCGTCACCAGGTGCAGTATTTTCTGGAACCTGCCTTTTAGGAAGAAGGACGGAAGCATCTCCTGTGCCATCTTCTCCAAGATATACGCCGAACTCCTTGACCCTTTGAACAACCAGGGTCTGCATCTTTCCTAATTCTATCATCTTATATCCTCTCTGTTTTTCCCTGCAGCCAGATGACTGCATAGGCTGAACCCTCCCCGTCACACAAAGAAACGGTATATCCTTCCTCTGTCCGGCTGATGCGGGGATACAATGCATCACCAAAGACTGCCGCTTTTTTATATTCCACTCTCAGTTCCGTTACCTCCAAATCATCCGGAAGTACTTCTCTGGCAATCTCCACATATTTTGCATTGTTGACATGATGGTTCGTGTCAATATGATGCTTTTCTACGGTAACTTGAGGCAGCTGCCTGTAGTCGTTTGGAAGTTCAATCCTTCTAGGTGCATAATCCATAGACAATTTCTCTTCCCAGCCGTCTCCATATCCTTTGATGTCATCCGGTTCGATCTTAACCGGTCTAGCCTTTTTCGTATCAAACAGAAACCAGACTGAATTGGCTCTCACCAGATAGTTTCCATTCTTATCGCTTATGGTAAAATTTCGGTACCCGTAAAAGCCCTTAAAATCATAAGGCCAGGTGCTGATTATAATCTCTTCCCCAAGAACTGGATAGCGATCGATCACGATCTGCCAGGAAGAAAGCCACCAAGCTTTATTACGATTTACCAAGTATGAGAGACCCAATCCGTTGTCTTCAGACTGAAACGTAGAACAATCCTGCAGATAGTTCAAGACACCAGTCAATGTCAGTTTTCCATATTCATCTGTCTCACTGTAACGGACCCTGCTGCCGAAATAATACATCTTACACCTCTCACCAAAATTATATAACATTATAAAGCATTTTTTAGCTCTTGTCCATACATACCAAAAACATCCTTAAACGGTTTCTTATAAAAATTCTATCAAGAACATCCACATGCTCTTCTAAAATTTCCTACATATGCAAAAAACGGAACCTAACCAGGTTCCGTTTACTAACTGGGCTACAAGGATTCGAACCTTGAAAATGACGGAGTCAGAGTCCGTTGCCTTACCGTTTGGCTATAGCCCATCACTACAACGAAATTCATTATACATGAAACGACAAAAAGTGTCAAGCTTTTATCCCAATTTTTTCTATTTTTTTACTTATTGCGAAAAAATAGCTTCGATTCCCCGATTAATCAGAAAACCAAAGCTATATGCTGACTGGGCTACAAGGATTCGAACCTTGAAAATGACGGAGTCAGAGTCCGTTGCCTTACCGTTTGGCTATAGCCCATTAACACAACGAGTGTATTATACTACCGTTTCACTAATTGGTCAAGCTTTATTTTACTATTCTTATTATTATGTTAAAAATCGCCTCTCAGTAAACAATTTTAACTGGGTTCTTTATTACTGAGAGGTGATTTTTTCGGTGCTCTGTTCGATTTTCTCTGTCTCAGTAGGAGCAGTGCTGGCAGCCGTTGTCGCCTGAGTCTCAGTCGTTTCCTCTGACTCAGAATCTTCTTCCCCGATAACTGGAGTCTCAAAAACTCCTTTTACCGTAACCTGCTTTCCAATCTTCGGAGAAATTCCACCTAATACAAATGTATATTCTTTCCCTTGTGAAAGATCAGTAACCTCGAGTTCACATGACTCCGAATCGGTGTCAGAAACCTTGGCGGAATAGGTAATGCCGTCTTCATCCTTTACAGAAACCGTTGGATTTTTCCATTTTACCTTTGTTTTAAAATAGACCATAACTACGCCATCTTCGTAATCCACATAATCAATCTTAATTTTCTCACCACTTTTGTTGTCCTGTTCAGATGTTGTATCTTCTTCTGCTGATGAGGAAGGAGTGGCTGAAGATGTTTGAACTTGAGTTGGATTGTTATGTGTGGCTGTCTGGCTCTCTGTCTCAGAAGAAGGTTGAGTAGAAGTTGATTCTTCCGTTGAAACTGTTTCCATCGTATTTTTCTCGGTGGTAGTCTCAAAAGCTGTAGTAGACTCCTTCGTCGTCTCTGTTACTTCAGTTCTCCCACCTACTGCGTAGGAACGCTCCGTAATAACCTTTGCAATCTGTTCCATATTAAGAGATGCCAAATCTTTCATATCATCTAGAGTTAGAGAGGAATTTTGATCCATCAGTTCCTTTAAGAAGTAGGCCTTTCCATAAGAAATTCCATAATCCAGGGCGAAACTCTTTACCTGATCCTCATCTATCGCCTGCTGATCGTATACAACCGCCTCTAACTGCTGTTCTTTTAATGCAGTCTTTATATCCCCAACTACAGTAGAGCGAAGGTTCTTGGCCTTTTTTACACTGTCATTGGCAACTGTAACCAAGATAGCGTTGTCCGCATCTGTAAGATACCCATTGGTGACCATAGCCCCAATTACAGCATTTACCGCGACATTTAGATCCACGCCCTTTAAATCCATCTGCTCCATAATATTCCTGGCATCCTCGTTCAACGCTTGGGCAGACAGTACCTTATTCCTTTTATTAACGGATAATTCAACACTGGGATTTACATCAATTCCAATAACGGAATCTACCCTGCCATTTTGATACGTATAAGTTCCCCCCGCTAAAGCAATCATGCAAAAGCAGGCAGCTATTAATGATGCTATGACTCTTCGTCGTAGCATAAAGATAGACCTTGTATGTAATTCTGCCGTTTCTTGAGGGGTGCTCAAATCAATACGGTCCAATACATCAGGAATCAAATCCTTTGTAGCAGACGTTAAGCAGGCTTCGATTTGTTTTTTATTTAATTGTCTGTGATCTGACTGATTCATTTCAAAGCCTACTCCTCTCTTAAATAATTTTCCAGCTTCTTCATGGCACGGTTATACTTAGAGAGCGCTGTAGCCAAAGGAATGTTTAAGCTGGCAGCGATCTCTCTATGCTTTAGCCCACCCGAAGTATGAAGCAGCACGATCTCCCGCTCCTCCTCCTTTAAAATCTGAAGGGCAGCAAGAAGTACCATCTTATCTGCTGCCATCTCAATTTCCTGACATATCTCTCCTGCTTCTACGCCCATTAAATCATCTATTGTGACATCCGAATCATGTTTTTGATCTCGAAACTTCATATAACATAAATTCCGTGCAATGGTAAACATCCAGGCCAACGGCTTCCCCTGAGACTTATAACTTTTTGCAGAAGTCCAGATCTTTAGAAAAACTTCTTGCATGATCTCCTCTGCATCCTGGGGATTCTTAACAATGGACAGTATAAAGCTGTACATTGTACGGTCCGTATTCTGATATAGCTGGCGAAAGGCTTCCTGGTCCCCATCTGCGACTTTAATAAGAAGCTTTTCATCACTCAAACGACCATAATCATCCGGTCGGTCAAGGCTCATCAATCCCATAAATAGCATGGTATGGATTTCCTTTCTACTTAGTTAATGCGGAATACTGTCATCTTATTGCATAAAATGGAAAAATATTATTTCCTTATCTTTCCACCTCATAACCACTTTCCTCTGTCATAACCAAACAGCACCGCTTATCAGTTTCAGTCACTTTACCTATGATTTCTTCCTTTAAACGTTCTCTTTTCTTTTTGTCATATTCCCTGGGAAATACCAGATCAAAAATAAGATTAATCCGTTCTTCCCCGTCAATTAGACGAAAATCATGAAACGAAATTCTAGAATCAATTCCATGGATTACATTTTCCAACATGCTGCCAAATTCCATAACTCTGGAATTTTTAGTTTCCACCGGATCCATATGAATCACCAGAAAAATCCCAAACTTCTTTAAGACTTCCCGTTCAATCCGGTCCACTACCTCATGAGATATCTCAACATTTACATCATTTGGTACCTCTGCATGGATAGAGGCCATGCTTCTGGAAGGTCCATAATTGTGAACAATCAGATCATGACTTCCTTTAATGCCTTCAAAACTTTCCACAAAATTGGTTATTTCCCGATAAAGCTTTGGATCAATAGGTTCGCCAATTAAAGGGGTAAGAGTTTCCTTTGCAATGTTTACCCCCGCCAACATAACGGCCACAGACACGATAAGACCTACGATCCCATCAATATTAAGCCCCCATATTCCATAAACGGCAACAGATAATATCGTTGCAGAGGTTGTAATGACGTCTCCCAGAGAATCTGCCGCCGTAGCTTTCATAACCGAGGATTGAATCCGTTCTCCTAACTTACGGTTAAAAAATCCAAGCCAGAGTTTAACGCAAACGGATAACAATAATATAAGGATTGTCACCATCTTAAACGACATTTCCTCTGGATGAAGCACCTTACCCAATGAGGTTTTAAACAAGGAAAATCCAACTTGTATGACAAGAAAGGCAACAATAAATGCTGCGATATATTCCACCCTTCCATGCCCAAATGGATGATCCTCATCGGCTGGTTTCCCCGCCATTTTAACTCCGATAAATCCTATAACAGAAGCAGCAGCATCTGATAAGTTATTAAACGCATCAGCCATAACTGAAATACTGTTAACCAGCAGACCTGCAAATAACTTAGCACTGAACAAAAGAATATTGCAGCAAATTCCGACTATACTTGCCATCAGTCCATAACTGGTGCGAACCTGAACATCCTTTGTATTTTTGTAGTTCTTCACAAAAGTCCTTACTAAAAATTCAGTCATAGAGCTCCCTTCTGACCTTACCTTTATGCCTTATAGCTGACTTTCTCCAAAAATAATCCCTCCGCCGGCGCTGTAAATCCTGCCTCACTGCGGTCCAAAGCCTTTAAAATAACATTCATCTGTTCAGGGCTTTTCTTTCCTTCCCCTACTTCAATCAGTGTACCCATTAGTATACGAACCATATGGTGTAAAAATCCATTACCTGTAAAACGAATAAAAAGTTGGCTGCCTTTTTCCTGAAATTCGATCCGTTTCACATTTCTTACCGTAGTTTTCTTCATCTTTTTATTGGAGCAAAAGCTTTTAAAATCATGTTCTCCTATTAAATATTCAGAGGCACGTTTCATTGCTTTCACGTCAAGAGGTCTGCCAAAGCCATAAAAATACTTCCGCTCAAATACCTTCTTTCTCCCTGCCGTCTCAATCTGGTAAAGATATGTTTTCTCCTCAGCGTTTAAGCGGCTGTGAAATCGGTCAGGAACTTTGTCTAGACGAATCACCGAAATATCTTCAGGTAGATATTGATTTAAATACTCTTTAATTTCTAAATCAGACATCTTTACATCCAAATGAAAATTAGCTGTCTGAGCTAAGGCATGAACACCTGCATCGGTTCTGCCTGATCCGTGCACCTCTATGGGCTCTCCTGCCAGTCGCTCTAGTATCCCTTCAATCTTTCCCTGTATGGTGCGATCAGTATTTCCTTGTTTTTGCCAGCCATCATAACGACTTCCATCATATTCCAGTACGATTCGATAATTTTTCAACTTTTAATATCTCCATTCTTTTGCATAATAAAAAAACTCCAACCATGATTAGGGTACCAAATGTAACTCCTGCACAATCCAACCAGACGTCTGAAATTTGACCAGAACGTCCCTCAACAAACAATTGAATGGTCTCATCCATAAACGGTATTAAAAATCCTGCCGCAATATGAAAAAACCATCGTTTCTCCTCCTGAAATCCCTGAGACTTCATACAAAAATAAAGCAATAGCCCCAGCAAGGAATATTCTGAAAAATGCCCCATCTTACGAATAAAATGCTCCGTAAGCCAATAGGCATTTATTTCAAACTTATTTAACATATCATGAATCAAATAAAGCACCCTGCCACTATCCTTTGACGAGGTATCTGCAACTTTCATGGAATTTGAATATATAAACAGGACATAAAGTCCCACAATCAATATCCATAGATGCTTTTTTTTCATATAGACTTCCTCAATATACCGCTTTTTTCTATCAATTCTACGGCTCTATGAAGCATCTCTTCATCTTGTACCAGAGCAAGCCTTGCATATCCTTCTCCTAACGTCCCAAACGCGCTCCCTGGGGTCACGAGGACACCGGTTTTTTCCATCAGCTCCAAGGCAAACGTCATTGAGTCAGGAAAACCATCTGGTATTTTTGCCCACACAAACATGGTAGCTTCTGGTGGCATCATCTTCCAACCAATTCGGTTAAAGCTGTCACAAAGAACATTACGCCGCCTCTCATAGGCACTTCTTGTATCGTTCACACATGACTGATCTCCAGTAATAGCCGCAATCGCAGCCTGCTGAATTGGCAAAAACATTCCATAATCCAGATTGGACTTCAATGTTTTTAGCTTTTCAACAATTTCTTTATTCCCAACGCAAAATCCAATTCGCGCCCCTGCCAGTCCATAGGTCTTTGAAAGGGAATTAAACTCAACACCAACCTCTTTTGCCCCTTCAAATTGCAGAAAGCTTCCACATTTTCTTCCATCAAAAACAAGTTCACTGTACGCATTATCATGAAGAACCATAATTTCATATTTCTTAGCAAATACAATTAACTCCTCATAAAAAGAGTCAGGAGCCATTGCAGTGGTCGGATTATTGGGATAAGAAACTAACATGAATTTTGCTTTTTTTGCAACATCTTCCGGAATGTCAGAAAAATTAATTACATAATGATTTTCTTTCCTTTGAGGCATATAAAAAAGACTTGCTCCAGCTAACAGTGGTCCGCTTGCAAAAATAGGATAGCAGGGATCTGGAACAAGAACCGTATCTCCCTCATCAATCATAGAAAATGAAATATGTGCCAGTCCTTCCTGAGAGCCAAGAAGGGAACAGATCTCCAAATCAGGATCAAGATTTACGTTATATCTTCTATTATACCAGGTGGCTACAGCCTCTAAAAGCTCTTTCTGGTCATGAATGGCATAGGTATAATTCTCCAGTTTTGCTGCCGCCTCACAAAGAGCTTGTCTAATATGAGCCGCCGGTGGGATATTAGGTGTTCCTACACTTAAGTCAATAACCTCTTCACCCTTTTCTTCCTTTTGCCTCTTTAAATCTAGAAGCTTTGAAAAGATTCCCTCTCCAAAACGGTTCATTCTTTCTGAAAAATGCATTGGGTTCTTCACCTCTGTCTTTTCGTAATTTCCATAATCTAAATTATTATATTACAAAGCCTCTTATAATACAAGGATACCCATTAAAAAAGTCCCCAAAAACGGCCTAAAACCGTATATTGGGAACATTTTTACTATGGCCCTATGGTGACAGGCACACCCAAATTACAATAACTCCAAAGCACGTCCATGGCATCATTGTCAAGTGCCACACATCCGCGAGTCGTTCCACCTGAGGTTCTGCATCCATGGATCTCAACGAAACCTCCAAGAGGGGTATCCCAGGGCGGCTGTTTACCAGCCAAATTGGCACTGATGATTTCATCACGCTGCGCCTCTGTGATAATGCCGTCAGCATATCCTCTTTCCGCATCCTTTATTCCTGGATAAGAAATTCCAAGAGCAAGATAAGCCACGCTTTTATCATTCCTTAGGCAGACGTAAAACTCTCCGCTCGGGGTTCTCATATCCCCCTCTACATTTTTATTTCCTTCTGATGAAGAGGCTCCTAAAGAAACAGGATACTCTTTAATAAGAACTCCATTCTGTTTTAAGGAAAGTGTTTTCAATCTTTTACTAACATATATGGTCACTCCATTGGTTGAACGGAGATCACCAGATCCAGGTCCAACAGACTGCTCTGCAAATACCGGACCACTAAAAGACAATGTTGTAGCCAGAATAAGTACTCCTGCTATCAGGGTCCTGCATTTTATCTTTATCCAATCCACTGCTTTTCCCCTTTCTTTTTTATCATTATATCATTTAATTGGAAAATCATGGGTTACATTTTTCTTACAATTCTATCCGTTACCAGATTAAATCGATTCTAAATATGCCATTACAGCATGGAAACATCCTCTCACGCCAACGATGCCGCTATCAAGAGATAAATGATAATTCTGTGCTTTTCCCCACTCACATCCAGTGTAATACTGATAATAATCTTTTCGCTTACGATCCATCTCCCGGATCCTGTTTTCCATGGTAATAGGGTCTACCCCTGTATTTAAAGAATTAAGCCTCTGTATACGTTCTTCAATTCCTGCATAAATAAAAAGATTCACGCTACTATCAAGGACTCGATCCGCACACCGCCCCACAATAATACAAGCTCCTTGGTCTGCAAGCTTTTTAATAATACGGGTCTGGGCAAGAAATACCTGGTCTGAGACTGGTATCTCATATGAAATTGAAAATGGAGTATATATCTGCTGATCCAAAGACTCTTTTATAACAGGAATCCTTTCATCATAGTGTAGAAGGCTTTCTTCCGATAGACCGCATTCTTCTGCAGTCAGAGCAATGAGTTCCTTATCATAAAAAGGAATCTTTAATTCTTTAGCCAGCAAAATCCCTAATTCTCTGCCTCCGCTACCAAATTCTCTGCTTATGGTTATGACCTTTTCCAACATATTACCTCCTCCTCTTTTGCCAAAGGGATACACAAATCTATCCTTACCCGCATTTTACCACATTTGAAAAATCCTGTATACCTTATTTCTCTTATCCCTGATTTTACCCAATTATTTAAATAACATCGCTATCATTGGTTTATTTTTCATTTTTTCGCTTTTACTCTGACTGTTTCCTATTTAAAATACTAAAATCACATTAAAAATATTAAAAACAAAAAAAACGGACCTCCATTACTGGAAATCCGCCTTTATCTTTCGTATAAGAGCGCGAGACGGGACT
>DLJZ01000013.1 GCA_002478865.1 Hungatella sp. UBA7603
TTTAATAAGAGCAGATGATCTTGGTTACAGTGAAGCAGTGAATTATGGAGTTGTAAAAGCAGTACAACATGGACTAGTTAAATCGGTAGGAATGATGCCTAACATGAATGCCGCAAGCCATGGTTTTGCCTTGATTAAAGATTACAATATTTGTTTAGGACAGCATACAAATATTTGTATAGGCAAACCAGTTTGCGATCCGAAGTTGATTTCTAGTTTGGTCAAGGAAGATGGCGAGTTTAAATCATCAAGTGACTATCGTAATTCAGAGCAAGACACTGTTGTTTTAGAAGAAGTTGTTATGGAAATTGAAGCCCAATACAGGCATTTTATAGAATTGACCGGATATGAGCCTAAGTATTTGGATGGTCATGGAATCAAAAGCCAGAACTTCTTTAAAGGACTAGAAATAGTAGCTAAAAAATTCAATCTAAAGTATTCAGGGCTGACTTTTGGAAATAATCCTATGATTGTAGGTAAAACGAATGTATATGTTCATATTGCACACTCTGTGGAACAGAAATCAATGGAAACTTTAATCGAAGCAGTGGAGCAAGGACATGACGGCGACTGTGACATGGTTATTACACATCCTGGGTATATTGATGCGTATATATTGGAACATTCATCAGTAAATATCCCCAGAGTCTATGAAGTGGAAATGTTATGCAGTGAAGCTACAAAAGAATATTTGAACCGTGACGATGTTGCATTAGTAACATATGATGATTTATAATAGAAAAGTCTAATCACCTAGGATTCGTTTTTGGGACCAGGCTTTTTCTCAAAAATTAATGGGAAATGGTGTTGCTTTCAAGATATTGGGAGATACCATTTCTTCTCCCTGTGATGGTGCACTTACGGCAGTTTTTCCTACTGGACATGCTTTTGGACTTACAAGAAGCGATGGGGTTGAAGTTTTGGTTCATATAGGAATTGACACGGTATATCTAAACGTAGAAGTATTTACTATCTTATCCAAACAGGGAGATGGGGTTAAATGCGGCGAGCCGATTATCAAACTTAACCTGGACTTATTAAAGAAAAAAACATAGATTTATCTACAATGCTTATTATTACAAACAGTTTTGTGAAAGACATTCAATTTATTGAATATGGACAAGTAAGCAATAAACAGAAAATAAACCGGTAGGAGATGCTGAAATGAAAGAAGTGGATTATTCTATTTTTGAATATCGGATGCAAAAAGAAATACAAAATAATGAAATTGTATACAATGAAAAATTAACTGGTAAATTCGAAAAAATCTCAGTGAGAACAAGTGTTTCGGGATATGTGGATGGATACATCTACCGGCCGGAAAATTATAATAACACTGATATTTTACCGGTCATGTTTAATCTTCACGGAGGAGGAAATGTCCTTGGTTATCCGGAACTTGATGGTATATATTGTCAAAAGTTAGCAAGTGCTGCTCATTGCGCTGTAATTAATATTGATTATTGTCTAGCTCCGGAATTTAAATTCCCGAAACCGGTTTTGTCGACGTATGAGGCAATCGTTCAAATAAAGAAAAACAGCCATTTATATAAAATTGATGCCAAAAAAATTGTTGTTGGCGGTCATAGTGCAGGCGGAAATATATCGGCTGCGTTATGTTTATTGGATCGGGAGAAAAAAGAAATTGGGATTAGTGGCCAGATTCTGGATTACGCACCTTTGAAACAATCTTTGAGTGAAGAAGACAGGCAGGCACTTGATCCAGACAAAGCATTAAGTCCCAGTATAATGCTTCAATATATTAATTGGTATTTCGATGATCTTAATGATTTGGATCATCCATTGGCCTCCCCACTGTCAGGTGATTTACATGATCTTCCAAGGATGCTTATATTAGGGGCTGAGTATGATTCCTTATTAAAAGAGGAAGAGGATTTTGCAAAGAAGGCTAAAGCTGCTGGAAACAATGTAAAATTTGAACTATTTAAGAATTGTCAACATGGCTTTACACACAAATGGCTGAAAGAGTATAATAAAGAAGAATCAGACAGAGCGTGGACCATGATGGGGGAATTTTTATCGGAGGTTTTTCGCGGTGCTGTGAGCAGTGAAGAAGAGGACCTTAACATTAAAAATTGAAACGGGTAGAAGAAAACTTTGTGTTAAAGATGGGATGGATGCCATGGAACCTAAAATGAAATATACATACGAAGAAATGCCTAAAGTGGTTAATTATCCAGAAGGAACAAAGGTAATCAAAGGAGATAAAGATAATATACGAGCATTTATCGGTGAAGATATTATATATACAAAAAGGGATGGAATTGATTTAAAGCTAAGGCTTGTCTATCCGGAAACTCTTGATAAAAATAAAAAATATCCTTTATTTTTTCATGTTCAGGGTTCCGCCTGGAAGAAACAAAATCTTAATAGCCATATTCTGGATTTTAAAGATATTATTACACATGGATATGTTCTGGCTGTTGTAGAGTATCGTCCCAGCGATGTGGCATTATTTCCGGCTCAGATCTTGGATGCAAAATGCGCAATGAGGTATATTCAAAACCATAGTGACGAGCTTCCTATTGATATAAATAATGTATTTATATCTGGAGAATCAAGCGGAGGACACACCTCTGCGATGTGTTGGGCTACTTGGAAAAATTTCAGATTGGACGATACGGAAGAAGTTCTTTGCAAGGTAAGAGGATTCATCGACTTATATGGAGTAAGCAATCTATCTACGATGCATAAATATCCTTCTGCGTTTGACCATGATAAATCCTCTCCTGCAACTATGATCATTGGTGTCGACAGCCTTTTAGATAATCTGGATTTGGCGTTAAAAGCTTCTCCTGTATCTTATATTGATGATGAATCAAATAATGATCCGCTGCTTATCATGCATGGAAATAAAGACCGGGTTGTCCCATTTGAACAGAGCATAGAGCTGTATGAAACGTGTGTCAAATATAATAAAAATGTAGAATTTTATAGCGTAGATGATGGGGATCATGGAGGAAATGTATTCTATTGCCAGGATACATTAAATGTCCTCATTGATTTTTTAGAAAAATATATTGATAAATAGTTAGCGTTTACTCTTGCCGAGATATTCACTGGATAAGGAATTACATCATTAAAGATTTCTGGACTATATTACTATTTTTTGACAAACATTTTATTCGTAATTTTAAAATTAAATAAGGCTAAGAAAATAGCTAATTATTATATTATTACAATACTAATATAACAATTAGCTAAATTAAGTTAGTTGAAACTTATCTGGAGGAAATCATGGAAAGTAAAGTCACCATTCAGGATATTGCCACAATGGCCGGTGTATCTAAAAGCAGCGTATCTAGATATTTAAATAATGGATATATCAGCGAAGACAAAGCTAAGAAAATAAAATCGGCAATTGAAAGGACAGGTTTTGAAACCAATTTTTTTGCTAAAAGATTAAAAACGAAGAAAAGTGGATTGATTGGTATTGTAATTCCAAGAATTGATTCGGTTACGGTAGGTAAGTTTTTAAATGGTATTAACAGAAAATTAAGAGAAAATGATTATCAGGGAATGATTTTAATCAGTGAGTTGGATATAGAAAAAGAACTGGATAATATCAACAGCCTTAATCAGCAGGGGGTTGATGGGATAATTATTAATTCAATGTCAATTACCAAAAAACACTTAGAAATAACAAGCAAGCTAAATATTCCAACAATCTTTACGGGACAAAAAAGCGAGTTTATTAATTATATTAAATTAGATGATTATAAAGCGGGCAGAATAATGGGGGAATATTTTAAATCAAAAGGTCATAAGGAAATCGTTTTTCTGGGCGTAAATGAATTTGATAAAGCAGTAGGAATTGAGAGGAAAAGTGGTTTTATTGATGCAGTAAAAGAAAATAATCCGGGCGGTAGGGTTCAATTTGTGGAAACAGATTTTACGTTCGCCAGTGCTTATCTTAAGGGCGATGAAATATTGAAATATAAGCCAACAGCCATCGTTTGTGCTACGGATAACATATGCCTGGGAATCCTTCGATATTTACATGAAAGAAACATAAAAGTTCCGGATGAAATTTCTGTTGCTGGTTTCGGTGGATATGAGATAGGCGGTGTTTCCTATCCTGCGATTACTACGATTGCTTTTGATTATGAATTGATTGGTATAAAGACGGCTCAGGGGATTCTGGATTTGATTGAAGGGAAGGAACTGGAAGAAAACAATGACATAGCTTTAGAATTAATAGAAAGAGAGAGTGTGAAAGAAATTGGTGATAAGGGAGGTATTGGATGACAGATCCCCATTTATATGAGCAGATAAATCAAGATTTAAAGAATTATTATGACAATGAAAAAAATAACAAAAGAAATCTGTGGAGAAATAATTTTCATATTGAAATGCCCTTTGGTTTGATCAATGACCCCAATGGATTATGTTACTATAATAATAAATTCTATATATTTTACCAATGGAATCCCTTTAGCTGCGAGCATAAATTTAAACACTGGGGATTGGTAACAACAACAGATTTTGTAAATTTTACAAGACCAGAGATAGTTTTAAGGCCAGAGGAATGGTTTGACAAAGATGGTTGTTATTCTGGGGGGGCGCATGTCAAGGATGATACTTTGCACTTATTCTATACTGGGAATGTGAAAGGGGAGAGTGGTCAAAGAGAATCGTATCAATGTATGGTTGAATATAAGAATGATGGTACCTTTGATAAAAAAGGTGTAATAATTGATAAACAACCGGAAAGTTATACGGCTCACTTCAGAGATCCAATGGTATTTGAAGGCAATGGGATATATTACATGGTGCTCGGAGCTCAGACGGAAGATTTAAAAGGAAGAGCATTGATCTATAAATCAGAAGATAGTTATAAATGGAGTTTTTCTGGTGAACTAAAGATAAATATGAATGACTTTGGTTATATGTGGGAATGTCCAAACTTATTTAAGATCAGCGGGAATCAGTTTGCATTTTTGTTTTCCCCTCAGGGATTAAAAGAAGAAGAATTTAAATATCAAAATAAGTTCCAATCTGGATATGTGATTGGAGAGCTGGATTTAAATGATGTCTCTTTGGAGCATCACACAGAGTTTAAAGAAATTGACAAAGGTTTTGATTTTTATGCACCCCAGGTTTTTCGGTATGAAGAAAAACATATTATGCTGGGATGGATCGGAATGCCTGACAATGAGGGGGAATATGTAAGCTCGCAAGACGGCTGGATCTTTGGTTTAACCATGCCAAGAGTTTTAAAATATATAGATGGTATTATATATCAGGAGCCGCTTGATTTTTTGGAAAATTTAAGAGAATCCCAAATAGTGGATTTGGAAAATGAAATTGCAGATAATTATAAGATTACTCTTGAAACAAGAACGATAGAATGTTACCTGGATTTGGATATGAAAGATTACAATGACCAGGAATTGAAGTTGAAATTTAAAAAAGAAAGTATTTCGATATTCTACAATAAAGAAGAGGAAACCTGTATATTAGATAGAAATAGTATGGAGCTTGGTGGAAAAGGGGTAAGGAAATTTAAATTAAAAGCTGATAAATCACTAAAGCTGCATATGTTTATAGATAATTCAACGATAGAAATATATTATCAAGATGGATTAGAAACTACAACTTTCGCTTATTTTCCCATATGTGATGATTTTGAGATTGAAATCAAGAATAAGGCGAAAATTAATAAATTACAAATTTGGAATTTGAAAAAAATTAATTATGTCTAAAAAATTGTTTTATTAGGCAAGTTATGGATTGATATGGCCAGTGCTAATAATACCTGTACCAATATAATGGAAAGGCTATGATGGAGAGCTAAAGAAAACTTTTTTACAGTTTATTGAATGATGCAAAAATCAATATTGGTTGTTTCTTTTGAAATAATCTGATATCATAATCAACATCTGTTTATAATAAAGGAGGTTTCACTATGAATATAAGATTTCCAGATGGATTCCTATGGGGCGGAGCAGTAGCTGCAAACCAGTGTGAAGGAGCATATAACGAAGATGGGAAGGGATTAAGCACTCAGGATGTAACTCCCCAGGGCATCAAAGGACCTAGAACAATAGAACCCACACCTGACAATATGAAGCTGGTTGGAATTGATTTTTATCATCGCTATAAAGACGATATTAAGCTTTTTGCTGAAATGGGATTTAAGGTATTTCGTACTTCCATTGCCTGGAGCCGCATATTTCCAAATGGGGATGAAAAAGAACCAAATGAAAAGGGTCTTCAGTTTTACGATGATCTATTTGATGAGTTACTCAAACATGGAATTGAACCTCTTGTAACCATCTCTCATTATGAGACTCCCTTAAACCTGTCAATCAAATACGATGGCTGGATTAACCGGGACATGATAAGTTTTTATGAGCGGTATGTCAGGACTATTTTTAATCGTTACGGCGAGAAGGTAAAGTACTGGCTGACATTTAATGAGATTAACTCGGTACTTCATGAACCATTTTTAAGCGGTGGAATCTATACGGATAAGAGCAAATTAAAGAAACAGGATCTTTATCAGGCCGTTCATCATGAACTAGTAGCAAGTGCTCTTGCAACGAAAATAGGCCATGAGATAATACCGGATAGCAAAATTGGCTGTATGGTCTTAAGTATGCCAATGTATCCTCTGACTTCAAACCCAGATGATGTAATTGCGGCGATGAAATCCGATCATATGAATACATTTTTTGGCGATATGCATGTTAGAGGGCAATACCCTGGATACATGAAACGATACTTTAAAGAAAATGACATTCAAATTAAGATGGATGAAGGCGACGAAGAGTTGTTAAAAAATCACACGGTGGATTTTGTATCCTTTAGCTATTACATGAGTGCTTGTGAGGCAGCCGACCGAACCAAGGCACAAGCTGGAGAAGGAAATCTTATGGGTGGAGTGACAAATCCATATCTAAAGCAAAGCGAATGGGGTTGGGCGATTGATCCTCAGGGACTTCGTTATGTGCTCAATCAGTTTTATGACCGTTGGCAGAAACCTTTGTTCATTGTTGAAAATGGATTAGGGGCAGTTGATGAGTTGATAACAGAGCCAGATGGAACAAAAACCGTTCTTGATGATTACCGAATCAATTATTTAAGAGATCATTTGCTTCAAGTGAAGGAAGCCGTAGAAGATGGAGTGCCGGTTATGGGTTATACCAGTTGGGGATGCATTGATTTAGTGAGTGCCTCCACTGCAGAATTAAAGAAACGGTACGGCTTTATCTATGTTAACCGCAACGATGACGGCTCAGGTACTTTAAACCGATATAAGAAAAAATCCTTTGATTGGTATAAAAATGTAATAGCAAGCAATGGAGAAAATCTGTAATAGTGTACAAATTGCACGGAATATTATTGGTTAAAATTCCAGTTGTTTTTATAACACTCCTGTGCTAAGATTGGGATAGTTTACAGGAGTGTTACTATTAAATTAGGCAAGTCTGCATCTGCTTTTTTGGTGCATACTTGTTTTTTTTGTTTTTTAAATATATCTGTAACGTTTATCATTCATTGCAACAGTGGGATTGAGGATACTTTTATGAAAATGGTTATTAAGCAGATATTAAATACAAATGCTGTAATATCGAACGATGAAAATGGACAAGATGTCTTGCTCCTTGGAAGCGGACTTGGTTTTAAAAGCCGCAACGGAGATGTGATCGATCAGGAACGGGTTGAAAAACAGTTTATCTTAAAAGATAAAAACCATAAAAGTCAGTTTCGAGAAATTTTAGATACCGTGCCACAGGAATACATTATGGTGGCAGAGGATGTGATTGATTATGCAGTTCAGATCTATGATATGACCTTGAATGAAACCATTCATATCTCCTTAGTCGATCATATTTACCATGCGGTTGAAAATTTTAAGCAGGGGTTTGCTGTACCGAATTCGATTCTTCACGATATCATACGATTCTATCCGGACGAATATAAGGTTGGTCAGAAGATGCTTGATTTAATCGAGGCAAAATTTGATTACCGGTTATCCAATGATGAAGCAGGATTTGTAGCCATGCATTTTGTAACGGCACGGCATAATCAAATAAGCGGAAATGCAAAAAAGATGATTGTTATGGTAAGCGAGTTAAATGATCTGATTCTGTCAGAACTGAAATTTCAGGTAAAAGAAGATTCATTGCCGTATTACCGCTATATGACCCATTTGAAATTTTTTGCACAACGTGTTATGACAAATTATTATTATAAAGAGCATGGCGGGGCACGCATGTTAGAGGAGCTACTTAGAAACTATCCCGATGAATATCATTGTAGCCAGAAGGTATGTAAATATATTGAAGATAAGTATCATTACAAAGCAGGGCACGATGAATTGATTTACCTTGCAGTTCATTTGTCACAATTGAAAAATAGTTAGTTTGGCAGTGTTATGATTAAGTTCAGCAAAGCCTGGTTATTCTCTGATGGTAGGGGATAGCCAGGCTTTTTTGATAGAAAACAATAGGAGGATAATAGTATGGCAGATTATTCAAAATTAGCCAAGGACATTGTAGAGCATGTGGGGGGAGAAGAGAATGTTAATTCCCTGACTCATTGTATTACACGGCTTCGTTTTAAATTAAAGGACGAAAGCAAGGCAGACACGGAAACATTAACAAACATGCAGGGTGTCATTAAAGTAATGCAAGCAGCCGGTCAGTATCAGGTTGTAATCGGTAGTGAGGTAGAAGACGTATACGACCAAATTTTACTCAGCACTAAAATTGGAGACAAAAATAAGAGTGAAACAGTAGAAACAGATCATTCTTCTTCCAGCAACAAAAAGAGTAGCGTTGTGGAAAAGATAACCGATCTTATTTCCGGTATATTTATGCCGTTTATGGGAGCATTTGCTGGAGCAGGACTTTTAAAGGGATTTTTGGTTCTTTTTACTACCCTGTCCCTTCTTGATAAAACATCCACCACTTATACCATACTTTATGCGGCATCAGACAGTATTTTTTATTTCCTGCCGGTGTTTTTAGCATATTGTGCAGGGCAGAAGTTTGGCGCTAAGCCATTTATTTCAATGGCCATTGCCTGCGCCATGTGTTATCCAAGCCTGACAGGCTTATTCAATGATAAAGAGATAGCCGTTACATTTTTGTCAATTCCGGTTAAGCTCATCAGCTATCCCAGCTCTGTACTACCTATTCTAATAACGGTATATGCACAGTCAAAACTTGAAAAAGGCTTAATGAAAGTAATCCCTAAAATTATTCAGAGTATGATTATTCCGTTGCTGGATTTTATCGTCGTTTTCCCGCTGGCACTGATTGTTATAGGTCCAGTTACGGATGTAGTGAGCAAAGGTTTGGCAGGAGGGATCCAGATGGCGTTCTCTTTTTCACCGGCAATTGCCGGATTTGCACTGGGAACGTTTTGGCCCCTGTGCATCGTGTTTGGTTTACATTGGGGATTTTTCCCTATTGTTATGAACAATTATTCCGTATTAGGTTATGATTATATTATGCCACCTACATTCGGCGCCAATTTCGGTATTGCAGCAGCATGTTTGGCCGTATTTTTAAAAACTAGGAATAAAGATCTGAAATTAATATCTGGTTCCGCTTCTATATCAGCTTTGATTGGTGGTGTAACAGAACCGGGTATCTATGGTGTTTTATTGAAAAACAAGAGAATATTCATCGGTATGTGTTTGATTAACGGAATCAGCGGTATTATTGCGGCTGTTGCAGGAAGTATCCGTACCACTCAGGTTCCTGTCAATGTTTTAACGATTCCCGCCCTTTATGCGATGTCTGGTCCAGCCATCGTTATATCAATGGCGTTTTCCTTTGTCGGAGTATTTTTGGTGACCTACTTCTTTACCTATAAGAATGATGCACAGCCAAATAAAGCCTAGATGTAAAAACATAAAAAGATAACAGGAGAATAAAAGATGCTGAATTTTTCAGAATTATATCCATGCAGCAACCAGGCCAGAATGGCGTATTCGCTGGATGGTATGTGGAAATTCCGGTTTGACCCGGAAGAAAAAGGATTGCAGGAGGGTTGGCAGCATAAGCTGCCACACCCCATCTCCATGCCAGTGCCCGCCAGCTTTGCAGATTTTTTCACCACAAAAGAGGAAAGGGATTACTGCGGAGATTTTTGGTATGAGACAGAAGTATTTGTACCAAGAGAATGGGAAAAGCAAGAGTTGGAAATTCGCTTCGGTAGTATTACCCATCGTGCTTTCGTTTATTGCAATGGCAATTTAGCCGCAACTCATGAAGGCGGGTTTTTACCAGTGGTTGCCAATGTGACAGGCTATGTGAACTTTGGTGAAGTCAATACCTTTGTCATAAAAGCCAACAATGAATTAAATGAAGAGAGCCTTCCATGTGGTGCAACTACAGTATTAAGTGATGGTAGAAAACTGGCCAAACCCTTTTTTGATTTCTTCAACTATTCTGGTATTCAAAGAAGTGTTTGGCTTGTATCAAAGCCAAAGGAATGTATTGAAGATTTTAGCGTAGAATATGAATTAAATGGGGAAGATGCTGTTGTTCATTATCAGATTATGACAAACGGCAGTCATGAAGTTTCCTTTGAATTATATGATGAAGAAAAGCAGCAGGTGGCAAAAAGTACAGGCAGTGCGGGAAGCGTAATTGTTCCTAAGGCTCATCTTTGGAATGTAGGGAAGGCTTATCTTTATCAAGCCGTCATGCATATCTGGGACGGAGAAACTCTCATTGATGAGTACTCATCAAAAATCGGTATCCGTACTGTAAAGATAGTAGGAAAAGAAATTCAAATCAACGGCAAAGCAGTTTATTTAAAAGGTTTTGGCAAGCATGAAGATTTTGAAGTGATTGGCAGGGGCTTTAACTGGGGTGTTTTAAAGAGAGACTTTGAATGCATGAAATGGATTGGTGCCAATTGCTTTCGAACCAGTCATTATCCTTATGCAGAAGAGTGGTATCAGTTTGCAGATGAAGAAGGCTTCTTAATCATTGATGAGGTTCCGGCAGTTGGAATGATGAGATCTACAAGAAACTTTGCAGATGCAGGTACAGGTAAATTCACCAGATTTTTTGAAGCACCAACTGTTCCTAACTTGCTTAAAGCTCATCTTCAAGCAGTGGAAGAAATGATTGTCAGGGATAAGAACCACCCTTCTGTCATTGCCTGGAGTTTGTTCAATGAGCCGGAAACCACCAGTGAAGAGTCTAAGGATTATTTTACAACGATTTTTGATGCGGCTAGAGCATTGGATACTCAAAAGCGTCCTATGACAGGAGCATTTGAAAAGAACAGTCAGCCGGAAATTTGTAAGTGTTATCAGCTTTGTGATTTTATTTGCTTGAACCGGTATTATGGTTGGTATATCAAAGGAGGTCCGGAGCTTGTTGATGCCAGGGAAGCATTCTTAGTTGAGATGAACAAGTGGAAGGATAAAAACTTGAATGTTCCGTTTGTATTTACTGAGTTTGGTACTGACACTATGCCATCAGAACATAAACTTCCAAGTATTATGTGGAGCCAGGAGTATCAGAATGAATATCTGGATATGAATTTTGAAATATTTGACCAATTTGACTTTATACAAGGCGAGCTGGTGTGGAATTTTGCTGATTTTCAAACAACAGAAGGTATCATGCGTGTAAATGGAAACAAAAAAGGAATTTTTAACCGGGCAAGACAGCCAAAGAGTGCTGCTTTTGTATTGAAAAACCGGTGGGAAACCATGGACTAAGCATATAAAGGACTGAATATAATGGGATTTTTAGATAATATATTTCATAGTAAAGAAAAAAAGGAATTAGACAAACCGGTAGTAAAGAACATCATCTGTGAGTCGAAAACAATGTACAGCCCATTAAAGGGAACTGTAGTTCCGCTTTCTCAGGTGAGTGATCCGGTGTTTGCAGAAGAAGTGATGGGCCCTGGCGTGGGCATTGAACCAGAAGAAGGAAAGATGTATGCTCCTGTTGATGGGGAAATCATATCTGTATTTCCTACTGGACATGCAATCGGCATGAAAACCGAGGAGGGGATGGAGGTCTTACTCCATATCGGCATTGATACCGTACAAATGGAAGGCGATGGTTTTCAGGCTGTAGTTAAGCAGGGAGACCATGTAAAGGCAGGGGAGCTGCTGGTAGAATTCGATTGTGGGAAGATTATAGAAAAAGGTTATAAGACAACCACTATGGTTCTGGTACCTAATGCTGCTATGCTAGGCACAATGAGTCAGCCTCATCTCGGCGCGGTTGAAGTCCTGGATCCATTATTTAAGTTTCAGTAGCTGCTTTTGAGGGAGTAAACATTTAGGAGCCAAAGGTTTGGCAAGTGAATGATAATTATATGTAATCATATAATGAATAAATAACGAATTAGTCTTCATATTTGGGACGGCTGATTCGTTATTTTTTTATTGTATAGGGAAGTTCTATGAACTTCCCTATACAATAAAAAGCACTCCGTGCAGGATGCGCATGACGCTTAAGAGGAAGATGTCACTGAAGTGACAGCGCGTCAGCGCTAGAGTCTGACGAGCAGACTCTTTCTTGTTACTGTTGATTGGCATACACCAAGCGAAAGGAAAAGGACCCAATTCTGATAAATAATAGAATCGAATTTCTAAAATTTGACATACTAATTTTAATCTTTATAAATGGAGGTCATTATGACAGAAGCAATTTTAGAGAAGACAAAGGGTCGGGTAAGCTATCATGATTCGGTAGAGGAGATGCTTATCAGAATACGGGATGACGGATTATCCAGTGTATTTTCCAGATATGATGAACAGGAAAAAATCCGATGCAAATTCTGTCTGCAGGGGTTAAGTTGTCAGCTATGCACCAACGGCCCATGTAGAATTAATGAGCAGAAAGGTCCAGAAAAAGGTGTTTGTGGAATTGGTCCGGACGCAATGGCAATGAGAAATCTGCTTATGAGAAATATCATGGGAGCAGCTACTTATGCACATCATGCATATGAAGCATTTCGGACCTTAAAAGAGACCGGAAAAGGCAATACTACATTTCAGATTACAGATGTGGATAAATTAAAATGGATGTGTGAAAAAACAGGAATTGATACCAATCAAAACGTAAATCAGATGGCTACCTGTTTGGCAGAGTTACTGGATAGGGAGATGAAGATAAATCCGGATCATAATAGTGTTATGGTAGAAGCGTTTGCTCCTAAAAAACGTTTGAAAGTATGGAAAGATTTAAACATCTATCCATCAGGAATTGAACATGAAGTGCAAAACTCCATTGCAAGCTGTCTGACAAACGTTGACGGAGACTATGTGTCTCTGGCAAAAAAGGCGTTGCGATTGGGATTGTCTACCATCTATACCGCCCAGATTGGTCTTGAGATGACACAGGATATTTTGTTTGGAACACCAAAACCTCATGAGGTGGATGTTGACCTGGGTATCATGGATCCAGATTATGTAAATATAGCATTTAATGGACATCAGCCATGGATCGGGGTTGCCACTTTACAGTTAGCCAAAACAGAAGAATTTCAGAAAATGGCAAGAGAAGTAGGAGCCAAAGGCATTCATATCGTAGGTTCTATTGAGACAGGACAGGAGATGCTTCAGAGATTTGAAGTAGACGATGTTTTCATTGGTCTTATGGGAAACTGGTTAGCAATAGAACCATTTCTAGCTACAGGTACCGTAGATGCATTTGTTATGGAAGAGAACTGTTCTCCCCCTGCTATCGATCAATATGCGGAAAAATATCAGGTTGCCCTTGTAAGTGTCAGCACCATCATCGGAGTTCCAGGAGTGGAACATGAGATGCCTTATTATCCCCAGAAGGCGGAAGAAATGGCGGTAAAATGCATTCATGTAGCCATCGAAAACTTCAAGAAAAGACATAATAAAATCAAACCAATGGTCCCACATCATAAACAAAAAGCAATTGCAGGATTTTCTACCGAGGCAGTCTTAAATGCAGTTGGGAACGACTTAAATGCCTTAGTAGATGTAATAGCAAAAGGACAGCTTAAAGGAATTGTTGCGCTTGCCAACTGCTCTACCTTAAGAAATGGTCCTCAGGACTGGAATACAGTCAATTTGACAAAAGAATTGATTAAAAAGGATATACTGGTCGTTGCAGGCGGATGCGGAAATCATGGACTGGAAGTAGCAGGAATGTGCAATATGGACGCAGTAGAACAGGCTGGTGAAGGACTTAAGGGAATATGCAAAGCTCTGGGAATTCCTCCCGTATTAAGCTTTGGTACCTGTACGGATACTGGACGAGTTTCCATGCTTGTAACAGCCCTGGCAGATCATCTTAATGTGGATATTCCAGATCTACCCATCGCAGTAACAGCACCAGAATGGATGGAGCAAAAAGCAACTATTGATGGTGTATTTGCCGTAGCATACGGCGCCTATACTCATCTTTCTCCTACCCCTTTTATTACAGGAGCACCAAAACTTGTTAAGCTTCTTACGGAGGATGTGGAAGGACTTACCGGTGGTAAAATTGCACTTGGAGATGATCCGGTACAGGTGGCAAATGATATAGAAAGCCACATTATGAAGAAGAGACAAAAAATGGGATTGTAAGATTATCACAGATAGCCGCTCATTTACCTATGTTTACAAAAAACATAATGTAAATGAGCGGCTATCTTTTTCTTTCTTCTGTTCTGGGTAGGAAATATTGTTAACCTTGCCTTATATATTGTTTTAGGCTATACTGATTTTGACGTAATATCATCAAATGAGTAAAGGAAATGAAAATCGCATGGCCGAAGAGATAAAAACGAAAACAGCGATTCCCCGCTATCAGCAGATAGCTGTGGAAGTGGCAGCCCGTATTGCCAATGGAGAATATATGGAGGGGGAGAAAATTTATGCCCGTTCCTCCCTTGCCAGTCAATATAGCGTATCCCCTGAAACTGCCAGACGGGCGATCTGCATTCTTAGCGATCTTGGAATCGTTACATCCGAAAAGGGCAATGGGATCATTATTAAATCTCAGAAAAAGGCTTCGGAGTACATTCAACAAAATGGCAAGCGGCAGACCATTGACACCATCAAAGAGAATCTCTTAAAAAGTGTAAGCCGCCAAAAACAAGAGATGGAGACTTTAAATGATTGTTTAAAGGATCTGATAGAAGCATCGGTACACTTCCGGTCAATGAACCCATTTATGCCATTTGAAATTCGAATTACCCCAGATTGTGCATATTTAAATAAGACCGTGACCGAAATACAATTTTGGCAGCGCACAGGTGCAACTGTCATAGGGGTTAGTAGGAATAATACTCTTATGAAATCACCAGGACCATACGTTGCTCTTTCGGAAAATGACACCATATATTTTGTGACCCAAGATGACACTTTGGACAGGGTGAAAGAATTTTTATATCCTTCAAAATAAGCCCTAACTATAAGGCCTGGAGCAGTTTTGCTTCAGGCTATTTTCATGTCCTGATTTGACAAAGTGACAACTTTGAAATATAATTAAGTTGTTACTTTGTTAAGAAGGAGGCATAAATATGATCCATTTTGAAGGAATTTCAAAACGGTACAAAACAAAACAAGTTCTAAATGAAGTTACTTTTACGATTGAAAGTGGCAGCCTGGTGGCGGTGATTGGTGAGAGTGGTTGTGGAAAGACAACTCTCCTTAAAATGATTAATCGTTTGATTAAACCAACATCTGGTATGATTTACATTGATGATAAGAGTATCAGCAGTATGGATGAAGTGACTTTACGAAGAAGTATTGGCTATGTAATTCAGCAAACAGGATTGTTTCCCCACATGACAGTGAAGGAAAATATTGAACTGATATCAAAGCTTGAAAAGAAGTCTGCTCAGGAGATTGAAAAAAATACAGAAGAACTAATGCAAATGGTAGGGCTTGACAGTAAAGAGTTTTTGCATCGTTATCCATCAGAACTTAGTGGTGGGCAGCAGCAGAGAGTGGGGGTGGCCAGAGCCTTTGCCACGGACCCAGACATTATCCTTATGGATGAGCCTTTTTCTGCTTTGGATCCCATGACAAGAGCTGACCTTCAAGATGAGCTGGTACAGTTGCATTCTAAATTAAAAAAGACCATTGTTTTCGTGACTCATGATATGGATGAGGCCATTAAAATTGCAGATATGATCTGCATTATGAAGGATGGCGATATTCTTCAATACGATACGCCGGAAAATATTCTGAATAACCCAAGTGATGACTTTGTATCTAGCTTCGTTGGAAGAAACAGAATCTGGTCTTCACCAGAATATATAAAGGTGTCTGATATTATGATTGAAAGTCCGGTCACTGCGTTTCGAGATCTTACTGTGTTAAAATGTATTGATAAGATGCGCCAGAATAAGGTTGACAGTCTTTTGATCGTGGAGCGAGGAACCAGGCAATTGGCAGGAATCGTAAAAGCTGGCAGATTACGTGGAGTGGAAGATCGGTCCAGGCCGGCAGAAGAATACATGTATGAGGATTTTCCATCTCTGTTACCAGAGCAAAGCATCCTGGATGCACTAAAAATAGTAACGGAAAATCATGTATCCACTGTTCCTGTGGTGGATGAACAAAAGCGTCTCACCGGTTTAATTACACGAAGCAGCTTGGTAACGACTTTAAGTCAGCAGTACTTTGATTATGAAGGAGGAGAGCTGCAATGAGTTTTTTAGATTATATAGGGAGTAATTATCCGCAGATTTTATCATTAGTAATAGAACATTTAAAGCTAACCGCCATTTCAGTGGGTCTGGCTATCGTAATTGGAGTTCCTCTTGGTATCTTCGTTTCCTACACGTCAAAAGTAGAAAAAACTATTTTATCCGTCGCCAATGTAATTCAGGCAATTCCAAGTATGGCACTTTTAGGATTTATGATTCCTCTGTTTGGAATTGGCACCATTCCGGCAATTGTTGCGGTCGTGCTCTATTCCCTGCTTCCCATCATTAAGAATACGTACACGGGAATTGAAAACATCAATCCCCAGACGCTGGAAGCTGCCAAGGGAATTGGATTAACTCCGTTTCAAGTGCTGATTAAAATACAGATTCCTTTGGCTCTTCCAGTTATTATGGCAGGAGTTCGAATCGCTTCGGTAACAGCAGTGGGACTGATGACCATGGCGGCATTTATCGGTGCTGGAGGTCTTGGTTATCTTGTCTTTTCCGGTATAAGGACAGTCAATAACAGCCAGATTCTGGCTGGAGCCATACCTGCCTGCTTACTGGCCCTTATGGTGGATTATTTGATCGGACTGGTTGAAAAACTGGTGACTCCAATGAATCTTCAAAAGGGAGATGGGGCGTTAAAGAAGAAAAAGCGTACCATCCAAAAAGCTTCACTCAGTGTGGCCGCACTGATATTGGCAGGAATCTTTCTTTTCACATCCGCTGGAGGCCGCGTGGAGAGTGCCCGGTCTATCTCTATCGGTTCCAAAGACTTTACAGAGCAAGAGATCATCGGAAATATGATGGCAGATCTTATCGAGGATCGCACGGATATTTCTGTAAAAAGAAGGCTGAATCTTGGGGGAACCCAGGTTTGCTTTGAAGCACTGAAAAATGGGGATATTGATCTCTATATTGAATACAGTGGGACTGCTTATACAGATACGCTAAAACATCCACCGATCAATGACATGGATCAGGTATATGAGACGGTGAGGACTGAATTGAAAGAGAAATATGATATCAACGTTTTAAAGCAGATGAACTTTAATAATACCTTTGTACTTGCGGTAACGCAGGAGACGGCTAAAAAGTATGGACTTGAAACCATCAGTGATTTAGCAAAAGAAGCTGGTGGACTGACTTCTGGTCTTACCTTTGAATTCACCAACCGGGAAGATGGTCTTAGTGGTCTGCAAAAGACTTATCATTTTCAGTTAGGAAAAAACATCACCTTAGACAACGCACCTCGCTATGCGGCCCTTCAAAATGGGACCGTTGATGTCATAGATGCGTATGCAACAGACGGGCTTTTAAAGAAGTTTGGATTAAAATCTCTTGTGGACGATCAGAAATTTTTTCCACCATATTTTGCAATGCCAATCATTCGTGGTGAAGCACTTGAAAAGTATCCGGAAATCTCTGCTATCTTGGAAGAATTAAGTCCTTTGTTAACAGATGAGGTCATGAGAGAGTTAAATTATAAGGTGGATGAGTTACAGGAGACGCCATCAAAGGTTGCTCTTGAATTTTTAAAGGAACATAAATTAATCTCTTAATTTCAACAGTTACATTCCAATAGGATTCAATAAAAAAGGTGGGGGCAAGCCGATTATCGGCTGCCTCCACCTCCACCTCCGGAGAAACCTCCACCACCAACAGAACTAACACCTCCGGCTCCATTCATGCCTGAGTTAGGTGATGTGGCACCGGATATATGGTTTGTCATAGTCAAAAGGTAGATCATACTAAAGGAGTTACATCCATACATGCCTGCGAAGGAATCAAAGTGGGTAGGATCAAGGGCTTTCATATTCTTTAAGACCTGCTCTCCGATGCTAAACAAGGTTGCAAATACAAGATAATCCCCCCAAAGCTCTCTCGGAGCCATCTTGTCTTCCTTTGGTTTGCTCATATCCATGAGATATTTCTGGAAACCAATTATCTTAATTGCCTGCTCAAAGCCAAAAGAAGTAAGTGAGACAATACCTTTTTTATTGGTTGCGGCAGCACCTAAACGTATTAATTCATTTTGACCGTTTTGCTTCACTTCTTCTGCCCACACTGTGAGCTCTTCCTCAAGTTCTTTTGCATGTTTCTCTATGTCAGAGGTCCAAAGAATATCGTTCCCATCCGTAATGTCGGTTAAGATTTTATACAGTGTTTGCTCCACACTTTGATCAGGTCTTTTGTCCAGATTAAAAAGAATGGCTTCTTCTTTTTTCGGTTTCTTGGTATTTCCCTCATTTGGACGTTCTTCCATGCGGATATACCCCAACTCCTGCCAACGTATCAAATAAGCTCCCATAAGCTTATCGTGTGAAATATCCATACGAAGCAGCTTCATCATAGAACAAACAGCAGGAATGTTACCTTCAAAAGGGACCCACCAGTTGGCGTCTATTTTATGCTTTCCAGGTAACCGCACGGTTGTTCCATCTGCCAGCTTAAATCTTGAATAGAAGAAGGAGATGAGAGTTATGATGATAGCAATGATTGCCCCCAAAATGCCTAAGGTGATATACAAACCTATATTTGAATTTGCATTATCTGCTGATTTTTGAAGCTTTTCAAACGTCATATTGGCGGTGGGAGCGGTGGGAAACAATCCTCTGTCAAAGCGGCAAAGGACATTCACATAATCGTTGTTACCTAAGGCTTTGGAAGAAAGAACCGTAAGGCTTCCATCACTGCCGTTTCCAACTTCTCCTTTGAAACCATAAGCCAAGATGCGGGCATTGTTTCCATCAAAACGAGTATTTGGCATCCAGATTTTAATAGAAGCGGACTGGGGAGCACTAGAGAGGTCTGATATAAATTGGTGATAAAATCCGGCATAGTCCCCATAATCTTTTACCAATCCATCGAGTGTATATTGAATGGTATATTGATGGTCTCCATAGGTTCCGATGCCCCAACAAAGTTCATATCCTTTTGAGGTTTTTAATATGCCGCTGGTATAAGCTTTTTCTGCTCTGGAGAGTTTCGTATTCCAGTTGTCCAGCGTTTTAAACTTAGTTCCGGTTTCGTCCCATACAAGAAGAGAGTGAACGTTCATTCCATCTGCGTTATGAACAGCCTTGTAATATTCCGTGCCACTAGACACCCCCCTAACATCCCAAGTCTCTGTTATGACTGCTGAACCATTCTCCTGAAGCGAGACATCCACACGAATGGCTGGTATGGCATCTTCCGCCGCAAATACTGGATTTGTAGCAAATACCAACAGTATTGCAAGCAATGCGGAAAAAATAAGCACTCTTTTATTGTTTGATTTCATAAGAATCCTCCTGTCTTTTAAATATTGATCAAAAAGCTTTCATAATACCCATTATGTAAATTACGAGTATTTGCACCTTGATAAAGTTAAGTATACCACATATATCACCGACTTATCATTATCTTTAGGCAAGTACGGAAGAACTTCTCACATAAATCTTTTTCTTTCCATATAATGCTAGGAAGAACGCGGTAGGCAATACCAATAGTATTTAAGGTGACGCCATGATTAGTAAAAATTTTAGTGTATTAAACTATTTAACAACCTGGGATTGGAACCAGAATCATAGCATTTTCCATACCTACGATATTCAAAATCCTTCCTTACAGCCTCAGATTATCGGGGAAGACCTTTTTGTACCATGGGCCATGGAGGTAAGTGAAGACGGTAGGCTGTTCTTTACAGAACGGGGCGGAAACCTTCGTGTTGTAGAATATGGAATGTTAAATCCGGTACCTGTCCATGCATTTGGCACTCCTTTTATTAGCAGCGGAGAAGGAGGGCTTATGGGACTTGCACTTGATGAGGATTTTCTTTCCAACGGATATATTTACCTTATGTATACGTATGGAGAAGATGGAAGGCTCTTTAACCGTGTGGTGCGCATGCGAGTGGATGGCAATGCCGCATCCGAAGAAGAGATTCTTTTGGACCGGATTCCAGCCGGTCCGTCCCATAACGGCGGACGGTTGAAAATTGGTCCAGACGGTTATTTGTATATCACTACGGGAGATGCAGGAGATCGCAATCTTTCTCAGGATAGGAATAGTCTGGCAGGTAAAATTCTGAGAATTGGAACCGATGGAAGCATTCCCTCAGATAATCCTTTTCCCGGTTCGGCAGTTTATGCTCTGGGACTTAGAAACCCCCAGGGCCTGGCATGGAATAATAACAATGTGTTATATGCCTCCGATCATGGAGAGATGGCCCATGATGAAATTAACATCATTCAGCCAGGAGGAAATTATGGATGGCCTTTGGTAACTGGTGATGAGGAAAAGGCGGAAACTAATTTTATTAAACCTGTAATACAAAGTGGTGATACTACCTGGGCTCCAGCCGGAATCACGTTTGTAACCGATGGTCCCAGAAAGGGGCAGCTTCTGGTAGCGACACTCCGTGGGAATGTTTTACTGGCAATCACGTTTGATGAAACAGGGACACAGGTCGCTCAAGTGGAATGGTTATTAGAAAACGATTACGGACGTTTAAGAGATGTCTATGAAGCCATGGACGGTTCTATCTACCTTAGTACCAGTAATAAGGATGGAAGAGGGCTTCCAAATCCTGGGGATGATAAAATCCTTCGATTATAACCTATTATTCAATAATAAAAGGTAAGTTTATAATTCTATTTCCATAGTAATTAAAAAGCATACGAAAGTCCGGTTAATCCAATCGATCTATCTTTCGTGTGCTTTCTTTAAATAGTCATGAGTATTACCAGAAGGAAATGTGCCTCACGTGTTTTATCATTGTCCCATTTCGATCCGTATAAAACAGAAGATAAGTTTAATACTATATAAAAAAAGGATAATGGAGCAAATATGAGAGCCAATAAAAGACTAACCAAGGCATTTAAAAATGCAAAGAGAATACCATTTGATAAAAATTCAAAATATATATTTTTTAGTGATTGTCATCGTGGTGATGATAGTGTATCGGACGAGTTTATCAGAAACCAGAACATTTTTTTACATGCATTAAACTATTATTATAAAGAAGGTTATACTTATATAGAAGTAGGTGATGGTGATGAACTATGGGAATATAAGAATTTCAGTGTTATTCGCCTTGCTCATACGGACGTATTTACGGTAATAAAGAAGTTTTATGATACCGGTCGGTTCATTATGTTATATGGAAATCATAATATATATTTGAAATCCAAACGTTTTGTAAAGACAAATTATTTCGAATATTATGATGAGTACAATCAAAAAAGGGTGGATTTATTTCGGGGCCTGGAACCGAAGGAGGCTTTGGTCCTGGAATATAAAAACAGCGGACAAAAGATTTTTGTTCTTCATGGGCACCAGGGTGATATTATTAACGATCAGCTCTGGTTTTTTTCCATGTTGTTGCTTCGCTATTTCTGGAGATACCTCCATTTGGTGGGTTTTGATAACCCCACAAGCCCAGCTCGCAATTTGTTCAAAAGGCATAAGGTGGAGAGAATATATGATGAATGGATCAGAAGACATAAAGTCATGTTGATTTGTGGACATACCCATAGACCTAAATTTCCAAAGGCCAATGACCAGCCATATTTTAATACAGGATGCTGCACCAGGACTCGAGGAATATCAGGAATTGAGATTTTAAATGGTGAAATTTTAATGGTAGACTGGAGAATCGCTGCCGATGAAAATGGTGGTCTTCAGATCCTTCGTACCGTAGTCAGAGGGCCGATACCCATTGAAGAGTATTGTGGGAAGAAATGTACCTATTCCAAAGTCGGTGAAACTGTAGATGAGGATTTAAAAAGCACTCCAGTTACGGCCTCATGATAATTATTAATAAAAATACTTGACTAATCGTTCTAAAATAGATATACTGGCTATAAATTAAAGAATGATCATTCTACAATTATCAATCATCAGTTAATGCGGCTGATGATTGATCACGTAACAACAAGTTATACCAGTTAAGAAGTGTCGGCGATTTGTAATCAAAGAGGTCAATAACAAGGAGAGAATCAATATGAGTTTAATCACAGTAGATCAAGAAAGTTGTATTAAATGCGGATTATGTGTAGAGGAGTGTCCAACAAGAGTATTGAAATTAGAATCAGCTGGTCCAGTTGAGATGAATGGAAATGCATGTATCGCATGTGGCCATTGTGTGGCAGTATGCCCAAAGGAAGCCATAGACAATGAAAAATCACCACTTGCTTTGCAAAGTAAAGTTGGGGAGCTGCCTAAATTAGATCCAGAACAAGCTAAGAACTTTATGCGTTCACGCCGTTCCATTCGCTCCTACAAGACTGATGCGGTAGAAAGAGAAAAGCTTTTACAGCTTGTAGAGGTTGCTAATTTAGCTCCAACTGCCAGTAATACACAAGGGATTTCCTACCTGATCATAGACGATAAGAAAACAATTGAAGCAATCGTAGAAGAATGTGTCATTTGGTTTGAAAATCATCCTGTCTTTGGTAAATTATTGGGTGGTTTGACAAAGGGATACAGAGAATATAATACGGATGGGATTTTAAGAAATGCTCCCAGCTTGATTTTATCATTAGCAGATAAGGATTTTCGCAATGCCAGAGAGAATTCCATTTTTCAATTGACTTATCTTGAATTATTTGCTCCATCTCTTGGTTTGGGATCATGTTGGGCAGGAATATTGGAAATATGTGCCCGTAGCGAAGATTCTCCCATACATAAGTTATTAAACATTTCAGATAAAAAGATTATAACTGGTTGTGTTATGGTAGGATATCCGAAACATACCTTCAAACGTTTTACAGAAAGACAGCCATTATCAGTTTCATTTTATAATGAATAAAGAGTGATCAAATGACTCTTTTATCCCGTTGATATCGCTTTGGCTAGAGCGATGAATAAATACAGGTGCATCATTCGCTAATATGCATCTGTATTTATAGGATTATTTTATATGCGATTAAGAGTAAATTGCGTAACGTAGGTTTGTGAGATAACGAAGGGATTCAATTAGGAAAAATATACTTGGTCATCCGTTCTGTTAATGATATGATGTAAAGGTCGGAGGTGAGGCAATGGGACGAACTAAGGAATTTGATGAAGAGGCTGTTCTTCAAAAAGCGATGGAATTGTTTTGGGAGCAGGGATATGAAAAGACTTCTATGAGTGATTTGGTAGAGCATATGGGAATTCACCGTAAGAGCTTATATGATACTTTTGGAGACAAGCATTCGTTATATCTAAAGACCATAGATCATTATCGTGAGAATACTTCGGAGAGATTAACATGTGTACTATCAGACACTAAGACGGCAAGCGAAGGAGTAAAGGCTATCTTTGACATCATGATTCATGGCAGTAAAGAGTGTCCCTGGGGGTGCTTTATTGTAAACGCAGCCACTGAGCTTGCGTTGCGGGATCAAGAGGTAGAGGAAAAGACAGACGCGGTATTTAAACAAACCGAAGGACTGATAAAGGAACTTGTTTTAAAAGGTCAGAAATCTGGTGAATTCACATGCGACCTCAGCGCGGATGCTTTGGCAGATATTTTACATGGTACATTACTTGGTGTTAGGGTATATACTAGAACTTCTGCGAACAAGGAAAAATTAAATGATCTAGCTGATAATTTTATACAGCTATTAAAATGCAAAAATTGATTCATATATAAGAAATCCAATGGATAAAAGTCATACCTATAAAAACAAAGAACAGAGCCAACTGAATCAGTTTGGCTCTGTTAAGCATTGTACGAATGTGGCTAAACATTCGTTAACACTATACCATACTAAAGTGAATTTATCAATCAATAAGTTGTATTTTTATACATAATTAAAAATTAAATACAATTCATAATAAATTATAACCAAAACAACCAATGTAACTGTCATTACTATTGTTTATGTACACAGTATTTGCAAGAAACCCTGATTTTACAGTACTTAATGGGGAGAAGCCTTGCTCTTATCTGTCATTATATGTTACTATTAAAGAAGATGCATTTATTTAAGTACAAGGTTTTAATTTTATGCATTGATACCAAATTAATAGGTAAAGGAGAAAAAATGGAAGACAGGGCTTATACCGTATCGTTAACAAAAAATCCCCTCATATCCATGAAGGTAATGCAGGGACATTTTGCAACCAGTCACTTTCATATCAGTCATTATCTTGATGTCAATGAACTGAAGACCAATGCAATTGCGGCGAAGGATGTTGCAAGGGAGTTGTCCATACCATATTTGGCCAATGTATCAGTGGATACCATTGTTTGTATGGAAGGTACAGAGGTAATTGGTGCTTATATGGCAGAAGAACTTTTGCAGGAAGGTGTCAACGTAATAAACAGCGGAAAAGAGATTCGGGTTTTAAAACCATTGAGCAGTGTGAATGGCAAGCTGATTTTTCAATGCAATCTACAGCAATATATAGAAGACAAAGAGATCGTTTTGTTGGTTGCATCAATTTCTAGTGGAACAACGATTCGCCGTGCTCAAGAGTGTATTGCTTATTATGGAGGTGTATTGGTTGGAATTTCCGCTCTATTCAACGCGTACCCAACGAACACAGAACAAGAGATACATTCCATGTTTACAAGCGAAGACATTCCTGGATATCAGGTGTGTAGCCCGGATGAATGCACGATGTGCAAGGGAGGATATAAGCTAGAGGCAGTGATAAACAGTGAAGGTTACACAAATATCTAAAAATAGGAGTTGATTATATTTATGTTCTTAAGTAAATTTCTTTCTAGTCTTAGTTTCATGCATCTCACCATACCTCAGCTTGTTATGGTATTACTTGCATTATTATTAGCATATCTGGCAATTGAGAAAAAATACGAACCACTATTGTTACTTCCTCTGGCATTTGGGATGGCAATTGCAAACATTCCTTTATCAGGGCTTTCTGCATATGAACCGGGCGGACTGCTTTATTATCTATATCAAGGTATTTCTCTTGGGATCTATCCGCCTTTGATCTTTTTATGTATAGGGGCCATGACAGATTTTACGCCTTTAATATCATCACCTCGTAGTGTTTTAATTGGGTTAGGAGGACAGCTTGGTATTTTTGCAGCGTTAGGAGGCGCTTTGCTCATAGGAAAACTATTGGCAAATGTTGTTCCTGGATTTGATGGATTTAGTCTGCAAGAAGCAGCAGCCATTGGTATTATCGGCAGCTCAGATGGACCAACCTCCATTTATACCGCTGAGATACTGGCCCCTAAGCTTTTGCCTGTCATTACCATTGCGGCATATTCCTATATGGCATTGGTACCACTGATACAGCCCCCGATCATGCGTCTTCTCACCACGGAGAAAGAGCGGATTATCGTAATGCCGGAATCCAAAAGAGTCACACGCCGTCAGAAATTAATTTTTTCCTTTGGTGTTACCTTTGCCACCTTATTAATCGTACCCGCAGCAGGCACATTGATTGCTATGCTGATGCTTGGTAATATTATTAGGGAAAGCGGTGTGACGGAACGTTACGTGCGGACGTTGCAAAATGATTTGTTGAATATTTTGACGCTGCTGATCGGCATATCTGTTGGTGCCACAGCCACGGCGGACAGAATCTTAAATCCACAGACATTTTTAATTATATGCCTTGGATTATTTGCATTTTCCTTTGGTACCGTAGGAGGTGTATTAATTGCAAAACTACTTTGTAAAATAACAGGCGGTAAAGTTAATCCACTGATTGGAAATTCAGGAGTATCTGCCATGCCAATGGCGGCCCGAGTCTCTCAAAAGCTTGGTCAGGAATACAATCCTCACAATCATCTGTTAATGCATGCCATGGGGCCAATCGTATCCAGTACCATAGGTTCTGCTTTAATTGCAGGTGTTTTCATTACCTTTTTTGGGCCGTAATAGTTGTGTTTATCTTTAACACGTTTTCTAACTAGTCAGGAGGTTTATCATTTTAGATTTTTTCAATAAAACATCAACAAAACGTTTCTTATCCAGGTTGCTGTTAGCAATATTTATAATTATATGTTATAAGATGATTATGAATTTTTCAGGTGTTATGATTTAGTTAAAAACTGCAATTAAAATATTAACGCCCTTCTTTTATGGTTTTATCATAGCTTTCTTGCTAAATATTCCATGTTCAGCACTGGAGAGTAACTTAAAAAAATCCAAATTAAATATTTTGGTTAAGAAGTCAAGGATGATCAGTATTTTAATCGTGTACGTCTTATTATTTGTAATCATTGCAATCACGATTAACTTAATCATTCCATCACTTCAAAGGAATGTTACGGATTTTATCGTGAATTTTAATACGTACTATAACAATGCTAAATTAGCGATTCAACAATTACCAATAGCAAATACGGAAGAGCTGGATGCTATTTTAGAAACATTGATGAATAAAATTAGCTTAAAGGTCCTCTTAGAAAGTATCGGTCTAACGAATATTTTATCTTCCCTTAATGATGTGTTTGGTTTCACCTCAGTCATTTTTAGTGGGATCGTTGCTATTATTACTTCCATATATTTATTGGTGGAAAGACATAATTTCAAAAATTACATCAACCATGTTTCAGAGCTATTTCTTTCCCGAAAGACAAGAGGTGTGATTTATCGGTACGGTAATATTATAAGTGAGAGTTTTAAGAAATTTATTGCCTGCCAGCTATTGGATTCTTGTATCCTTGGTGTCATAACAACCATTGAATTTTCTATTTTAGGATCGAGGCACGCTGTAGCTTTAGTTCTATCTTCGGTTTCGTTATCGCAGTTATTGTAGTTTCAAGCACAAATGGCATTGGAACTGGTCTGATTACTGCCGTGGTGCTACTTATTACACAGCAAATTGATGGAAATGTGATTCAGCCAAAACTTATGGGAAATTCCTTTTCCCTTAGCCCTGCATTGATTGTGATCGGAATTTCTATTGGTGGAGCTGTGGCAGGTGTATGGGGAATGATACTAGCAATTCCCATTGTAAACATTCTAAAACAGATTACGGATGATATGATCGAAGCAAGAGAAAAATATCTCAAATCTGAAACAATAATAGAAACATCATCAAATGAATAGAAAATACAATAGGTTTGAACGCATTAAATCAGCCTAACAAAAAGGCCGCAGGCATAAATGCTTGCAGTCTTTTTTTGCGCTTATTTATAAAAGAGCTGTATCTCTCTTTTTACTTTATATAGGATAAGAATTTATCAATTGTAGGATTCGCGTTTTCGTTAAAGCGGGCGGCCACAATTTCAAATTTATCAGCTTCTTCATCAAGTGGAATTGTTACCAGATTTCCAGTGTTTCTACTGGATGAAAGAGCATAAGAGGGCAATACTGCGATTCCCATATTAGCAGCCACCATAAGTGCGGTTGTGTTAAAGTTTGCGGAATGCTGCACAATGTGAGGCGTAAAGCCGGACCGGATAAAATGAGCCATGGTGCTTTCAAAATGTCCAAAGCTGTCTTCCGCATCTCCAAAGGAAGTGAAAATAAAAGAATCATTTTTTAAGTCGTAAAGATTCAAAATACTGCGATAAGCCAGAGGATGCGAGGTAGGAAGCATTACAATTAAATTGTACTTTTTCATGATCTTATAGGAAATATTTTTATCTTCCAGCTTGCTATAGGAAAACCGGGCATTGATAACCACATCAAGTGTCTGGTTCAATAGCTGCAAATATAAAGGACCTGCTCCTCCTTCCTGAATGGAAATGGAGATGTTGGGATATCCGGTACGGAAGGAACGTAGAATGCCAGGAAGATCTGGGTTATCATACCCTTCAATAATTCCAAGATTTATATTTCCAGTAAAGCCGGTAGCGGCTTTTTTTGTTTTTTGAATTGCATTTTCAGTGCGGTTTAGTATTGCTTTTGATTCGGTTAAGAATATACTTCCTGCCGGGGTAAGCTCCACATGCCGCTTGGTCCGTTTTAATAGTTTTACTTCTATCTGTTCTTCTAATGCTTTGATTTGCTGTGTGACAGCCGTCTGAGAAATATAAAACTTTTCTGCTGTCTTTGTAAAACTCAAAGTTTCTGCTACGGAAACAAAATATTCTAATTGTCTTAAATTCATCAAGGGCCTCCTTATGACAATACGCTATATATAACTAAAAATTATTATAAACCATAAAAAAAGATTTGAAAACAATTTTCTTAATCGTTTGTAAAAAGTGCATAAAAACACATATTGTTATTTGATTATATTACTAAATAAATAAGTTTATCTTATGAGAATCATCAAATAAAATATTGGATTTCAATAAAAAAATTCATTATGATAAGGAATAGATAAGAGATTAAATAGGTGACTTTTATCGGAAGGGAGAGATAAGATGAGCAAAGAAGTTCCGATTATAGATGAGAAATATAATAATTTCTTATTTATTGGTGAAGCAGGTTGTGGAAAAAGTGAAATCGCAGTCAATATAGCAAAGCAGCTTGTGGATTCAGGAAATAAGAAGGTACATTTCTTTGATATGGATATGACAAAATCGTTATTCCGTTCCAGGGATCTTAGCCGGAGCTTTACAGAGTTGGGAATTGATTTTCATTATGAAGAACAGTTTATGGATGCCCCAACTCTGGTAGGCGGCGTAAGTAGATTCCTAAAGGATGAGGAAACTTATGTTGTTATGGATGTAGGTGGAGATTACATTGGTGCCAGATCCATAGGTGGTTTTGCGCCCCTGATTAACCGAGGGGATACTATGGTTTATTACGTAATTAATCCTTATCGACCATGGTCTTATGATCTGGAGCGCATTGATAAAGTGCTAAGTGAAATCTTAAGTGTATCACATATAGATATAGATAAGCTTCACTTAATTAGTAATCCTAATATAGGGTGTAATACCAATGAGATAGAAGTTCTAGAAGGGAATAAAGAACTTACAGAACTAATCATGCCTTATAAGG
This sequence comes from Hungatella sp. UBA7603, assembly GCA_002478865.1. GTDB lineage: Bacteria > Bacillota > Clostridia > Lachnospirales > Lachnospiraceae > Lacrimispora. The sequence goes on from DLJZ01000013.1 coordinate 29,493, forward strand.
AACTGGATTTTGTCTGTGTGAGAGAAGAACTTTTTGATAAGGTGAAGGATAAACTAAATATTCCTATAATGCCCTTGCATCTTTATCTTACCTATCCCTGGGTTGTATCTATGGAGTCTGTATAAGAAGGAGGAAATGAAGGATATGGCTGAAATAAAAGTTGTGGCGGAACGCTGCAAAGGTTGTGGTTACTGCATTAAGTTCTGCCCCAAAAGCGTTTTGACTGTTGGAACAAAAGTGAATTCAAAGGGTTATGAATATGTGATTCCGTCAAATATGGAAGCTTGTATTGGTTGTTGCATTTGCGGAAAAATTTGTCCCGATGGTGCCATAGAAGTTTATAAGTAATTAGGAGGTTATTGAAAATGTCTAGAGTGTTTATGAAAGGCTGCGAAGCAATTGCAGAGGCAGCAGTTAGAGCCGGTTGTCGTTTTTTTGCTGGTTATCCAATTACTCCTCAGAATGAAATTCCGGAATATTTTGCGAGAAGAATGCCGGAAGTAAGCGGTAATTTTGTTCAGGGAGAATCAGAAGTAGCTTCCGTAAACATGGTGTATGGAGCTGCCAGTGCGGGTGTGAGATCCATGACTTCTTCATCAAGTCCTGGAATTGCTCTAAAGAGCGAGGGAATATCTTACTGTGCATCAGCCAGAATCCCTATGGTCTATGTCAATGTTTCCCGAGGCGGCCCTGGAGTTGGTTCCATTCAGCCGGCGCAGATGGATTACTTTCAGGCTACCAAGGCATCCGGTAACGGCGGATTTCAGATGCTTGTATTTGCACCAGCATCCGTACAGGAAGCCGTTGATATGACGTATCAGGCATTTGATTATGCAGACCGCGATCGTAATCCAGTGCTTATTTTGGCAGATGGTGTCATTGGAACTATGATGGAACCTGTCGTACTTCCAGAAATGAAAACGGATGAAGAGATTGCGTCCATCAAAGAATCAAAGAAATCCTGGTCCTGTATTGGACATTCACTGGACCTTGCAAACCGTTCATGGATTCAGCCAGGACATTGGAAGACCAGCGATATGCAGGTAGCTAATGAAGAAGCGGCAGCTCTTTACACAAGTTGGGAAAAAGAGGCTCAGGCCGAAGAATATCTAATTGAAGATGCAGAGGTAGTGATTACGGCTTATGGAATATCAGCACGTATCGCAAAAGCGGCTGTGGATTTATTACGGAAAGAGGGCATAAAGGTAGGACTTATCCGGGCCATAACCGTTCAGCCATTTCCTTACAACGCATTTGACCATATAGATTATAACAAGGTAAAAGCAATTCTTGATGTTGAGATGTCCATTCCTGCCCAGTTTGTAACAGACGTGGAAACTGGTGTGAAAGGGCGCTGCCCTATTGAAACCTGCCTTTGCTCAGGCGGCAACATCATAAGCCGTGAGGCAGTAATGGAAGCAATAAGAAAAATGGTTTCCAAATAGGAGGGAAAAGATGAAGCAGATTTATGCAAGAACAAAAACCATTCAGGAAGATAAAGTTTCTGGCTTTTGTCCTGGATGCATGCATGGCACTGTAATGAAGCTGATCGGTGAAGTATTAGATGAGATGAATTTAGTGGACAAGGCGGCTTGCGTCCTTGGAATCGGCTGCTGTGGTCTTCAGATGGACTATATGGCCTATGACAATACCACAGCCCCACATGGTCGTGCCTGTGCAGTGGCGACTGGAATGAAAAAGGCAAGCCCTGACAGTCTTGTATTTACCTATCAGGGAGATGGAGATTTTGCTTCCATCGGTTTGGCGGAATCCATGTCTGCAGCCAATCGTGGAGAGAATATCACAGTTATTTTCATTAATAATGGTATTTACGGTATGACTGGCGGACAATTGGCTCCTACCACCTTAGTAGGTATGAAGGCTAGTACCGCGCCAAAAGGTCGTGATCCCAAGGAACATGGTTACCCTATGCACATGTGTGAGATATTAGAACAGCTGACTGCTCCGGCTTATTTAGAACGGACCAGCTGCAATACCCCAGTAAATGTAATGAAAACAAAGAAAGCAATTCAAAAAGCATTTCAAAACCAGCTTGAGGGTAAAGGATTTTCCATGGTAGAAATTGTCACCAGCTGTCCTACAAACTGGGGGCTTGATGCACTGAAATCTCTTGATTTTATAGAAGAGAAGATGCTCCCGGAATTTCCTCTGGGTGTAATCAGAGATCGATAAGGAGGAAAATTTAATGGAGACAAATTTGTGTGTGGCCGGTTTTGGTGGACAGGGTGTTATGACCCTCGGAAAATTCCTGGCTTCGGCAACCTGTGATTCTACAAATAAAAATGTTACGTTCTTCCCTTCTTACGGAGCGGAGCAAAGAGGTGGTACAGCAAATTGTTTTGTTGTTATTTCCGATGAAACCATTGGAGCACCTCTTGGTGATGTAATGGATGATTTAGTTATCATGAACGGACCATCCTTACAAAAGTTTTTGCCAACATTAAAACAGGGTGGAACACTTTTTATTAACAGTTCTATTGTTACTGATGAAATAGAAAGAAGCGACGTTAAAATAGTGAAAGCACCTGTTACGGAGCTTGCCTTGGAACTTGGAAATGCGAAGGTATTAAATGTTATTATGCTTGGAGCATATGTAGGATATACAAATGTTATTGATCCAGAAATTGTATGGTCAACCATTGAGCATAAACTGAAAAACAAACCAAAGCTCCTTCCTCTTAACAAACTAGCTTTTGAAAGAGGTCTTTTAATTGGTCAGTCACAAAGATAAGGAGAGAGCCAGATGATCTATAGAAGTTTTGATGAATTAATTGATAAAGTGAAAAATTATCCTTCCATGAAACGAATGGTAATTGCAGCGGCAGGAGAAGAACATACTCTTGAAGCGGCTCTACATGCCAGAAAAGAAGGAATTGCCAGACCTATATTAGTGGGTGATAAAGAAGTAATTCTTGGAATACTAAAAAAGCTTGGAGAAGAGGTTCCAGAAGAGGATATCTATCCAGCCACTGATAATAAAGAGGCCGCCGAATTTTCAGTCTCTTTGATACGAGAAGGAAAAGCAGATTTTTTAATGAAGGGTTATCTGGATACGGCTGTGCTTTTAAAGGCGGTGGTTGATAAAGAAAAAGGCTTGGGAAAAGGCGGTGTTATGTCTCATTTTTCGATGTTTGATGTTCCCTCCTATCATAAAATATTAGTGCCTGTAGACGGAGGCATGGTTGCCTATCCGACTCTGGAACAAAAGAAATCTATTATTGAAAATACGGTGGAAACTTTAAGATCCATGGGATATGACTGCCCGAAAGTGGGAGTCTTGACCTGCGTGGAAAAAGTGAATCCCAAAATGCCAGAAACAGTGGAAGCGGCAGAACTTGCTCGTATGAACCGGGAAGGCGAAATTAAGAACTGTATCATAGAAGGTCCTATTTCCTATGATTGTGCCATTGATGCAGAGATTGCCAATCTGAAAAACTATGAAAGCCAAATTGCTGGTGACGTAGATGTGCTAGTGGCTCCCAATATCCATGCAGGAAATATCATGGGTAAGATGCTAACTTGTACCTGTAAGGCAAAGATGGCTGGATTTGTAGTTGGAGCAAAATGTCCGATTGTATTAACTTCCAGAGGATCGTCTGCAGAGGAGAAATTCTTATCCATTGCAGTTTCAGCAGCAGTAGATTAGAGAAGGAGAAATACAATGAGTTATAAAATTTTAGCAGTTAATCCTGGCTCTACCTCCACAAAAATCGGGGTTTACGAAGGTGATAAAGAGTTATTTACAGAAAGTGTTACACATTCTGATGAAGAGTTAAAAAAGTATGACAGAGTGGTAGATGAATTTGATATGCGTAAGGAAAATATTCTAAATGCACTAGAAAAACATGGCGTAGATGTGAAGGAATTATCTGCGATTGTGGGAAGAGGCGGCCAGCTGGTAAATATTCATGCAGGCGGTTATCTGGTTACAGAGGATATGAAAAAAAGGCTAACCGATCCATTCACCATTGAACACGCATCTAACCTGGGCGCATTAATCGCAGACGCCATTGCGGCTCCTCTGGGCATAACAGCCTATATTTATGATGCAGTGGGTTCTGATGAAATGGCAGAGATTGCAAAAGTAACCGGAATGCCAGAGGTAGTAAGACAAAGTTTTTGTCATGTATTAAACTCCAAGGCCATGGCGAGAAAAGCAGCATTTGAAATGGGAAAAACATATCAGGAAATGAATTTTATCGTTGCCCATTTAGGTGGTGGAATCTCAGTCAGTGCTCATGAAAAAGGTAAAATAGTGGATGCAATCCCAGCGGATGGAGGTCCTTTTTCCCCAGAAAGATCAGGAAGCATACCATTAAATTACGTAATCGACATGTGTTACAGTGGAACTTACAGTAAAAGGGATATGAAGAAAAAGGTTTCTGGTATGGGCGGTATGAAAGCCTATCTTGGCACTTCAAGCTGTATTGAAGTGGAAAAGATGATTCAGGATGGTAACGAGTTAGCAAAGAAAGTATTTCAGGCGCAAGCATACCAGATTGCGAAAGGAATCGGTGAACTCATCCCAGTTTTAAAGGGAGAAGTTGATGCTATCATTTTGACAGGCGGAGTGGCTCATTCCCAAATGCTGACACAGTGGATTAAAGAATATGTAAGCAAGCTGGCTCCGATTATGGTTATGCCAGGGGAGAATGAACTGGAAGCTTTATCTGCAGGTGCCCTTCGTATTTTAAAGGGAGAGGAAGAAGCAGAATCTTACATAGATTCCAGGAAAAACCAGTAGAAAGGGAAATAATATGAAAGATAATTTTTATGCTAAGGGAGAGGGAAACAACGGTTTTATTAAAAATCTGGAAGTTTGCTCTTATGGCGATCTGGATGGTACCTGCGGGATGTTCCAGATGGCTCTTTATAAAACATCAGCAGGAAAGTACTATCTGTACGGCTGCTGTTTTGGCGGAACAAAGAACGGGGTAATGATTAGTGATATAACAGATCCTTATGATCCCAAATTTGTGAAGCACTTTGAACTCCTTGATCCTAAGGAGTATCCCACAACTACATCTCCTAAGATTCAGATTGCCGACGATCTGATGATTGTAGCCATGAGTTGTGGCAGCGGACCAGGAGCCCTTGTGGATCAGACAAAACTTGATGATATAAAATGTGAGGCAGGAATTCGTATTTACAGTCTGAAAAATGACCCAGAAAATCCAGAATTCTTGGGCTATTGGGATTGTGGCTTAAAGCATGTACTTGGAGTGCATCGTTTTCAGTATAACGGTGGAAGATATGTTCATTTATCCAGCGACTGCGTAGGCTTCGAAGGAATGATTTACCGCATTATTGATATTGAAGATCCGACTAATCCAGTGGAAGCAGGACGCTGGTGGAGACCAGATCAGTATGCAGACGGATACCCAGATAGAAACTTTGATCCAGGTGCGGCTCACGTTCCTTCCTTTATGGATAAAGGCTGGCTTCACGGACCACCATTTGTCCGTGATGGAATCGCTTACTGCGGTTATGGCGGAGCAGGACTGGTAGTTCTTGATGTTCAGGATGTAGAAAGACCGAAATGCCTGGGAGAATTATCGCTGATGCCTGCATTCTCCAGTGAATTGTCAGGGGCAAGAACCCATACAGCAGTCCCACTGCCGGGGCGTGATCTAGTCGTATGTCAAAACGAAGGAGAACGTTTCCAGTTCTTTACACCGGATAAGATAAAAAGAGCCCAGGCATTGAACAACATACACATGATCGATGTCAGCGATCCAAAACAGCCTACCTTAATAGCAGAGTTTCCATATCCGGAAGTTCCAAAGGACTTTCCATATCCAAACTTTAATGTAGCTGGTCTTGGAGTGGCTGGCCCATTTGGTCCTCATAACCTTCATGAACCTATGGACAATAAACCATGGCTGGAGCAGAGAGGAGACCGTGTGTACTGCTGTTATTTCCATGCAGGATTGAGGGTTTATGATGTATCAGATCCATATTATATCAAGGAAATCGCTTACTTTATTCCACCAAATCCCAATAAAAAACCAGAAGAATCATTTTTCCCAGGTTTTCCGGGGCCTCGTATGGCGGTAACAGAGGATATTGTGGTAGATGATAGAGGTTATATCATCATTGATGCGCTTGATGATGGATTTTATATTTTAAAAATGAGAGAAAATTAATATTCACACGAAAAAGGAGATTATGATGAAGGTTTTAGGTATTTCTTTTGGAACAAAGAACGGAACAAATGATTCTATCTGTATGGAAGCGCTAATAGGAGCGAAGGAAACAGGTGCTGAGGTAGAGTTTATCAGAATGTCATCACTGGATATCAAGCATTGTACCGGTTGTTGTGCTTGCGTAAAGACACTTTTAGGTGGAAAAGGAAATATGTGTGTAATAAAGGATGACTTTGACTGGCTTTTAGACAAAATGCTTGATGCAGATGGAATTATTATATCTGATCCTATCTTTGAGGAAGGGGCTTCTGGCCTATTCCATACTATTATGGATCGTTTCGGACCTAGAATGGACCGTGGAAACAACATCATTGGTTCCAAGGTAGCAGAGGAGAATGGTGGAAAAGCAATCGATCCAAGGATTCTAAAGGATAAAGTGATTTCTTATATGGGAGTAGGAGGTTCTGACTGGGGAACCAGAGTTCAATGCGAACATGCTATGCAGGCTCTCACCCCAATGTGGAAGATCATTGATAATACCTGGTACCCATGGGCGAAAGAGCTCATTATGGATGACGTACGTTTGGCTGAAGTACATAAAATCGGTGTGAAATTGGCAAATGCCGCAAAAGATGTGGAGAGTGCTGCTTATCAGGGAGAAGAAGGATTATGTCCTCATTGTCATAATAAGCTCTTTTATCTGGATAACGAATCTACAAATGCCATCTGTGGCTTATGCGGAATGGTGGGAGATGTTGTGATTGAAGATGGAAAGACAAAATTTGTTTTCCCAGTGGAACAGTTAGAACATGCTCATGACACAATTCCAGGAAAGTTTATCCATGGAGATGATATTCAGCGCATGGAAGGTGCATTCGCAAAAGTGCGGCAGACAGAAGAGTTTAAGGCACGTAAGAAACGCTATACGGATTCTATTGTTTCTTCATTTTTATGTGAACGCGTATAAAACATGAACAACAAAAAGAAAGAAACCCTTATATTAGCTCTGGCTATTGCAGTTTTACCGCCCTTATGGGCGGTAGCTGCACCACTCCTGGGTATCAAGACAGGAGCTGTGGCATTGATTTGTGCCGGGCTTTACACAACCAATGGAAGTCGGCTTGAAGATGGTTTAAAGATTACCACAGGCTTTTGGCTGGGTGATTTATGGGCTGTCCTTTCTTTGCTGATTATGGAAGGAGTAAATTGGAACGAATCTCTGGAACTGTTTTTTATACTGGCAGTTTTAGGTGCATTGGCAATCATTGCCGCATCTTTATTGGAACGATTCGTATTTCTTCCATCCTGGTTATGCGGCTGGGCAATTGGTTTAAGTTTGATGTCCCCTCTAAGTTTGCAGGCGGATAAAACGATACCTCTACAAATTGGTATCGCCATGGCAGTGGGGGTATGGTACGTGGGAGCTGGAGTGGATTACTTTACAAAAATATTGTTACGAAGAAAATAGAAATGGGGGAATTAACATGGCAGTAGAATTTAATCCTATGAGGAGTTTTATTTATGTAGATGTAATAGATGAAGAATACAGGCACAGACTGCACCATTGGTTATATTATCATCATATTCCGGAAAGTATTGCTCAGTTTGAACCATATTGTACCAAATATGCTTTTTTTGATGCTCTTCCGGTACCTAATGGAGGAGAGCGGTTTGGTACCGTGCGTATGCAGTTGACCGAACACCACTGGACGGTAAATATAATGGATCCAGCGTTAAAGGTAAAAGCCTTTCAGGAATACACCCCCATTGAAGTCTTAAAATGGCAGGGTACGGTTCCTCAAACCGTTGGTGAGACAATGTTAACTGGAGATGCAGGACGCAGCACCGGTGGTAACAATGGCTGTCCGCCTTTTGTTTTTGCTTTTTGCCCTATGTGGTGGGAAGAAGATATTAAAGGAACTGGCCGTATGCTGGGAGATGGTCCGAATTACCGCTGGAACTTTGCTTTATCCTATCCAGAAGGAGTATCACAGGAAGAAGGAGATCAGTGGCTGTTTGAAGAAGTGTTCCCATTTTTCACTGAGAATTCCTGCTGTACAAGAATTCTTACCAGTAAAGTGAATCAGAAAATTAACAATTGTCCTATGGGACGAGTAGTAGAGATGTGGTTTACCGGCCCTACAGCCTGGCATCATATGGCTGTTGAAATATCAGATAATATAAAGGCACCGTTCTGGGCAGCCAAAGGAGATGCATTTCCTTATTTAAAACCAGGCTTTGAAATCAGAGGGATTTTTATTACCGATTGTCCAACTTGTGATGCTTACAGCCAATACCGCGGATATATGCCCAGAAGATAGAGGAGAATTAAAGAAATGAAATGGAAACGATGGCTTTATGCCGCAATGGGAGTTCTGGTGCTTTTATTTGCAGGACTTATTTATGCCTGGAGTGTTCTTTCCAGGCCGGTAGCAGCGTATTTTACTGATTGGAGCAGTGCACAGCTTTCCCTGACCTTTACCATCTGTATGATGTTTTTTTGTCTGGGCGGTTTTTTCTCCGGTCTTTTCTCCGGAAAAATAAATGTTAAAATCAATATGGTTATTTCTGCTTTTTTGTTTTTAGCAGGATTCTTTCTCGCTTCAAAAACCAGTTCCCTGCCAGGTCTGTACATAGGATACGGAGTCCTTTGCGGAACAGCCTCAGGGATTGCCTATAATTCCATTATGGGCACCGTAACGAAATATTTTCCGGATAAGCCGGGTCTTATATCAGGAATTCTTTTAATGGGATTTGGATTCGGAAGTTTCTTAATTGGAAAGGTGTATCAGGCTTTTACCGGATCAGGAGAAAGCTTTAGAAAATCCTTTTTGCTTTTTGGAATCATTCTTTTTATAGTTATGCTTTTGTGTGCATTATTTATTAAGAAACCAGATGCCGCAGAGACGGCAGCTTTGATAGAAATGATCACAGAGGATAGTAAGAGTGGAGATACAGCTGTAACAGAGGATATGAACTTCCGTCAAATGATAAGAAGGAGTTCTTTTTGGCTCTATTTTTTCTGGGCGATTCTGTTATGTGCCGCTGGGCTTGCTGTGATATCTCAGGCTGGAGCCATAGCAGTAGAAGTGGCACCGAAAGCTTCGGCAGGCACTATTTCCACGGTTGTGGGGCTGGTTTCGATTTTTAACGGAGTCGGACGTGTAATATTCGGTGAAATGTATGACCGGATCGGACGGGGAAAGACTATGGTTATCAATGAAATATTGTATTGCAGTGCCATAGTTCTTCTGATTTTATCGTTGAGTACAGGGAGTTTTCTTATTCTGACGATAGGATTTATAATAACGGGGCTTGCCTATGGAGGTGTGCCGACCACGAACTCTGCCTTCGTAGGTTCCTTTTATGGAAAAAAGCATTATAGCATTAACTTTTCTGTTTTGAATATGAATCTGTTTTTCGCCTCTTTTGGAAGTACCATTGCGGGCTTCCTCTACGATTCCAGCGGCTCTTATTTTAGTACGCTGTTATTCCTACTCGGCGCAATCGTAGTAGGCATAATAATATCCATGATGATTAAAAAACCATAAAAATCAAATATTTATAAATCAGAAACGGATGCTGTCCACAATAGAAGACAACATCCGTTATAATGGTCATTGTTTTTTGGTGTGTCGCTTTATGCTTCTATTCCACCTCATTTGCAGCATATTCAGCATTGCTACCGGACCAGGTGGAGGAAAACCGAAGAGGTACCGTATCCGGTTTAGTCGGACTTTTTAATCCTTTGGGGATCTTATTTGGTATGATGGTTCTAACCGCACTTAACAACCTTTCTTTAACAATGAAATTTGGTGCTGTGGCGGGGGCATCTGTGTTAGGGGCGCTTATTGCAAGTATTCTTATTAAGGATGAACCAATCGACCAATATAAAACAAGTGAAAAGAAATCAGGTAAGATTTATCCAAGTCTTAGGGCTTATCCTGCCTTTACATGGGCATTCCTTACCAGATTTCTTGTATGTACGGCATTCGCATCACAAGTTTATGCTACATTATTCTTTATGCAGAAATTTAATATATCTCAGGAGCAGGTTACTGGGATTGCAACCTTGAATTCCTTAATCCAGACAATCGGACTTGGGTTTTCAGCTACCGTTGGCGGTATGCTGTCTGATAAATTCAGAAAACAAAAACCATTTATTTCAGTTGCAGCTGTTCTTGTCGCCGTTGGAGTGTTTACAATTGCAGTTGCACCATCCTTACCAATCGTATTTATCGGAACAGCAATACTTGGCATAGGTTATGGAAGCTATATCGCAGTGGATATGGGCCTCATTGCCCGGATTTTACCTAATAAGAAAGATGCTGCAAAGGATTTAGGAATCATGAATATCGCGGGACAATTACCACAATCTTTAGTCCCTGTTATTGCGAATCCTTTAATTACCGCAGGTGGCTTTACCTTATTTTACAGTATTCTTGCATTTGCCGGATTACTTGGTGTGGCAGCAGTAGTACCGATACCAGAGGTACCAAAAGAGTCAGAACAGGAGAAAACCACGTGAGCGATATTTATAAGAGTTCTTGGAGAAAAAGTACTTAAGATAGTAAGAGACGGTATGATCGCACAAGCATCCATGGAATCACTGATGTTTGTAAAAAACAATTTATATATTAATATGTAGTGTCATAAGGAGAGCTTAAAGCATGTTAGAAAACTGGATTACAAATGAAACATCTTCACCATTTTATGCAAGAAAAAATTTCACAATAGTAAAAACGGTTGAAAAGGCCAAAGCTAAGGTTTGTGGTTTGGGGCAGTTCAATTTTTATATCAATGGGAAAAAGGTGGATGACCATGAATTAGATCCAGGGTGGACGGACTATAAAAAGTTAATACAGTATGTGGCATTTGACATAACGCCTTATTTAAAACAGGGAGAAAATGTGCTTGGAGCGGAGGTTGGGAACGGCTGGTTTATTAAAACGGATGAACATTACACCTTTACATTTCCAGAGTTTATGCCGCCTAACCCGAATCCATATCAGCCCTTCGGGAAATATCTGGTGCTGGCAATGGAGATAATAATTACTTTTACAGATGGAACCAGTATGAGTATTACTGCAGACGATACATTTACAGTAATGAAACATAAAACTGTAATGAGCAATGTATATGGTTCGGAGACGATTGACGGACGATTGATTCAACAAGGCTGGTGTGAGGCGGGGTTTGATGATTCAAACTGGAAACGTGCAGTCATCGTGGATAATAAGGATGCACCTAAAGGAAAGTTAATAGAGCAGTTCCAGCCTGCAATCAAAGTACTTCGAACTTATGAAGGAAAATTGCTGAAGCATATAAATGGGCGGGATATTTATGATTTTGGACAGAATATGTCTGGGATACTTGAATTTGGGGTAAAGGGAAAAGCTGGTGATGTGGTTAAAATTTATCCCGCTGAAAAGCTGCAGGATAATGGAGATGTAGATCAGATGGCTAAAAATTGGGTAAATGTGAATTCCTGCATTACCTATATTATTGGACAGAATAATGTATGGGAGACATGCAGAATGACATTTACCTACTTTGCCGGACGGTTTATAGCAATGGAAAAAACCCATGCTTCTACTGTATGTAATCTGAAAGCTCATGCAATTTCCAGCGCCCATGTGACTCATGGCAGCTTTACCTGTGATGATAGCCGTTATGAAAAGATTTACAGCATGATAGAAAAAACTGTGGAAGCAAATATGGTAAGTGTACATACAGACTGTCCGACGATTGAGCGGTTTGCATGGCAGGAGCCGAACCACCTGATGGCGCCGTCAATCTTTTATATTAAAGATGGAAAAAAGCTATGGGAGAAATTTTTACTGGATATGAGGATAGGCCAGCATACGGCAGATGATTTTTTGTCCGATTATGCTGGAAATAAGTTTTATCCCGGAGAAGGGTTAATGCCTTCCCAGTGTCCCTGTTACATTCCAAATGTGCTTCCGGTACCGGGGATGGGCAGTTTCTATGATATCATTCCGTGGGGGAGTACCTGTATTCTTGGGGCATACTGGCATTATACGTTTTATGGAGATGTGAAGATAATTGAGGAGAATTATCAGGCAGGTATGTTCTATCTAAACCATCTGAAAGCGAAGGTAACGGATGAGGGCTTTATCAATCACGGTTTAGGTGACTGGGGAAATCCCCAAAATGAATTGGCACGTGAGAATATAGAGACCGCGTTCCTGTATGCAGATGCCACCATTCTTGCTAAGTTTGCAGAGATTCTTGGATATGAAGCTGACCGGGCGCAGCTAAATGCTTATTCTGAAGAAATAAAGAAGAACTATAATGAAAAGCTGATGGTCCTACATTCGGATAAAGAATTTTGGTGCTATAAATCATGGGATCATCCGGATGAAGTTTTCCTGACCCAGGCAGCTCAGGCACTGCCATTGTTCTGGGGTATTGTACCGGAGGATAAAAAAGCCGATGTAGTGAAAGCCCTGCATTATACTTTAGAGCGGGATGGCGCATTTATATGCGGTGAAGTGGGACTCCCCTATGTGATTCAGAGTGCCTGCAGGTATGGTATGAACGACATAATCAGCAAGTTTATTATGAGGGAAGAACATCCCAGCTATTACGCGTTTATTCTGGATGGAGAGACAACTTTGGGAGAGTATTGGGAGAAAAATCCAAGGAGCCACTGCCATGATATGATGGGTCATATCATGGAATGGTATTATAATGGAATTGCAGGGATTATTCCTGAGAAACCTGGATTTTCGAAGGTTACAATCCGTCCATATTTACCAGAAAGTATAAAAGAGTTTCATTGTAGTTATGAATCGATACAAGGATTTATACGGGTGCATGTTAAGGAGAGTGAGAAGAAAATCCTACTTGAAATAGAATTGCCCAAAGACGTTGAATATAATCTGGATACATCAAATCTGGAATCAAGAGGGAAAAAAATAGTAGTGCAAGCTCGATGAAACATCAGAACGTGGGTCTGATTGCACTTGCAATGCTTTTCATGCATTGGAATTATTTATAAATTAGAAACGGGTGCTGTCCTCAATAGAAGACAACATCCGTTTTCCTGGTCTATACTGGCTTTCGGTAGGATAAATATCTGGCTCCAACCCGCATGGTATTAAGCAGGTTTACTATTTCATCGGTAGACAAAAACTGGTTATCCCCCTCTTCCAGCCAGGTTTGCGCTGCCATTAAATGAAGCTCCAGAAATATCTTGGAGAAATGAGTGCGAAGTCCATCCTGAGGCAGTCCATCCCGGTCCATGATTTGATTGATATGTATAGTTAAGAAATGCTTTAATTTACTTCGGAAATAGGAGTCTCCATTCTTTCGGTCTAATAAAGCAATCGTTTCCCCTCTATAGTCTTTGCAAAATTCAAACCAGGTCAAAAACATGGCCGGAGGGGTCACATCAAAGGACTGGAGATCTTCAAAGAATGGGGCAGGAGATCCTGAATTGGGAAGCTTTTCGTATCTCTTTGTGAGCTCTGTAAGAAGAGATTCCTGTATCTGTTCCATTAAATCATAAATATCATTATAATGCAGGTAAAAGGTGCCTCTTGTAATGCCTGCCGTTTTGCAGATTTCCTTAACCGTTATTTTGTCCCACATGTTGGAAGGAATCATGGCAAGATAGGAATCCGCAATAGCCTTCTTAGTCAGCAGCCCTTTCCCCGGTTTTTTATCATTCATTGGATCCACGCTTTCCCTTTCATTTTACTTAAATAAAACTCCATTTGCTAAATGAACATTTCCTCAGGATGTGTTCTTTTTTTTAAAGATATGATTCGATATGATATATGCAGGATTCATATTAAAGAAAATTATACCTGATATTACAGGATTATTCAACCGAATGGAAGGGAAGAGAATGGAGGAATCAACATGGCTTGTGTATATAGTACGGGAAAAGTAATGGTAAGCCCTAGGACTTGTGGAAAGAAGATGAATGAGTGTACCATGGAGGATTTAAGATCCATGACGGCAGCGCTTACAAAAGAAGAGAGCCAATCAGTTTATGCAAAGTATTATAAGGAGCCACTTGCGGATATTCAGCCGGAACATGTAAGGGCAATAGAACACGGCACCTTAAATCCTGATGAATGCTATATGCCAGAACTGGCTGGAGGCGTACTACTTGATGGCGATAGTAAATATCGGGACAATGGGTATGGGGTATTGCCAAATGGCGTAGGCTTTGCAGCAATTAAAATAGCACAGGACGTTACAAATGAGATGATACGAGACTATCAGGAAAATTTTGCTAATGACAAAAACTGTAACCTGTTTTATAAAACATGGTATCCAGGGGCTCATCTCATTCATTTTGAAGATGGTGCGGTTGAGGACTTTGGCTGGGGAATGATGCGGATGGAGATGAATTGGAACAACTTTCGTTTTGAGCATCTGGGAATCCATGAAGAAGACATCTCTAAGCGTGATCCCCACTGTATCTTTCTCATGGGACTTGGAGGGAAAGCAGAGGAGATAAATGAGGCTCAAACAAGGGAAAGAGTTATGTGTATGGTACAGCATACAAGAGAAACTGCCACAGGCCGGGAATTAAAAGTTCATTACTGGAATGGCATGACTTTTCAGGAAGATGGAACGCTTATCTGTAAGCCGGAGCCAGACCGAGATAAAACGATGAGAGAGATGAAATTAATGATGATTCACTGTATGACGGAGTATTGCAATCAGGTAAAACTGATAAAAGAATTTTGGAACAGGAAAACGTGAAGCGGATCATCACTAAATACTTATAAAGGAAGGCTGAAAATTTGTCAGATCAATATAAGAAAGCTAAAATAATTCTATCTATTATCGGTATTTCATTTGTCCAAGGATTACAATTTAGCATATCCCCAGTATTGGGTCAGATACAGCTTTATTATCCAGAAGTTAATGTCAGTCTGATCCAGATGTTAATTACAGCGCCAACTCTGTTATCCATGGTCATGTCAGTTTTAGTTGGCTCTTTGGTTGTAAGAATTAGTAAAAAAAAGCTGATTCTAGTGGGCTGTTTTATTACAGGGATTACAGGATTTATTCCCTTTGCATCAGACAGCTTTATGCTTTTGTTTCTATCTAGAACTATCTATGGAATCGGTCTTGGGATTGCGACCACACTGAATGTGACAGTGGTTGCAGAATTTTTCAAAGGGAAAGAGCGTGTTGTTGTAATGGGAATTCAGGCCGCCAGTGTGGGAGCCGGGATGGTAGTTATTACAGTAGCCAGCGGTTTGCTTGGAACAAAGGGATTTCAATATGCTTATTTCATTCATATCATTGGTTTTATTGCTATGTTTTTAATTGCTGCTTGTCTTCCGGATACAGGAATTCAGAAAACGAATCAGCATGAGCCCATAAAGTTAAATAAGACGGTGGCTGCAATCGCAGCGGTTGGTTTTATGGAATTTTTATTTCTGATTACGTTCTCTACCAATTTATCCATGCATCTTAGTGGAAGTCTGGCTGGAAGTACATCTGTTTCAGGAAATTTGACCGGTGTGTTCTCTGGTGCCCAGATTCTGGTTGGACTTATTCTTGGCCTTATTACGAATAAGTACACCATACCCACTGCTATGTTTAGTTTCACCATTGGCGCAGTATTTCTCATTCTCTTCCCCTCACAGGCAGCACTTTTAATGGTTGGTGCCATGTTCTGTGGTTTTTCTCAAGGGCTTTTTGTACCAACGGCTATGGTCATTCTTTCAAATTCAGTCACACCAACTGCCACGGCCATGGCAATCGCTTGTTTTAATGTTGCCGTCTGCCTTGGGCAGCTTCTGTCTCCAGCTGTCTTAAATACGGTTTCAAAATTAATTTTTGGAGAAGTAACGACTTCCAATGTTTATATGGTTTCTTCCATTGGAATGATGATTACAGCACTGATTGCTGTGATTATCATATCCAAGAATAGAACGGTCCAATAACCTTATTTGGCCGCCAGAAACGGGTCTACCGTATCTGGCGGCCTTTTAAATTTCAAATGTTAGACCTGTCTTATAATATCCCACATACAGACGTTGTGGGCAAGAATGGAGGTCTCTACCTCCAGATAATCCTCTGCATAAGAGTAAATATTTCGTTCTTCCGGAATGCAGGCTTTTAAAAGATAATTTAACTGAGAGGCTGAGGGTAGCTTAATATCCATGAGATATTCTGTTTCACTTATGTTGCTTCTGACAAAACCGCCGATCCAGATATCCAAAATGCTGCCATGAGACCGGTCTAATAGAAACCTTGAAATACGGTATTTGCCTGGAGTGATTCCGTGTAGAAGAAAACGGAAATTAACGGCAGGAACCTCCTCAAATAGCTTATAAACATTGGAGAACGAGGAATATTTCCCGTTTTCATAGAGGCAGGAAGACCGGGGGTGAGCGTAATTAAAACACATAATCTGATAATGGTCTGGGCCTTTCCTGGTAATGCAGAAGTTTTCTCCTCGTTTAATAATTTCAGTACCCAGCCGTTCCAGCATTTGAAACGCATAAAAGGCAGGCATTGCTATGCTATCTTTGTTAATAAGCCCGGAGCCCCAGAAATAAAAGGCTTTTTGTTTCATAGGACTTGATTGTGTTGATGTATCACTAAACAGCCAATAACCCATTAGATCACTAACGGAATTTAGATCCAGACATGTCTTACAGATATAAGCTGACTGATAACAAGAATACTGTATCGGCAGTTCGGTTAGTGAGATAGAATTCCATTCCGTGATATAAAACGGCGTGCGTTTATCATATTTGTGAATCAATTTCTTGATTTTCTGGGCCAAATTCAGTGGGAGATTCTGATCCATGCTGACAATTGCTTTTGAAGACTCGGGTTGCTTCATCAGGGAAAGATGAACAGAGATAAAGGAGGGTTTCCTGTCTGCTTTATATAGAAGTCTCAGGATCTCATCAAGATCTTTTAAACTTTCCCTGGAATCAAAGCCAGGCCCACCTAGAGAAGCACCAGGAAGATAGGACTGGATCATCTCCTGAATCAGCTTGAAATCATTGGCATATTGGCTTGGTGACTCCCTTGGTAATTTCCATAATTCAAACGTCCACTGTGAGGTCCATTCCTTTGGGTAGCTTTGAGCGCTAAAGACCAAAAAAGCTTGGAGTAATTCAAAGAAACGGTTGTTTTTTAAGGAAGATAAGGAATCCTGTAAGGTCCCACCTGGCTCATAGAATGCATGACTGAGCCGTGTAAGGTCGATGAAAGGAATGAGATCGTGGTCCAGCATAAAATGCATGATGTCATCAAGATCAAGGAAATAATAATTATAATCCGGTAACACCCTTGGAATAAAGGAGGAGCTTAAGATTCCCTGAATGCGAAGGTAACGAAAGCCAAGGGACTTTCTGGACTCCAATAAAAGCCTTCTGTAATTTTCAGATAGCAGGTTTTTAGCTGAGCTGACATTAAGTAACGTGGAGTAATTGCTCCTTATACCTTCGGTCTCGTTGATAATTACATCCACCTGATTGCTGTAAAGATAGCTGTTCTCAGAGATCTGGATCGCGTTGCTATATTGATCCAGTTGCTTGTATTCCTCTGCAAGCATATGTACGTTCTTATTTTTTCTAAATTGGCTGGGAGTCATTTGATAGCTTGCCCGAAATGCCTTGCCAAATGACGTTACATCGGAAAAACCGTTGCGGATCGCGATTTCTGTAATTGGTTCATCGGTATAAGAGACATCCCGATATGCATGAAACAACCGTTTCTCCATCAGGTAAGTTTTAAAGTTCTGGTGCAAGAACTTGTGAAAGAACTTTGACAAATACTGTGGT
The DNA here is from genome assembly GCA_002478865.1 of Hungatella sp. UBA7603. GTDB lineage: Bacteria > Bacillota > Clostridia > Lachnospirales > Lachnospiraceae > Lacrimispora. The sequence goes on from DLJZ01000013.1 coordinate 47,458, forward strand.
GTTAAATAAAGGGCCTCTGAGAGAGCAGTAAGAGTTAAGGGTTCGTTATAATGGTGATCAATATAATCAATGATTTTGTTGATACGTACCCCATGCTTTTCCGTAATGTTTTCATACAGAACAGGTTTAAAATAATTCTCTCTTTTTAAATGATCCATAAGCTCGAACAAGAGACTTAAGATGCTTAAATGATTTTCGGCTGGTCCTTCCAGATATCTTGTTCCAATGTTGATTAAAATTTCTTTTAATGCAGTATAGTTGTTGCCAGGCTCCAGCACAGAGTCGCAGATCAATGTTCCGTAACTTCCAAGACATTGTTCTATAAAGTATGGGTGAATTCCCAGGTGGAAGATACTGCAGTTTTCTTTGGGAGTCAACATGCCCTTATTCATAGGATTGACCAGACAGATATCACTGATAAGATACTGGGCTTCGTGTTCCTGGTAGCTAATCGTAAGCTTACCGGATACCACATAAATAAAATCATAAGATTCATGTTGAAAGGTAAATGGTTCCTTTGTTTCCATGCTGCGAAAGAATATAATTGGAAGATTAGTAGGAAGATTTTGGTACCAATTCATCTGACGGCCTCCTTCGAATGGATGCAGGTGCGGTGTGAAGGTCAATGGTGACAAGTTTAACTTCCCGGCGTCTGAGACTGATCTGATATCTCAGTTGTCCGCTGTGGTCAACCTCCAAAGTCGTTAACTTAGGCAGCATGGAGGAATTTTGCTTTAAGACGGATATATTTTCTGGGCGCGATACTGTGATAAGATTCATTTGCTTCCAGAGAAATAAAAGATTACTACGGCTGTCAGATATTACATATTCCTTCACCAGATAGGTGCCCTTAGTGGCATCATTAACCCTGATTTCCCAGTAATCCGGGTTCGTTGAAATAAAAAAAACTCCATCTGTCTCAAAGTCTTCGATCTGAATATTTCTGCCAGTAAAGGCAGGATTAATATGCTCGTAGTGAAAAAACAAAAAACGGAAGCTGGAATTAGAGTCTGCTGTAATTAAAAAATTCTTATGGGCATATAACAAATTTTTCCCAAGCATGGAAAACATGTGGTAGGTATGGTAAGAGGGCTTTGGGATACCGCTATCCGTAAAGAGTCCCCACCCTCCAAACAGCATGTCCATGGAATCGGAATGGCGAAGGGGGACATCAAAGAGCATGTAATAACCCAAGGCTTCAATATCAAGTCCGTATGACTGGGATAAGTTCTTTGCAAGAAATTCCGATTGAAAACTGGAATCATTGAGCAGGTTGCGGGAGGAAATATTGGAGTTAAATTCAGTAATCCAAAGGCCATGATTTGCAATTAAGCTCTTTGTTATTTCGCTAATTTCTTTGATTCTTTTTATGGCAAGATCCTCATCTGAGGAGATGGAGGCATCTGCGCCGTCACTAGTGGTAGGATAGATGTAAGCTGTTAAAAAATCAGGTGCAGCTTGTGCCGCTTTCATCATTTCGTATATTTTGGTGAGAAGCTGTGGATTGTTCCATTGGTTAAAGCCTGGCCCCCCCACCTGGCATTCTGGAGCATAGGTCTTAATTATCTCTTTAAGCCGTTTGAAATAACGGATATATTTTGACAAAGGAAAAATCTCAGACAGCTCGATAAAGTCATAAATGGTATAACTGATTTCAAAGCGCCAGGAATTGACAGATTCCTGCCCATAGCGGTTGATACAGGCCCGCAAAAAGTCGGGAAGAATCTCCAGAAGCTGATCAAAATAAGAAACTGTGCTGCCGACTAAGTTTTTTGCTATATTCTCCTTGGCAGAAAGATGGATGCGAAAGAGTTTATTACTGAGTTCAAGAAAGGGAAGCATCCGGTTTTCTATCATAATATCTAAAATCTGAAAGATCTGATTGTAATCATAAATGGATCTACCGCTAATGGAATATTGGGAGACAAGATCAAAAAGTCTACAGATTCTTCCGTATGAAAATCCTATTTCTCTCTGTGTCTCTTTTAGCTGATCAAATATTTTAACATTAGAAAAATCCTGTGCGTATCCCAAATTAATGAGGCGGTTCCAAAAGCCTGGTACCTCCCTACTTTTTAAGACTGTTGTCTCTATGACCTCATAAACACGGACCGGCTTTTCCAGTGGTGGGGTCTGCCCGCTTTTTATCTGCCTGAAAGAAAGGAGACTGCATTCAGGGGAAAGCGGTTTCATAAAAGAAGAGGAAGATGACCCGAAGATCACAGGCTTTTTAATTCCTTCCAGGTTAAAATATTCGTTAAGAGCGTCCGGGCTCGTCAACCCTACCTTTTCGCATATCTCATGTAACTCCAGATCCGTATATCTATAGTAGAGCGCTCCCTGTCTGCACTGCACCCCTTTTAAGTGATTCTGAAAGGTCTGATTAAAATACTTCTGAAATAGGCTGGACAGATATTGAGGTGTAATAGAAAAGAAAGCTGCTGTTTTGGACAGGCCAGGATTCTCCTTATAATTTTCCTCTAAATAAGAAGTAACCCGTTCCACTAAAAGCTCTTGTTTGGAGCACTCTTTTTGTCTGGAGACGTCAGGTAAGCCAGGTACTAAAGAGGAGTCTCTGGCGAGAAGATCAAGAAGCTGTAAGGTCAGGGCTGATAACCGGTATTGATTTAAGGTCTGGCCACTTAAATATACTTTTGCATAATCCAAAAGAATGGGATGTATTTGTTCAAAGCTTGAAAGGAACTTGGCAGAGCTTGATAACATGGATTCTTGAAACATTGTATCCAGTATACATTCTGGGCGGAGAGAGACCTTTAGAAACAGGCATTCGTCATCAGACGTTACGTTGATTAAATTCCCAGGTCCAAGTATCAAGCAGTCTTTAGGGCCACAACAGATAGAAGGCTCTTTCATTGTCATGGAACCCCGAAGGATGGTAATAAGGTCCAGTCCATGTACTGGAAGTGTTTCTGTTTTGTTTAGGAGATAAAGATTGGCTGATTGAATAAAAGATTGAATTTCAAATATTGGATTCATGACCCCTCCATAGATTCCATTTTTTTCATTGTATCACATATATTAACTAATTTCGATATTCTTTAATTTTATTGTATTCGTTTGCTGGAACGAAAAGATAAAAGGTTAAATAAAGACGGAAATAAAGAGAATAAAGCTGAATGTAGAAACGTGAGGAATGGTCCATTTTGCTATAATTAGAGCAAGAAATCATAAGGGTACAGCTGGATTTCATATGCGCGCATGACACAAAAAATGAATAGGAGAATAAAAATGGGGACTAAAAGCAGTAAGATAGGACCGATGGAATACGTTACCTATGGCATGGGGAATTTTGCTTCTCAGCTTTCCTGGACCATGGTAACCACATACCTGGCAGTATTTTACACAGATGTTTTTGGATTAAGCGCCGGTTCCGTTGCGGTTCTTTTTCTTATAGCAAAGGTTTGGAGTGGGGTAAGTGATCCTTTGATGGGCGCATTGATGGAACGTACCCATACCAGATTCGGGCGGTTTCGGCCTTATATTGTCATTGGAGCTCCTCTGCTGGTTCTGTTTACCGTATTAACCTTTACAGTACCGGGGTTTGGGAGTAAAGGAAAACTTATTTACGCGTATATTACATACATCGGTCTTGGCATGTCTTATACCATCTCCAATGTACCTTATCTGGCACTACCGGCGGTTATGACAACAGACAGCAAGAAGATCAACCGCTTAAATACGGCTCAGATGATGGGCATGGTATTTGGGATGATTTTGTTGAATCTTGTAACCCTACCGTTAGTAAATCTCTTTGGCGGTGGCGATATGGGAGTTGGTTATCAGAGAACTGCCAGTGTATTTGCATTAATCGCCCTTCCTATCTTCTGGATGTGCGCATGGAAATGCAAGGAGACGGTACAAGTACATAAAGAAGATCAGGTTTCTCTGAAAGAATCAGCAAAGCTTATTGTACAGAACAAAAATCTAATGATGGTTGTTTTATATACCGTTTTAAATATGGCAGGTATGCTTGGCCGTATTGGAGTGGCTGTTTATTTCTATTTATATGTGGTGAAAAACTTTACTTTCATCACCATCTTTATGATGATGCAGATGCTGGTAGGCGCACTCATTATGCCATTTTCTCCTAAGGTTATGGAACACTTTGGGAAAAAGAAAACCATTTATTTTTCTGGCCTCGTCCAGGCATTAGGTCTGATTATGATGGTATTTGGTCCCTATATGAATATACCTTATCTGTTCTTATGTCACATCGTATATGGTCTTGGATATATTGCAGGGCCCTGCGGATCATGCATGATTGTTGACGCAGTTGATGATGGAGATTTAAAAACAGGGGTAAGAACCGATGGTACCGCATTTTCCTTAAATGGCTTAGGTGGTTTAATCGGTACGGCTCTTGGAGGTGCTCTTGGAATTGCAATTATAGGCTGGTATGGGTATGTAGCTGGGCAAGAAATTACGGAGCAAGTGAAAACAGGTATTATCATTGCAACCAACGTAATGCCTGCAATCATTTTTGTACTCTCCCTTATTCCTGTTGCTTGCTACAAGTTAAAAGAGAGCGATATGCCTGAAATCAGGGAGAAACTTCGTATTAGAAATGAGCAGAGAGATTTGGAACGAATGAAATAAGAGTTTGGAAAGGAAAAAACAAATATGAAAAAATTAAGAATTGGTATCGTCGGCTGCGGCGGTATTGCAAATCAAAAGCATATGCCGTCATTAAAAGCAAATGGAGAACTGAACGAAATCGTTGCTTTCTGCGACATTGTGGAAGAGAGGGTTGTAAAAGCCGCCGGGGAATACGGTTCAGCAGGTGCAAAGGTGTATACCAATTATAATGACCTGGTAAATGATCCTGATGTAGATGTGGTTCATGTCTGTACCCCCAATGTGGCTCATTGTCCCATAACAGTTGCGGCTTTTGCAGCCGGAAAGCATGTGATGTGTGAAAAGCCAATGGCACATAACACGGAAGATGCAGTAAAAATGTTGGATGCGTGGAAGAAGTCAGGGAAAAAGTTCACCGTTGGCTATCAGAACCGTCTGCGGGAAGATACTCAGACCCTTCATGCCTCCTGTGCAGCCAATGAATTGGGAGAAATCTATTTTGCAAAGGCCCATGCATTAAGAAGAAGAGCAGTACCGACCTGGGGAGTTTTCCCGGATAAGTCACTTCAGGGTGGAGGCCCTCTGATTGATATTGGAACTCATGCCCTTGATATTACACTTTGGATGATGAATAACTATGAGCCTTTATCTGTTTCTGGCCAGGTATATTATAAGCTGGGCCGTCAGGCTGATGGACCGGAAGGCAATGTATTTGGTCCATGGGATCCAGAAACCTTTGAGGTAGAAGATTCTGCATTTGGTCTTGTAAAGATGAAAAATGGAGCAACCATTTATCTGGAGGCGTCCTGGGCACTGAATGTTCTAAAATCCATGGAGGCATCTACCACACTTTGCGGTACAAAAGCGGGAGCTGAGATCCATCATGGCGGCAGTTATCCAAAAGATGAACTAATCTACAATACCGTGGAGCACAACACACTCATGGAGAAAACCATATCTCCTGCTGGAGTGGTGGATTTCTTTGAAGGTGGTGCCTCCGCAGAAGGCGTCAGAGAGCAGAAGCAGTGGCTTTTGGCAATCTTAAATAATGAGGACCCTCTTGTGAAACCAGAGCAGGCGTTTGTAGTCACTCAAATTTTGGAGGGCATCTATCAATCTGCTGAAACCGGGAAAGAAGTTTTTTTCTAAACTAAATTAAAAAAGGAGCCAAATCATTATGTTTCCAAAACAGATGTATCATCCTCTTGGCTTTCAAAACATAGAGGAAGAAGGTAGCGTTACAGGGTTTTGCTTTAAAATGAAGATACAGTACTATCGGGGTATTACCCTTTCGATTTTACGCAATATTGAAGTTAATGTAGATGGAGTAGAATATCCCAGGGAATCCATATTGTTTACGGTTAATGGGGAAACCTTTACTCAGGATGAGATGAAAACTGTAATCAGCAATCGCTGGCTGTTTGGCCAATATGGAACGGTTACAGTAATGGCAGAGGGTGGTCTGGCCTATGGAAACCATCACATCAAATGTACCCAGACAATTGCACCTTCCTACATGCCGCATATTCTGGTTCATGCAGGTGAGTATGATTTTGAACTTTGACATAGGGAGGAAATGGGATGGATAACAAAATAAAAAGAAGTGTGTCTCTATACAGCTACCAGCAGGAGTATTACGAAGGAAAACTTGATCTGGAAGGCTGTATACGGGAAACTGCGAAAACAGGAGCTACAGGCATTGAACTTTTAGCAGAGCAAATGGTAGATGATTTTCCGGTGATTACACCGGAGTTTAAAGAAACATGGTTTGGCTGGATGAAAAAGTATGGAACAGAACCAACCTGCTACGATGCTTTTTTGGAAAATCGAATCTATGACAACAGGGTCTGTACCTTACGAGAGCAGATTGCTATGATGAAGCGGGATATCGAAAATGCCAGCCAGTTGGGTTTTCAAACCTTAAGAACTCTGGTTTCCACTCCAATGGATGTGATTGAAGGCAGCATGCCATTTGCAGAAGAAAAGGATATTAAAATCTGTATAGAGGTACATTCTCCCTTCTCTCTTAGTTCCGGCTGGGCTGACGGCTATATGGAGATGGTACATAAGACCGGCACAAAGCATTTTGGTTTTATGCCCGATTTTGGAATCTTCTGCCGTAATATTCCGGATATACTCACCGCTCAGGCTGTTCGTAACGGCTGTCGGGAAGAAGCGATTAAAATTGTTGAGGATGCCTTCTTAAACCGCGTGAATAAAGGATTTACAAAGATTAAATACGATTTAAATTTGGGAAGGGCTCATGGAGCATATATGAAGGCCAATGGATATCCAAATCTAATGGAGGCATTGGAGAAGATTCATGCCACACCGGCAGAACTGGCCTATGCAGGTTCCACGTTTGATTATACCTGGTGCGATCCCAAAGATATTATTGATAATATCCAGTATATCTATCATACACATGCCAAGTTTTATCATATGAACGAGGCATGTGAAGAAACCTCCATCCCCATAAAGGAAGTGGTGGAAGCTTATAAAACAGCTGGGTATAGTGGTTATCTTTCTTCAGAATACGAAGGAAACCGGATGCTAAATGATGCTCTGGAGGTTGACAGCATTGAACAGGTAAGGCGTCAGCAGGAGGCGCTTAGAAGAGCCATAGAGGAATAATATTAAAATACCGGAGGAATCAAAGAGAGTTAGTGCTTTGGTTTCTCCGGTACTGTTATCTTAAGGGTATAAATATATGGATAATATTAATGGATATAAGAAATATTTAATATTTTCCTTATAATCGTATTTATTAAGGTGAAATAGATTAAAAATACCGGAATAAAAGCTGATATTATAGTGAAAATATCGAGAAACTATTTGAGATAAATTATATAATTATACTTGTTAATTCGGATTGTTCTGAAAGGAAGTTATATATATGAAAGAGTATGAAGCACAGGTTGGAGTCATTGCGGCAGGCCCTTCAGGACTGGCGGCGGCTGTTCAGGCGGCCCAGTTGGGGGCAAGTGTGGTGGTGCTTGAAAAGACATCTACAGTCGGCGGCGCTGCCAATATGGGGATGGGCCCTTTGGGAATTGGTACCTTATATCAGAAAAGACAGATGATTGAAATCAGTGTAGAAAAAGCGTTTAACATGTTTATGGATTATACCCATTACAATGTGGACGCCAGGTTGGTAAAGCGGTATTTTTCCCAGTCTGGAGAAACCATACAGTGGCTTGAGGATATGGGAGTTGAATTTGAGGGCGCATTTCGCTACTTTCCCCAGTCAGAAGCAACCTGGCACATTGTAAAAACAGATACAGGAATCGGGCCAAGGGCAGCCTCATTTATGAACCGTGCCATGTATGAAAAGGCGCTGGAGCTTGGAGTAACATTTCTGTTAGAGCATTCTGCAAAGAAGATTATAAAGGAACATGGAAAAGTAATGGGTATTATTGGAACGTCTCCTGATGGGCAAGAGGTTAGAGTCGACTGTAAGACTGCAATTATCTGTACTGGAGGTGCCGGAGCCAATAAAGATATGATTAAGGAACTGACTGGCCTGGAGCATGGTAAGGATGTGTTTAGCTTCGCCATTCCAGGGTTAATGGGCGATGGACTTAGAATGGCTTGGGAGGCAGGAGCAGACCAGACCCAGATGAGAATTGAAATGGCCAGTGATCTGGGAGGGGGAGAACCAACCACAGGTGGAGTCACCAATATTATGAAGCAACCCAATCTGCTGGTGAATTCTTTTGGTAAGAGAATTATGAATGAGGATTATATGCAAAACACGACTTACCTATCCAACGTGGCAAATCATCAAAAGGGGAAGGTCTGTTTTTCAATCGTAGATAGTTCCATTGTAAATTATTATATCAGTCATGGTGTAGACGTGACAAGTCTGGTGACTCCCAATCCAGATGTGTCCGACTTTTATGAAGGCATTCAGATGCTAAAGAAAAATGGAAGCAAACACTATTTTATTGCTGATACCATAGAGGAACTGGCACAAATAGCTGGGATTGATGTAGGGAATTTAAAAGAAACCATAGACAATTATAACTATTTTTGCGACAGCAGAGACCTTGAATTCTTTAAAGATCCCAAATACTTAAGACCCCTGTTTAAAGCTCCTTATTATGCGGCAGCAATCCATCCTGGTGGATATGGGACTGTAGGAGGGATTCGGATCAACGAAAACTGTGAGGCCTGCGACAAAGAATATATGCCAGTGCCTGGACTTTACTGCGCAGGTGCAGATTCCTGCAACATTTACGATGACAGCTACATGTTTTTGCTGCCCGGTAATTCCATGGGCTATGCGGTTAATACAGGACGCATTGCAGCCCTTAGTGCAGTGGAATACATAAAAGAAGAAGGAAAGAAATAATGGAGGGGATTATGCCAGTAATAACAATCGATGGTATAAAAATTCAGGTGCCAAAAGATTCCTGTGTGTTGGAAGAGGCGCTTAAGGCAGGAATCTACATTCCTCATTTGTGCCACCATCCCGATCTTCCGGAGCACGGCTCCTGCCGGTTATGCATTGTAGAGGTAGAAGGGGAGGACCAGGTAGTCACCTCCTGTAACTTAAAACCAAGAGACGGTATGGTCATTCAGACAAAAAGTGAAAAGATAAGCAGGCTTCGGTCCCTGGCGCTTGATTTGCTTTTGGCAGGTCATCCGGAAGACTGTTCTACCTGTCCCAAATACGGAAACTGTGAACTGCAAACTCTGATTCAGTATTTAGGAGGAGCCAGTACACGGATGAAGCACAGGGTAAAAGGGTTCCGTCCTATGGAAGAAAATCCCCTGCTAGCCCATGATATGAACCGGTGTATCCTCTGCGGACGCTGTGTTAGAGCTTGCAAGGATTTAAGAGGGGTGGGGATCTTAAAGTATTCCCAAGAAAACATGGAGACCTATATTGGTACGCTTCATGATAAGCTTCTAAAGGATGAAGACTGTAGGTTTTGTCAGGCCTGCGCGGAAGTTTGTCCAACCGGAACAATCCGTGACAAACGTTCTCTTATGGAATCAGATAAAACCAGGGAAGAGTTGATTGTACCCTGCCGGGCCGCCTGCCCAGCCCATACAGATGTTCCCCGCTATATCTATTTGGTGGGAGAGGGAAGATTTGAGGAAGCGGCAGCTGTGATCCGGGAAAAGGTGCCATTTCCAAAGGTTCTTGGCTACATTTGTAATCATGTATGCGAAATGCATTGCAAACGGAGTGAGATCAATGAGGCTATGTCCATTCGGGAAATCAAGCGGTTTGCAGCAGAAGCCGATACCGGTACCTTCTGGAGAGGAAAAGGGAAACAGCTTCCAGATACCGGAAAGAGGGTCTGTATCGTAGGGGCAGGGCCGGCTGGTATGACGGCAGCTTATTATTTAAGAAAGCAAGGGCATGAGGTGACTGTACTGGAGGCAAACGCCCAGGCTGGGGGAATGCTTCGCTATGGAATACCTGAATACCGTCTTCCAGGAAGCATCATAGAGGAAGAATTACAGGTCATGAAGGACGTTGGTATCAAGGTGGAATGTAATAAAAAGGTGGAAGATCTTTTTGCTCTTAAAGAAGAATATGATGTAGTACTTTTAGCTATGGGAACTCATAAAGGAGTACGGCTCCCCATAGAAGGTTCTGAGCTGAAAGGGGTGTTGGTAAACACCGAATTCCTAAAGGCTGTCACAGAAAATAAAGATACTGGAATGGGAAAAAGAGTGGTTGTTCTTGGAGGAGGCAATGTGGCTTTCGACTGTGCAAGAACAGCAAGACGTCTAGGAGCGATCGAAGTTCATCTTACCTGTCTGGAAAGCAGGGAAAAGATGCTGGCTGATGAAGGGGAAATTACACAGGCAATGGAAGAAGGAATCATAGTGCATCCTGGCTTAACCTTTGAGTGCATCACCGGAGAATCACAGGCAGATGGAGTTGAGTTTATGGAGGTCTTAACCTTTACCTTTGATAAGGAAGGCCGTCCGGTTATTAAGAAAAAGGAAAACTCGAAATACCAGATTCATGCAGACACCGTTATATTTGCAGTGGGACAGCGTCCTGAGCTAAAGAAAGAAAACAGTGTGCCTCTTACGCCTGGCGGTTACATAGCAGTCGATCATAAAACACTAAAAACTGGGATTGATGGAATCTTTGCCGCTGGTGATGTCGTCTATGGAACAAGATCCGTAATAGAAGCAATTGCTTCTGGTAGAGAAGCCGCAGGTTCCATTGACCGGTATTTGGGCGGAGATGGTGATATCAGTGAGATCCTCGCTCCTTCTACAGAACGGGAGAATTTCATTGGCAGAGTCGAGAACTTTGGAGATAAAAAGCGGGCAAAAGAACAAATCGCACCGGCAAAGGAACGGTCAAACAGCTTTGAGCCTTACCATGAAGGAATCTGCAGTGGAGATATCTGCGGGGAGGCAAACAGGTGCTTGCAGTGCGATTTAAGGCTAAAGATCACACCTCCAAGACTATGGGGCAGCTTTGACCGGGAGGAGGAAGTTCGATGAATGCATTTCAAAAAGCGAAAGCAGCAGGACGGGAATTCCTGATAGAACGGGTAAGAAAGAATGAAATTCCTTTTGGGATTACGACTGGGAAGAATACCGTTTCAATTGTAACCGGCCTTCATAATCACGATAGAGAGCATATGTTTCTTCGTATTATAGAGCAAAACCCAGAGATGATTTTGCAGGGACTCGCAATTGCCGGTTTTCTTATGAATGATGCAAAAATTTTATGCTATCTTCCAGAGGAGGAGACTGAGCTTAAAGAATTATTAGAGAAAAAGGCTACGGAACTTAACGTTGAAGTAAAGGTGCATTTAGGTAAGATTCCGTCAGATATTCTTGATACCTGCCTATATTGTAACTTTATTATGCTAAAAGCACTCTACGAAACAGTTGAGGAGACTTACGTAGCGGAATATTATCTGTGTACAAAATACAAAAGTGGGAAAGAGGAATGGTATGGAAACCCTCAATGGGTAAAACCAGGCACACCTTTAAATAAGCTGATTGAGATGGATCAAAAGAAGATAAAGGCAATACAGCTAGGAACCCATCTGTATTTACCAGAAATACTGGAGAAATCAGTTGTTGATTCCGATGTATGGAACTTGGATACGGGTGTAATAACCGTATTTGACCAGGACTGCTGTATGATTCATGAAGCAGAAGAAAACTTGTACAGGGGGCGCAGGGAATGCTGTGGAAAGTGCACCTTTTGCCGGGAGGGGTTGCTACAACTCCATACCAGGGTTCATGAAATCACCACGAAAAATGGTGAATGGGGCAGTATGGAGATCATGAAAGAGCTGTCAGAAGCCATGGCTTACAGCTCCAGATGCTCTGTTGGCAATACAGGAGCTGATTTTATACTGGACACTTTTCAGCTTTTTGAACAGGAATATGTGGATCATATAAAAAAGCATACATGTGCAGAAGGCATTTGCTCTGCGTTTACTAACATCTATATTGCACCAGAAGGCTGTATTGGCTGCGGAAGCTGTATCAAAGAATGTCCAGAGGATTGCATTGAGGGGCTGCCTGGATATATCCATATGATCGAAGAATTAAAATGCACCAAATGCTTAAGGTGTATGAAAGCTTGCCCCGAAAAAGTAGTTTTTTGTACCACAGGTAGAGTTCCTTCTATTCCGGACCGCCTAACACATGTAGGACGTTTTAAACGATATTAGACCATTAAAAAGGAGAAAAAGAGAATGAAAGTATTAGGAATTAATTTTGGCGGACGTGCCATGAAATGCGGAGAAATTATGGTAAAGGAAGCTTTGTTTGCTGCAAAAGAAGCAGGTGCAGAGGTGGAATTTGTGCGCACCATCGGGATGCGGATTGATCCATGTCTGGGATGCGGTGTTTGCAGCCAGAAACGGGATCAGGGAGACAATGTACATTGTATTATTAAGGATGATTATGAAAAACTGGTAGAGAAGATTCTGGACGCAGATGGAATCATTGTGGCAGCACCTGTATTTTCCGTAGGACCTACGGGGCAGATTAAAAATTATATTGATCGCTTTGGTGCCTCTCATGACAGGGCTGCCCTAGATGAGATTCAGAAAAAGAGAATCGAAGAGGGAAAAAGCGGTGATGAACTCTTAGATCCTCGTTATTTTAAGAAACGGTATGTAGCCTATATGTCTATTGGCGGTGCAGATACTCCTCACTGGGTAGCCTTAGGTTTACCTACAATCTCTGAGTTTGGCACTTCCATCCACATGAAGGTTGTTGGTCAGTTGGATGCGTATGGACAGGGGCAGAGAGCAAATCCGCTGTTTGATGATAACCTTATGGGCCAGTGCCGGGAGCTTGGAAAAAGGGTGACTGAGGCCTATGGAAAAGAGTACGATGAAGTTGAATGGTATGGAGAAGAAGGGGTTTGTCCGGTATGCCATGGAAAATCCTTTATGCTTGATCAGGCACCTGACATTTACTGTGTGACCTGCGGTGTGAAAGGAACCATGGGGTGGAGCGATGGTTCTATGAAGATTCATTTTAATCCGGAAGATAAGAAAATATCAAGGACCAGGATGGAAGGTCTTTATGACCATTACTGGGAGATTGAAAATATGAAAAAGGTTTGCATTCCTAAAATCATAGAGAATAAGGAATGGTTGGAAGAGCATTTACAAAAATATAAGGATTTTGACAAGGTGATTGCAGAGTAAAAGGAGGGGTAGTATGAAACTGGGATTTGTCAGCGCAATACTGGATAGCAGTAGCTTTGAGGAGATGATGGATCTAGCCTCCAGTCTGGGTTTTGATTGTGTGGAGGTTGCCTGTTGGCCTCAGGAGAAAGCGCAAAGGCGCTACGCAGGAGTCTCCCATATTGATGTAGAACGAGTCGTAAAGGATCCTTCCTACGCCAATGATATAAAAAATTATGGGAAGAAAAAAGGGATTACCATTTCCTCCCTAGCTTATTATCCAAATCCTCTCGACGAAGATAAAAAGAAAGGAGAGGCGGCTGTAGAGCACTTAAAGACAATGATAAAGGCCAGCAGGATTCTCTCCGTAGGAATGGTAACCACATTCATTGGAAGGGACCAGAAAAAGAGTATTGAAGAAAATCTGGAACTGGTAAAAGAGGTGTGGCCGCCAATTATAAAACTGGCAGAGGAAGAGAATGTAAAGATTGCCATTGAAAATTGTCCTATGCTTTTTGGGAGAGATCAGTGGCCTGGTGGACAGAATTTAATGACAACCCCCTCCATCTGGAAGCAGGTGTTTGAACTACTTCCAAGTGATCATCTTGGCCTTAATTACGACCCCTCACACTTTGTCTGGCAGATGATCGACTACATAAAACCTATGTACGAATTTGCAGATAAAATCTTTCATGTCCATTATAAGGATATCAAAGTCTATAAGGATAAGCTTAATCAGGTTGGAACTATGGCATACCCCCTTGATTTCATGTCTCCAAAACTTCCTGGTCTTGGTGATGTAAACTGGGGAAGATATGTGAGTGCCCTCTATGATATTGGTTTTGAGGGGTGCTCTTGCATTGAAATAGAGGATAAGGCATTTGAGGGAACAAAGGAAATGATACAAAAAAGCCTGGAACTAAGCAAACGATATATCGAACAGTTTGTGATTTAGGAGAGAATGAATGGAGAAAATAAAAATTGGAATTGCAGGCTTTGGCTTTATGGGTCATTGTCATGCGGATACTTTAAAAACTATAGATGAATTCCAGCTGACAGCCGTTGCAGATATTAATCCGAATCAGTTAAGAGATGCTCCCTTAGGAGTTAACGTATTTCACACCATGGATGAGATGCTTAATGGAGCAGATCTGGATGCAGTTATCATATCAACTCCAAACCTCACTCATCTGGAGATGGTAGAAAAAGCGGCAAAAGCAAAAAAGGCAATTATCTGTGAAAAGCCTGCCGCAATGACCGTAGAAGAATTTGATAAAATGACAGCTGTAACAAAGGAAAACAAGGTTCTCTTTACCGTGCACCAGCAGAGGCGATGGGATACGGATTACTGCATTATGAAGGAAGTTTATGATAAAAAACTGGTAGGAGAAGCATACGTAATTAAATCCCAGCTTTATGGCTTCAATGGTTATATGCATGACTGGCATGTGTTCCCGGAATTAGGAGGAGGCATGTTGTACGACTGGGGCGTACACTTAATCGACCAGATTTTAAACATGGTAAATACTCCAATTGAGTCTTTATATGCAGATTTGAAAAATGTAATCAATGAGAATGTGGATGATTATTTTAACATTATGATCCGGTTCAAAAATGGAGTGATGGCTCAGATTGAACTGGGAACGTATTACTTAACTCCAAAAAGAGCATGGTTTATTGGTGGAGATAAGGGCTCCGCCGTAATCGACGGTTTTGCCGGAGAGGGAAAGATTGTCCGCACGTCTCATCTGCTTCAAAATGTTCCAGGTAAGATTACAATGACAGCGGCCGGTCCCACCAGAAGCTTTGGACCTGCTGCGCCTGGACTATTGATTGAGGAGCCGCTGCCTCAGGTACAGGTTTCTCATCGAGATTATTTTCTCCATTTCATTCGTTCTTTCTATAATAAAGAAGAATTAATGATAAAACCGGAAGAGGTAAGAAGAGTTCTTTGCATTATGGAGGCGGTCAGAGAATCAGCAAAAACAGGAGAAGCGATACGCTTCGAATAATTGTTTCAAAAGTAAGAAAGCGTAACCTGTAAGTTGCTGAAATTAATTATATACAAAACAAAATAGATTTCCTAGGATATGACGTGGGAAATTTGAATAAAAATAGTTATGAAAAAGCTCTAAAATTCAAATTAAAATGTAAGGATAAGACCGTTTTTATTTAAGTTCATGAAAAACAGAGAAAATCAAACCTACCAATTGTGGAAACAACCAGATGATGCTAAACTTTAATTATGGTTATACTAAAAAAGCACATGAAAGTTGATTTTTCAAAAGGAGGTGCCGGAAATGGCAGATCATAATAATACGGTCCAAAAAAGTCATACACTTGTAGGAAGACTGAAACAATATATGGAAGATAACATGGGACTAATAGCAATTGGAATGCTTTCCATGAATGGGAATTATACGAGACAGTCTATTATTTATCATTGTAATCGAAATGAAAAATAGGATCTGATAAACTGAATCAGTTCAATCATAAAATATTTAAAAAGTAGAAAAAGTTGCGGTACACTTAGGGAAACAAGAACCTAAGGTGCCGTGGCTTTTTCCATTTACAGAACCTTTTTAAATGAAAGACATAATATATTGAAAATCTTGAACTTTGGTCCAGTTTGAAAGGGGAGCGTAAGTTGTTTCAGGTGCATAAAATAGTAATGGGAGGTGATAAAACAACGTTTGAAAAGGCAAATATTGATCGGTAAATGATGTAAGGTGTATATGAGTAGAAAAGAAAATAAAGGAAATAAAGGAAATAAAGGAAATAAGGGAGAGAGTTTTTATGAAAAAGTTAATGAGTGCAACAGCAATTACAAACCCCACATGGTATGTGGATGAGAGAGTTATTTTTCATGGGCAAGCGAAACCTTATGATTACTATGGTGCAAAAGATCCTACCATCGTATATTATGGGGGCAAATACCATGTGTTTTATACAGGAGCCAATCAAGGCGGCGGCTGGCAGATGCTTTATACGTCAGCATCCACAATCTCAGGTCTTAAGAACTCTGCGAGAACCTATATGAGCTCCATTGGGGAAAGTTATTTTTGTGCACCTCAGGTATTTTATTTTGAGCCTAAAAAATTATGGTATCTGATTTACCAAGACGGAACACATGGCGCAGCATATGCCACAACTACCAATATAGCAGACCCTAAATCCTGGTCAGGGCCAAAATCCCTTGGTATGTCAGGAAATATGGGCTGGGATTACTATGTTATTTGTGACGATTCCTACGCTTATATGTATAATACGCCAAGTGATGGTTCTGGAAGATTATTTGTAAGAAAAACATCACTTTCTAATTTTCCCACAGGCTGGGGTTCTCCATCCGTAGCATTATCGGATACGTTTG
The DNA here is from genome assembly GCA_002478865.1 of Hungatella sp. UBA7603. Lineage (GTDB taxonomy): Bacteria > Bacillota > Clostridia > Lachnospirales > Lachnospiraceae > Lacrimispora. Next base: position 64,066 of record DLJZ01000013.1, read on the forward strand.
AAGGTGCAAACGTTTATAAATCCTTGGCAGATGGTCAGTATTACTTGACAATTGAAGATCAAAAGGATGGACGTTACTATGAATTATGGACATCAAGAAATGCCGGTGGCCCATGGAATAAGCTATCTGAGAAATGGGCGTGGAGAGGCAATTTAAGCTACAAAGCTGATAGATGGACGAATAACGTATCTCACGGTGAAATTATTCGTGCCGGCTACAATCAGAAGATGGAAATAAATAATATAGACAGGGTTGAGTTCCTGATTCAGGGTACGAACAGCCTATCAGGGCCTTATCAGCAGATTATTTGGGATCTGGGAGTTATAAGAAATTATAAGTAATGATAAGAATGAAGATATTCCTGCTGTCTATACCATAGTATTTGATTGATATGGTACAGGCCTATAGAAGATCCGGCCTGTGTTACAAACACCCGGCGATAAAACGCCGGGTGTTTTGAGGTTAGATTGGAATCATTAATGTCTGTTTTCGTAGGGGGAAATAATTTTGTTAGAAGAGAGAATGAGTTCATTATCAACAGAAGTTTTAACCATGAAAGAATTTGATATGGAACAGGTAAGGGTTACAGATGATTATTACCTAACGATACTTGAAAAGGATTTGAATTACCTTCTATCTCTGGAGGCAGATCGGCTTTTGGCTGGCTTTAAGGCGGTATCCGAAGGAAAAGATCCCAAAAACACATCAGGCCTAAACTTATACGGTGGGTGGGAAGGCAGTTGGAGTCTGTTAAGAGGTCATACTTTAGGGCATTATCTCACCGCAATGGCACAGGCCTATAAACAAACCAAACGCAGTCATCCAAATCAAAATCTCCAGATAAAACAAACGCTGGATTATGTTGTGAGACAACTAAAAAGTTTTCAGAATAAAAGTGAGAATGGTTATTTATTCGCATCTCCTGAGGTTCATTTTGACATAATTGAAGGGAAAGCTACAGGTGATAACTGGGTTCCGTGGTATACCATGCACAAGATTATCTCAGGCTTAGTAGATGTATATAAATACACCGGGAATTCAGATGCCTTACTGGTGGCGGGCAGGTTAGGAGACTGGGCATACACCAGAACCTCTGCCTGGGACAGCTCCCTACAAAAGAAAGTGCTAGGTGTTGAATACGGGGGAATGAATGATTGTTTATATGAACTTTTTAAGAATACCAGAAACATCAGGCATTTGGCAGCAGCTCATAAGTTTGACGAAGACTCCTTATTTACTGCCATAGGAAATGGCAAGAATGTGTTAGAAAACCTCCATGCAAACACTCAAATTCCAAAGTTTGTAGGTGCATTAAATAGGTACCGCACGTTAGGGGAAGCTGAAAGCTTTTATTTCAATGCGGCAAAGCAGTTTTTTCATATGGTATTAAGGGACCATACCTATATCACGGGCGGAAATAGTGAGAATGAACGTTTCCGAACCCCTGGTAAGTTGGATTCTACAAGAAATAATATAAACAACGAATCTTGTAACTCCTATAACATGTTAAAGCTGGCCAGAGAATTATTTAAAATCACTGGTGACATTCAATATGCGGATTATTATGAAAATGCATATATCAATGAAATTATTTCAGGAATTAATCCAGAAACAGGAATGACAACTTACTTTAAACCAATGGGAACCGGATATTTTAAATTATTTGGAACAGAAACCAATTCATTTTGGTGTTGCACAGGCAGTGGAATGGAGAACTATACAAAACTAAACGATAGTATCTATTTTAATAATGGCAATGATTTGTACGTCAATATGTATGTGAGTTCTGAATTAAATTGGGCAGAAAAAAGCTTTTCCTTAACCCAATCTGCCAATATCCCGTTGTCTGGAAACGTGGTTTTTACGGTTGGCATGGCACCTGTCTCTGCAATCAATATCAAATTTAGAGCCCCTTATTGGATTGCAGCAGGCCAGAATGTTTCAATCACGATTAACAATATAGCGTTTTATCCAGTGAAAAAGAATGGATATCTCGAGGTGAACAGAGTCTTTAAAGCCGGTGATAAAATAGAACTTAATTTTCCTATGGAGATCAAGGCAGAAAGACTTTCTGATAATCCAAATGCAGTTGCATTTAAGTATGGACCAGTGGTTTTAAGCGCTGGACTTGGAACGGAGAAGATGGTTTCAGCCGGACATATGGCTTCTGCAAAAGCGACCATACCTCAAGACGTTCTCATTAAGGACTACATTCTAATTAAAGAGAAGTCCGTAGATGCATGGATCGCCAATATCAAAAATAATCTGGTGCAAAAACCAGGAAAACTTGAGTTTACGCTAAAAAATACGGATGAAGATAACCGTTTGAAATTCACACCTCATTATCGGAGATATACGGATCGATATGGCATCTATTTTAATTTGTCAGCCATTGATTCTCCAGAGTTTCAAGAAGGGATTAAAAGTAGAAAAAATGCAGCAAAAAAGCTGGAAGCCACCATTGATGAAATACAGATAACCAACGATCAACACGAGCTTGTACACAATTTACAGGGGAATTCTTCTGGTGGTTCCTTTGGCGGATATAATTACCGTCATGTTCATGGAAAAACCGACGGGCAAGGCTGGTTTAGTTATGACCTGAACATCAATCCAATGGCGACCAACTATATCAGTACAAAGTACTATAGCGGTGACGCTGGAAGAACCTTTAATATTCATATAGACAATTGTCTGCTCGTGGAGGAAACCATTCAGGCGAAAAATCCTACTGGATTTTACGAAGTCCGCTATAAGATTCCAAAGGATTGGTTGGATGGGAAATCAAAAATGACAGTTAAATATTCAAATCGAGGTAATAGTTATGTAGGTGGAGTCTTTGATACTCTTTCTATCCTTAAAGATTACAGCAGCAATGCGCGTTTAAAAAGCATCATTGTAAGTGGAAAAGAAGCAAGTGTAACAGATAACTCCTATGGTGGTTATGTGGAACGAGGAGTAGACTATGGGGATATAAAGATTACACCAGAACAAAATAATGCACTAGTCTATGTAAATAACATCTTAATTGATGATACGGCTATCAGAAGGCTGGTTCTCACTTCGGATATAGAATCATTAAATATTAAGGTGGTTGCAGAAGATGGCACAACCAAGGCTTATACCCTAACCATAACAAAGACCGTAGGGATTAAGTAAGGAAAAAGAATTTGAATTGGCAAAAAGCAAGTTAAATGATTGATTTGGCTTGCTTTTTACTTTACAGATACCATATTATTCATTATACTTTTCTTAGAGAGATGGAGTGTATTTCATAACAAAATTGCAGTCATCTGTAGGTGAAAGGAGGAAGAACATGGAAATAGTAACGGTAACCGTAAATGATCCACTAGGACTGCATGCAAGGCCGTCAAGTTTATTAACAAAGCTGGTAAAGGAGTTTGACTGTCACATTACAGTATATAAAAATGAGAATAACTCCAGGAAATGTGATGTAAAAAATGTCCTTTCCTTGATGGATTTAAATGCGTTATTAGGTGATAAATTAACATTTGAGGCAAGTGGAGACGATGAGAGGAAAGCAATTGCAGCCATTGAAACGTTTGCTAACAGCGGTTTTGGGAATTAGGAGATAAAGATATGAAACTTAGAACATTGAAAGAACATATTTTATATACAGAATGTGATTCCAGCAATGACCGGCCAGTTCTTGGTTACATTCGTGGAAGAGATTTTTCTGTTATGATCGATGCAGGAAATTCAGCAGATCATGTAAGTGAATACAATTCTCTGCTCTTAGAAAAAGGGTTGAAGTTGCCCAAATACTGTATCATTACACATTGGCACTGGGATCATACATTTGGAATGCATGCTTTGAATGCGGAAACCATAGCACATTTTAAAACGAATGAAGAATTAAATCGGATGTCCTCTTGGGCTTGGAATGATAAAAGTATGAAAGAACGTTTGATTTCTGGAGAAGACATTGAATTCGCAGATTTGCATATTCGAACAGAATATTCCAATTTAAATGAAATCAAAGTTGTGCCTGCAGCTCTAACTTTTGATAGCAAGATGGTGATTGATTGTGGCGGAATCACATGTGTATGCATGCATCTTGAGTCTGCCCATAGCGATGATTCCGTGGTTATACTTATCCCAGAAGAAAAGGTTATTTTTATTGGTGATATATATAATGATGATTTTTATAGCAATCATTACAGAAATTTGGATAAGACAAGGGAGCTTCATAGTCAATTAAGTGTAATTGATTTTGACATAGCAGTGGTTGGACACAGTGAACCTGTAAGAAAAATTGATTTACTTAATTTTTTACAACGATTTTTATAGAGATAGGAGAGAAACCGTCGCTGACTATATGATAACAGTGGGCGGTTTTTTATTTAAAAATAGATGCTCATTTTTCGTATGCAAAGGAATCAATCCTTCTGTATGATATAAAATATAATTAAGATTAATTATGAAAATAATTTAATAGAAGGATTCATTGATGCAGAAAATAAATTGATTTCTGGTAATCTACAAACGGCTAAATACGTAACTGTGGATAATGAAAAAGAATACGATTTTTTATTTATAAGAGGAAAAAATATGATTGAAGAAGAAAAATTGAAAAAGAGATATTACGAAGCATTGGTTCGAAAAGATGCAAATTACGATGGTATATTTTTTGCGGCGATCAAAACGACAGGTGTTTTCTGCCATGCTACCTGCCCGGCAAGAAAACCTAAATATGAAAATTGTCTGTTTTTTGAAGATGCCCAGTCGGCTTTATTGTCCGGTTTTAGACCATGCAAACGCTGCAATCCTCTTTCTTTTCCCCATGATCTATCTCCTTTGGTAAAAGAGATTGTATCACTGGTGGAGGAGAATCCGCAAAAGAGATGGAAGGATGAAGACTTCAAGGTCTTAGGGACTCATCCGGCAACCGCCAGACGGCAATTTAAACAGGCTTATGGTATGACGTTTGTTCAGTATGCAAGGGCTCGTAGAATGGGACTTGCCCTGCAATCCATACGACTAGGAGAAAAGGTCATTGATGCTCAGTTAAATGCTGGCTATGATTCGGCCAGTGGATTTTATGATGCATTTTCAAAGATCATGGGAAATCCGCCAATCAAAAAAGGACAGATTCAGCTTCTGTATGCCAAATGGATCAATACAAAGCTTGGTCCTATGCTCAGTATTTCGGATGAAGCGTATCTTTATCTGCTTGAATTTGTTGACCGCCGTGGATTGGAGCGGGAGATTGAACGGTTGAGAAATAGACTAAAAGCAACTATATTACCTGGAGAGACTAAGATATCAAAACAGATCGAGGAGGAGCTGTCCCTATATTTTAATAATAAGCTGATTCATTTTCAGACTCCTGTCTTTTTCCTTGGGTCTGATTTTCAAAAGAAGGTATGGAATGCCTTACAAGAAATTCCGGCAGGAGAGGTTTCCACCTATAAAAAAATAGCATCTCAAATCGGCACTCCTGATGGCGTTAGAGCCGTAGGCAATGCAAATGGAGCAAATCAGTTGGCTGTTATAATTCCTTGTCACAGAGTGATTCAAACCAGCGGAGAGATTGGTGGTTATGGTGGAGGACGGGAACGGAAAAAATGGCTTCTGGACCATGAACAAAACTTTCATAAGGAAGAGGAGGTGTAAGGCTTACAAAAAATCGACCAGATGTTTGCTGCGTTTTGCCACGCGGAGACTGCATAAGGCCCGAGTTTCGATTTGTCTAATTCGTTCTCTCGTGACTCCGATATGGTTTCCTACTTCTTCCAGAGTATGGGGGTTTTCTCCATTGAGTCCAAATCTCATATTGACAACTATTTGCTCTCTCGGTTTTAAAGATGATAGTTGCTTATTAATTTCTTCTTTAAGCATAATATCAATTACACTTTTTTCGGGAGATAAAATAGTTTTATCTTCAATAAAATCACCCAAGAAGCATGAATTATCATCCATAAGTGGAGTATCAAGTGAGGCAATTGATGCAGAATCCAGCAGAAGCTTATCTATTTTTTCTACAGAAAATCCTGTTAAATCAGACACGTCTTGAGTTGTAAAGGATTCTTGCTTATGATCGAGTTGACGCAGAATATTATGGATCAAATTTAAGTCATCTTTGTGATGTACAGGTAAACGAATCGCACGGTCCTGGTCTGCGATTCCCCGAGTAATTGCCTGACGAATCCACCAGGTAGCATAGGTAGAAAAACGATATCCCAGCGAATAATCATACCGTTCCACCGCTTTCATAAGACCAATATTTCCTTCCTGAATTAAGTCAAGCAAGGTTAAGGATTGTACATATGGTTCATGCTTTTTTGCAATACTGACGACAAGCCTGAGATTAGAGCAAACAAGTCTGTTTTTTGCCTCCATATTTCCTTGCGCAGAAAGTTTGGCAAGTTGATATTCTTCTTGTTGAGTCAGCAAAGGGGATTCACCAGCTTGCAATAAATACATTTTTATAGAATCGTCTGTATAGGTATCTAGTTGTTTTGTTACAATTGCTGCATCTACATTCTTTTGTTCTGTTGCTGGCATTTTATCCCTCCCTAAATTTATGGTGTTTCTTGTACAAGTTCTAATTAATAGTAAATCCGGAGTTGTATTTCATATACACCTCTGCATATGAAAACACAGAGCCTCTCATGTCTCATGGTAAATCGACAATCAAGGCTCTTATGGAATCCAGCTAATCTAAATATTCGTTATTCATTTGCTAACGCATTATCCTTTGAAATTGAAGATTTCTTTTCTGAAATTTTTAAAATAATGCTATCTGTTTCCACTTGCAATTCAATGTTTTCGTTTAAGAATTCCGGAATATCTTTGACCGCTATGGTTGTTCCAACCGCTTTACCTTCTAGATCTACAGTAACAGTATCAATCATATCTTTTGGTAAAGAGGCATATGGAATCTCCATTAACATTTTATCCAAAACACCGGTAACAACATCACTATTTTCTAAAATGATGTGTGCTACACTATTAACTTTTGTTTGTGGGTCCAATGCCTGAAAATCAATATGCTCTACTTTACCATTAGCAAAGTATTTGTCCTTAATCTGTGTGATTATGTTTTGGTCATCTAATTTAAGTTGAACCTTGCTTCCCAGCCGTAGTACTCGAAGCAGTTTGTCGGCAGTCTTTTGTTCCATCTGAATTGAGATAGAATTGGCAAGTCCGCCTCCATATACACAGCAAGGTACAATGCCTTTTCTTCGCAATTGCTTTGCTTTTAATTGTTCATTACGTTTTTCCACAGTAATAATATCCATTGTGATCCTCCTTGTGAATTGTATGGAATAAAATAGCCTGTTACTGAAAAAGAAGGGCTTTCATTGTTTCATCATAAAATGAAACTAAGAAAAGCCCTTCTTTAAAAGACGGTTCTTTTATATCCAATTACTATCAGTATATCATATGCGCTGGAGAAAAGCAAGTCTATTAGAGGTAATGTTTGTGTTTTGGAAGAATATTATTGATGGAGTTGAGAAAAAAACAGTTATTTTTCTGCTGAAAGTTTTATTTGCTATCAATGTAGACTTGACAAATACACATTTGATTAGCATATTAGAAATTACTTATATGCTAATGACTAGAAGGAGGAAACTTTTATAAAACAAAAAAGGAATTGCATCTGTATCCCAGGAATGTGTTGCATGCGGTTGCTGTATGAAGGTCTGTCCCCTTAAGGCGATTTCCATTCCAACTGGAATACGTGCCCAGGTAGATATCTCAAAATGCATAGGTTGTGGAAAATGTGCAGCTAAATGTCCGGCTTTCGCTTTTGGATTTTACAGCGTGATGCTTACATCAACGGTATTGGGACTGATAACAATGCTTTTGTTTAAACCTCGTTCATGGTGTGTATACTGCCCAATGGGAACCATGACTCAGGGAATTTGTATGATAAAACACAAAAAAGGAGAATACAGATGAAGGAAAAAGCGAAAATAATAGCGGAGCTGCTTAAGATGCTGGCAAATGAGAACAGATTGATTATTCTTTGCCGCTTGATTGAAGGGCCAAAAACAGTCAGTGAACTTTCTGAAATCATACCGAATATCTCACAGTCTGCCATGTCGCAACATCTGGCTCTCTTAAGAGCCCATGGAATACTGGATTATGAAAAGTCAGGGCAGAACATTACTTACCGCATTGCAGACGAACGTGTGGAAAAGATCATTGATGTGTTAAAGGCTTATTATTGTACCGAAGAAGAAACCATTTAGACTGTAATGATAATTTTAAAACGTAAGGAAGAACTGTAACCTTGTTCAAGAATTTAGAACATCCGGAATGAGGAAATGAAGTGAATCCTTCCGAGACTCTGGGGAAGATGGGACTGGGCAAAAAAGATGGTTCTGCGATATTGGTTCCACTGCACGTTTTATTCTGGAAAGATATTTTGAACACTTTGCAGGAATAAAACGTGCAGTTTTTTCTTGACAGAACATAACATCATGATATATCATAAAGATATATATAAGTAATAGAGGTGCACTCATGAAAGAGAACACAGGAAAATCCAAATATGTAATGCTGGGAATGCTTGCTCTCACGCCCCAGACTGGCTATACGATTAAAAAATGGCTGGAGAATGAGTACAGTCATTTCTGGCAGGAAAGCTATGGGCAGATTTATCCCACCCTTAGAAAGCTTGTAGAAGAGGGTCTTGCAGTCAGCTCACATAATTCAGAACATGGTAACGGGCGGGGGCAGATTATATATACCATTACAGAAGCAGGTAAAAAGGAGCTGTCTGACTGGCTTTTAAAAGCGCCTGAGATTGAAAAATTCAGATATGAAATCTTGCTTAAAATATCATTTGGAGATAATACCACAAAAGAAGTGCTTCTTGGACATCTGGATGAATTTATTAAAAGGAATGAGAAGCTCCTTAAGGATATGAATGGTTATATGGAAGAGATGGACGGAGCAAAAGGACAGAATTTTGACTGCACCTACAGCAAATTGACAGCTCTTTGCGGCATTCATCTGTATTCTGCTATGAAAGCTTGGGCCATTGAAGCGAAGGGCATAATTTCCTCAAAAGGAGAAAAGAACCATGAGGCAAAGAATACGTAAAGGCATACTTGCATTTTCGGCGTTAATGTTTCCGCTAACCTTTTTCTTTTTATCACCTTATGTCATTGTTTTGTCTGCCACCACAGGTGTGATAAATGGCAGCGCTATGGTATTTGGCTTCCTTCTATTGTGTTCCATTTTATTTAGCCGTATCTACTGTGGCTGGCTTTGCCCCGGCGGAGCAGTTCAGGACCTTATCTCTGGTGCAAATAAAAGAAACTGGAATAGCAAAGGGAAAAACCTGTCAAAATACATAATCTGGGCTGTGTGGTTTTCTTTTATTCTGTTTCTCTGGATAAAACATCGTCCCTTAAAGGGAGAGTTCTTGTATTTATATCAAATGGATGGGCAATATATCATGATATATGCCATTGTTATGACGATTATATACCTGTTTACAATTAGTACGGGAAGACGGGGAATGTGCCACAGTCTTTGTTGGATGGCTCCCTTTATGGTCATAGGAGAAACGATTTCGGATTTTCTACACATCCCAAGGTTCAGGCTTAAACCAAATCCCGATTCTTGTGTTTCGTGCAAAAAGTGTACAAAAGAATGTCCCATGGGGTTAGACGTTTCCCAAATGGTGAGATCTGGTAATATGGATTCAACAGAATGCATAAGCTGCTTGGTGTGTGTTGATATTTGTCCGAAACATGCCATCGGTTTTGGAATATCAAAAAAGCGAACCCATTAATATAGAATAGCAAATAAATGAAAGAAGGAGATTGCGATGAAAGCTTTGGTAGTGTATTTTTCATTTGAAGGTAATACAAAAGTAGTTGCAAAAAAGATATCAGAAACAATAAACGCCGATCTTGTGGAGCTCAAGACCAGTAAGGTTTATCCCAAAGAGGGCATTGGAAAGTTTTTTTGGGGTGGAAAAAGTGTTATTTTCGGTGAGAAACCGGAGTTAATCAATCAACCCATTGATATGAAACAGTATGATGTTATTATAATCGGTACACCAGTGTGGGCAGGAACTTTTGCACCGCCTATAAAAAGCCTGATCAGCCAGTATCCCATCCAGGGAAAAAAGATAGGGATGTTTGCATGTCATGGCGGCGGGGGAGCAACAAAGTGTTTTGAAAAGCTAAAGAAAGCTCTTCCGGGAAATGAGTTCCTAAGTGTGATTGATTTTGTTGAACCACTCAGAAAGTCCGATGAGAATACAGCTAAGGCAATAAAATGGGCAGAGGGGTTAAATATCTCAAAAGATATCTAAAGCGCAATGACTGAGCGGATTGCCAATGGAAAAATGAATGTGCTTAATTTTGGATCAGAGGATATGACCTTTTACCGGGGAGAGATCCATATGATAAAAATGGTGGGAGACTACCCTGGTATATTTATTTCAGAGATGGCCCGTAACTTTAATGTAACTAGAGCCGTGGTAGCCAAAACAGTCAATAAACTGGTAGAGCATGAATTGATCCATAAGGAAGAGTGCGAGAATGATAAAAAACGTCTTTGCCTTTATTTGACAGAAAAAGGAAAGAAAGCTTATGAGCTTCATCAAGAATACCATAAAGAATTTGATAGACCTCTATTTAGTTATCTCGACGGTCTAAATGACAGTGAATTAAAACTCATTCAGGAGTTCTTAAAACACGCAAATCAATTAATTGCCAATCATTTTTAACGATTTTAGGAAAGGGAATAAAACCTGCATACTTTCCTTGAAAATACAGAGACTATGGAAGAATAGGAGGTATTATCATGGCAAAAGCAGGAATGAGAAGACCAAGTCCCTATGATTCCAACAATCATGGAACAGAAAATCATGAAAAAATGCACCGTTCCAAAAATGAACAAGCTCAGGTACCAGAAATCCAGGGAGCTGCAAAAAATGGGGATGAAAAGGCTGGTCCTATTAATGCACCTAACTGGGCAAGAGATGATTATAAAACGGGCAATAAACATGATGGAGAATAATTTTAGGGATATAGAAAAAGCGGCTGATATCATTCAGCCGTTTTTTATACTGTCCTATGCTGGGCCCAATATAATCTCTATTATTTGTCTGTAGTGCTTGCAACCAAAGAGTTGTGTCACTTCAATGTTTTCAAAAATAGATGGGATTTGCGATCTGGGTATGTGTATTGAATTGGTAGATCATCGGCGGTGATCTCCATGAATCCCATTTTTTTATAGAATTCATGTGAACGTTTTGCGGCAGACGGAGTATCCAGAATAATAATGTTCAGATTGGTTTGGATTGCGTGATCAAGTAAGCAATTAAATAGTTGCATAGATACCCCTATTTTACCTCCCCTAAACGGTGCCGCAACAAAAAACTTTTTCATTACGCCGCAACCATTTTCTCTTCTTTGCAAGCCAATGGTGCCAATGACAGTGTTGCTCTCGTCTATTGCAATCCAAAAGCCACCTCCACTGGATATATAACTTTCGTTAATATTATTCAAATCCGGCTGCTCCTCAAGGGAGAGATCAATGTGACTTTCAAGATTTTGTATCGAGAGTATAAGTGAAATGACTTGATTCTTATATTTGTTATCGTAGGTAATTATTTTCATCTTAAGCGTTTCCCCTTCCTTTTAAGAAACTTAATTATAATTTTTTGAACTAATGTTATGAATGGGGCTATTGTAAAAGTAACGATAACTGTCCCTATTCCAAGAGGCCCACGTAAAATCAATGCGATGACAAATCCGATAATCTCGATTAAAAATCGGGATTTATTGATGGTCCAAAAAAAGTATTTGCTCAGTGCCATCATAAGACCATCAATAGGTAAGCGTGGAAATCCAGTGGACACATATATTCCGATACCTATTCCGACTAAAGCGTAGCCACTGAAAAACATACTGAATCTGTTAGATAATGTGCTTTCAAATGCGAAAGAATTTATGAAGTTTTTGGATACGTCCAATGTAATACCTCGGATTACAATCGGTATAATACATGTTATCTGGGCTTTTTTATTAAGTATTGATGTGATGCACCAAAAAGTAAATTGTATTATGATAGACCATACACCAATTGCAATTTGGGTGTGAGCCTCAAATGCTGCGAAGACTGCATCCCATGTGCTGATACCCAACTGACTATATAATGATAATGCCACTCCTACACTTGATAGTCCCAGACCCAAAATGTAGGCAAAGATATCTCTGCTTAAATAAAACACTTGGTTATTCTTTTGTGTCATAATACACTTGTAACCCTCCTTTTTACATAGTATAATGGCAATCGAAGGTTTAATCAAATCGAAATTTTAGGATTTACAATTCGATGATATCGAATCAAGGAGGCTATATGGAGTTGAAATATCTCAAGACATTTAAAACGATTCTTGATGTCGGAAGTTTCCAAAATGCTGCAGAAAAGCTCAATTATTCTCAGTCAACTGTTACTTTTCAGATTCAGCAATTAGAAAAAGCGTTGTCCGTAAAATTGTTTGATAAAATTGGGCGTAAAATGATTATTTCTCAAGCAGGCAAAGATTTATTGCCTCATTTTGATAAAGTCTTAGAAACGATTTCATTCATTGAGAGTTACGGCAAGAGTTTTGGTAATATGTCAGGGGAACTAGCGGTTTCAATGCCCGAAACGTTATTGACATACAAAATTCAAACTGCATTGCAGCTATTCAGGAAACAAGCACCAGGAGTAGAACTTTCTCTACAGACAAAAAATTGTATTGCCATCCGGGAACAGATTCTAAGTGGAGATGTTGATATGGGCTTTTACTATGATATTGGCGGGTATAATGCCAGTATTCAAACTGAAGAACTTTCTCAATTTGATTTGGCGCTGATATGCAGTCCAGCGCTTCAAAGTGAAGATCGTGATTTTATTACACCTCATAAAAGGAAATCCTTATGTTTACTTACGGACGATAAGAACAGTATTTTCTTTACTATGTTTTCTCAATACTTGCATGATAAAGGAATAATTATGGGTAATATACTAGAATTGGGAAGTATAGAAGCAATTAAAAGAAGTGCATCAAGTAACTTGGGGGTAGCTTTCTTGCCTCGCTTTACAGTAGATCAGGAATTAACCTCAGGGATTTTGGACGAATTAGTTACAGAAATTAGGGACCCCAGGATTACTGCTGTTTATTCATATCACAAAAACAAATGGATAAGTCCGGCAATGGAACGATTTATCTATCTCATGAAGGAAACACTATAAGAATCTATTTCATTTGTATCAGGTATTTTAAATTTTAGTCTTTACGTTAGGAAGAACTTATATAGAATTTCAATTCTATATAAGTTCTTTAATAGCAAGCGGAATGGAATTCGTTAATTTCTAAAGAGGGACGTGTTTATTGTTAATCAATAGAGGGACCGGCAGGACCTAAAGGTCCTGCCGGCTGAAGTATGAAAAAGTATATTATAAAAAGGTTTCTCACCTCTTGTGTCTCTTACTATACCTAGAAAGTGTGACGGGATTTTGATAGAAGTGTGAAGAGTTTGTGAATGCTTCTGTCATCTTACTTTGTCGAGTTGGTATTTCATTATTCTTAAAATGAAATAGCCTCCAAAAACCAGTGTGTAGACCGTGGCAGACAGAACGTAATTCACTCGGTAAAACATTTCCAGATCTGAAGCAGGATTAAAGGATTCTATGATTCGTGGGATGAAGAGAACCATTAAATACAGATACAGAAGGGCAAACCAGGGATAAGCAAGCCGCTGGACCTTCTTCCATACCTGAGGTTTCATCTTACGACGTACCTTTATAAAAGAAGTAACCATTAATATTATCATGATAAAGAACAGAGGCGCGGTAATAATTAATGCGATAAGCCCTCTAAGATCCAGTTCCTGAGGCTTATAGATCATGGTAGGGATATAATAAACACCGTATGCAAAAGAATGAGCTAACGTAATCAGGCATGCGATAATGGACAGGTACCCTCTGATAGGCATCAGAGCCTTAACGATTTTGCTTTTACGATCCAAAGCACCAATATACATGACAATAACAAATAAAGCAGTAGAAAAGGCACCTCTCCAAAATACAGAAATAATATATGTATAGGTCCATTCCGGAAAAACAGAGTACAGATTCATTCTTTCGTAACATACACAGAAGGCAATGATAGCAATAGAAAGAACATAAAAAGCTCCAGGGTGTTTTCTGATTGAATTTCTGCAAATATAAACGAATAACAAAGCTTCCAATAAAGCGATTAAAATAGTCATTAATTTGATATCTCCTTTTTTTGAGTTTTAGAGTTAGTCAAAACTAACAAAATAGGTATAGCATAAGCGAAACCATGCGTCAAGTTTTTTATTGTATAATAGTACCTGAATAATTCGGTGGAGAATTGAAACACTAATCTTAAATAAAAATAATAAATAAGACAGGAGGGAATCACAATGCAAGACAACAAATTTCTTAGTACAGCAAATGATCTTCCAATGATGGCACTGAAAGAAATTCCAGAACCAAACGCAGATGCAAAGCAGATTGTCGCATTAGTAAAGGAAAGCGGACGGGTCACCGGATATAAGCTATCCGATGGAAGAATTCTTAATAAGGAAAACGGAGTAGAGCTAGCAAAGCAGGGTGGCATACAAGGTGTGGGCGTTTCCTCCAGAAATGGAAGTGAGTATTTAAAATCTCTTCCTGATGGCAGTGAAAGTAATAATTTAAGCAGTCTGCCGTCTGTCACAAATTAAAATTGGTAATTAGTAATAATGAATAGTAATTTATAGAAACTCTAAAAAATATGTTGCTAAAATTGCTTTGTTCCACTATACTATAGTCAGTGGATGGTGATTGCGCTAGCAAGCTATACCTGTTTATTATGTTATTTTGGCTTTTTTAGCCTATAATAGCATAGTAAGCAGGTTTTTTTTCGCTAAAAGCAGAATTTTAAAGATGATTTATCACAAGAGATAGGGGTGAAGACCATGATCATTTACAAAGTGTTTAATAACAATGCAGTCGTAATTAAAGATGAAAACGGGGTGGAAAAAGTTGTTATGGGCTGCGGTCTGGCCTTCAAAAAGAAGAATGGAGACGAGCTGGATGAAAGTAAGATTGATAAGATCTTTGTCCTGTCCGATCCTTTGGTTAACAACCGATTTCAGGAGCTGGTTGCAAGCATTCCCATAGACTATGTAGAGTTGGGAGAAGAGATTATTGAATATGCTGCGAAGGTCTTGGAAGTGGATTTAAATGACACCATATATCTCTCCCTCATCGATCACCTGCATTCC
The DNA here is from genome assembly GCA_002478865.1 of Hungatella sp. UBA7603. GTDB lineage: Bacteria > Bacillota > Clostridia > Lachnospirales > Lachnospiraceae > Lacrimispora. Next base: position 79,347 of record DLJZ01000013.1, read on the forward strand.
GCTGTGAGACGATTTCAGGAAGGCATCGGGATTAAAAACGCCATTCTCTGGGACATTAGAAAATTTTATAAAAAGGAATTTGAGATTGGGTTAAAGGCACTGGATATGATTGAAAAACGATTTTCCCTCCGGTTGCCGGAAGACGAAGCTGGATTCATAGCCATTCATTTTGTGGAAGCAGTTACAAGAAAGGGCGCCGAGGATATTCATCAGGTAGCTGAAATTATATCCGAGATTACAAACATTGTATCTTATAATTTCCACATATTTTTTAACGAAGAATCCTTATATTATTTTCGTTTCATCACACATTTGAAGTTTTTTGCTCAAAGGTTGTTAGAGGGAAAAACCTATCTTGATGATGAACAAGATGATCTTCTTCAAATCATCAGGAAAAAATATGTGAATGCATACGAATGCGCAGAAAAAATATGTGAATTTCTCAAGAAGAAGTACAAGTATAACGCATCCAGTGATGAGTTGCTTTATCTGACACTACACATCGAACGAGTGGTTTATAAGACTGTTTTATGACGAGATGGTTACATTAAGTTGGCTAAACTTTCATATTTCAAATAAAAAGAAAAATGGAGGTAATAACAATGGGAAAATATGACCTGTTGGCAAAGGACATCATCAAAAAAGTCGGCGGCAAGGATAATATCGTAAGCCTTGTCCACTGTGTAACCCGTCTGCGTTTTAACTTAAAAGACGAAAGTCTGGCAGACGATGAAGCGCTAAAACATACGGAGGGCTGTATAACCGTAATGCATAGCGCTGGACAATATCAGGTTGTTATTGGTAATCATGTGCCTCAAGTATTTGCAGATGTATGCAATCTGGCAGATATTAAAACAGAGGCGGTACCAGAGAAAAAGCAGATGAGTTTTAGAGAAAAATCATTGGATCTTATTTCCGGTATTATGATGCCAGCGATCGGTATCTTGTGTGCCTGCGGTATGTTAAAAGGATTAAACTCCATTCTTTCATACCTTGGACTTTATTCAAGTGCTGATGGAATCTATATTCTGCTCAATGCCATAGGAGATTCTATATTCTTTTTCTTCCCGGTTGTAATTGGCTTTAACACAGCAAAGAAGATTAATATGAATCCATTCCTGGGTCTGATCATTGGAGCGGCTTTGTGCTATCCAACCATCAATGGAATTGATGTACCTTTGTTTGGCCATGTAATTAACACGACTTATACTTCGACCTTACTACCAGTCATCTTGATTGTATTCCTGGCAAAACCTTTGGAGAGCTTTTTTAACCGGGTGATACCTGATATGATAAAGACCTTTATTACACCAATGTTAGTCTTGTTAATCGCCCTGCCAATCGGATTTGTAGTTATTGGGCCTCTTGCCAATATGCTTTCTAATGGTATTTCACAGGGGGTGTTATCTGTATACAAACTTAATCCTGTCATCGCAGGATTCTTAGTAGGTGGATTGTGGCAGATCATGATCGTATTTGGCGTTCAGATTGTCTTGGTGGTTTTGTGTATTACAAACATCATAGCAGGAACACCAGATCCCATTTTGGCATTTACTACCTTCGTTACCTTTACAACAACTGGAATGATTTTTGCAATATGGTTGAAAACAAAGGACAAGTCTTTAAAGCAGATTGCACTACCTGCTTGGATTTCCGGACTCTTTGGAGTGACCGAGCCGGCGATTTATGGCATCTTGCTTCCAAGAATGAAACAGTTTGTTTTATCCTGTATCTGTGGTGCTTTTGCAGGTGCAGCTACTGCAGCATTAGGACTAAAGTATCACACCATGGCAGGCATGGGCCTTTTCGAAATCCCAGCGTTGCTTGATCCTGCGCAGCCTGGCAGAAGCTTAATCTTTTCACTGATTGCAACTGCTGTTTCTCTTTTAGTAGGTTTTGTTGTTGCATTTATTACCTTTAAAGATGAAGCACCTTTAAACACAAAGGATGAAGATGCTTCTGAGAAGAGCAAAAAAGATGTCATTGCATGCCCGATTAACGGTAAGGTTATGCCTCTTGATCAGGTAAAGGATGCAGCTTTTGCAAGCGGTACCCTGGGACAAGGAGTTGCCATTACACCAACAGAAGGAAAGGTCACCGCTCCTTTTGACGGAACTGTGGTGATGTTATTTCCAACCAGGCATGCAGTAGGACTGATGTCTGACAATGGGTGTGAGATTATCATCCATGTAGGTATGGATACGGTACAGTTAAATGGAAAATATTTTGAAGCCCACGTAAAAGAAGGAGATAAGGTGAAAAAGGGTGACCTTCTTATTTCCTTTGACAAAGATGCCATTGAAAAAGAAGGGTATTCTTTAGACACCCCGATTTTAGTTACCAATACAAAGGATTATATGGAAGTCATTGCAATCAATAACAGTGGCACTTTAGTCCATTGCGGCGATGATTTGATTGCCGTATTATAACAGACAGGAGGAATGAAATTGTTTCCAGATCATTTTTTATGGGGCGGTGCGGTTGCAGCCAACCAGTGTGAGGGAGCCTGGAGGGCTGATGGTAAATGGGATAGCATCGGCGATCATCTAACAGCGGGTTCCCGGAATAAGAATCGGGTATTTACGACTGAAATTTTGCCAGATGAAAGCTATCCCAGCCATGAAGCAGTCGATTTTTACCACCACTACAAAGAAGATATTGCATTATTTGCAGAAATGGGATTTAAAGTTTTCCGGCTATCCATTGCCTGGAGCAGAATATTTCCCAACGGAGATGATGAAATTCCAAACGAAGAAGGCCTTAAATTTTATGACCAGGTCTTTGACGAATGTAAAAAGTATGGCATAGAACCAATGGTCACTTTAAGCCACTTTGAAATACCGTACCATCTGGTAAAAGCATATCGTGGATTTTCAGACCGGAAGGTCATTGATTACTTTGAGCGGTACGTCAGATGTGTCATGACACGTTACAAGGACAAGGTAACATACTGGCTGACTTTTAATGAGATCAACTTTGCCACCATGCCTATGGGAAATCTTGAAGTAGTAGGGATTATCAACCGGGAAAATGATGAAGTGGCAAATCCTCTTGATGATGTAAACCTCCGCTTTCAGGCGCTGCACCATGTGTTTCTCGCCAGCGCCAGAGCTGTGATCGCAGCAAAGGAAATCAATCCTGATTTTAAGGTGGGTTGTATGATTGCTCACATTACCATGTATCCTTTGACTAGCAGGCCAGAAGATATGCTGCTTTTGCAGGAGCTAGATCATATCATCAATGATTTTTGCGGAGACGTCCAGGTAAAAGGAAAGTACCCAGGTTATGCCTTGCGTTACCTGGAAGAAAAAAAAGTGAATTTAGTTTTTGAGCCAGGAGATGAAGCCACGTTATTAGAGGGGCGCGTTGATTTTTATTCCTTCTCCTACTATATGAGTAACTGCATCACAACAGAGGAAGGACATGCCACAACTCTTGGCAATTTGCTAGGGGGAGTAAAGAATCCTTATCTGGAAACAACCCAGTGGGGATGGCAGATAGATCCCAAAGGTTTGCTCTATACACTGAACAAAATCAATGACCGATATGGCATTCCAATCTTCATTGTTGAGAACGGATTAGGAGCTGTGGATGAACCGGATGAAAACGGTTGCATTCATGACGATTATAGGATAAACTACTTAAGACAGCATATATGTGAGATGGAAAAAGCCATTCTCAACAAAGTTGATTTGTTCGGATATACAGTCTGGTCTGCTCTTGATATTGTAAGCTCCGGTACAGGAGAGATGCGAAAGCGGTATGGATTTATTTATGTGGATAAAGACGATCAAGGGAACGGAACCATGAAACGATCTCGTAAAAAATCGTTCTACTGGTATAAAAAAGTAATAGAATCAAATGGGGGAGATTTAACCGATATATAGACCCATAATGGCAGGGAAGGGGTGGAACCGTTTTACATCCATTCCAGCCCTGCCATTTTTATTGGTTAAGAAAGTTCTATGAACTCCCCTATCCAATAAAAAGCACTCCGTGCAGGATGCGCACGACTCTTAAGAGGAAGATGTCACTGGGGCAAAAGGGAGCAACTAGATAGGATCAATGATCTGCAATCAGCTTTGTCAAAATCAATAATATAATAGGGGTAAAGCGAGATGAAGTTATTTTATACCAAACCGGCAATGAAATGGGAAGAAACCTTGCCTATTGGAAATGGCAGTCTTGGTGCCATGATATGGGGCGATGCAAAGAAAGAATGTCTGGGACTGAACGAAGAAAGCCTGTGGTCAGGTTATTACCACGATAAGAATAACAATAAGGCTTTTGAACACCTTGAAGAGTGCCGTAGGCTCGTAGAAGGGGAAGAGTATGGGCAGGCGGAAAAAGTCATTCGGGAAAATATGTTAGGGGAATATAATGAATCTTATATGCCTCTTGGCAATCTATATTTTACCTTTGATCATGGAGAAGAGATTAAAAACTACAAACGTTCTCTAGACCTGGAACATTCAGTTTCAAAGGTCAGCTATCAAGCGGGAGAACATCACTATACAAGAGAATACTTTGCAAGCTATCCAGCTAAGGCAATTTTTATAAAGCTTCAATGTAACAGCCCGGCCTTAAATTTCAAGGTTTCCTTTGAATCAGAGATGAGCAGTGAGACTACTTATTCCTTAGATGGTTTGAAGATAACGGGTGTTTGTCCAGAGCATGTAGACCCATCCTACATAGGCGTCAATGAGAACCCTGTGATTCAGGGAGATAAAGGCATGAAGTTTCATGCAGGATTAAAAGTGCTAAAGTGTGATGGAACCATAGAAAAAGAAGAACAGTCCATAAGTATTTCCAATGCATCGACCGTGATTCTAGCATTTTCTGCGGTAAAAGAGCCAGAATATAATCCTTCCATGTCCTATGACGAGATGAAGGAGATACATATTAAAGATTACAGGACCTTATATGAGAAGGTGGAGCTTTATCTTGGTGAAGATAATGATCTTCCAACTGATGAAAGGCTTGAGCGGCTGAGAAAGGGAGAAGAGGACAATTCTTTGTATGTCTTGTTCTTTCAGTATGGCAGATATCTATTAATCAGCTCATCCAGACAGGGAAGTCTGCCTGCTAATTTACAGGGGATCTGGAGCTGGCAGTTTCGGGCACCTTGGAGCTGTAACTGGACTACTAACATCAATGCCCAGATGAATTACTGGCTTGCTCAAAGCTGTAATCTTAAGGAATGCCTGCCTCCTTACTTTGAATTAGTTAACAAGCTTTGTGAGGAAGGAAAAAAGACGGCTAAGATTCATTATAACTGCAGAGGTTTTGTCCATCATCACAATGCGGATTACTGGTGCAATACCAATCCAGTCGGTGTGGCCTATGGATATGATCATGGAGAGGAAGAATCTGTTACCTGGTCTATGTGGCCCATGGGTGGTGCATGGTTGACTAGCGAGCTTTTCCGGCATTACGAATATAATCCTGATGAGGAATTTTTAAAAGATACCGTGTATCCGGTTTTAAAAGAATCCGCCATGTTTTTAATAGACTGGCTTTACGAATATGAGGGCAACTATGTAACCTGTCCGTCGACCTCTCCGGAAAATAAGTTTAAAGCGCCATCAGGTGCTCCTAGTTCAGTGGCTATGTCTTCGGCCATGGATCTTGCTATCATCCGGGAAGTATTTGGGAATTTCCAGAAAACGTGTGAGATCCTAAAGATTGACGACGAAATTCTAGAAGAAATATCCGAAAGACTTTCAAAGCTTACTCCATTTAAAGTAGGAAGCAAGGGACAGCTCCTTGAATGGAATAAGGAGTTTGAAGAGTGCGAACCTGGCCACCGTCATCTGTCTCATCTATACGGAATGTTTCCTGGAGAGATATTTGAAGGTGATAAGGAACTTACCAAAGCATGTAAAAAGTCTATGTCCCTGCGTTTAAGCAGCGGTAGCGGTCATACTGGTTGGAGTTGTGCCTGGATTATTAATTTATTCGCAGTATTAGGGGATGCAGAAAATGCATACCATTATTTAAATACTCTTTTGACAAGATCCACCTATGAAAATCTTTGGTCTGCTCATCCGCCGTTTCAGATTGATGGAAACTTTGGAGGAGCTGCTGGATTAGCCAATATGATGGTTCAGGACCGAAACGGTGAGATTAAGATCTTACCTGCAATGCCAGCTCAATTTGGCACTGGATATGTAAAGGGGCTTAGAATCAAGAACGGAAAAACAGTGGATATCAATTGGGTAGATGGTGAGCTAGACAGCTATCGGATCTACTGATGAGGGAATAGAAGTTAAGTAAAACGGTGCAAATTAAGTTTCTGAAATAGAAATTTGTTTGCACCGTTTTTTTATCTGGTTTTCAATCCCATGATTTGACTTTATTAAATTAATGTGGTAGTATAGAAAATGAAGTGACATCAACAAGTGAAGTTTGTAGGAAAATGGCGTAAGCCTACCGAAGGAGTAACACTCTCAGGTGCCCGGAAAGCCGGGTGTGGACTATAAATGGATGTAACTCTGGAGAATCCCTTTTAAGGGTGCCGAAGGTGTAAGGAACGGGTAAAACTGTTTTAATCTCTCAGGCAAAAGGACAGAGAACCTATATGTGATTTTTTTGGGGTTTTTTTGTGCATTTCCGGAGTCAAACCATTTTTTGGTTTGGCTTTTTTATTTGTTGATGCAAGAAATTTTTGCATAAATTTATAAGGAGTGTTTGAGTATGGAATGGTTTTCTGGATTGGTCTTAAGTATTAACAAAGTTTTATGGGATGTTTTTTTAATCGTTGTACTGTGTGGCGTAGGTCTTTATTTTACCGTAAGGACTAGGGGCATACAATTTCGTAGATTTAAGGATAGTTTTCGGATGACCTTTGGGTCCATTACCTTTAAAGGGAAAGAAGCCAGTGAAAAAGAGGGTATGACATCCTTCCAATCCCTTCTCACCTCGGTATCAGCGCAAATTGGTACAGGTAATCTTGCTGGTGTTGCCACAGCTATGATATCTGGAGGACCTGGTTCCGTATTTTGGATGTGGGTCAGCGCGATCTTAGGAATGGCGACCATCTATGCGGAAGCCACTCTAGCTCAGCGTTATAAGACCATAGTGAATGGTGAATTGGTAGGCGGACCGGTTTATTATATTAGGGCTGCTATCAAAGGCCCAGCGGGGAAAGTGGCAGCGGCAGTTTTCTCTGTGCTCATCATCATCGCCCTTGGTTTCATGGGGAATATGGTTCAGGCAAACTCGGTAGGAGGAGCCATGGAAGCGGCATTTGGAATTCGTTCTGAATACGTAGGAGTTGCGCTGGCGATTTTATCACTTTTAGTCTTTTTAGGCGGTGTAAAACGAATTGTTGCAGTAGCAGAAAAAGTAGTTCCCTTTATGGCAGTTTTCTTTACCTTAGCCTCCCTGATTATTATGATCGTAAATTTCCGTAACATCATTCCGGCTTTTTATGATATCTTTGTAGGCGCGTTTAATCCCAAGGCAGTGTTAGGTGGAGTTCTTGGAGTTACGGTACAAAAAGCCATGCGTTTTGGAATTGCCAGAGGTTTATTCACTCATGAAGCTGGTATGGGATCAACCCCTCATGCTCATGCGCTGGCACGTGTGAAAAATCCATGTGAACAGGGGCTTGTTGCTATGATGGGAGTTTTTGTGGATACCATCGTATTGCTACCATTAACTGTGCTTGCTATCTTAACCACTGGTGTTCTTGGATCTAGAGATGCATCAGGGGAATTTGTAACAGGAATTGAATTGACGCAATCTGCCTTTGCTCAAGTCTTTGGCCATTTTGGTTATGTTATTATAGCGATCTGTGTATTTTTCTTTGCATTTGCTACTATTATGGGCTGGTACTTTTTTGGTCTTGCCAATGTGAAGTATCTCTTTGGTAAAAAAGCCATTCCGTTTTATGCAGTGATGGTTTCTATCTTTGTGGGAATTGGCTGTGCGCTAAAGGTAGATCTAGTCTGGAGTTTGGCAGATCTCTTCAATGGTCTCATGGTCATTCCGAACATATTGGCGATTACATTGCTTGGAGGCGTTGTAATAAAGCTTACGAAAGACTGGGAAGCAGGAAAGCCATATGATAAGGAAAATGAACTATAATTAAGAATATATAATCCCCGTTGACTGGATTGGTCAGCGGGGATTTGCTTTATGTTATAATTTTGTAAACAAATACAAGAAAACTTAAAATTAATTAATGCTTACTTAATGGCTTTCTCAAAATAAAGGTATATAATAGGTCTTTGTGGCCCGGCCACACATAGCAGCGTGAGGAGGACATAAGAGTGGCATTTAGTAGTTTAGAGTTTATTTTTCGTTTTTTTCCGGCATTTCTGGCACTCTATTATCTGGTGTCTGAAAAGCATAGAAATAAAGTCCTTCTAATAGGAAGTCTTTGTTTTTATGCCTTGAGTGATATTAGATATCTTCCTCTTATTATAGTATCAATTTTCGTCAATTACCTTGTGGTCAGACAGATGATTCGTCATCGCAATCAAGAGAAGATCTGGCTTTTTGTTTCCCTGGTGTATAATATAGGGACATTATTTTTCTTTAAATACTCCAATTTCTTAATCGAAAATGTGAATACCCTTTTAAGGATTAACCACTATGAGAAAGACCTGCCTCTTTTGAATCTGGGATTACCTTTAGGGATTAGCTTTTATACGTTTCAAATCATCTCATGTGTTGTAGATGTTTATCGAAAGGAAATAAAAGAAGAACTAACATTTTTTCGGTTCGCTACCTATGTAACCATGTTTCCTAAAATATTATCTGGGCCAATTACTTCTTATGGAGAAATCTCAGACGAGTTGACAACCAGAAAGTACAACATCTTTAAGATAGAAATGGGACTGAGGCTTTTTATCTTGGGGCTGGGAATGAAGGTTCTTGTTGCAGACCGTATCGGAATGTTATGGAATGATATACAGACCATAGGTTTTCAAAGTATCTCCACCCCCCTTGCATGGCTCGGTTCCATGGCATACAGTATACAGATTTATCTGGATTTTCAAGGATATTCCCTTATGGCGATAGGTATAGGAAGAATGCTGGGATTTCATCTACCAAACAATTTTAATCACCCCTATATGTCTAAATCCGTCACTGAATTTTGGCGCAGGTGGCATATGACCCTTGGTATGTGGTTTCGAAGCTATGTGTACATTCCTCTTGGTGGAAACCGTTACGGCATGAAACGGCTTGTTGCAAACCTTCTTGCAGTATGGATTCTTACGGGGCTTTGGCACGGAGCAAGCTGGAATTTTATACTATGGGGATTTTTGTTGTTCCTCTTAATTTTACTTGAAAAGCTATTCTATAAGCCCATGCTTGATCGGTCAAGGATTCTAGCAAGACTCTATATGCTTTTTGTGATGCCTGTAACCTGGATGATCTTCGCCATCAATGGTAGTAAGAATTTAATAATCTATTTAGGAAGAATGTTTGGATTCAGTCATGGCATTAATGTAAATCAACATGATTATATTCGATATCTAAGTCAATATAAATGGCTGTTTCTCATTGGAGGTTTTCTTTGCTTCCCTTATGGAAGAAGGTTATTTAATCGGTTTCAGAACAGCCTGGCGTGTACCATATTCCTGTTGTTCTTATTCTGGTACTCCGTGTACCTTATTTCCAATGGGGTAAATAATCCCTTCCTATATTTTAAGTTTTAGAAGTACATATATGATGAAAGGGTTAGAATGAAACAATTAAAAGATTTTAAAAGATACCGTTTGCTTGCACTCATTTTTGTTAGCACCTTGATTCTGTCGTCCATTGGATTTGCAGGGAAAAATACGGTATATGCAGATAATACAATTGATTTGTTGAAGTTTCCTCAGCTTATGGTAGTCTTTGAGGGGATAAAGCAGGGGAGATACCCATGGGATGTTTTAACTCAACCATCTAAAACAGAGGAAGTATCAAAAGAGATGGAGATGAAAAAGGAGGAGGTGCTGGTCACAGAGCCTGTTGGGGAAGAGGAGGCTGCCCAGGCAGAAGTGGAGACTGAATCAACGAAAGAGGCAACCCCTTCCCAGGTTCAAGAAACCACTCCATTTACAAAAGTAGATGAAAGTTATTTTGATGATGCCTTATTTATCGGGGATTCCAGGACGGTTGGTCTGTCTGAGTATTCCAATTGGAAAAATCCAGTTTATTATGCCGATGTAGGCCTTACGGTATATCATGTATTTGATAAAGAGATCGCAAATGTAAATGGTGAGACTATGAATATAGACCAGGCCCTTCAAAGGCAGAAATTTGGTAAGATCTATATTATGCTGGGGATCAATGAACTTGGAAGAGGGACCACGGAAACATTTGCAACGAAGTATAGCCAGGTAATTGGAAGAATCAGAGAGCTCCAGCCAGATGCAATCATTTTCATTGAAGGAATTATGGGAGTTTCCAAGAAAAAATCAGATTCAGACCCCATATTTAACAATAAGAACATACAGGAAAGAAATGCAGCAATAGAGTCTCTGGCAGATAATAGTTCTGTCTATTATATTGATGTAAATGAGGTCATTATGGATGCTTCTGGTGGAATACCTTCGGAATATACCTTCGATAATGTTCATTTAAAGGCGGCTTACTATAGTATTTGGACAAATTATTTGATGGAGCACGGCGTCATAAGAAAACCTTAAGGAAACAAAATACAAATTATAATAATCCGGGTATTCTCATAATACTTATTTTATATTATAATTTAATAAGTCTGCTTAATTTGGTGAAAAGTGGTACATAATGGATAAAACCCAGTTTTGGGGAATAGAGAGGCATTCTGGATGAATCGATTTGATGATATTGTTAATAACACTCTGGCAAAAAAGATTTTAAGTATTATATTGCTTGCCCTGTTTATGTATTTATTTCGGGGAATGTTTAATCAGCTTCTGCTCATTTTTATTATTACATTTATTTTAGGGCAGTTGCAAAAATATATATACGATAAGGTGAATGCCCGTATAAAAGTTAGCCGTAAGCTGATCACGATCCTGATGTATCTGGTGATTCTTCTGATTTTTACGATCAGCGGAATCGTTTACATTCCAAAGGTTACTCAGCAGTTATTTGATATTGTCAATCTGATCTCTAAGTTTGACTTAAATCAAGTACAATCAGAAATAAATATTAGTATTATTAACAGCATTCCAAAGGAACAAATTGACGGATATATCCGGATGGCTGAAAGTCATCTTCTTGGTTTTGTTGCAACCGCTGGTACTTTCAGCATTAATTTAGTGCTTTCTTTCTTAATCAGCTTTCTCTTTTTATTAGAGCGGGATGAGATTCTTGGTTTTTTAAAGCACATGGAAAACAGCAAGGTGTCTTTTCTCTATGAGTACTTTGTATTTTACGGCAAAAAGTTTTTAAATTCCTTTGGTAAGGTGATTGAATTACAGATTGTTATTGCTTTTATTAATTCACTATTGTCTGTTTTGGCTCTTACGATTATGGGCTTTCCTCAGACGCTGGGCCTTGGGGCTATGATATTTATTCTAGGTTTGATTCCAGTAGCAGGAGTGATTATTTCTCTCGTTCCTCTTACCATTATTGCATTTAATATAGGTGGTGCGATCAAGATTATTGAAGTAATTGTGATGATCGTTGTGCTTCATTCTCTGGAGACTTACGTGTTAAATCCTAAATTGATGTCGGCCAAAACAAAGATACCCGTATTTTTAGTCTTTCTTATTCTGTTGGTGAGTGAACATTATATTGGAGTTTGGGGACTTCTTTTTGGAATTCCACTGTTTATGTTCTTTTTGGATATTTTAGATATTAAGGTAAAAGATAAATAGAAGAATACTAAATAAATCCAACCGTTTTCCTTAAAGGAACGGTTGGATTTATTTTTGTGTGACAGTAAAAAGTAAACCCCCTGCTATG
>DLJZ01000017.1 GCA_002478865.1 Hungatella sp. UBA7603
TCTATAGCTGTATTATTAAATTCAAGTGAGATCTTATTGATTTCGTCCTCATCCAACATGCTAATCTGATCCAGCATGTAATCAGGATGATCTGTTACCTGATCTAAAAGCACAGCATAGTGTCTTCCCATAAGTGCTATGGTTTCCGGCTTAAAAAGATCTGTACAGTATTCAAAATCTACTACGTACCCTTTTTCTGTCTCCGTTACAGAAAGTGTAATATCAAACTTGGATACTTTTTGTTCAATAAAAACAGACCCTACTTCCAGATTTCCAAACCTCAAATCTGTTCCTTTCGTGAGATTAGAATATACAAACAAAACATCAAATATAGGATTTCTCGACAGCTCACGGTGTAAATTTAAAGATTGAACAAGTTCATCAAAAGGGTAATCCTGATTTTCATACGCCCTCAGACATTTTTCTTTTACGTGGGACAGAAGTTTGTCAAAGCTCATTTCACTGTTTATTATTCCTTTAATTGCAAGTGAATTTACAAACATTCCAATCATATTCTGCATATTATTATGAGTCCTGCCCGATGATGGTACCCCAATTACAATTTCATCTTGTCTGGTATATTTGTAAAGCATTAGCATAAATACTGTTATCATCAGCATAAAATCTGTTACTCTTTGTTTTTTAATAAGCTTCTTTATTTTAGTTTTTGTTTCCTTTTCTATTAAGATTGTAACATTGGATCCTTTATAGCTTGGCTTCTTCATTCTTAAATAATCTGTTTTCAAGTTTAAAACAGGAGAATTGCCTTGAAATTCATTCAGCCAATATTCTTTTTGCTTACTTAAATCAAGTCTTCTCTGCCATGCAGAAAAAGTTTTATAATGATACTTCACAGCAGGCAGCTCTATTCCCTGATACAGGTCAATTATTTCTTTAATAATTAAAGATTCACTTGCACCATCAAAAATAATGTGGTGAATATCAAACATAAATAAATACTCATTATTTCCAAAATTTAAAACCTTAATTCTGAAGAGAGGTGCTTTCTTTATATCAAATGGCCGAATAAACTCTTTGCACTTGTCATATAGTTCACTTTTATCTGCATTTTCTATCACAAAATCAAATGAAATATCATCACAAATAATCTGAAGAAATTTTTCTCCCATTTCATCAAACTGGGTTCTAAATATTTCATGTCTCTTAACTAGTTCTATAAATGAATTTTTCAATTTGTTTAAATTCAAACTACCTGTTAGTTTAAAAAATGTAGGGACGTTATATACCGTACTCCTTTCATCCATCAGCATTTCAATTGTGTAGATTCTTTTCTGGGCATGACTCATTTCATATTTTTCAAGCATAATCTATCCTTTCTTTATATAAAATATAATGCAACCCTTCCGTAGAATAAGAAGTAATAATGATAATTCTTTGCAAAAGGTGCAAGGACTTTTCAAATGAATTTTCCTTGCACCTTTTCTACCTATATAAGAGACTAATTATCTATTATTAAAATATTGTTTTTTTATATCGCTGTCTCTTGAATCGTATCCCAATTAATAGATTCCTCATCTGAACCTGACTCCAATTCTCTAGAATAATTATAGATATCTCTTGCACTTAATGCATTCAGAAAATCAGTAAACGAAAGTTTTATATTTAACTTTTCATTAAGTCGATTAATAAGTTCAATTGCCAATAATGAATGCCCTCCTAGTTCAAAGAAATCATCATTCATACCAATATTTTCTTCTCCTAAAACATATTCCATTATTTCAATAATGTCCCGTTCTATTTCATTGGAAGGAGCAACATATTCCTGTATGCTTTGATACTCGGGTTCAGGCAACGCTTTTTTATCAAGCTTGCCACTTCTTGTTACCGGGATGGAATTAATCTGCATTATACTGGCTGGAATCATATAGGAAGGAAGGTTTTTACTTAGCTTTTCCTTGATGTCCCCTGTCTTGAACTCTTCATCCCCCACAATATAAGCGCATAAGAACTGACTTCCACTATTGTCCGTATTTACAACAATAACGGCTTCTTTAACACCTTCAATTCCATATATCCTGCTTTCAACCTCCTTCGGCTCAATCCTGAATCCTCTGATCTTCACCTGTTCATCAATTCTTCCCATATATTCTATATTTCCATCAGGGCGCCAGCGCACCAGATCTCCAGAACGGTACAATTTTCCTTCCCCATATGGATTATCTATAAACTTTTCTTCCGTAAGTTCCTTTCGGTTAAGATATCCACGCGCAATACCTTTACCGGTGATGCATAGTTCTCCTGGAATTCCTACTCCGCAAAGTGTATTTTCATTCAGAATATACACCTGCACATTACTAATGGGTTTCCCGATTAAAACCTCTCCTCTATTTCTGGTACATAAAAATTCAGTAGCATAAACCGTAGCTTCCGTAGGACCATACAGATTTATAATTTCTCCGTATCCCTCATAAGACTTTACCAGATCTGCGGATAATGCCTCTCCTGCTAACTGTAGACCGGATAAGGACTTAAGTCTCTCATCCTTTTTATCCAAAACTGATATAAAAGCCTTGAACATCGAAGGAACGAAAGATAATTCCGTCACTTTATATTTTTCAATTGCCTCAGCCAATTTTTCAGGATCTTTCTCATATCCGTTTCTCAAAAGAACAACTTCTGCTCCACATAGTAAGGGAGCAAATATTTCCCATACTGATACATCAAATACATTGGAAGTTTTATGTAAAATAACACTTTTTTCATCGAATTTTCTAGTTCTTATAAGATGGTTCAGAAGATTGACAACACTGCTGTTTTCAACCATTGTGCCTTTAGGATTTCCCGTTGTACCTGATGTATAAATCATATAGATCAAATCCGACGGCTTTCCCGTATATTTCAGCGGTTCTCCCACTTCTACATAATTTGAATTATCACATAAATCAATTTGCTTCACTTTAGTCTCAAAATCTGAATTGCCTGGACCTTTTAATACAGCCACCGGACAACAATCCCCCAGTATAAATTCGATCCTTTCTTTTGGGTAAGAGGAATCAAGTGGTACATAGGCTCCTCCAGCTTTTAATATTCCATAGATTCCAATCATAAGTTCTAAACTCTTCTCAGAGATAATTGCTATGAAATCGTCTGACTTCACCTCAAATTCTGATGTGAGCCTTTTAGCTATACAATCAGCTCGTTTAATCAGCTCTCCATATGTTAGTTTTTGATCTTTAAATATAACTGCAACTTTGTCTGGAGTTTTTCTGGCCTGTTCTTCAAATAATTCAAAAACCGTCTTATCCATCGGATATGGAACTTCTGATGGATTAAACTGTTTTATTACCAAGTCCTGTTCTTCACAGCTTAACATTTGAATATTTTTAATCTCTGTGTCCGGTTGGGTTACTGCATTAGTGAGAACTGTCTGCAGATAACCAAGCAGAAGATCTATTTCTTCACTTCCGTATTTTTGTGTATCATACACGATCCCAAGATTTAAAGTTTCCCCTATATTTACGGAAAGAGTGATTCCAAAATTTGTCTGTTCTCTTACGCTTTCAAACTCAGCCACTAATTGATCTTCTTCACTATCCAGTTCCAAGTTATGAATGTAGTAGTTCTCAAATGCCATAAGCGTTCCTACCAAACCACTGCCCACACGGCTTCTACTCTGAATGTCTGCTAAAGAGCAGTAATCATGGTCATTGCTTTCAACTGCCTGTTTCTGAATTTTTCTTATCAGTGTTTTGAATGTATCACATCTTTCTGTTTTTACCCGTAGGGGTATGGTATTTATAAACAATCCCAACATTTGGTCAATGTATTTAACTTGCGCATTTCTTCCTGATACTACCTTCCCAAATACTACATCGTTAGTATGATTGTATCTTTGTAACAAAATACCCCAGGCCGCCTCTGTAATTGTATTAACTGTTACTCCGCTGTCCACACTAAGCTGCCGTATCTTTTCTGTCATTTCTCTGGTAATTGAAATATCTTTTCTGATACATTCTTCTTTTACGCGATCAGGTACTCCAATTGGTATAATATCTGCCATGCACTCATAATCTTCCAAAAGTTCTTCCCAGTACAGCAGACTTTCCTCTTTGTTTTGATTCTCTATATACCTCACAAAGTCCTCATATCTTCCGCCATTTTCAACCGGAATCACTTTTTCATTTTGCAACAGCCGATAATATTTGTATAATTCCGAATATACGATGGCAATGCACCAGCCATCTAGTATGATGTGATGATTTGTTAAGATCATTCTGTAATCACTGTCAGATCTTTTCACAATTGTCATGCGGATTAATGTATTATCTTCAAGATCAAATCCCCTTTTCACATCATCTTCTTTAATCTTCTCGTATTCACTGTCGCTGGCTGCCTCCAGAAAATGAAATTCCGGTTTCCTATTCATTAATAAGATTTGTCTTGCCTTATTAACACCTTTATATTTAATTACCGTATGCAGAATATCATGTTTACTGACTACCGCATCAAATGCCGCCTGCATATTTTCTGTATTGAGCATGCCAAATTTTACCGCTTGCTGAGTAACATACTGTGTACTTTCCTCATTTGAAAGTTTCTCATACAACAGACCTTCCTGCATCGCCGTAAGGGGATAAATTCTTTTAATTTTCTCCCCTTTTGCTTCTAGTTTGTCACTGGTTGCGATAAATTCTTTATCACTCCAACTGTATTCACCAAAATCACTGGCTGTGTATTGTATGGTTTCAACATTTTTACAATGCTCAATTACACCTATTAATTCATGCTTAAACAGGTCGCATAAATTTTTTATGGTGTTTTCATTATATTCAGACTGGTCATATGCAATTCCCATAGAAAGAACACCGTGCTGCAGCCCACCGTTAATACTGATAGGTGTTCCAAATCTGTTAGTTTCAGCAATGTTTGAACCTCTCATCATATCTGACATTTTAAATATTTCATTTCCAATAGCTTGCTCTGCCCCAAACTCACCTAAGTAATTAAAGGTAATATCTGGATCTGAAATTTCACTAAATGCAGAAGCTCCTATATCCTTAATTATGCCATATCCAATCCCCTTATTTGGAAGCCTATTTAAATTTTCCTTGGTATTTTTGATAACTTGACTTACATCATGTCCAATATTTTTCAAAACTACCGGATACATTGTTGTAAACCATCCAACAGTCCTGTCAATACAAATTCCTTCCGTAATCTCTTCTCTTCCATGACCTTCCATGATCAGTGACAGTGTTTTTTGCCCTGTTACTCTGTTGAATGCCCGCGCTAATGCTGCTATCAACAAATGATTGATCTCAGAATTATATGCTCTGTTGCACTTTTTCAGCAGATCATCCGTATATTGTTTTTCCAGCTCAAACTTCTCCATAGCTGGCTTACGTTCAGAGCTAGCAACATCTTTTTTAAATTTACCTTTTTTTATTTCTTTATTTTTTAATTGCCAATATTTTATTTCTTCTCTTAATAAATAACTGTTTCTATAATCTGCTATTTTATTTCCCCATTCTTTGAATGAAGTTGTTTTCTCCGGCAGAGTTATTCCTTTGCCCGCGGCAGCCTGTTTGTATCCATTTTCCAAGTCCTCACAAATAATCCGCCACGACACTCCGTCTACAGCAAGATGATGGATAATCAAAAGCACGTAATCTTTATCAGGTGTATGGAATAAACCTGCTTTTACAATAGGTCCTGATTCTATATTGATACTTTTCTGTAATTGATCAGACAGATCATTTATCAATTCAACATCACAATCAAATATTTTGAAATCATACCAACATTTTTCATTATACTTACCTATTACCTGAATACCATCTTTATATGTTGCTCGCAGAATATCATGATGTTCTACAAGCTTTTGTAATACAACTTCAAAAATCTGGCTGTCAATCTTTTCTTGACTTACAAGTAGAACACTCTGATTAAAATGATTAGGATCATCCAGTCTGCTTCTGAAAAACTCCTGTTGTACTGGACTCAAAGGCGCAATTCCATTTACCTCACCCACCTCTGCCTTTTCAATAGTAGTTTTTTTCTTAATCACTTTTGCTATTTTTTCAGGCGTCCTCTGATTTAGAACCTCTTTGATACTAGCATTGTATCCTTCTTCTTTTAATTTACTAACGATTCTTATTGCTTTAATTGAATCGCCACCCAGATCAAAAAAGTTATCAGTTATGCTCACCTTTTTTATGCCCAGAATCATCTCAAATGCATTTACTACTTTTAATTCTTCCTCGTTTCCAGCCTTCAGATATCCATTTTCCCCTATGAATTCCGGCTCTGGCAATGCTTTTACGTTTAACTTTCCATTCCTAGTAAGAGGTAAAGCTTCGATCTGAATGATATATGAGGGAATCATGTATTCCGGAATCTTACTGTTTAATTCATTTTTAACATCATTGGAATTTATTTTTTTATCAGCTACAATATAAGCACATAAAAATTTTTCCCTATTCTCATCCTCTTTTGCAATAACCACCGCTTCTTTGATTTCTTCAAGTTCGTTAATTATACTTCCAATCTCACCTAATTCTATTCTGTAACCTCTTATTTTTACCTGCTGGTCAATTCTTCCCAGATATTCAATATTTCCGTCTTCCAGCCAGCGTACCAGATCCCCTGAATGGTACATTTTTCCGTCCCCATATGGATTATCGGTAAATCGTTCAGCAGTAAGCTCGGGTCTGTTTAAATAACCTCTTGCAACCCCTGCTCCAGTAACACACAATTCTCCCGGGACTCGGATTCCACATAGTTCTTCTCCGGATTTTACATAAATAGCTGAGGCTGGAATAGCAGAACCTATATTGCTGATCTCTTTTTCAATCACAATACTATCTATCTCTTTGTAGGTAACATGAACGGTAGTTTCCGTAATGCCATACATATTTATAATTTTGCACTGAGGGTTGTAACTATGCCATATTTTTAATTTATTGGGATTTAATGCTTCTCCTCCAAAAACTACATATCGTACACTGCTAATTGTCTTGTTTCCTGTAATATCAATAAGGTTATAGAAAGAAGATGGTACCTGATTCAGCACAGTAACCTTTTCCTTTTCTAGCAACTCAGAGAAAGCAAAAGTATCCATAGCTGTTTCTTTTGTCACAATTACCAGCTCGCCGCCATATAACGTACTTCCAAAAATCTCCCAGACAGAAAAATCAAAACAGTAGGAATGAAACAATGTCCATACATCATTTTCATTAAAATCAAATTGGAATTTATCATTGTACATTAGACTTACAACATTTCTATGTTCAATCATAACTCCCTTCGGTTTTCCCGTTGTTCCAGAGGTATAGATAATATAGATCAGATCACCTGGCTTATTTATCCTTTCTAAATTTTTTTTGCTGCCTGAATATAATGTTTCATCAAGTAAATTTATGACAGGTATATCTGTTTCCACACATCCTTGGTTTGAACCAGATAGAATTAATATGGGCTTGCAATCATTAATAATAAATTTTTTTCTTTCTTCGGGGTAAGAAGGATCAATAGGCACATATGCACCGCCTGCTTTCATGATTGCATAAATTCCAACTACCATTTCAATACTTCTGTCTGCTACTAATACAATTAAATCATCCGGTTTCACATGATATTTAGTCCTAAGCCTATCAGCCAGACTGTTTGCTCTGCAATTCAGTTCTTCATAAGAAAGGCGTTTCCCCTCAAACAACAAAGCGGTCTTATTTGGGGTCCTGTGGACCTGTTCCTCAAACAGGTCCACAATTGTTTTATCCTTTGGATATGATGCATCTGTATCATTAAATTCTTTAATGATCTTTTGTTCCTCGGCTTCATCGAGCATTGTCAATCTGAACAGTTTTTCATCAGGATTATCCAATATATTTGCAAGCAATGTGACATAATGTTTTACCATACCTTCGATTGTTGTATGTCTAAATAAATCAGTGCAATATTCCATATTAATGGTATATCCATCTTCTGTATCTGTAACTGATAATGTCATATCAAATTTTGAAATATGCTGTTCCAATTCAAGGGTATTCGCTACTGCATCTCCCAATATGATTTCTGTTTTATCTTGATTTTGAAAAACAAACATAACATCAAAAAGCGGATTTCTAGAAGTATCCAATTTAATGGATAATTTCTCAACTAGCTTTTCAAACTGATAATCCTGGTTCTCATATGCATTAAAACTTTTTTCCTGGATTCTTACTAATAAATCCCTGAATGTCCTGCAGCCCTGTATCTCACCTTTAATTACCAATGTATTTACAAACATTCCAATTGTATTGTAAAGATTTAAATTTGTTCTGTTTGCTATGGGTATTCCCACAGCAACTGTATCGCTGCTTGAGTATTTGTGTAATAGTAGCATAAATGCAGACATCATTACCATGAACTCAGTTGTTTTTGTAGCTTTGGATAATTTTTTTATTTTTTCTTTGTATACGTGATCAAGTTCAGCTCTAACATTACTTCCTTTATAGCTTTGGACCATCGGCCGTACATAATCTGTTTTTAACTCTCCGAAATATGTTTCTCCTGCAAATTCATTCAGCCAATACTCTTCTTGCTTTGTTAGGTCCAGTTGATTTTGCCATGCAGAATATTTCCTATACTGAATTTTAATTTCAGGCAGTTCTTTACCCATATAAAAATTAGAGAGTTCATCAATAAATATTGCCATGCTTTCACCATCGAAAACAATATGATGGATATCAAACATTAATATATGTTTTACATCAGATATTGTTATTATTTTTGCCCGAATCAGAGGACCTTTCTCTAAATCAAAAGGTTTTATAAACTTTTTAGTTTCTTCTGTCAAACAAAAGTCTTGCTTCTTTTCAACAATTAACTTAAAATCAATCTTTTCATGTACTTTTTGAATAAAATGTTCCGTGGTTTGACTAAATGTAGTGCGTAATACTTCATGTCTATCAATTATCTTCTTTATCGAATATTCCAGTTGTACAGGATCCAGCTTTCCATCAATTTCAATGAAAAATGGAATATTATATATTATATTACCTCCTACCCTTTCGTTTATTGCATAAAGCCTTTTTTGAACAGAACTCATTACGTATTTGTTTTCCATTATACCAGCACCTCGTCTTCTATATTATCCAGATCATGAGACATCATGGAATCAGTATTTTTATTTTCTTTCATAAGTTCCCCTATTCTTAAAGCGAGTTTTTCTACTGATGAATATAAAAATACTGTCCTTAAAGAT
Organism: Hungatella sp. UBA7603; assembly: GCA_002478865.1. Lineage (GTDB taxonomy): Bacteria > Bacillota > Clostridia > Lachnospirales > Lachnospiraceae > Lacrimispora. Next base: position 9,206 of record DLJZ01000017.1, read on the forward strand.
ATTTTAATTGATAAAAGATCTTTCAAAACCATAATCAGCATAGTCGCTTTCAGGGAATGACCGCCAAGTTCGTAAAAATCATCATAGATACCAGCTTGTTCCACTCCCAAGACTTCTTTAAACGCTGCCACAACCGCCTCCTCCACAGAGTTTCTGGGAGC
>DLJZ01000023.1 GCA_002478865.1 Hungatella sp. UBA7603
TTAACTTAATGACATTGACTTGACAGGGGGCATATCAGAATCCACACACAAAAATTGACAAAGAATACAAAAAGTTTCCCTTCGTCATTTATTATCGGTGAAACTGAGAATATACTCCACTTGGAACCACTCCGCCCCGGTATTGTGCCATCTCACTAACTGTAACCATCTGATATCCTGCTGCCGCAAGCTTTGGAATGATTTCTAAAGCCGCCGCTCCTGTCTGGGAATATAACTCATGCATAAGGACAATATCTCCATCCTTCACGTGACTTAACACAGCATTTACTGTTTTACTTGTATTTCTTGTTTTCCAATCCAGAGTATCAATACTCCACATAATGATTGGTGCATTGACATTAGCAAGAACCGTATGGTTTTTCAGTCCACCCGGCAGCCTTACAAGTGCAGGTCTTACGCCACTGGCTGCAAAGACTGCATCGTTACAGCGGTTGATCTCACTTTGTATCTGAGCGCCATTTAATTTAGTCAGATACTTATGGTCAAAGGTATGGTTCCCGATTTCATGTCCTTCAGCCACCATACGTTTCAGCTCTGTCTGATAGGCTGCTGCTCTGCTTCCTACCACAAAAAACGTTGCTTTTCCTCCGTACTGAGCAAGAGAATCCATAATCTGATTTCCCACCGGAGCGTAAGGGCCATCATCAAACGTAAGGGCTACCATAGGCAGTGCTGGATCAATCTGTCTTCCAGTTTCTGCTGGTTGTGTTTCCGGCTGCGTTGCTGGTTGCGTCTCTGGTTGCGTCTCCGCTTGTGTTTCCGCTTGTCCACTCTCTCCTGTTGCCGACTGGGAAGTGCCACTTCCCTGACTGCTCTCTCCTGCTTTCTCTTCTTGTGTTTCCTGGGTTGAGTTACTTTGTGATTCAGCTTTAGCTTTTCCAGGCTGCTTTGATATATTTCCGTTCTCATCCACCCATCTTGCAACGCCAGGACCCTGGTTTTCATCTATCCAGCCAAGTCTTACATCCGCCCTGTCTGGAGCCGGCGCAGTCTCATCTGCCATAGATGAAAATGGTGCGGCTGGTACAAAGGCTATTACAAGTGCTATAGCCATTAAAATACTAATCAATTGTAGAAATTTTTTCATTTGCCATCTCTCCTTTAACAGTTACTAACTATTACTATACAGGAAAGAAGAAAGAATTGGAAGAATATTACTAAAAAAGTAAAGAGTCTTAAAGGAAGTTTAAGCATCATCCCTTCAAGACTCTTACTCACTTCAAAATACGCGAATGAATCACTTCACAAGCAATGCCAATGCAAAGCTTAATAACATAATGGCCCAACTGCTAAATTCCATGTTCGACTGTCTTTTGTTGTCAGATGTACCCTGACTTATTATATAGAAGAAATGCGCTTTTCCCGGGTTTAAAACTTCCGTTCTCTATCTCTTTATTAAGAAATTCTCTGTCTTGTGAAAGAGAGTCATAGCCGCCTCAAACACAGGCATGTCCGTTCTAAACACTGTTATTCCATGCTCTTTCGCTTTCTCAATCGCCTCACCCTCTATACCAACCCCTTCTGCCAAAATAATGCAGGAAGCTTTCACCAAGGTAGCAACAGCCAAAGTATTCCTGTTTGCAATGACCGTTACCCAGGCACACCCCCTTGGTGCTCTCCCCATGGCAAGGCTTAAAAGGTCACAGCAAAAGGGGGTGGATATCTCTTGATCTTTGCAGTCTCCTTCATTCATTAATTCAAATAAACCGCTCTCAATCAACTGTCCTATCGTCATTTTATCCCCCTTTTTCTCTTTATTCATAAAAATAAAAGCATTTGTGATAATTATAGCACAAATCAATTCAACATCATAGGAACATTACACGTAATCTTTGTTATTTTTTTGTCGAATGTAGTACAAAACTATAGATTTTTTATCAATAACATGGTAAAATATCAGGTACATTGCACAACAATTTTAAGGAGGTTATTTATGACTTGTATAAAGCAAGGTGTCCCTTTTCAAGGGACTGCAGAGCAGGAAGCTGCTTTAAAAGAAGCAATCTTCCTGCTTAAGGACGCAAAAGGGTCTCTTATGCCTATCATGCAGAAGGCACAAGAGATTTACGGTTATCTTCCAATCGAAGTTCAAACCATGATTTCCGATGAAACAGACATCCCACTGGAAAAGATCTATGGGGTGGCTACTTTTTATTCTCAATTTGCGCTTCAACCAAAGGGTAAATATCAAGTATCAGTCTGTCTTGGCACTGCCTGCTACGTAAAAGGCTCTGGCGATATCTTTCACAAACTGGAAGATCTCTTAGGAATTACCAACGGGGAATGCACCCCAGATGGTAAGTTTTCTCTTGATTCCTGCCGCTGTGTAGGTGCCTGCGGCCTCGCCCCTGTCCTTATGGTCAACGGGGAAGTTTATGGAAGGCTGGCGGCTGATGATGTTCCTGACATTCTGGCCAAATATGAGTAATCCAAACGGTATATGATGAAAGAGATTTCTTACCATATTCTGGATGCGGCAGAAAACTCCCTTCGGGCAGGCGCTCATCTAATCTCCATCCTAGTTTGGGTGGATGAGAAAAAAGACTGTCTGACTACCATTATTACTGATGATGGAGTGGGAATGATAGAAGAAGTTTTACTCAGGGTCACAGACCCGTTTTTTACCACACGAACCACCAGAGGGGTGGGGCTTGGCATTCCGTTTTTTCAATATGCGGCGGAAATAACAGGGGGAAGTTTCTCCATTTGTTCAGAACCGGGGAAGGGAACGAAAGTGGAAGCAGTTTTTTCACTATCCCATATCGACCGGATGCCTCTTGGTGACATGAATAGTACCATAGAGACATTAATTCTATGCCATCCAGACAAGGACTTTTTCTATACCTACCGTTATAATGATTCATCATTTGAATTGGATACAAGAAGCTTTCGCAGCATTCTTTTAGATATCCCTCTTTATGAGCCGGAAATATCTGCTTTTATAAAGGAATACTTACGGGAGAACAAATCGGAAATAGATGGAAATGCGGCCATTTAGGGTCGTTTTATTGGAGGAATAACATGAAGACTCTTGAGGAATTAAAGGAAATTCGAGATAAAATGCAGAGTCAGGTCAGTATGAGAAAAGAAGATCACGCACGCACACGTATTCTGGTGGGTATGGCCACATGCGGTATTGCAAGCGGGGCAAGACCTGTTCTACAAACACTATCAAACCTGGTTCAGGAACACCATATGACAGACCGGTTCACCGTTATTCAGACCGGATGCAATGGCTTATGTCAGTACGAACCCATTGTAGAGATTTTGGAACCCGGAAAAGAAAAGATCATTTACGTCAAGATGACTCCCGAAAAAGCGGAAGAAGTATTTCAGGAGCATTTTGTAAAGGGTCAGGTTCTGGAACACTACACGTTGGCTTCTGCTAACGCACAATAAGGAGGAATCAGGAGATGTATCGTTCACATGTATTGGTTTGCGGCGGCACAGGGTGCACCTCTTCGGGCAGCCAGCAGATAATGGCTAAATTAGTGGAAGAACTTGGAAGACAGGATCTTTCTGAGGAAGTATCCGTTGTACAGACCGGTTGTCACGGTCTTTGCGCATTAGGACCTATTATGATCGTTTATCCGGACGCATCCTTTTATGCTATGGTAAAGGAAGAAGACATTCCGGAAATTGTAAATGAGCACTTATTAAAGGGACGGCCCGTAAAGAGACTGCTATATGAGGAGACAGTAACTCCCTCTGGTATCAAAGCATTAGGTGATACCGATTTCTATAAAAAGCAGCACAGAATCGCCCTTAGAAACTGCGGCGTCATCAATCCAGAAGTCATTGAGGAATACATTGGTACCGGCGGTTATCAGGCACTTGGAAAAGTTCTCACTGAGATGACTCCTGATGAAGTAATTCAGGAACTTTTAGACAGCGGATTAAGAGGAAGAGGCGGCGCTGGTTTCCCTACCGGATTAAAATGGAAGCTTGCAAAGCAAAATGATGCGGATCAGAAATATGTTTGCTGCAACGCGGATGAAGGTGACCCCGGTGCATTTATGGACCGTTCCGTTTTAGAGGGAGATCCCCATGCACTTTTAGAATCCATGACCATTGCCGGTTACGCCATTGGCGCATCCCAAGGCTACATATACGTACGTGCAGAATATCCAATTGCCGTAGATCGTCTTAAAATCGCCATCAGCCAGTCCAGAGAGATGGGTCTTTTAGGAGACGATATCTTTGGAAGCGGATTTTCATTTGATATTGATCTTCGTCTCGGAGCAGGTGCTTTCGTATGCGGAGAAGAAACTGCACTTATGGTTTCCATCGAAGGTAACCGCGGTGAGCCAAGACCACGACCTCCATTTCCAGCCCAAAAGGGTCTTTTTGGCAAGCCTACTATTTTAAATAACGTAGAAACCTACGCAAATATTCCTCAGATCATCTTAAACGGTTCCAAATGGTTTGCTTCCATGGGTACAGAACGTTCTAAGGGAACCAAGGTATTTGCACTTGGTGGAAAGATTAAGAATACAGGACTTGTAGAAGTCCCCATGGGAACCACTCTTCGGGAAATCATTGAAGAAGTTGGTGGAGGCATTCCAAACGGGAAGAAATTTAAGGCAGCTCAGACCGGTGGACCTTCCGGCGGCTGTATTCCAATGGAACACTATGACATCCCAATTGACTACGACAACCTAATTGGCATTGGCTCTATGATGGGCTCAGGCGGTCTGATTGTTCTAGATGAAACAGACTGTATGGTGGACATTGCTAAATTCTTCCTGGAGTTTACAGTAGAAGAATCCTGTGGCAAATGTACTCCATGCCGCATCGGTACCAAGCGTATGTTAGAAATCCTTGATAAGATCACGATGGGTCACGCTACTCTCGAGGACGTAGACCGCTTGGAAGAGCTTTGTGATTATATTAAGGCGAACTCTGCATGCGGTTTAGGCCAGACAGCTCCCAATCCGGTACTGTCAACCCTAAAGTTTTTCAGGGACGAATACAATGCTCATATCATAGACAAGACTTGTCCAGCCGGTGTGTGTAAAGCGCTTCTCTCCTATCATATTGATTCCGAAAAGTGCAGAGGCTGTACTATCTGCGCCAGAAACTGTCCAGTTCAGGCTATCTCCGGTTCTGTTAAGAACCCTCACATCATTGACCTTGATAAATGCATCAAGTGCGGGGTATGTATGGAGAAATGCAAATTCGACGCTGTATATAAAAGATAATGGAGGGAGACCGCAACATGGAGAATATTACAATTAAAATCAACGGTATTGACGTAAGCGCTCCGGCAGGCTCCACCATCCTTGAGGCTGCCAGACTTGCTCATATAGAGATACCAACGTTATGCTTTTTAAAAGAAATCAATGAAATCGCTGCATGCCGCATCTGTACCGTAGATATCGGTGGCGGAAAGCTTGCAGCTTCCTGTGTATACCCAATCAATGCAGGAATGGAAATATGGACCAATACACCTAAGGTTCGTGATTACAGAAAGAAAACCCTGCAGCTTATCTTATCAAACCATGACCGCTCTTGCTTATCTTGTGTGAGAAGTGGAGATTGTGAACTTCAGACTTTGTGTAAAGAATTAGGAGTGGATTCTGAGAACCTCTATGATGGAGATAAGACACCATCCACTCTGGATGAAAGTGCTACTCACATGGTTCGTGATAATAGTAAATGTATCTTATGCCGCCGCTGCTCTTCTATCTGTGAAAAGGTTCAGGGAATCGGCGTAATCGGACCAAACCAAAGAGGATTTGCCACCTTTATCGGCTCCCCATTTGAGATGGGCCTTGGTGAAACAAGCTGCGTTTCCTGCGGTCAGTGTATTGCTGTCTGCCCAACCGGTGCTCTTTATGAAAAGAGCAGCATAAAAGAGGTTGCTGCTGCCATCGCTGACTCAGGTAAGCATGTACTTGTTCAGACCGCTCCTGCCGTACGTGCGGCACTTGGCGAGGAATTTGGCTTCCCAATTGGCACTAATGTAGAAGGAAAGATGGTTGCTGCTTTAAGAAGACTTGGCTTTGACAACGTTTTTGATACCAACTTCGGTGCGGATCTTACCATCTTGGAGGAAGCACACGAATTCATTCATCGAGTGCAGCATGGCGGTGTTCTTCCTATGATCACTTCCTGTTCTCCTGGCTGGATTAAATACTGTGAGCACTACTTCCCTGAGATGACAGAGAACTTATCCTCTTGCAAATCTCCTCAGCAGATGTTTGGCGCCATTGCCAAATCTTATTACGCAGAGAAGATGGGATTAAATCCAGAGGACATCGTTTCCGTAAGCGTTATGCCTTGTACCGCTAAGAAGTTTGAGATTGGAAGAGACAATCAAGCTGCAAATGGTAGCCCTGATGTGGATTACACCATCACAACCAGAGAGTTAGCCCGAATGATCAAACAAGCTGGTCTCCGCTTTGAAAATCTTCCAGATGAATCCTTTGACATCCCACTAGGTATTGGTACTGGTGCTGGAGTTATCTTTGGAGCCACCGGCGGAGTTATGGAGGCTGCTCTTCGAACTGCTGTGGAAACTCTTACTGGAGAAGAATTGCAAAAACTTGAATTTAACGATGTGCGTGGTATGGAAGGAATCAAAGAAGCCTCTTATGAGATAGGTGATTTGAAAGTCAACGTAGCCGTTGCCTCCGGCCTTATCAATGCTAGAGATTTATTAAATCGCGTAAAATCAGGGGAAGCAGACTATCACTTTATTGAGATTATGGGTTGTCTTGGTGGATGTATTGGTGGAGGCGGCCAGCCTCAGCAGCCAGGTTATGTCCGCAACACCACAGATATCCGTGGCTTGCGAGCAAAGGTATTATATGATTCTGATGCAGGGAATAAGATTCGTAAATCTCATGAAAACCCTGCAATTAAAGAGCTTTATAGTACCTATTTAGGAGAACCAGGAAGCGAAAAAGCTCACCATCTCCTTCATACCACTTATGTAAAAAGAAAAATCAATTCCTAAAATCGTTGGGCTAAGAAACATATAGCCACAATTTAAAATTCAAAAATTGTTTTATCATCATATAAAAAGCATCCTGATGGCTTGTAACGCCAATTCAGGATGCTTTTTTGTTCCATTTTTAAGAAATCATATTTTGTATCATACATGTATTTTCTAAATTAATGAGAATTTTAAACAAAGTGAATGGTTTAAGAGAAAATCTCCATACTAAGATTGGAGGTGATAAAACATGAGCCCAAAAGAATTAATCTATATTGAAGATGCTCTCGGACATGAGAAATTTCTAAAAACACAGTGTCAGGAAGCAGCACAAAATTTGCAGGATCCAGAATTAAAAGCCTGCGCACAGGAAATTCTTCAAAAGCACCAACAGATTTTTGATAGCTTCTATAATTTAGTGTAAGGAGGAACCGTATATGGATGACAAGATTATTATGGAAAACCTGCTCAACACAGCCAAGGGAGTTTGTGACTTGTATATGCATGGAACCATTGAATCCCCTACTATGAATGTACACCAAGCATTTGATACTGCATTAAATGACAGTTTATGCATTCAGGACAGCCTTTATAAGAAAATGTCCGCTAAGGGATGGTATACCACAGAACAAGCAGAGCAGCAGAAAATAACCAAAGTAAAAAATCAGTTTGCAGGAATGTAATCACTTATCATAACATAGTCGATTAAGTTCAGAGCAAATCTGTAAAAATGCGTCTTGACGTGACCTTTAAGAGGTCCAATCAAGACGCATTTTTATAAGAATTCTATTATATCACATGATTTTAATTTTATAATAGCCGTTCCTTAATGCCTGTGCATTGGCACCATCTCAAGTCCCTGGCTCTTTAAGTTTTCATGAACTTCTCTTCCATCCGCCTGTCCGATCAAAAGATCTCTGGCTTTTTTGGCTTCGTTTTCATTCTTATGTCTTGCAGGACCACCGACGCATCCACCGGTGCAGACCATGCCTTCAACAAAATCCGTAGGAAGCTTTCCAACCTTTAAAAGCATGAGTGCCTTCTTGCACTCTGCCGCACCATTACACTTCATTACCTGGATATCCGTATTTTGTTCTGTCTCTTTCAGACATTCTAATACGGCTGCGGTTACACCGCCTCCATTTCCAAAACGCTTGCCAAATACAGAAGCCTGCTGGTACGAATTTTCTTCTGGTTCTAAGTCTACTCCCTTTGCCTGGATCATGGCATAGGCCTCTCCAAGAGTCAAAACATAATCCGCATTGTCTTTTACATTTAGGTCAAGACTTTCGCTCTTCTTTGCAATACATGGGCCGATGAACACGGTCACTGTATCTGGATCTTGTTCCTTGAGCATTCTGGATACGGCACACATTGGAGATACGGTGGTAGACATATTTTCAAGCAACATAGGATAATGCTGTTTGATCATATTGACAAATGCCGGACAACAAGAGGTGGTCATCTTCTTGCCTTCCTTATAAGCTTCTGCCCACTCCGCTGCCTCTGCTGCTGCTGTTAAGTCACCACCTAAGGCAACTTCCACCATGTCTTCAAATCCAACTTTCTTTAATGCGGTTTTCCAGCTTGCCATAGTAATATCGGGTCCATACTGGCCTTCCGTAGCAGGAGCTACCATAGCAACTACCTTTTTCCCTGCTTTAATCAGCTTTATTACATCAGCAAGAAACGTCTTTGTTCCAATGGCTCCAAAGGGGCAGCCATTGACACATGCTCCGCACTGAATGCATTTTTTCTCATCTATAACAACAATGTCGTTTTCATCCATTGTAATGGCATCCACCGGACAACTTTTCTTGCAAGGGCGTGTCAGATCTGCGATGGCATTATAAGGGCAGGCCTGGGAGCATTTCCCGCATTCTTTGCATTTATCCGTGTGAATATGGGCGCGGTCGTGGCCCATGGTGATTGCACCAAAATTACAGGATGCCTGGCATGCTTTTCCCATACAAAGCTGGCAGTTATCCGTAACCACATAACGGGCGATGGGACAGCCCTCACAGGCAGAGTTTATGACCTGTACGATATTTGTGGTGCCCTTCCCGCTAGGGCATAACCCCTCCGCAAGACGAACTCTCTCTCTGATAATTTCCCGCTCCCTGTAAATGCAGCATCGAAACTGAGCTTTTGGACCTGGAATGATGTGATAAGGAATCTCATTTCTACCTTCCTCTAACCGATCCTCCCAAACATATTTTGCCACCTCAAGCAGTACGTTGTGTGTAATGCGTTGTAATGTTGCGTCACTTGTTGCCATAATTTTCCTCCTGTAACTTCCACCGAAGTGGCCGTGTGAATATCCTTTGTGTACTAATAATATGTGATTGTAACCTTTTTCCCCATTTCTTCTACCGCATGCTTAAGCTGATCCACAAGATTTTGGCGTATGCCAAGATCAAAGGGTAGACCTGGGTTTTGATACGCACTATTAATTGCCATTCCAACATACAAATTAAGCTCCGTACAGTCCTCAATCAGCATCTTTGCGACCAAAGAGCCTCCATTTTGTTTATCCAACTCCTTAAAGTATTCCTCTGTCACGGACTGATTTTTTACAAACTGCTTTAAAAGCTTTAATACCCGGTTTAGGGTCAGTACGCCTTCTGTCACAAGCTCCACCCCATCAAGAGTGGCAATGGGGGGAATATCTGGGTCATAGTAATGAAGGGAAACAGAAAGCTTCTTTCCAGTCTCTCTGGATACAATATTTGCACTGGTTCCCCCGCAGACGATTCGCTTGGTGGTATCATCCCCTGAGAGAAACTCGCTTACCATTGAGACATCATCCCGTTTGCTTTTAGGCGGTCCAGTCATTAAATGTACCGGCTTCCTGTCGATGATCCTCATAACTGCAACTGTGGTATCATCACCGGGCCGGTACTGGTAAAGCTCATCACAAGCCGTTGTAAGGGCTGAGGCAAGTCGTATGGCTGAGATGGTCAGACGATACTGCTTTACCGCATAAGCAGCCACATCTTCCCATAGCCACCCGAAATTAAGAAGCTGTCCCACTCCCGCATGAATGGTGCCATCACTCAAAAGAATCAGAGCATCTCCTTTTTTAACCCGAAACCTGTATTCATTGATTGTCTTATTTCGTATGATCCTGGTGTTTTGAGGAATCGGGATTAGGCTCCCATCCCGGATAAAGATACAGCTTGGGTTGTCAAACTCCACTAAATAGGCCTCACCGCTGTTAAACACCTGCAAAATACTAAACGTGGAGTAAGCCACCTGCCGCACCTGACAAACTGGAAGCGTCTCTACTATGGTTTCCACGCATTCCTCTAATGTGGCTCCATTTAAAAACATGGTGCCAAGGATTTTGGAAGTCATAGTCGCCAAAATGTTTGCCTTTACTCCGCTCCCCATTCCATCGGCCAGAATCATCAAATTGGATTCATCCGTTTGCAAAAATTCCACTTTATCCCCGCAAAGAACTTCATTGAACTTATTAAGGCTTTTGTATGCTGCATCCACTGTAATTCCCATCACCGAACCTCGCTTTCGCTTCCTTCATCCAATAAAGATCTGCAAAGCTTCGTCAATGTGGTTTTTGTCTCTGCTGTGGTTTCCCCCAACAGTCCTGCGATTTCCTGGGCCACCATCATCTGCTTGTGGATAACCTTCTGAGCCAAATCAATGGTCTCCAGCTTTTTTTCGTATTCCTGCTTTGCAAGTTCTTCTTCTCTCGTAATATCGATAAATGTAGCTAAAACCATATCTTCTTTTTCAACATAAACAATGTTCTGCATGGTGGAAAAGCCATATTCCCCGTAGCTTACCTTTTTTCCATGAATCTTTTGATGGGTTTTATATACCCATTGGAAATCAGAAGGATCAATAAACTCGTATAAATACATGGTTAGAGCCTCCTGTCTGCTCTTTCCAAAGTATTTCTCGCCCATTCCAGAAAACTCCAGGATCTTCATGTCTTTATCCACAATCAGTACAATATTTGGTGAAGTTTCCAACACAAGATTAGAAAGGGATTCTGCCTTTTCACTCATAAAAGGAATGCACATATTAAGTTCTGCCTTCTTCTGAAATACAGCGATCGCCTTTTCACGGCATGTGGAATAACCGCAGGCTCCGCAGTTTAGCTCATCCTCCGGTTTAAGTTTTCCTGTCATCTTAAAAATCTCTTTGATCTGGGCCTCGGTGGGCAAAACATCCTCTGGTGCCCGGTTCATAAAATGCTTTTGAAACGATATCTGGTCCATGATGGGATCAATCTCTTCCCATGGAACCGGTTCCTTCTCAATAGTTTCTTCCATATCCAGCTTTACTTTAAACCGGGAGATCTTCTCATCTTCCACCAATGGGCCGTTAATGCAGCCACCGGAGCATACGTTCATCTCAATAAAGCAACCTTCCATAGTTCCCTCTGTTATGCTATCACAAAGGTCCATACAGTTGCGAATGCCATGGACATAAAGTTTCCGGTAATGGTCTCCTTCCGTTTCCGTCGCCAGCACGGAACTTATAATTCCGTTGGTGACAGGGTAAAGGCGGTTTACTCTGGGGTTCTGGTTGGTAAATGGGATATCCTCACACGATTCGATAGAAATCCCTTCCTCTAAGAGCCATCTTTTAATATCAACAAAGCTTAAGACCGCATCAATATATCCAGCGTGGCGGGCATCCTCTGCCTCCTTCTTCTTGGCGATACAAGGACCGAGAAACACCACCTTTGTATCATAACCCATCTCTGTCTTCAAAAGCTTTCCATGAGCGATCATAGGCGATACTACTGGTGCCAGATAAGGAATCAACTGCGGATAATAAATCTCAACTAAATCATTGACGCCAGGACAGCAGGTGGTGATGATGGTGTCCATCTTTCCTTCCCTTAACAGCCGAGTATACTCTGCCGTCACCAGGGCGGCCCCTTCTGCGGTCTCTCTGACATCAGTAAAACCAAGTTTTCGCAGTGCTCCGTTTATCTGGCCAATGGAGTCGTATTTTAATAGCCCCATATAAGATGGTGCCAGGGAGATTATGGTTCTCTCCCCACGGCTTATAAATTCCTTGACCAGATCCAGATCACTGATCAGAGTTTTGGCAGACTGTGGACATACCTGCATGCATTTACCACATAAAATGCATTGATCCGGCATGATCTCTGCCAGTTCGTTTTTGATCATGACTGCCTTGACTTCACAGTTACGAATACATTTGTAGCAGTGTTTGCATTTGGTAGCCTTGAAATCAATGATTCCCATGATCAAAGCCTCCCTATAATTTCCCTGTCAAAAAACTCCTTCGTGTCTTCTGGCTTTAAAGAATACAACTGGCCATCAACGGTCACACAAACACCGCTCACGCAATTGCCGCTGCAAAAGGAACCGTTTAAATCCACCTGTTCCTCCAGATGACGCTCCTTTACCATAGACTGAAGCTGTGCTACAANNCCTTGACCCCTTTAAATGGCATGCGCTGCCGATACAGATTGTAACTCTCATGAGTATTTCCCCTCCTATTTTCCCCTTGTTATTGCTTCCCCTATTAAAATATTATCGCATATCAATGTGGGGTTATCAATAAATTTTTACCGATTAGGTGTATTTTTTGCAATACACATTATTTCCACTAACACTAGGCTCTGCCTGGTGGCATCCATCAAAAAACGGGACCAGAAGTTTCCTCTAGTCCCATTTCTACTTATCTCTATCTTATTTTCCTGCAATCTTTGTAATAGAAGCTGTAATTAACTTCTTAAAGATTGGTGCCACCCTGTCAGCTGTCTCCTGAACCTCAGCATGACTTAATGGCTGATCTGTGATGCCACAGGCCATATTGGTAATACAGGAGATGCCACATACCTTCATGCCCATGTGGTTAGCTGCAAGAGCCTCACAGGCAGTACTCATACCTACAGCATCTGCTCCCAGAATCCGGCACATCTGCACTTCAGCTGGAGATTCATATGCTGGGCCTGATAACTGAAGATATACACCTTCTTGAAGTTCAATCCCCTCTTCTTTTGCCACTTCCTTAATGATGCCACGAAGCTCTCTGCGGTAAACATCACTCATATCTGGGAATCTTGGGCCTAATTCTTCGATGTTCTCTCCAAGTAATGGGGAAGGAACAGAGGTCGCAATATGATCCCTGATCAGCATGAAATCTCCTGCATGAAACTCCTTATTCACGCCGCCGCAGGCGTTGGTAAGAAGCAGAGTTTTAGCACCTAATAATCCCATTAATCTTGTAGGGAGCACCACATCTGTCATAGGATATCCCTCATAAAAATGAACACGTCCCTGCATGATAACTACTGGAACCTTATTTACATAACCAAAAATAAATCTTCCTTTATGTCCTGCAACGGTTGATACAGGAAAACCTTTAATATCATTATAATTAATGGTAGTAACGACTTCTATTTCCTCTGCGTATTCTCCAAGACCGGAACCAAGGATTAGGGCGACTTCCGGAACAAAATCCGTTTTTTCCCTAACACTTTTCAAACAATTCTGTAATTTTTCATATACTTGATTCATTCGCTTTTATCTCCCTTCACATTCCTGCAGATTCAAAAATACAGGTATTTTTAGTATATCACAAATTCTAATATAACTCATCTAAATTTTGACAAATTAGACAGCACAATGATATACTGAATTTGTCCATTTACCAATATATAGAAATTAGTTTCAAGCATATTTTGCAACATAAAAAGGGAGGATTCTTATGAAAAAAATGTTATCACTACTAATGGTTTTTACAATGGCTTTCACCGCATTGACTGGCTGTTCCGGAAAAAAGACTGGCCCGGAAACAACCCCAGAGGACACCGCTGCGGCAACATCACAAGAAGTCACTCAATCAGAAACAACCACGGCAAAGAAGGATGGCTATACCCTGAAAATAGGCTCTTTAAAAGGCCCTACCTCCATGGGACTGGTGGAGCTTAAAGATAAGGCTGACAAGGGAACCTCTGAAGGCAGCTATGAGTTTACCATGGTAACCGCGGCTGATGAGCTGCTTGGGAAAATCGTTAACAAAGAACTGGATGTTGCTTTAATACCTGCCAATATGGCTTCCATTCTTTATACAAAGACAAACCACGAAATCACAGTTCTTGACATCAATACCCTTGGCGTCCTTTATGGAATCTCAGGAGATGCATCCATTAAAACCACCGCCGACTTAAAAGGAAAAACAATATATCTCACCGGAAAAGGAACCACTCCAGATTATGTTTTGCAGCATATATTAAAAGCCAACGGTCTAACCACAGAAGATGTAACTTTAGAATATAAGTCCGAAGCAACAGAGGTAGCTTCTCTTTTAAAAGAAAAACCAGAGGCAGTTGGCATCCTTCCCCAGCCCTTTGCAACCGCAGCTATCACCCAAAATGATAAACTGAGCGTGGTTCTTGACTTAACAAAAGAGTGGGATGCAAAAGCCCAAGCAGAGGGAGGAAGCCTTGTAACAGGCGTCACCATCTGCAGAAATGACGTATTAAAAGAACACAAAGAAGCTGTGGATACCTTTATGGCGGAACATAAAAAATCAGCAGAATTTGTTAACTCCAATGTAAGCGAAGCAGCGGCTTTGGTGGTATCTTCTGGCATAATCGAGAAGGCACCTATTGCAGAAAAGGCCATTCCCTACTGTAGTATTACTTATATTGAAGGGAAAGAGATGAAGTCTCTTTTAAGCGGATACTTAAATGTACTCTTTGGCATAGAACCAACCTCAGTGGGTGGAACGCTTCCTGATGATTCCTTTTATTACATGCCATAATTCTAACCTGTAGATAAGGAGACTTTCATGAAATCAGCCGCCGTCCGGTTTAAAAGCACCGGTATGATCCTCTTTTGGCTCTTGCTGTGGCAGGTGGCAAGCGTCACCCTTCACAACAATATTATTTTAGTTGGCCCTCTTGAGGTAATCCATTCACTGCTCTTTCAGGTGCTTACAGTGGAGTTTTGGAAGACCATTGCATTTTCCTTTGGAAAAATCAGCCTTGGCTTTTTCCTAGCTTTTATGGCTGGTATCATAACCGGAGGTGCTGCCCACCGTTTTCCTTTGCTGGAGGACTTTTTACAACCTCCAGTTTCATTTTTAAAGTCTGTACCAGTCGCTTCTTTTATTATTCTGGCACTGATTTGGATTGGATCAGAGAATCTATCCTTATTTATTTCTTTTTTAGTTGTATTTCCCATGATCTACCTTCATACCATGGCGGGCTTACGAAGCGCTGATAAAAAGCTTCTTGAAATGGCAAAAGTATTTCGTATGCCTCCATTCAAAAAAATGTATTACATTTATCGCCCTGCTCTTCTTCCTCATCTCATCAGTGGATGTCGTGTCGCTCTAGGTATGAGCTTTAAATCTGGAATAGCCGCAGAAGTCATTGGAGTTCCCGGCCATTCCATTGGAGAGAGGCTGTATATGGCAAAAATCTATTTAAGCACAGCCGATCTATTTGCCTGGACACTGGTGATTGTTGTAATCAGTGCTGCCTTTGAAGCTCTATTTTTGTGGGTTTTATCCCTGGCATCTCCCACCTCAGTCCTTGTAAAAAGAAGGGAGAATTAAATTATGGAACTGAATGTAGCACATCTAAATTTATCCTTTCAAGGACTTAAAGTCTTGTCAGATGTGAATTTTTCCCTTCTTCCCGGCTCGGTCTACTGCCTTATGGGACCATCAGGATCGGGGAAAACTTCTTTTTTTAAGATTCTTTTGGGACTCTTAGAAGCTGATTCTGGCCTTATTGAGACTCCTTCTGATCTGAAAATTACCGCAGTTTTTCAGGAAAATCGTCTTTGCGAGGAATTTTCACCCATTGAAAATCTCACTATGACCGTTCCTGGTCACTCAAAAGAGCTTCAAAAAAGAGCTAAGGAAGTCCTTTTAAATCTTTTACCCAGAGAATCCCTCACCCGTCCGGTATCCACCTTAAGCGGTGGCATGAAGCGGCGAGTCGCCATTGGAAGGGCCTTATGGGTTCCCTCCGATATTATCGTAATGGATGAGCCCTTTACTGGACTTGATCACGAAACAAAGAAAAATGTAATGAGCTATATCAAGGAATGTACCAAGGATAAACTGGTAATTATCAGTACCCATCAGTCTGAGGATGCCGCACTACTGAATGGTACATTAATCAGTCTTTCATGAAATAAACGGAAAAAACGGTTCATAAAACAAAAAACGCATTGGCGATATCCTAGCCCATACGAAACGGGAGGATATCTACCAATGCGTTTTTATAATATTTGAGGTACTATTATTTTAACTTTAAAGTCTTAAGAGATGCTTCTACCTGATCGATTACAGCTTTATCTTCAGATACTAAGGTAGCGGAAGCACTAAGGTATTTTTTAGTGGCTGCATCATAGGAACCGCTAATAGCGAAATAGCGTACTCCATCCTGAGGAGACTTATAGCGAATGGCATAATCAAACTTCTGACTTCCGTTTTTGCCGTTTTCTACATTATAACGAACAAACTCCATGCCTTCTCCCCTGTCAACCAGTTTCTTATACTCTTCCATGGTTGCAGGATAAACTTCTCTTGCGCCGTCTGCATCTTCACCTTCTGCATAAGTAACTTCTACAATGTCGCTTCCGCTTGGTGAGGTAAAGGAGGCAATGCTTTCATCTCCATCTTCATCTACGCTCCAGCCAGTTGGTGGTGTAATCTCATATTTTCCAGAAGCTGATGTAAATACGCCAGAGGTAATGCTACCTGCATCAGCGGAAGTCTTCTGCACATAAGCAGTTGTCTCTTCGCTTTCTGCTTCCTTGGTATCTTCAGTGCCAGAGGCTGCATCTGATGCTTCGCTTCCCTCTTCTTTGCTCTCAGAGGATGCTACGGTAGCTGACGCTTCCTTTGTGGATTCTGGCTGCTTTGTATTGTTTTTTGATCCACATGCGGTAGCTGCCACCATTACTGTCATGGCTAATGCTATCACTGCCAACAAATTTTTTCTTCTCATAATAATCACTCCTTTTAATCAGATTTTTTTCCTGTGACGTGGAGAATTATATCATGATAGAAAGGAAAAGTATAGGGTATTAAAGGAACTGAAAGAATCCCCAAAAATTCTTAATAATTTTACCAAGTTCTTTTCGAATCTTCTAATTGAAGAAGTTTTGTCTTAATAGGAAGTCCTCCTCCATAGCCCACCAGGCTACCATTGGCCCCAATGACTCTGTGACAGGGAATTATAATAGAAATAGGATTGCGATTATTTGCCATTCCAACCGCACGACATGCCTTGGGGTTACCAATGGCTACTGCAATATCCTTATAGCTTCTAACCTCTCCATAAGGAATGGTTAAAAGCGCGTCCCATACCTGCATTTGAAATTTAGTCCCTTCAGGCCTAAGAGGCAAATCAAACTCCACTCTTTTGCCTTCCATATACTCTTCTATCTGTAAAGCTGCTTGTTCTATTAAAGGTGTTCTTTTTCTAATTGCCCCCTCAGGCTCCATAACCTGAAATTCTAAACCAAGAATTGCTTCCTCATCACATACTAATGTTAAAGTTCCAATCTTGCTTTCCATGGTATCCCAGTATTTCATAGACAGCATCTCCTTTCTCTTATGGTTCATTTTAAATTATTTTCATTATATCATAGGTGATTTCAAATATCATATGATTTACCAGCAGAATCAAAACATCCTTTTGTTTTTAAACATTCCTTATAATTCCTTTCGAATCTTTATGAAATGTTTATCGACTGGTCAAACTTCCGTCACAATTTCCAGATATACTAATAAATGTAAAGGACCCCACCTTTTAATATTGACTTTTTATTTTTCATACTCAACCGGCAGGATTAAGAAATTAGTCCTGCCGGTTCCTCCATTTCAGGGACAAAACCTCCAAAAAACCACGTAAAATCGAGCTTTTTAAATAAATAGAACTTTTTTTAATATTATTGTTGACAAAAGTATATACATCAGATATAATAACTCTTGCGTCTGGGAAATACAACAAACGCAAATCACCTCGGGGTGTGGCTCAGCTTGGTAGAGCGCCTGGTTTGGGACCAGGAAGTCGCAGGTTCGAATCCTGTCACCCCGACTGAGATAAAACTGTCAAAAGAGTAATCTCAAACACTTTTGCGGGTGTAGTTCAATGGTAGAACACTAGCCTTCCAAGCTAGATACGTGGGTTCGATTCCCATCACCCGCTCTTGAGTCTGTAGCTCAGTTGGATAGAGCAACGGCCTTCTAAGCCGTGGGTCGGGGGTTCAAATCCCTTCAGGCTCGTTTCACATCTCTAACCACGATGTGGAATTATGGTGGGTATGGCGAAGGTGGTTATCGCGCCAGATTGTGGCTCTGGAGGCCCAGGGTTCGAATCCCTGTACTCACCTTTTCCCTTTTAGGGAATTTTTTTTTATCTTGAGTTTTTATTGGGCTATCGCCAAGCGGTAAGGCACAGGACTTTGACTCCTGCATTCGTTGGTTCAAATCCAACTAGCCCAGTATGGGATACTAGCTCAGGTGGTAGAGCACTTGACTTTTAATCAAGTTGTCCGGGGTTCGAATCCCCGGTGTCTCACGAAGAAAGAAAGACGGATTCTATAAAGAGTCCGTTTTTTTTACTCAAAACTACTCTCTCACTAACTTTGTTAAAATTACAATTTATATTTCTTGACAATTTCCACTTCCAATGGTATTATCTATATTGTTGTCAGCGGGTATGGCGGAATTGGCAGACGCGCCAGATTTAGGTTCTGGTGGGAGACCGTGCAGGTTCAAGTCCTGTTACCCGCATGTCAGGTTTACGGTGAAAGCACCGGAATTCCTTGTAAACACAAGGGGTTCCGGTGCTTTTTTATTTGTCTAAAAGATAATCTCTTCCTATTATAATATAGGTATAGAAAGATTTGTAAAAATCGTTTTTTGAATATTGGAAATATTTTTATATATCTAAATTCATTGTACGGCTTTACAATCGTTATATAATTTTCTGGGAGGTGATATTTTGAAACATCGAGAAAAGAAAACCGAGAAACAGTGGGCCAATGAATTTAACCAGCTAGAAACCGCAAGCAGGGATATGAAAGCCCCATCTGCTCCCCCCGGAGAATTCGAAAACATTCTAAAGGAGATGAATCGAAGAGGAATCAAACCCAAGATCCGGGAAGAGCTAGAGCAAAGAAAGTAAGAAAGCGGTCACTGGCTTGACAGCCGTTTGAGGATTTTAATAGGATCAAGCTTACCGTAACCCCAAATATTATTGGGATAAGTTTGATTTTCTTCACGGTCAGCTTCTCTTATAATCAGGCGGTTGACCTGATTCCCTGTTACAGCCGTGTAATTGCCCAGGCTGTAGGCCCATTCCATGATGGTAGCTGCAACCCCAGTCGTATGGGCCGCTGCTGCCCCAGTGCCTGTAATGGTCCCATATCGGCCTTCTGGTATGGCACAGGGAATCCGGTAGCCAGGTGCTCCAACATCTGGTTTCACCAACCCAAGTCTCGTATACCCTCTTCCAGATTCTAATAGAATTTCTCCATTTTGTTGATTATAGGCTGTGACTGTCAAAGGATGAGACGAATCTCCGTCTGCAGTAATTGTAGTATCGGGATTCGCATTTAAAAAATAAGTCTCATTTGATATCAAGTTCCCCGACGGCAGCCAGCAGTGAAATGAAAATGGTTCCCCTCGATTACTCCCAACCCTGAAGTACCACGTTCCCGGCGGAATATTCCGAAATCGAACTAAAATGAGCTGATCTCCTGTTTCTTCCTCGAAAAGAATATTATTTACCCAGACCTCACCACTAATCGTCTGAAATGTGATTCTTTGGCAGCTTTCTACCGAAGCATTGATTATCTGAGAAGTTTCAAAGGTAGGTGTTGTTATTTCTATATATAGATTGGATAGTATGTAAGGCCAAATCTCCACCATAAATTCCCGGTCATTTCTCCCTACCACAAGTTGAAAGTTATGATAAAATGGGGCGGTTACTGTATTGTTGAAGTAATGCCTTTGATTGTTCCCCTCATTTCCAGCCGATATAACGACCCCGGTCTTTGGAAGCTGCACCAGATAATCCAGATAAACACCGGAAGGTCCTCTCCCATCATGACCACCTTGACTGCTGCCTAGGGCAAGGCAGATGACAATGGGGCGATTTAACCGATTGGCTACTCCCACCATATATCGAATTCCCAGCATAATATCTGATTCCTGATAACAGAGAGCATTCTCTGGAACAAAAAATATCTCTTTTAGATTATCTTTCGCCTCTTTTAATTTTACGACTATCAAATCTGCTTCCGGAGAAACCCCAGAAAAATTATAGGTATCATCCCGACGACCAGCAATGATGCTTGCAATGGCTGTTCCGTGACCTATGGTATCCACGGTAGGAACCAAAGACAAAGGGTCATCTGAAATTAATGCAAAATTAATGAGCTCCTTGGTATATTCGGCTCCAAAGTTAAACCCCCTGGGAGGTACACTATCCACCAGTGTCTGATCCCAAATAGATATAATTCTGGTGGTATTATCATTGTGCATGAAAGCCTGATGTCGGTAATCAATTCCCGTATCCACCACACCTACAATCACTCCTCTTCCAGACGTGGTCATATTGGAACTCACCTCAGTGGTAAATAAATCTGGCATATCATAACTTAGGGTAGATTCCAGAGTAAACAAAGCCGGAAACATATGATAAGGACTCCTGCCAAGATCACAGGCGTCCATCTGCTCCTTTAATATATGAACCAGGGAATTTACATCGGTAAGAGGTGTGATATTATCGCCTGTATTGTAGGTTGGTATCAATGCATTATTAATAATAAAATCATAATATCGATTGTCCATAATCTTTTCCATGCATCAACCTCCTGTCTTTTAATGAAGATATGATACAGTTTATGCGTTTATAGGCTGGATATGAGCAGAAGAATCAACCCAAAACCACATAATATAGCCGCAATAAAGAGGAAACGTTATTATTCATTTTATTTAATCCCAAATAACTTCTATTTACATATTTTTTCATTAAAAAGATAAAAATTTACTTATTTTACTTTACTTAAACGATTTCTTGCGTTATAATTTATTTAACTCTTCTTAGGAGTGCCGTATTTCCCCAATCCTACGGTACTCCTTTTTTTATTGTCTTCTTTCAAAACCTATCAATCGACCGTATTTTCCAGGAAAATACCATATATTTTATCCCTTCCCCATAACACGAGTTTTTTCATCTATTTTAAGCAAACTATTTCGTTAGTTTTAAAAATTCAGGTTTCACAAACTCTTCATAAATCTAACAAAGAATAGACACAATTTTTTCGTATATTTATATTTACAAATAGGTCCCAGGGACCTTTCATATATACTTTTTTTCATACCTGCCGGCAAAGTAGTTTGCCGGCTTCCTCTATATATTTTTGAGCGCAATTATCAGGAGATTTTTTAGGTAGGTTGGCAACATATAAGTAGTTCCCGATTTACCACCATGATACAATGAGCCTATTCGGGTATCAGGAAACCGCCAATAGCGGAGAATGGAGCGTTCATGAAAAAACATTACGATAAAATTCTTAGGGATTGCGATCTTTGGGTCTCTCAGGTGATTCACTTTCAGGTCACAGACTCTTCCAGTCAATTCTATGGGGGATTTAGGGATCAAGACGGCCTTGTAGAGCCTAAATATGCCATCTTTCAGGTTACTGATATGATTGCTTGCTATCTTAATAGGGATAGCCGTTACTGTGGAAGTAAAGACATTTATGACAGGATCTCAATTGCCCTTAATTACATAGTAAGAGGTCAGAGGGATAATGGATTTTTTGATCTGATCAACTGCAACTTTTATTCCGGTGCGGATACTGCTTTTTGCCTGGATGGGCTTTTGCCTGCCTATTTGCATATAAAGCAGCTCTTAGAATCAGATAAGACATGCCCAGTGGACAAAAGCATGTTGGTTCCTTTTAGGGAGTCTATGGAGTCTATCTTAATAAAGGGCGGACGGGCAATGATCGGAAGCGGGTTTCATACTCCCAACCACCGCTGGGCCATTGCATCTGTTCTTCAGATGCTTTATTCCATTACTGGTGATGAATCCTTTAAAAAGGGAGCGGAGGCTTTTCTGGTGGAGGGTTGTGACTGCAATGAGGACGGGGAATATGCAGAACGCTCTGCTGGAGGTTATAATAAGGTAAATAATAACGCCATGATCATGCTTGGCGTTGCCAGTGGAGATGATTCTTTCTTTGAGCCTGTGAAGCGGAATTTATCCATGATGCTCACCTACATCGAGCCGGATCTAAGTATTTTTACTAATAATTCCACCAGGCAGGACCGGGGAGTAAAGGTCTATCCAGAAGGGTATTATTTAGAATATCTCTATATGGGAATTAGATTTAAAGACGAAACTTTTTTAAATGCAGCTTGTTCCATTATGAAAATAGCAGAGGAAAAGCAACTTAGTATGGAGGGCTTTCTTATTTACTTTATGCTAATGCCAGAGCTTGTGGATTTTGAATCAGATAGATGCGGGTTATTAACAGATTATTGTCGTCATTATAAGGATTCTGGCATTGTACGCCTGCGCCGGGGCAGCTACTCTGCTTCTATTTTAAAGGGAAGTCCTTCCTTTCTTTATTTCCAGCACGGTGATTTCACCGTGAGTATGAAAATAGGGGCTGGGTTTTGTGAACATCGGTATTTTACGGCGCAAAGCCTCACAGAGCAGCCAGAGGAAAAAGGCTTTCAGTTAAAGGAGACAAAGACAGGTTGGTATTATCTTCCTTTTGACGAACCTCAGGATACTACAGACTGGTGGAAAATGGATCAAAGCAAACGTGATAAGCTTATTGGTCCAGAGATGATTTTTGATGTGATGATATCAGAAGTGGAACATGGGATTGATGTGAAGATAAAAACAGATGGCATTGACCGGGCACCTTTACGGGTTGAGTTGGCCTTTGATGCGGGCTGTCGTTTGGAATCAGAGTATTTTATCGCAGAAGGTGTAAAAGGAGGCGGTATGGTGGCAAAGAATGGCACTGTGACCGCTACAAAGGGCAAGTATGCGATCTCAGCTGGTCCTGGGTTTGGAAACCACAACTATGTGGCAGGGAAGTTTGGAAGCCAGTCACGGGCTAGTGAATGCTTTACCGTTTACTTTACGGACTTTACTTGCTTTGAGCATACCATTTCTCTGCGGGCGGTTCCAGGTGCTTATTAAGCTTTAATTTAGAAAAGGTGAGACTGTAGGCATATTTAAGGATATATTAAAGAAAAGTGCCGCTAATATGGCTATATATCAGCTATATTAGCGGCACCTCAACATTTTTCAAATATTCTTACACAAACCAAGGATAAACCAATTTATACATATAATACTAATCAAAGAGCTGAGGCTAGGGAACTCTTACGCTCATCTTAGATCAGCTTGCTATACTGGCTGGTCTTTTTATAGAAAGTAGATTTCTGGTTTTGTTTGCGTTTATCAAAAAAAATCAATTGATAAATTTCTTAGTTCATAAACAACTTTAGTAAGTAAATCAAGAGCTTAATAAACAAATAATCTACAGGCTTTCAAATGCCTCCTGAAGGCTATCACTATAACACTCATATTCCCAATTACCAATAACATCCTTTCTACCTTTATACCACACCCCTCTCTCATCAAATGTTTCCATTAAATAATAATTGCTAAACTTAATGACTCTATATGGTATAGCTTTTTCATATTTTTGTTTCATAAAATAGCTATTATCTGTTGGCTTAAAACAATCATTGTAAGAGCAATCGCCATTCTCATTTAAGATATAGCTCTCGCCATCAATTGAAGATATTATTTCGTAATATTCACCTCCAAACCTTTCTAATATACTTTTTTCGTCATCATCGAACTTAATATTAAGATTAATCATAACATATCTCCTATACTATTTATTCCATACACCAGTAGAAAATGTTTTATCTAATTTTCCACTACCATTTAACATAATATGGTAATTCCATTTTGTACTATATTTTCCATTTGCTCCAATTGCCTGTATTTCTATATTAATATGATTTGTCGGATTAGGATAACCATAATTGACCATTGGATGTGCGTTCTTGCCGACATCCATTCTGAAAATGGCTTTTGTATTGTTATCCATTTGAGTTATTATATTTTTTCCATCACTGGTTTTTTGTCCTTGCTTAATGATATTCAAAATATTATCTACCCCAAGCTTACTTGCTCTCGTCGCCTCATTAACCTTCATTTGTTGTGCTTGCAGTAACTGTCGGGCCTGTACAAAACCAGCTACTCCAGCAGGGCTTACTGTTGTCACACCAAAATTAAGACCTGATGCAACTGCACCAGTTGATGCTAGAGCACTGCCAGTGACACCATATGCAAGTACTCCTCCTCCGGTTAGACCGATGGTTGTACCAATTGCGGCACCCTTGGCGACTGCATTCCATGAAAATCCACTTTGTAGAGCTGATGATATCCCTCCTGCAAGTGCTCCGGCTACCAAACCAGCTACAGCCGCGACAACCAGAAGTGGAAGTGCAAAGTGACCAGTTGGATCAGTATAAAACACGGGATTATTATGACAATAAGTATACTTATTCAGACTTAGAGGATCTGTAATTTCCTGTTCGTTAGGCATTTTCCGAGTGACTTTTTCGACGCTATCCTCAGTAAGAAGACGGCCTGATTCTGGTCTATAACTTCTTGCCCGTAAATAGTAAGTATTCGTATCTAAGTCCAAATACTCTCCACAATAACGGAACGAATTCTTATCCTCTTTATCTAGATTCTTCTCAACTCCAAAGGCATCATACTCATACGAAGCTTTACACACTCCATCTTGATTCCACAGATGGGTCACATCCCCATGTTCATTAAATATGTAATAGTATACCACACGATCTATTTCACAGGCAATTAAGTTGATTCCTTTTAAATAGGTTTTTATCTTTTCGTTTTCAATCTGCTCCGCTACAATATCAGTTCCATCCCAGTAAAACAAATTAGTTTTGCCCTGGCTTTCAGACAGTTTCCTCACTTCAACGCTGTGTCTCAGGTCATCTCCCCGGTACTGATATGTAATCTCTTTCTCATCCTGGTTTATTTGGATCAGTTGGTTGAATCCATCATAATGTCTCCACTCATAAACTGTTGGATTCTCCCTTTTAAAATTCCCGGATAGCTTGACATTTCCTGGATAGTCGGGTGTTGGAGATGTTTTCTCCCAGATCCGGAAGGTTTCATTCCCATTATCATCATAACGGTATCGATAAGTTTCCGTTGTTTTTCCTTGCTTTTTTCTTTCCATTTCCAGTCGATTGTTTAAACCATACTCATAGCTGGTAATACTAATCAGTTCATTTTTTGTTCTTCCTTCCACCATCATTCTTATACGGTTGGAATAGGCATCATAGGAATAAAGCGTACGCTTCCAACCGGAATAATCTTCTTCTATCAGATGACCTAGCTGATTATAGCGGTAGGTAATTGTGACTGGTGCTGAATTGGATTTATTAATCTTGCTTAAGATATTTCCGTTCACATCATAGTCGTATTCCCATGCAGAGATCACGTTTCCCTGCCGATTATTCTCTAGAGATATTATCCTGTCAGCATCATTATACTTATAACTTGTTTCCACACCGGACTGGGGATAGCGTAGAGTTTTACGATTACCTTTTTCGTCATATTCGTACTCTGTCAGAATCTCTCCGACAACGCTGTTTCTCCTTACCTGCTTTAAACGGTATAAGTCATCATATATATAATAAAAACTAACCTCAGGGCTGGCATTTCCTTCCCGAGTTAATTGAAAGGACTGGCGGTTTCCATATATGTCATAAGTATAATCCTTTTTTGCATTTCCAGGATCTTCCTGACGGATTAACTGACCTTTATTATTGAAGTAGTACTTTGTTTCCAGGAGGACGGTTTGCTTTCCTTCCCGGGATTCTTTACTGACCTCTTTAATTCGCTTGCCATTCTTACTATAGGCGTACTCCCTCTCGCTGGTTACTAATCCATCAGGAGTCCTTTTTTGTATGGTCTCATTTATCAGATGTTCCAGGGCGTCATGCTGATAAATGGTTTGATCCTTGTTCCTATCCGTTTTTTTCAGCAGTCTTCCGGCCTTGTCATACTCAAAATATTCTGTATAACCGCGGGAATCTGTCATTGCCGTTACATTTCCAAAACGATCATAGATATAATTTGCTATCTCTCGACCTTCACCGTATGGAGTGTCTCCAGTTCTTCTTAGAATGACTTGATCTAATACATCATACTTGCATATGGTCTTAATCCAACTGTCCGAGTTTAGGTGCTGGTAGGTATCGGTTAATCGGTTCCTGGCGTCATAAATATATTGGGTGTCCTGCCAGCCATCTTTTTGAGCCTTTTTTTCCCTTATTATATTTCCGGCTCCATCATAGTAATATTTAACAATCTGGCTGCGGTGATCAAATGGTGAGATGACCTGTACCAGACGTCCAGCCTTATCGTATAGAAATTCAGTTTTCTTTCCTACTTCATCCCAGTAGAAGCGTTTATTACCTAATGCATCATATTGAGTGCTTGTGATTCTCTCCTGGGCAGAGTCCAGTCGAATGGATTTTACTATCCGGCCTGCATAATCATACTCCCACCGATCCGCTTTATTTTTGGCATTGATTTTCCGGATATTATTACCTGCATTGTCATATTCGTAGGTAAACAATCTCTCTCCAGCTAATATTTCCTTTCGGACACGGTCTTTTTGATCTTTATAACGTTCCGTCATAATATCTGGAGCATAGATATCTCCTGCTACTTTTTTCACTTCACGAAAGTACAGCCTGCCATCCGTGGGATCGGTAAATACCTCATTGTATTCATATTTCTCTTCGTATCCTACTTGTGGAATCGAACGGGATATCACTCGTCCAAATGAATCGTAGATATAACACTCCGTCTTTCTTACGTTGTTTGCAGATGTGCCATTTCCATCATATGTGATGGTTTCTATCAGTTCTCCCCATGTGTTGTATCGAAAATCCTGTAGTATAATGTCACCGGACGCTGGTTCATTAGATACAGCAAGGCACACCTGCTGAATTTGTCCGAGCGATGTGTATTGAATTCTTTTTTTCTGACGATTCGCATCTGTTTCTGTGATATAGTTTAAACGGTCGTTATAATAGGTTTCATTTACTGCCTGCTGGCCATTTGTAGGAGGAAATGTTTCTAATACTACTCGTCCCATTTCGTCATAGCGTAGATTAGTTACCTGATTCCTAGAATCTTTTTTAGAAACCAACCGGCCCCAGTTATCGTAATTATATTCTTCTTTTATTGGTTCACAGGGCCTACCATCCGCATCTATGATTCCATTTTGTTCTTTTGATATAAATTTATGGGTGTATCTACTGACAGTGTGGGAAAGAGTGCTGTATTTATATATTGTTTCAGCATATTCACCTGACTGCTCTAGATCTCCGCTACCTGCCAGGAAAAACCTTTTCTCATTGGTCACGCAAAAGGGATTTTGAGAATCATTATAATCGTATTCTATTTTTTCTTTCAAGACTCCATTTTGGTAGACCCGATGGTGATTTATAACTCGATTTCCTAATGGCGTATGAAGTTCATTTATTTCTCTAATTAGGTCATCGCCCTTTTTTCTTTCTATTTCAAGAATAATGCTGTAATCTCCGTAACTGGTATTTATTTCTTGGTTACAGGAAGGGTCATTTGTGTATTCTTCAATCAACTGGATGATATTGGCTTTTCGGTCTGCGGAGTATTTCCAAAATATTTTCTTTTCTAGGAATTTTGATTCATCGTTCCTATCAAACATTTGATCAATCTCTGACACGATTAACTTATTGCTATATTTATAGGTGCTTTTTGAGATGAGTGAATTTAGATGCCGGACTTCTTTTTTTATTAGCTGTCCGTACGAATCGAACTGATGGGTCTCTAAAATATCCTGATGATGTCTTACATCTGCATACGTGATATATTCACCATTGCTGTGGTCGTAAGTGTGTCCCGAATCAAGCTTGTAATCATATTCGCATTGGTTATATACATTTCCGTCAGCAATATCCTTTTTCATTGACAACCCAAAATGAGTAATTCTTCCACCAGCCTCATTTATAATGTTAAATACCCTGTCATATATTAATTGCGTAGATGCTTGATTTGGATATGTGATACTCTCTAGCAGCAAATAACTTCGTGCTCTATTTTCGGTGGTATATTCAGATGCTTTTTTGGAGGAATAACGCATAATACCATTATATTTTTCTGGATTATGGTAGTTATAATGGGTCCTGCCTCCCCCTTGGTCTGTTACTGCGGTAAGCTTAAGAGGCTGAGCACGATCAATATGATAGGAAATTTCACATGCTTTACCAGCTGTACTTTCTGGTAACCTCCACACAAAACCATAATCTGTTTTCTCCAGGCTAATATTACGTCCCCAGGTATCCACTATTGCCATACCATCCTGTTTCTTTAGATCATAAATAATAATATTTCCGAACTTATCCTGCCTTGCTACCAATGTAAACTGATATAAATATAAGCTATTTCGCTTACCGTTAATATTAAATAAATCTTTAAAATAGTCCTTATTTCCGTTCTTGTATTCAATTATAATATCATATTTTTTTGAGATATTGGGTGCATAAGGGTGTTGAATTATACCTGATCCATCCACAATTCTGATATCATTTAAACTGTAATCCACAAAACCGTCTAAGTACCGGTTCATTTTTAAACTTCTGCCATCCTCCAGATGCAGAATACAATCATATGCTGGAGTCTCTATTATGATTGGTTTCATATTTAGTTCAGATAAATCCATATATGAATATTTTAGATAACGTACAGTCTCAATTGATGGTAGAACAAAGGACCAACCGTATCCCAGTCCGTAAGTACCAGTATAGAAGCTATTATCCTTGGACCCCGTTCTTAGTTTATCATTTTTGAAATGGGGGTCCATATCCACTAAATTTGCACAACCAGAGTCATATCGTCTGGCAATTGATACATCAAATCCATCTCTGCCCGGCAGAACAAAATCTGTCACATCATATTGGATATCACCTGTGCTCAATCTAACATTTATCTGATTTGATTCGAAGTAGTTAAATGGGGATTCTGGATACTGTTTTATATCAGAAAATGTATCGTCCTCGGTAGTTAGTGTGGTCTGAGCAAGCATTGTACTAAGGCTTTTTGCTTCTTTTTCTTCTTCACTTGATGCATTTTCCATCATATTTGCATCTGACAGATCCCTTTCATTTATCTTATTGTGATCTTCTAAAATCTTTTTATCGTCCATTTAATCCTTTCTTAATCTTAATATAATGATATTACTGCACTTCCGGTTCCCTTAGCCATAAATTCTACCAATGCAATGGAACCACTAAAACACTCATTCGGACTTAACTGTCTAGTTGATTGAAACCTTAGATTTCCAGGAATACTGGAGTATATACTTACATTTTCTTCTGGATAACTTCCAGGTTTTGTTATACACTTTAGTCCTCCAGCTACAAAGTTATTTAATTCCAATAAGTATGGATCATACTTGAGTTTCATATGTATCCTGTCTAAACCACTGACCTCCTGGGCTTTCAGCAGCACTGTATATCGTTTACCAGCCTTTACTGGGTATTCCATGGTGCTGCTACGATAAAAAATGGGGATAACTAGCATTTGTGCTGTTTCTAAATAATCAGACTCATCCCCATTAGAATCATGTATCTTGACCCGGTACATTGCGCTGGAGGCCCCGATTGGAATGGGATCTATTAGTGCTCGGTGTTCTTCTATTTGTTTCTGGGAATCCAATTCATAGAAGTTCAATCCTTTTCTTTCCCATTCGTTAAATGTCAGCCATCTGGAGTCAATACTCTCCCATGAGATGCCAGGTAGCGTCAACTTCTCCTCTTCGTCCCATGAATACTCAGATTTTTCTAGGCAACTCCAGGTATTATTAAGTTCGTCCAGTTCTAGCCAGGTACGTCCCTGCTCCATACCAGACAGTTCAACGCCGAGGCCTCTAAAAATTTCAAAACTTATATCCCGGCTTTCTAACTGTTGCCATGTATATGAATGATTTTCAAGCTGTGACCAACTTGACTTCTCATAATCCAGGCGTTCCCAGTGTTGACCTTTGCCTTTTCTGGTTTCAATTTGATGCCAGTTTAAGAAAACCTCATCATGACTGCTCCATGATTCATTAGAACTATCAAAATTATCCCAGGTGCATCCAGACAGGGCTTGTGAAAAAGATTCATTAAATAAACGTTCTAACGTATAATTTACATCTGCTTCCACTGCTCCCCAACTGATTTGTGCTTGTTCTCCTTCGTAAAGGAGGGGAATATGTAAACATTTGGGTCGGTTCATAAATAATAAGTTTCTCCTTTCGTTTTTTTGGTGAATTTAGTTTTAGTTTCACAATTGATTGAATTTGTAGCTGTTTTTCTGGCTGTGACCACCTAAATTGCATTGTAAATATAATGTTTTACGTTTTAGTGCCATGTGATTACTTACTATATCTCGTTTTTTACCATTAATGAATTTACCAATAGAGTTATTAATTATGCTGATACTCAACCTTTCATATCACGGGGGAATAAGGAGTATCAGCAGTTTTGCTTTTCTTAATTAAATAGTAACTTAACATCACATAAATCATTTACAAGTCTTGATGACAGGTCGATACCTAAACTGTGTCTATGCGAAATTTATAACTCAATAAAGGTAATTCTTACCCGTCACAGCATGAATGATACTGGTATAAGAACAATACCAATATCTAATTTTAATGTTTATAGTTTTGATATAAACAAACTAACGTTATTAATACATGCGAGAATAACGCGAAGATGGTGAATAGTTATACAGCAACTTCTGAGTGGGACCGAACCGGCAAAATATAATATATAACCTTGTTTAGTTCTACAAATTAACATTTGAATGATCCTTTTATGCCCGAGGAATAATACCGTTGACTATGATTTCCGTACTGTTATCTACTGCCCCTGTAAGCAGTCTGTAAAACATTTGATTATTATTGCTTGCATACATGATTCCTGATGCATATCCAGTAGTAATGGCAAGTGTGCAGGTTGCTAACTGTTTCGGAAATGTTAGCATTGGGGTTTCGGAAATAGGAGTAGCTGTAGGTGTGATAGTTACTGCAACGGCATAGTAATTTTGATATTCAATCACAGCCTGCCTCGTAATATGGAATAAACCCGTATCAGATAAAATAATTTTTGTCCCCAGACTACTTTTGTCAGCTTTCAAAGCTAAGTCACTATTTAACATAGATATTTTCTCATCAAAAGTAACATTACCATTGACGAAATCCTGTTCTAACTTAGCTACCTTCTCATCAATAATTACATTATCATTGACAAAATCCTGTCTTACTGGCTTATCAGATGCTTCCCACATATTTAATCCTAATGATGTTTTATTTGTACTTGACATATTATCTCTCCTTTTTTAATTTAAATATTTCTTCTTTAATTGTGTTAGTTGCAAAATTCATTTTGTTTTTTTCTTTATACAACTGTGGCGTAAATCTTATTTTAATCAATTATTTATGTATGACTAATTCCACGCTACTTTTTCATTGCTGTACAAAGCAGTTACCTGTTATTTTTTCAAATAACTTTATTACCATATACATGTTTCCGTAAAGCAACATCTAGTCTAATAAGTTATCCCCCTATCTCTCTCGTCGAACATATGTTCTTTTTATGATATCAAGATTATAATACTCTTAATACTAATTGTCAATCAAAAAAAGAACGTACGTTCTTTTTTTTTATTAGATGACTGGTTTCATAAATTAGAATATATTTTACATAATTACATTAATTTTTCATTATGCTGCTTACATAAAACATAATTATCAAGCTTTCTTCTACAATAAAACTCTACTTTTATTACAATTACAGCATTAAGCAAAACATAGACTTCGCAAGTCTAATCAATGTTGGCGTTAAAATAAATACTTGCATGAAAAGACGGGAAAAATCTATTTATCACAAATGTATATAATAAAATGGATTTAATTGGGATAAAATTATTAGACAATCAGAACTTAAAATTATAAAAACACCTTGTTCTCATAAGAATTGTTTCGAAAAAGGAAATCTGTACAAATTTATTGCTACTTAGTAGAGTATAAAAGATGAATTAAATCTAGATAATTGAATAACATTTAAAATCAGATGACAATACTGATAAATATATAATCTAATATAAAAATTATTTAAATCACGGATTTTTACAAAACTCACTCTATAATCTTTATACTTATTAAAACTAAAAAACAAATCAAAAATGGCGCTGATCAATTAATAATCAGCGCCCACTCTAAACCAATTTTTGAAAACGAGCTTAACTCTCTCATTTTCTCTCTAACCTCACTTATTAAAATACTCCCTAATCACCTCAATCTGGCCATTCACACGACCAGGTATCGAAGCTTTAAGTTCTTCCCACGTCATCAACTTATCATTCTCCAACAAAAACGGACGAAATTCCATAGAAGGCACAAATCCATACACTGCCCTAATATACATCTCCGTCATCTTCTGAAGTTCATCATCCGTATGGATCTCTTCCTCAAACATATCCTGGACCAGCACTCCATCCATTCCCGCCTTCTCCATACAACTCTCCTTCCAAACAGGAATCATACGAATTACTCTCGGATCAGGAACCAGCGCATGCTTCCCCGGTTGGGCGTAAACCACCGGATGGGTATCTTCCCACAAATTTATTTCCCCTGTATCTAAATCTACCATATTTAAGTATTTCCCATGAAAACTAGCTTCCACCTTCTGAACCGTTCCATCATAACCAACATATACCCAAAGATGTTCCAGCTCATACAAATGCTGGATATCATAGTCATACCAAATAGCGTATTCAATAGCAAAAGCAGTCTCAGACGAATGAATCTCCACCTCCCTCTTAGGAAAAGAACTGCTACTTCTTGTTTCCCGAAACACCGTATATCCCATGGCGTCAATCGTAAAAGGTTCCAATTTATCCATCATAATAACAGGTTTATACTTTTTCACTAAATCCAGTTCATGTATCATTACTTCATCCTTCTTTCTATCATTTGTGTGCACTACTTTCCAATACAAAAGGACGAAACCTAAGCTCCGTCCTAAAAATTTATTATTTCTTTGATGCCTCCAAAAGATAAAGCATAGCCATTGCCTGTCCGTATGGCATAGGGCGAAGTTCTATGTCTTTGTAAAACTGTACAGCTTCCCTTCCCATAGGCGTT
This sequence comes from Hungatella sp. UBA7603, assembly GCA_002478865.1. Taxonomy (GTDB): domain Bacteria; phylum Bacillota; class Clostridia; order Lachnospirales; family Lachnospiraceae; genus Lacrimispora. The sequence goes on from DLJZ01000023.1 coordinate 33,277, forward strand.
CCATAAGAAACCTGATGCAGCACACCTTCTGCGTCAATGTAGTCCAGAATAGGCTCTAGAGCCTTTCTAGCGCACTCTTCATAAGATGGGTCTACAAGGCCTAAATGAACTGCCTTTAATATCCCGTAGGCAAATCCACAGGTAGCGCTGGCCTCAACATAGGAAGTGTTATCGTCAATAACCGTATGCCACATACCGTTTTTATTCTGGTACTTTTTAAGGCTTTCAATCTGCTTATCCAGTGCTTCTGTCAGGAATCTCTTTACGGATTCATCACAGTCTATGATCCCAAATAATTCTGGAATAGCCATGGTAACCCAACTGTTTCCTCTTCCCCAGAATGCTTCAGCAAAGTTATGGTTTCCATTGAAGGTCCAGCCATGATACCACAGACCAGTTTTTTTATCAGCAAGATATTTGATATGAAGAAGGAACTGATATTGAGCTTCATCGATCCATGCCTGGTTTTGTTCCATTTTCCCCATACGTGCCAGGAATAAAACGGACATGAATAAGGTGTCGTCCCAAAGTTCTTCTTCATTAAGGGTATCGGAAGTCAGATGCTGAAATCCTCCCTCTTTTGTTCTTGGAAGTCCATCTGCCAGCCAGGCAGCCCACTCACGGCAGATCTCCTTGTAAGTTTCATTGCCGTTTTTTTCAGCCACATAGGTTAGGGCAAGAAGAGGCGTGGTGGTATTTACATTTCTTGCTGGAAGACCGATTGTCATCTGTCTTTCATAGTACTTCTCCAGCTTATTTAAGAATTCCTCATCCCCTGTTTCTTCATATATTTTCCATAAGCCAAAGAGCCCTACTCCCTGGGTCCATTCCCAGTAGCGGTAGCGTTCTGCATCATCTCCGGCCAGATTTTTCGTTTCCATATTCTTTAAAAAAATATCATCTTCATCATATAAAATCTTTTCAAAACTCGATACCAATAAATCAATTTTTTCTTTCAAAAAATCCATCCCTATGCCACTTCCTTTCCTTGTACCTTAGTGATATTTTCAAGGCACGTTTGCAAATTTTACAATGTTTTTCTTTTTTTTCGCTCAATCAATTGTATATTTTGTTTGTTATGATATAATAAATAACCGAAACATGATGATTCTAAAGAAAGAATACAGGTGGCTCATGATGACTAGTTCCGATGACACATTGCTCTATAAAAAGCAACATAATCTAACAATCAATGATATACAGCATTCTCTTTATTACTACTTTGATTATGACGAACGCTCTTTTGACATTAACATGCCATTTCAGCATTTTCATTCCTTTTATGAAATCATGGTTTTAATCAGTCCTCAGGCCAGCCATTTGGTGGAAGGAATTCCATATTCCATTCGTTCTGGTGATCTGGTACTGCTTCGTCCTTCTGTTCTTCACCGTTCAGAGTACCCAAAAGGTGCACCTGGTAAACGGCTTATCATGAGTTTTTTATATCCCTCTTCTCTTTGGGATATGCCAGAAACGTATCAAAAACTATTTGAACCTTTTTATACTCCTGTACCCATTTACCGATTTGCTCCCAAACAGCAGCAGCTGATTAATGAAAAGCTGAACCGGATTTATCATTATTCATTTCAAGAGGAAGATCCGGATTTAAGACCTCTTATGGTTCACGGGATGTTTATCGATTTTCTCTATACCTTAAGGCAGCTTGCGCCTTACAACACCTATACCAATGAACCGTTAAAAGATGAGGCTTCCCGTAAGGTATACTCCATCGCCAACTATATACATAACCATTATTCTGAAGAACTGACCTTGGATTTCCTATCCAAAGAATTCTTTATCAGTCCCTATTATCTGTCCCATCAATTTAAAGATGTGACTGGTTACACGCTCACCCAGTACATACAGATGACACGTATTAAGAATGTGCAGTATCTTTTATTAAATACCAAAAAGAAGATTTCAGCACTTGCGGAAGAGTGCGGGTTTACCAGCTTCTCCCAATTTAATCGAATCTTTCAAAAGTATTGCAGCCAGTCCCCTTCTGAATTTCGAAAGGCAAGTAATCCTGACAGCCTTCATTACCCTATTTAAAGCATTGAGACAGAAAAAGCCCGTTACAGCTTCCCGGAATCATCCATACGAGGATGAGTAAGAGCTGTAACGAGCTTTTTATAGCCTGCTGCCCCGTAAAAGGAATTACTTTACGCTGTCATAGTATTCTGCTCTTGCGTCAAGAATTTTCTGAAGCCCTGCATTTACAAGGTTGTTGTATTCTGTCTGCTGCATGCTGTCAAACTGATCTGGTGAGCAACTGATAAGCTTATAAACATATGCAAGCATCAGGCTCTCAACATTCTTGCCATAATCTGACTCAGGCTGTGAAATGTTAGAGTATACAGGGAAACGGAATTTGCCTTCTGCACGTACGTCATAGAAGTTTGAGAACCAATCATCACTTTCCCATTTCACGGACTGATCTTTCACCCATTTGGAAATGATGGCATCTTTGCTCTTAGTCCAATCCATAGCTAAGTTTACGATATTAAGGTCATCACAAGTTCCTGGATATCCCTTGCTCTTTAAATCTGCTTCGGATAATTTAATTGGAACTCCATTCTCATCTCTCTGATGATCAACGGTGAACACGATATTCTCAGCAACGGCTGGATCTGCCATCCAGTTTAAATACTTCATACATGCTTCCACTTTTTTCTCGCTGGTCTTTGGAACCATTACGAACATACCATATCTTGGTTCAAAGGGTGTGCGGTAAGAGCCATCAGCAAGCTCAAAACTCTGTACTGGAACAAAGGTTCTTCCACCTGCGCTCTGATTTAAAACAGTGATATAGTTCCATGGACTTTCTGTATCATCAAGGAAGAAACCAACATTACCTGCAATAACCTGAGCTTTGTAAATATCCTCATTGGTATCTGTTGCAAAGTCTTTCGTGATAAGTCCCTTGTTGTAAAGTTCATTTAACTTTTTGATACCATCAATTGCTCCAGGAGCAATTGCTAAGTAGCCTTCACTGTACATATAAGCTTCTTTATCATCTTTTAGGTTTACATAAGAACCTACAAAGTTCAAATATCCCTTTTCTGTATCATTACGTCCACTCATTCCCCAAGGAGTAAGATTGCTTACGCCGCCAGGATTCTTTTCCTTTACAGCCTCTAAATACTTAAATAAATCTTCTTTTGTCTTTGGCATCTCCATGCCTAATTTATCCAACCAGTCCTGACGGATATATGCAGTATGACGAGGAGATTCAACACCTCTTTGTTTCATAATAGCAAACTGCTTTCCTTCAAGCTGACCCATGTTCTGAGCATCAGAAACATACTTTTTAATGTCAGTGCCAGCGCTCTCATAAGCCTGGGTTAAATCGGTTAAACCGCCATTCTTAGCAAAGCTATAGAAAAGTCCCTGGTTGTAGGAAAATACGATATCAGGTGCATTACCACCAGACATCATGATATTTAACTTATCATCTGAAGAAGATCTTGGCACAGAAACGTATTCTACGTTGATGTTGTACTTTTCCTTCATCTGCTTTTTAATCCACTCTGTTTGAGTGTTATTCTCAACCGTTGTTCCTGGAGCAGCATCGCCTCTGTCCCAAACCATAACTCGAATGGTCTCTTCTTTCCCCTTATCTGCTGACGTTGTCTCACTTCCTCCAGCTGCTGCAGAGCTACCTGCTGCGGTAGTTGCATCGCTACCTTTGCTGGAGCCACAGCCTGTTACCAAAGCTGCTGCAGTAAGAACTGCCAAACAGCATCTTACTAAATTTGCTTTTCTCATAGAAAAACCTCCCTTTCTCTCTTTCATAATTATTAGAAATACATAATTAGCCTTTTACTGCACCAAGCATAATGCCCTTTGTAAAGTACTTCTGAATAAATGGATAGGCAATTACCATTGGTGACATGGAAATCACAATACTAGCAGCTTTGATATTGTCTGCTACAAGCTGAGTCTGAATTCCTTCATCATTGGAAAGCTTTACGGATTCAATGAGCTGTTTTAGCACCATCTGTACCGTATAAAGCTTGGAAGAGTTAACATAGTATAAAACATCACTCAAGCGGTTCCATCTGCCCACAGCGTAGAACAGCGCAAGGGTTGCAAGAGTTGGGTATACCAATGGAAGTGCAACTTTAAATAATGTTTGAACCTCATTACAGCCATCGATCTTTGCTGCTTCATATAAAGAAGAATCAAGTCCTCGAAATGCAGTACACATAATGATCATATTGTAAGCACTTAAGGCTTCCGGTACAATTAAAGCCCAGAAGGTGTCAATCAGCTTAAAATCCTTTACATTTAAGTACTTTGGAATGATACCTGGATCCAAATACATGGTGAGGACAAACAATGTCATAATAACAGCTCCACCCTTTAAGTTCCTTTTAGAAAGGGGATAAGCGGCAAGTACTGTCATGATTACACATACAATGGTAGATCCAATCATTAAAAATACGGAAAATACGAAGGAAGAAACGAAACTTCCACTTTGAAACGATCTTATGTATGCTTCTGTCGTAGCCTGAACTGGATAAAGGAATACCTTACCCGCTAAAATTGCGTCCTTAGAACTTAACGACATGGAGAAAACTCGTATGATTGGTATCAATGCCACTATACTAATTACGATAAAAAAGGTATTCCAGAAAAGCTGGAATCGTCTTTCTGCTTTGCTCTTTATCTCACCCATTACATGATTCCCTCCTGTCCCATCTTCTTAGAAATCTTATTTACAGAAAGAATCAAAATGATTCCAACAACTGACTGGAATAATCCTACAGCAGTGGCAAAATCGAATCGACCTGCCTGGAGACCTACGCTGTATACATAAGTACTGATAACATCAGCAGCACTCTTTACAAGTGTATTTCCCATCATATAAGGACGATCGAAATCAATGGATACAATCTTTCCAAGCTGCATAATGAGCATAATGGAGATGGTTGGTCGAATCTGTGGAATTGTTACATGAGCAATTCTTTGAAGTCTGGTGGCGCCATCGATATAAGCTGCTTCTCCCAGAGAAGGATCTGTCGCAGACAGAGCCGCCAAATAAATAATAAGGGAATAACCAGCAGACTGCCAGATTCCAGAAAACCAATATACAAATCTCCAGATAAAAGGACTGCTTAAAAAGTTAACCTCTCGTAATCCTGTACCACGAATTACATCATTGACAAGTCCGCTGGTGGAAAACAACTGTGTGATGATACCTGAAATGATAACCCATGACAAAAAGTTAGGAAGATATAAAATGGTCTGGGTTGCTTTTCTGATCCTTAGATTGCGGATTTCAAATAAGAAAACTGCAATTAGTACAGGAACTGGAAAACCTAAAATTAAATCTCCAGCATTTAAAATCAAGGTGTTAACAAGTGCGTTCCAAAAATCCATAGAACCAAATGCTTCCTTAAAGTTTGCAAATCCTACCCAGGGACTATTCCATATGCCTGCGAAAACGTTGAATTTCTTAAAAGCTATGACACCGCCCAACATAGGTCTATATCGGAACATTAACATGTAGATAACCGGAATTAAAAGCATTAAATACAACTGCCAGGTATTGCGTATGTATACTTTAAACGGTATCTTTCTGGCACGTTCCTTAACTTTTACATTTTTCATATCTTACATCCCCTCTTTTCTATGCATTCCCAACCTTACTCAGCTTCTCTTCCAGACTCTCAATGAGTGTCAGAAGTTCCTTTGGTTCATGTACGATATAGTCCGCCTTTTCCTCTTCACTGGCCGGGTTCATATCGTAACGCGGGGACCAGTCTAACAATATGGAGGTGATTCCAAAACGGTTTGCTCCAGCTACATCCTTGCGAACGTTATTGCCAATCATTACAATACGATGTTTATCTTCCTCTGTTAGATGATTTTTATCCATGGCGTCCTGGAACATCCGCTCTGATGGCTTTTGAATCCCAACGATCTCTGAAATGGTTCTGGTATGAAAGCAATACCCAAGCCCATTTTCTTCATACACATTGGTAAAAGACTGCTCTTCCCCATCTGCCACCATGGCAATGGTATATCCGGCATCATATAGAGCCTTAAGGGTCTCACCAGCACCAGGTATCATATCCGCATGAATTACAATGTCTTCTTCATTGCGTATTTCGGTACCTTCGTCAATAAATGTGTCACCACTGTCGGTAAAAATGATTAGTTTTTTCTGCATTTTGTAAACTCCGTAAGATTTATTTCGTTGCTTATATCCTAAAGCTGTTGAATGAATTATAATATTTTGTTCAAATTGTTGCTATGCGTAATTTGTTTTTATTTCTCGGTTTTTATATGCATTTCTTGCGTTTACGATAAAGCTCTCAAGGTTTTTATTTCAAATGGTTCAAATTCCAGAAGCATCTGGCGCTGCCCCTCAACCTCTTTCACAGGGATCCGTCGTCCACCTTCCAGGTGTTCTTCCATGGTGGTTTCATAGACCTCTTTTACGGGAAGATCTGCCGTAAGCACACAGCTTCCATGTCTTCCTTGGGACTCATAAAGCCTTACAATCATATGTCCGCTTCCATCTTCCGCCATCTTTATGGTTTCTAAAATCACATTGTCTGCCGATAAGTCAAAGAACTTCCTGTCCCCAGATAAAACGTTACATAAGGATAACCGGTGGTTGAGTTGAATTCCCTCCCTTATAACTCCGCTCTCTGTAAAATCCCTGCCTATGGCATAAAAGGAATAAGTAAACTGGTGTTTTTCTTTATCCGCATACATATCCGGCCATACCGGAGACTTTAGCAAGGTCAGTTCCATGGAATTGCCGCTAGTGCTGATCCCGTACTTACAGTCATTTAACACAGCGGCTGTGCGTCCTGGCTCCGAAAGGGCTGTATATCTGTGGTTGCACACTTCAAAGCGATCTGCATCCTGTCTGCGGTTCTGGTGGGTGGGACGTTTGACATAACCAAACTGGATTTCCTCTATGGCTTCACTGGTATGGATATTGACAGGAAACTCCACCTTTAAAAGCTTATGAGTTTCCTTCCAGTCAATCTCTGTAACAAAATCAAGTCTTCTGCTATTATAAGTCAGTTCTATCCGCTGGATCATTGGGGAATTGTGAAGCATACGCTTTACTTCCAAGGAAACCATAAGAGGCCCATTCTCAGCCACTCCAATGGTAACCGGACCAGTAAGATCTATGGACTGCTCTTTATAAAAGGAGCTCATCTCCCATGCATCATAATCGATGTTAATATCCTGATACATGCAGAGTTTGTTGCAAGTTCCTTTTACATATTCGATCTTTGTTTCCTTTTCCACAAAGCTTACAACTTCTCCTCGGTTATCCACGACTACCGTAACGAATTGATTTTCAAGGACGTAGGAATTTGATTCGGTTCGTATGGTACATATGGAATCTGGTAGGAATTCTTCTTCCTGATCCTTTGTCACTTCCACACCAGCATATCCAAAGGAAGGGACCTTGACCGAAACCAGTACTTCATTTCCAAGTTTTTGGGCTTCAAGTTCTTTTCCGTTACTCTTATATGTCTTTCCTTCTTCATACGGAAATACGACAAGCTCCTCCCGTTCCCAGCCTAAGGAATTAAATACACTAAAACCGTCTTTCCCTTTATTCAATATCTCTTCTCTGGCTTCCTTTGAGAGTTCCATTGCGCTTTGTTTCAAAGTCTTTAATGCCTGCTTGGCATCCTCATTTACTCTGGTTATGGAAGTGCCAGGAAGAATATCATGAAACTGATTGAACAGAAGCTTTTTCCAAAGAACCTCTAGTTCTTCTCTTCGATCTTTCCCTTTGCCCATCAAACAGCTTAAAGAACTCCAAAGTTCTGCTTCTCGCAGCTCGATCTCCGCTCTTCGGTTCCCCTTTTTCAGCTTCGCCTGAGAAGTATAAGTCCCTCTATGCCAGGGAAGATAAAGTTCTCCCTGATAAACCTCATTTACGGTGCCCTTTTCTTCTAGCCTTTCAAAAAACTTGACTGGACTTTCCATCTGGGTACGGGGTGCTCCTTCCAGATCCTTTACTCGTCTTGCCACCTCTACCATCTCTCTGGTAGGGCCTCCTCCTCCGTCTCCAAATCCAAATGGAAACACGAAGGTATCTATATTTTCCTGCTGTACCCTGTCCTCTTCCCAGCGTATAATCATATCCTGAGGGTCCAGTCTGGCATTATTTTTCTTAAAGAAATGAGTCAAGATACGGCTACCGTCAATCCCTTCCCACCAGAAAATATTGTAGGGAAAAACATCACAGCCTTTTAATGCCCGGGCCATCTTTTGAGTGGCAAAATACTTGATGCCGCACCCCTTCATAATCTGAGGAAGCTGTCCGCTAAACCCAAAGCAGTCGGGAATCCATACCATGAGAGTTTCTGTATTAAGTTCTTCTCGAAACCATTTTCTTCCGTAGAGACACTGACGGATCAAGCTTTCTCCAGATACCAGGTTGGTGTCTGGTTCCACATACATGCCGCCTTCTGGTATGAACTGACCTTCTTTCACTTTTTCCAATAGACGCTCATAAAGCTCTGGATAAAGTTCTTGAATGGTTTCCATAATGGGAGGTTCACACAACAGAAATTTATATTCTTCATATTCCTCTAATAAGGCGATTTGTGTGGAGATCGTTCTTGCACATTTTCTCTTTGTTTCCTCCCATGGCCACAGCCAGGCAAGATCTAGATGAGACTGTCCAAAGATGGTGTACTCTGGGGCCGTTGAACCATTTTTGCAGGCAAGGAGAGGTTTTAAGAGTTCTCTTGCTTTTATAAAGGTCCGATTAAGTTCCTCTTTATCCAGTTCAAAGTCCACGATCTTAGTAAATCCAAACAGTCCCTCTTTTATTTTAATTGCTCTCAGTGATTTGGGATCAAGTCCTTCATAGAGTTGAAAGAGAGTGAAAACGTCCATGGAAAGCTGAAATGCCTCCTCGTTCCATATTCCAATATCGCAGACTCCCACTTTTACCTGACAGGGTGGAGGCTCTGGCACCGCAGTACGACAAGTAGGACATGGTCCGCCGTTCTCCAGCCTTGGCCCATGCCCCGCATAGCTTTCTGCTACGATGTGGAATTGTTCTCCCGCTTTTCCACATCGAGTTAATGTAATACCCTCATGTTTTAAATCTCTGGATCCGGCAGCCTTTCCATTGACCCATAAAAGCATTTCTCCGCCAACCTCTGGGTGGAGGAAGATCCTTTTTCCTTCTGCTGCTTCAGGCAAGGTGATCTCTGCCTGAAACCAACCATATTCCCACTTTGCCCCCCACTTGGTCCCCTTGGGCATGGGGATAAATTCCTGTTCTAATGCTTCTATGAGAGAAAGCCTTTTCGTGGTTGTAAAACCGAAAAACTGGACATCACAAAGTTTTTCAAACATGTGATGCCCCAGTTCTTCCATCCATATCTTAATTCGTTGTTTTTGTTCCTCCGCCAATACCATTGATTTTCCTCCAAACTGTTAAACTCTTGGATTCATTATATTTGATATATGGGTAACTGACTATGCATTCCTTGTGAAGTTCTTGTACAATTTGTGCACTTTTTGCAGGAACACCTATCTCTTTAGCTTGATAGTCTTGATTTCGTATGGTTTAAAGGTGATTAATAACTCATGATCTATCAATGGAATGGCCTCTATCTCCTCCTCCAGACAAGTACAAGATACTGCCGAAGTTGCATTTAAATCAGCTAATTTCACATGAGCCTTGGTGCGCTTTCCATAGGTCTCGTACATACGGATAACAATACCATCGCCCTCTTCGGAATATTTTACGGTATCTGCCAAAATGTTCTCTTCTTCTATGGAAAGAAGAGAGTAAGAAATGCTTTCCCTTCCAGTTACGCCTGTTGCTTTCATTGGACAATTTAAATCATAAGCCTCTCTCACGACACCGCCTGTGCGGAAATCACCCTGGTGAGGATAGAGAGAATAGGTAAACTCATGGTCTCCCTGATCTGCATCTGGATTTGGGAATATGCCGGATTTTAACAGGGTAAGGCGAATGATGGAATCGTGGATATCGTAGCCGTATTTGCAGTCATTTAAAATAGCAGCTCCGTATCCTGGCTCGGAAATATCTGCCCACTTGTGAGCGCAAACTTCAAATCTCGCCTGATCCCAGGTAGTGTTTTCATGGGTTGGTCGGCTTACATTTCCAAACTGAATGTCATAATTGGCTTCCTTGCAAAGAATATCAAGAGGGAACGCTGCTTTTAAAAGAAGCTGATGTTCTGTCCAGTTGATATGGGTCTTAAAATCGATTCTTTTTGTATGCTTGTAAAAGCAAATCCTTTGCTCTAACGTGGAATCCATAAATTTCTTTGTAATTAAGATGGTACCTCTTACTGGTCCATTTTCAAGCAGGCGTGCTTCTGTGACCTCAGTCACCTTCCATACCTTTTCTCGGTAGGTAGAATCAACATTCCACGCATCAAATTCCAAAGGACGATCTTCAAATACAAGAAGCTCATTTCCCTGTGTTCCTTCTTTTAGCAGGTTTCTATCTTCTGTTTTGTCATAGAGTTTAGTTATGGTACCCTCTACTCCAAATTCCACTTCATAGAATGGTGTGGTCAATCGTGCCGGGCGGCCTTCCTTATCTGCTTCAAAAGATGATATCACTGGAGAATCATCGTAGGAAGATGACTTGTTTCCACTTCCATATACTTGGTACCCCTTGGAAGGTACCTCCTCCATCAGATAAAGAATCTCACCGTCTGCGGATTCCTGGGATAAAAGACCAAGGTTAGGGACTTTATTTCTTAGGGATACAATTCCGGTTCTTGGAAAGCTTAAGGTATTCCATACAGATAAAGATTCCCCATCTTTATCTGCCTGTTTCAAACCTGAGGCTAAAAGAAGACGTTTGATGCAGGTTTCAATGATCTCATTGCCGGACTGAATGATCTGCTCGTACTGAATCTGGGAATCCTCATAAACCTCTTTGATCGAGGAACCTGGTAGGATATCATGGAACTGGTTTAATAAAAGTAGCTTCCAGTTTTCCTCCAACGTTTTTGAGGGATATTCTCCATCCTTTGTCAGCAGAAGGTTTAATACGGAATAAAATTCCGTGTCTGCGTTTAAGAACTCACAGGTACGATTGTACTTTTTATTCTTAGCCATAGAAGTATAGGTTCCCCTATGATGTTCCAGATATAACTCTCCATCCCAAACTGGAAGTTGCTTTTCATCCATGTTCTCTTCTAAGATGTGGAAGAAGTCTTTTACAAAAGTCTGCTTTGTTTTGGGTGCTCTTGCCACACTATGTTCCAGGCGTCTGCTCTGTTCTAACATCTCTTCGGTAGGACCGCCGCCGCCATCTCCGTAGCCGTAACAGGTAAGGACTTCTTTGCTTACGTCCTTGTTCTGGAATCTCTGCCAGGTTCCCATGATCTGTTTGGCATCTTGTCTTCCGTTATAGGTTGTACTGAAATTCTTTACAGGTTCCCCATTTTTTACGTAATCTCTTGTGGAAATCAGATAGGTGAGAACCTCACTTCCATCAATCCCCCTCCAGCGGAATACATCATTTGGAAACTGGTTGAATTCATTCCAGCCAAGCTTTGTGGTCATAAAATAAGGAAGGCCGGACTGCTTCATAATCTGTGGAATGGCAGCGCTATATCCAAATACATCGGGGAGCCATAAAACTTCGCTTGCAGCTGCGCCCAACTCTTTTTCAAAGAATCGTCTTCCATAAAGGATATGACGAACCAGGGATTCACCGGAAGCCAAATTACAATCTGGTTCAAGCCACATAGCCCCTTCGGTTTCCCATCGTCCTTCCTTAATTCTTTCTTTGATTTCCTCAAAGACACCAGGAGCTTCTTCTTTTACGAATTCATAAAGCTGAGGCTGACTGGACATGAATTTATATTCTGGATAACGCTTCATGAGATTTAAGACGGTCTGAAAACTTCTGACTGTCTTTTGTCTTGTTTGCTTTAAGGGCCATTTCCATGCTACATCAATGTGGGTATGACCGATGCTGTGAACTGTGACCTGATTCTCTGGCCTATTCTTATAATAATGTTCCAAAAGCCAGGCATCTGCTTCCTTAACAGACTCAAGAAATTCTTCTGAACCAGGCCGTTTAAAATCAACCAGATTAAGAGCTTCGTTTAAGGATTTAAAGGTATCGATTCGTTCCAGATCATCCTCTTCTAACAGATCCGCAGCTTCAAATGGTATGACAAAATCATAATAAAAATCTGCGATCACCTCTGAATATGTTCCAATCTCCAAATGGAAAAAGTTCGTAAGCCCTGAACTGTTTGAATAAGCATAAAAGACTAGCTCAACGGATTCTCCTCCCTTTGCATAGTCAGATAGGATTATATCTTGATGGTTCATATCCATGGTGCCAGAGAGTTTTCCATTTAAGTATACGAGAATCTGAGGATTGTCGGTGTTCCAGATATCTGTCGCTCCCGTATTTAAAACTGCCCTTACCTGCATCTCGCTAGAGGTTTTAGGAAGCGTTACGTTCGTAAGAAACCAGTAATGCTGATCGGTTCCTCCCCAGGTTTCATCCGTCCCAAAAGGAGTCCACGAAAACGCACTGCTGTCAAAGTTTTCTTCAAAGCTGTAATCCCCTGGACTCACCAGCACATGCTCTGCTCTAATCATGTCCTGATAGCATAATGCCTTGATTGAATCTACTGCTGCCTTTAATCTGTTTCTCATTGGATTCATAACATCATTCCGCCTTTTTCTAAGATTTTAAAAAAGCGGGAAACCAAATGTTGTTGGTCTCCCGCCTAAAAAGCTATCACTAGCCCTTAATTCCTGTGGATGCGATTCCTTCTACCAAATACTTCTGCATAGTCAAGAAGATTAAGAATATAGGAACCAGGGATAAAGTTGCCATTGCAAACATCGCGCCCCAATCTGAACCAGCTGTAGGGTCTGAGAACATCTTAAGAGCATAGCTGACCGGATATTTCAACGGATCACTTAAGTAGATCAACGCAGAAAGGAAATCATCCCATCTCCACATAAAGGAGAAAATTGCGCTTGTTACCAGTGATGGTTTAATCAGAGGAAGTATAATCCGGTAGAAAATGGAGTAAACGGTACAGCCATCCATTCTCGCAGCCTCATCTAAGTCATAGGGAATTCCTTTTATAAACTGTACATTTAAGAAAATGAAAAAGCCCTGTCCAAAAAATTGTGGTACAATGATCGGAAGATAACTACCTACCCAGCCCATTTTATTAAAGATAATGTACTGAGGAATCATGATAACCTGGAACGGAAGCATCATAGCGAGCAGCATACATGCAAACCAGAAGCTTTTAAATTTAAAATCCATCCGGGCAAATCCGTAACCAATCACAGCAGAGGAAATAACTGCTCCTATTGTGGATAGACCGGCAATGACAAAGGAATTCTTAAAAAATATAGCAAAACTGTAACCCGCAAATCCCTTCCAGCCTACCAGATAATTGGTGGGTGAAAACGTTTCTGGAAGCAGACTAGCTGCAGTACGAAATATCTCATTGGTATTTTTAAAGGAGCTCATCACCATCCACACAAGCGGATATATCATAACACATGCAAAGAAAAAGGTAAATACATGATATATCAGTGTGATGGCTGTTCGTCTTTCTTTATATCCTGTCATCATCTCTCATCACCCTTCTGCTTCATAATGTACCCACAATTTCTGAGTCTTGAACAGTATCAGAGTCAGCACACCCACAACGAATACCATGAACCATGCCATAGCACATCCGTAACCTAGCTTATTATAAGTAAAGGAATTCTGGTACATGTAAACGGTATAAAACAAAGTGGTATCTCTAGGCTTACCCTGAGTGATGATATAACTTTGAGTGAATGCCATAAATCCGTTGATCAACTGGTTGATTAGGTTAAAGAAAATGGTTGGTGTCAGCATGGGAAGCGTAATCTTAAAGAAACGCTGAATTCCATTGGCACCATCTACGGTAGCCGCTTCATACAGGCTAACCGGAATCTGCTTCAAACCAGATAAGAATATAAGCATGGACGAACCAAACTGCCAGATTGCTAGTATAATTAAAGTCCAGATTGCGGTATCTGTTCTTCCTAACCATGCAATATCTCCTGGAAGCCCGACCACTTTCATAAGTGCATTGACAACACCATCACTGGCAAACATTCTTTTCCAGAGGATTGCAACTGCAACACTGGAACCAATGATAGATGGCAGATAATAAACGGCTCTGTAAAATCCAGATAATTTAGTACTCTTTACTAACAGCATGGCAACTGCAAGAGCCATGATAAGCCGGAGAGGCACCGAAAACAGAACATAGTACATGGTGACTCCGAAAACTTTCCAAAACTTTGGATCTCCAGTAAACATGGTTCTGTAATTTTCCAGACCTATAAAAACCGGTGTCTTTAAAATGTTATATCTGGTGAATGAAAACCCTAAGGAAAGAATCATTGGAATGGCTAAGAATGCAAGAAACCCTATAATGAAGGGCAGGATAAATACATATCCTGCAACCTTCGGTCTGTTTAAAACTTGTGCCAATGTTTCTTTTCTCTTAGGGGGTGTTTGATTATTCTTCATCTTATCCCCTCCGGACTTTTAACTGCTATTTTCCTGCTTCTTCCAAGATTTTCTTAGCTTCGGGTACGAACTGGCCAACAGCATCATCTGCAGTTGCATCCCCATAACGGACTGCCTCTACAACTGTTTTACCTAATGCTTCTACTTCGCCCTTACCAGATGGATCTGGAGCGTCGATTGGTGTTGCAACTTCTGAAACCTTAGCTACATAATCAAATACGTGCTGAGAAATTTCATCTGCTTTTGGTTTGATTTCATCTGCAACAGCAGAGTTAACTGGGATTCCTCTTTCTGCAAGAAGAATATCATTTGCCTCGGTGCTGTTAACAAACCAGTCAAGGAACTTCGCTGCTGCTTCTTTGTTCTTAGATGATTCAGCAACGGAGAAGAACATACTTGGTTTTAAATAAATTGGCTGTGACTTAGAATCGGTAATGGTTGGGAACATGGTAATTCCTAAATCTCTTCCAGCAGTTTTGGATACACTAATATACTGGTTGGATAATAAGAAATCATTCCATGTGGAAGAATCAATGATTGGTTTTGTTTCAACGACGTCTGGATTCTTTTCAGCAAGAAGATCTGCGGAAATGCTGAAATCTGCTTTTGCAAATTTCTCCATGGTGTTGAAATAAATCTTCATAGAATCTTCTTTGCCTGTTGTTAATTCATCAAACAGATGAGAACCATTTGCCCTTGCCATGATCTGCATCATGTTGATTCCACCGTCATAAAGAGCTTTTGTGCCGGTTTTTTCGTATATCGTTTTAGAGATATCATATAATTGATCCATGGTCAACTGATCTGGAATGGTAACGCCAGCTTTTTCAACAATTGCTTTATCATAAAGCATCATAGGAGCGTTGCTTCCAAGGCTGATTGCGTAGCATTTTCCATCAATGGAACCACTTTCGATAATGCTCTCTGAAATTTTTGTGGTATCAATCGTTCCTGTGGAGATGAATTCAGATAAATCTGCAAGCTGTCCACTCTTTTGATACTGATTTAAGTAAGAATAGTCCATCTGTACGATATCTGGTAAATTGCCACCAGCTGCCATAGCAGAAAGCTTATCCCAGTAACCAGACCAATCAGTAAATTCTACCTTGATATCTACATCTGGATTCTGGCTCATATAAAGATCGACTGCTTTTTTGGTTACGTCATTTCTTGTCTGGTTACCCCACCAGCTAAGATTTAAAGTAACTTTTCCTCCGGTTGAAGCGCTTGTACCAGCTGCTGCTTTTGTTGTCTCTGCTGCTGAGGTCGCTCCGGTTGTCTGTGTATCAGTTTTGTCTGTCTTAGCGCCACAAGCCGCTAAAGATGTCGCTGCTAACAATGCAGCAAGGGTTGTTGCTAAAAGTCTCTTTTTCATTATAAAACCTCCCTTTCGATTTCATTATCGTATCCATATCATATGTCAAATATGCACAACGGTAAAGTTAAAATATGGCTTTTTGTGGTTAAAAAAACAGCTTTCTGTAATTTTATGTCGAATTTTAATATATTTTTTTGCACTTTTACTATATAATACAGACATGGGGAAAGGAAGTATGATTATGAATCGATGTATTATGTTGTTTAACAACCTATCTTTATATAAGAAGATCCTGACTGTTTTTTTATTATCGATGCTTGCCATCTGCATTACGTTCTTATTAAGTGTGAAAATCTTAACAACTCGCTATAACGAGGAACTATATAAGACCAATGCAAACTCGCTCAATCATGTTACTACCTACTTAGAGTCAGAGATGCAGACAGTGGAGACCATAACAGACAGCTTAGTTGGAGATCAGACGATTCAAAGCAACCTGACTTTTCTCTCCGAAAATCCTTATAGCAACCGAAGAGCTCTGGCTCGCAGGGATATTTACCAGCAGCTTTATTCCTATATCTATCGTAGCAGCTATATCAAATCCATCAATATTATCCTAGAGGATGGAACCAATATCTGCATGGGAAGCTCTGATGATATTTTAAAGTTTGATGTTAAGGAGTTAAGTAAAAGTCTTGATTCCCTAAAAGGCGGATCCATCTGGTCCTCCAGCATAGAAGCTGGTCCTGATACGGTATGTGCCAGACAGATCCTTAAGCTGAGATACTTAAGTTTAAAGAAACTGGGCGAAATGTATATTACCGTAAACATGGATAAAATGATTGAAGACGGCTTAACAAATTCAGGAAGCTTTTCTGAAAACTCCAATTTTATTCTCATGTCAGGAGGCAAGAGAATCTACCCCTCTAAACCTTTTCACGATGAATTAAGCCTTCAGTTAATTGAGGACATCAAACAACAAGAGAATGCTTATACCATTGCCACTTTAGATGGCAAAAAGGAATTTATCATCAGCGGACACATTCCTTACGCCAAATGGGATTATTTATATTTCAGGGATTATGATCCACTATTTTATGGCATTCGTCTGATTAGCATGCAGATCTTTCTTTTTACCTTTTGCATTATCACCGTGACTGCCGTATGGGTAAACGTAATCTTCCGCCATATCTTCCGCCACCTTGATTATCTCATTGAGAAGATCAAATGCTTTGGCAGCGGAGAGGTTCCTGATTACAATATTAAATTATATGATTATGAAAATCGTCAAGATGAGATTGGTCAGCTTCACCGCAGCTTTGATGAAATGACTCACAGCGTAAAGGTACTTCGGGATGAAAATTATGACAAGCAGCTTCTTGTCAGAGATTCTACCATTAAGATGCTACAACAGCAGATCAATCCTCACTTTTTATACAATACCTTAGACACCATTAACTGGATGGCACAAAAATACGGTGCTGATGATATTTCCGTTATGGTCCGTTCTCTTGGAAACTTATTTAGAGCTTCCATTGCGGATCAAAAGGACATTATCCCATTATCCGATGAGCTAAAGGTGCTTTATGACTATATCCGAATTCAGGAAATACGATTTAAGGACAGACTTAATTTTGAGCTTGATACCCCGGAAAAGATCTCTCAGATCTTTGTCCCAAAGCTCTGCATCCAACCTCTGGTGGAAAATGCCCTTAAGCACGCCATGGAAGATACCGATGAACTATGCAGGATCCGAGTTTCCATTCAAGAGATGGAACAAGATTACCAAATCCAAGTGTCCAATACAGGTTCCCAGTTTGAAGAGGACCTATTAGAGAAGATTGCCAACAAAGAAATCACCCCACAGGGCTCCGGAGTCGGTCTTCTTAATATTAATTCCAGATTAAAACTGCTTTACGGAGACAATTACGGACTAAAATTTTACAACAAAGGTGGAAAGGCAGTTGTCATGCTGTCCATTCCAAAGGAACAGGAGGCTTGATATGCTGAGACTAATGATAGTAGATGACGAACAGATTATAAGAGAAGCCCTTTCCCAGATGATTGACTACGAGTCCCTGGGCTATAAGCTAATCGCTACAGCGAAAAACGGTATGGAAGCTTATGATATTATCTGTGACGAATATCCAGATGTGGTGATTACAGATATCCGGATGCCTATCTTAAACGGCCTGGACCTGATCGACCGCTCTATCAAAGCAGATTCAAAGATTACATTTATCCTGCTTTCTGGGTACAATGACTTTGAATACGCAAAGCAAGCCATGAAATACGGCGTTCGCTACTATCTATTAAAGCCAACGGATAAAAATGAGTTAATTGATTCTCTTGTCTCCGTGAGAAAGGAACGGCTAATTGAAGAGGAAAATAGAAAGCTTCAGCAGGATCATTTCTTAAAAAGTTTGCATTTTCCTTTGGAACAGAGCTTTATCATGGAGGCATTAGAGCATCAGGACAACTTTTCTCCGGTTTTTCGTAAATATCAGGGTCTATTATCCGTTCCAAAGGATTGCCAATATGCCTGCATCTGTTCCTTTGTAGAAGAAAGTTATTTAAAGAATTTTGCCTGTGACGTAAAGCGGATGTTAGAAGTCGCAAAGATTCCCTTGCTTTTCTCCATTCTTTACGTGAAGAACGCAGCAGTCCTTATTTTCCCAGCCTCTACCCTTGTCATTCAAGAGGAGATGGAACGACAGATCACTGAGTTAAAATATCCAGGCCAATCCGTAACCTTTGAAACCGAGTTCCTCCATAAAGAATCCGCAGAACATTTATTTCATGAAATCCTTTTAAAAATTTCTAGGTTTGAGAGAATTCTTCTAATAAAAGAAGATGGCTGCTCTCACGAGATCAAAAATCACATCGCCTCGCCCTGGATGATAAGCCGGCTGGAAGACTCCATTACCTCTGCCGAAAACATCTTACAAAAAACTGCCCTTTTGGATTCTGCTTTCATGGACTCCATGCCATTAATTACAGCCAGAAGTCTTGCCTTAGGTCTGTTCCTTCAAAGTGGAGTCGAACAGGAAAAGCTTCCTACGGATGCTGCCTGCGATTTTTTTAGAAGGATCTATTCCTGCAATTCGGTGCAGGAAATTAGAGATCTGCTTTCCGTAGTCATGGTCCAGAAAACAAAAGACCCCGGTTCTCAAAAAATCAGCTCCAATATATCCATTTTAAAAACTTACATCAGAGAACATCTGGATTCTGAGAATTTATCTCTAAAGTGGCTGGCTGAGAATTATCTTTTTGTAAGTGTGGGATACTTAAGCAAGCAGTTCATTAAAGAAGAAGGAATGCGCTTTTCGGATTATCTGAATAAAGAACGAATGGAAGAAGCCATACGTCTTATGACCTTTTATCACAGCGATAACGTAAAGCACATTGCCAGACAAGTAGGGTTTGGCAGCAATCCTCAGTACTTTAGTCAGGTATTTAAGCGGTATACCGGCCTTCCGCCGACCGAATATATTGAAACATTAAAAAACAAATAGGAAACACACACAAAAAGGAGAATCTTGATCATGACAAACGAACAGTTACTTGAAAAAATCCATTTAGTGGTGGAAAAGCTTATGAACCTGGGAGGCAGCGATTACGATAAGGACCAAACTGTCAGCTCCAATGATACGAGTAAAGGAATCATACAAAGAGATTTTGGAATTGAAGAATGGGACTGGCCCCAGGGAGTTGGACTTTATGGACTGAAAAAGCTTCAGGACTTTTATGGAGATGACCGTTATCTTTCCTTCTTTGACAACTGGTATAGCGGGCATATAAAGCGTGGACTTCCATCTATTAATATTAATACCACTGCTCCTTTTCTCCCTCTGTCCTACATTCAAGATAAATTAACAAACCCAGAGGATTTTAAAAATCTCTGCAAGCAGAGAGCGGACTGGCTGATCCATGATCTTCCAAAGACTCCTGACAACGGCTTTCAGCACGTCACAAGTGCCATTGGAGACCGGAATGGGGTGAACTTAAACGAAGGACAGATTTGGGTCGATACCCTATTTATGTCCGTGCTTTTCCTTAATCATATGGGATACCAGGAAAATAAACAGGAGTGGAAAGACGAAGCTACCCATCAGTTCCTTGTCCATATCAAATACCTTTTTGACAAACAGACCGGTCTTTTCCATCACGGCTTCCGCTTTGATCAGATGGATAACTTTGGAGGCATCTTCTGGTGCAGAGGCAATTCCTGGTTCACCTATGGAATCATGGAATTTCTAGATGATTGCAAGGATGATTTAAGCCAGGGAGTAAGGGATTATCTCATTGACACCTTTAAGGCTCAGGCCAGTACTATGTTACGCCTCCAGGCTCCCTCTGGACTTTGGTATACAGTTCTCGACGATGATACCAGCTATGAAGAGGTTTCTGGATCCGCTGCCATTGCCGCAGGTCTGCTTCGTGGTGTTAAGGCTGGTATACTTGACGAATCCTATAAAAAGGCGGCAGACCGTGCGATTTTAGCGATCTGCGATAATATCTCCGAGGATGGCACTGTACTTAACGTATCAGCCGGAACCGGCATCGGCATGACCGCAGATCATTATAAGAACATCCTTCTTATGCCTATGGCATATGGTCAAGCACTTGCGTTAACTGCACTTTGCGAGGCTCTAGAGAAATAAAAAAAAACCAGGAGATGGAATCTTTTATTTAAGATTCCACTCTCCTGGTTTTTTTTCGATAACCTGACGGGGTCTCGTCCCCATGCTTTTTAAAAATCCGCTCAAAATAAGTTACACTTTCAAAACCAAGTAAACCGGATATCTCTGTGATTGTATAATCACTGTTAGAAAGAAGTTCCTTTGCCTTTCTCACCCTGGCCAGATTCCGGTACTCGTTGACAGAAAAACTTGTTACCTCCCGAAAGATCCGACTTAAATAAGATTTGCTAATAAAGAACTTTTCAGCAATCTCTTCTAGACTTTCTCCCGACTCACAATGTGTGGTCAAATACTCTGCTACCTCATGGACTTTTCCATGCTTAGCAGTCTGTACTGTAGCGGGCATTTCTTTTAAAACACTTTTCTTTCTGATTCGATAGATGAGCAAAAGGATCTGGGACAACTTTAGACGAACCATAGTCTCATACCGCTCTCCCCGCTGTCCGATCTCATCCCGAATGCCAAACAAAAGAGACTTTATTTCCTCCCGTTCCAACTCCGAAACCTTTAAAACCCCATAATAATCTCCAAAGAGACGCTCCAAAGAAAATACACCTGCATTTTTTAACCATGGGTCCAGAATTCTTCCACTAAGCTGTAATAAAATCCGGTCATGTTTGCCACTTCCTGCCTGACTGGTTTTATGAACCTGTTCCCGGTTGATTAAAACTACATCTCCTGCTATCACGTAATATGTTTCTTTTTCAATAAAATAATATCGTTCTCCCTCTAGGAGATAATAAAGCTCATACGTATCATGGAAGTGGTTCATGGTCATGGAATATTCCTCATCTCGCACCACCTCATCAATGACGACTCCCTCCATGCTCTCAGAAAATATGATTTTGTCCATTGTTCCCTCCAAGTTAGTAGCCAAAAGTATGATTTCATAAAAAAAAGCACCGATTATATAAGATTTATAATACTATAATGCATTATAATATGCAATATAGAACCATTGAAAATATCTCAAAATATATCACTTCCCTAGGAGGACTCCATCATGAATTACTCTAACAACAAAATCACAGATTTAAAGATCGCCTACATCGGCGGAGGCTCAAGAGGCTGGGCCTGGACCTTTATGACTGACTTATCTATGGATAATTCTTTAAGCGGTACCATCCGTTTATATGACATTGATGAGTCTTCCTCTAAAAATAATGAAATCATTGGCAATCAACTGACTGAAAGAGAAGATACCATTGGAAAATGGAAGTACGAATCTTCCAAATCTCTGGAAGATGCTTTAACTGGCTGTGACTTTGCGGTGATTTCCATCCTTCCAGGTACTTTTGATGAGATGGAATCCGACGTTCATCTTCCTGAAAGGCTTGGCATCTACCAATCCGTAGGAGACACGGCTGGACCTGGCGGGATGATTCGTGCCCTCCGCACCATTCCTATGTTTGTTACCATCGCAGAAGCCATTAAAAAGTATTCACCTGAGGCTTGGGTTATCAACTATACCAATCCTATGTCCTTGTGTGTAAAAACTCTGTACCATGTATTTCCTGAGATCAAGGCATTTGGATGCTGTCACGAAGTCTTTGGTACTCAGAAAGTATTAAAAGGTATCTGCGAGGAAGCTCTTGGACTTTCTGACATCGACCGTAAGGACATTCATGTAAACGTTCTTGGAATCAATCATTTTACCTGGTTTGATCAGGCTTCCTACAAAGGCATTGACTTATTCCCGGTTTACCGAGATTATATTGACGCCCATTATGAAGAAGGCTTTCATGAACCAGATAAGAACTGGGCTAACAACACCTTTGAATGTGCCCATCGTCTGAAATTTGATTTATTCCGCCGTTATGGCTTAATTGCTGCTGCCGGAGACCGCCATCTGGCTGAATTCATGCCTGGAGATGAATATTTAAAAGACCCTGAGACAACAAAGAGCTGGAAGTTTGGCCTTACCACTGTAGCATGGAGAAAAAATGACTTAAAGACCAGGCTGGAAAAGAGCCACCGTTTGGTAAATGGCGAAGAAAAAATCGAGTTAAAGCCATCTGGAGAAGAAGGAATTCTGCTCATTAAGTCTCTCTGTGGACTTGAACGGACCGTCAGCAACGTGAATATACCAAACACGAATTTACAGATTCCAAATCTGCCTAAGGATGCCATTGTAGAAACCAATGCTGTCTTTGAGCGCAACAGCATTAAACCAATTGTGGCTGGTTCTATCCCAGAAAATATTCTGGAACTGATCAAACCTCACGTGGACAACCACGAACGAATCTTAAACGCTGCTCTTACTTATGACCGCACTTTGGTATATGAGGCATTTGCCGCTGATCCATTGGTAAAAAACAGAGCAACCGAAGAAGAAATTAAAACGTTAGCGGATGAAATGATTGCAAACACAGCCACCTATCTACCTGCTGGCTGGAAAACAAATTAAGTCCTGCTCATGAAAAAGAGACAACCATACACTGCCCTTTGCCAATTAAGGCATTGCGGTGTATGGTTGTCTCTTTCCTTTTAAACTTTTAAGAAATTAAGGGTAAAATGGGCTTCTCCACTTTCATCCACTTCCATAATCATATAAGATGGCTTACGCCCCTCTTGTCTGGGATAAGATAAACTTCCTGGATTCAAGATAATAACCCCATTATGTACCTCGTAAAACGGTCTGTGGGTATGACCATACATAACGATATCAAGATCTCTTTCCCTCGCCTCTAGCTCAAGCCGTTCCACACCAAGGGAAACATTATAATAATGGCCGTGAGTCAAAAGGATCCGGTATTTTCCAATGGTAATCTCTTTTTCCCGGTCAAGATTGGAAAAAAAGTCATTGTTTCCAAGGACGATGTGAACCGGACAGTCTTCTCCCGCCCAGCCTGTGATCTTTTCCTCGCTGCCTTCCGAATCACCCAGATGAATGAGCATATCATAAGGACCGGTTTCAGAAAGGATCTTATAAAGGCTGTCGTCCTTTCGGTGTGTATCACTGACAATCAGTATTTTCATCCTTCTTCTCCCTGTAATATTCCATAAGCTTACACTTCATCGTTTCCAGTGCCTTGCCGCGGTGACTGATCTGATTTTTCTGTTCCATGGTAAGCTGTGAGGCTGTTTTTTTGAACTCTGGAAGATAAAAGATAGGATCATAACCAAAGCCCTCTTCTCCAGCAGGAGCGTCTGCCAACAATCCTTCCATGGCTTCTTCTGTATGAAGGACTCTTCCATCTGGTAATATTGCTGCGATGCTGCAGACAAATCTGGCACTCCGTTCCTCGCCACTCGCCTTAGCGGCACGGTTTAAAAGATTCTGATTCTTAATTTCATAAGGGGTATCTTCTCCCATGTACCTTGCGGAATAGATGCCAGGTTCTCCGTCTAAACAGTCAACCACAAGACCGGAATCATCAGCCAGAACAATCCCACCAGTCTTTTCCCATACGGCTCTTGCCTTAATCTCAGCATTTTCCAAAAAGGTGGTTCCATCTTCTACAATGGTAAGATCCGCTCCTGCCTCTTTCATGGAAAGAACATTGGCTCCCAGATCCTTTAAGATTTCACGAATCTCTCGCATCTTTCCTTCATTGCCGGTTGCAAAAATTATCAATTCCTCGTTCATTATACTCTCCTTTATCGCCAGTTCTATCGGTCTGTCGTATACGCTTTTAAGCATAGATTACAGTCCTGCTTTTTCTCCACCCGCTCCCAGCTTTTCCCGTCAGGACTGATATAACCTTCTCCATCAGAAATATCCACCAGGGTGCGGCCATCTCCTGCATCGTATTCGATGGCAGCCGGATGGACAGCATCTAGTGTCGTAATTTTAACTATGACAGCAAACCGTTCTCCCTTATAAAGCTTTTGCTCTCCCTCTACACTGCCGGTAATCGGAACTGTATAATAACCAGCATTGCCAAAGCTCCCTTTTGCTAGCAACACCTTCCGGTCAAAATCGCCGCCAGTTACAATATCAGCCTCACCATTTACCTTCTCCACTCCATATATCTCATAGGTCGTATTCGAATCGGTTGCATAAAATCCCACTGCGGACAAGACTTCGTCTCTGTTTGCTTCGTAGACATTGGAAAACCATATGGTATCTTCCCCATATCCTAACTGCCCGACCCAACCTCTTAAGTCCGACTGGTATATACGGCTGTAATTATCAACATCCTCTGTAAGGGAATATACAAGATTGTTCATCCCTATATTAGAATCGTAATAAGATACATAATAATACCCCTGGTCCCCAAATCCCTTTCCCCAGCTATTTAGACAGACAAATGCCCCATCGCCATTCACTTCTGCCTGAAAGTTTTCTTTTGGATAATTATCATCCCAGCCAATGATCACAGAATCGTGGTTTGGAGGTTTTGATCCGATATAACAATAAGCATACGCTTCTTCATTATAAGAGGCGGAACGGCTGTTTTCGTCGGTCATAGAGGTATACAAAGAGCTTTGTACTCCGCCATACCGAAGGACCGCCTGCTTAATCTTTTCATAATCCTTACCGGGAATCATCTGAACTTCCTGAACATGCTTTACCGCTTTTAGCCCCTTAGGAGAAATCCCATCACCATATGGGTCCTGAGTTTCCAAAACAGGTCCCGTCCATGACAAAAGATAAGCCAAAGACATGGTAAATTCTCCTCCCTCTTGTTGAGGAATGGAAAACCCATTGCCAATGGACATATGATCTTCGGATAAATCAAGGGATTCTCCTGGAAGCAAGCTAGCCTCCAGAGCCTGAAGAGACGCAAAGGCCCAACAGGTTCCTAGATTTCCCTGGTTTTTCACAGCAGGTACCCTGCCCTCATTTCTGCCATCATAGAATTCGGGAAGGGCGCCACTTGTTACAGGCACCTTTCCCACTACTGGTTTTTCAGGGCTTTTGTATTGGCACCCCGTTAAGATTGAGACTGCTAAAAGCATCAAGGCAATCCTTGTTCTATTTTTCAACCGAATCTCCTGTTTTTCTTCTTGGTGGCTTTGGCCCCATAAACTGATAGAAATAGGTTTTCATCATACCGTTATAGATCTTACGGTTCTTATCTGCCTTTCTTCCAATGTATTTTTCTGCATCTTCGTAAGCAGTTATCATATATAAAGACCAGGCATCAAGTGCTTTATAGCGATCACCGATTTGGCTGTAAAGCGCTGGCAGATCTTTCTTGTCTTCCAGTCTCTCACCGTAAGGCGGATTGGTAATAACAAATCCGTACTTTTTGGGATGACTAAGTGCACTTACTGGTCTTTCCTGAAAATGGATCATATGATCCACTCCAGCAGCGGCTGCATTTAACTTGGCAGCCTTAATGATCTCTGGATCAATATCGTATCCCTGAATGTCTACCTTTACCTCTTTATCCACCATTTCATTGGCTTCATCTAAGGAATCGTACCACATTTTTTTGGGAATCAGATTATCCCATTCTTGTGACAGGAAGTTACGATTCATGCCAGGGGCAATATTAGCCGCCATCATAGCTGCTTCTATGAGGAAGGTACCACCTCCACAGAAGGGATCCACTAAGATTCGATCTTTATTCCAAGGAGTCAGCATAATAAGTGCTGCAGCAAGTGTCTCCGTAATGGGTGCTTTACTGTTAAGAGTTCTGTAACCTCTTTTATGAAGAGATTCTCCAGTGGTATCAATACCTACGGTCACCTGATCTTTGTAAAGGAACACTCTTACAGGATAGGAACTACCATCTTCCTCGAACCATTCCAAACCAAAGGATTTCTTCATCCGGTCTACCATTGCTTTTTTCATAATGGACTGGATATCAGAAGGGCTAAAGAGCTTACTCTTAATAGAGGAAGCTTTTGTGACCCAAAATTTTCCATCTTTTGGAATGTATTGTTCCCAAGGAATGGCCTTGGTTGCCTGAAATAGCTCTTCAAACGTCTCCGCTTTAAAGCTTCCCACTTTTAAAAGAATACGTTCCGTGGTACGAAGAAAGATATTGGCACGGCAGATCGCCTCATCATCCCCAAGAAACGTCACTCTTCCATCTTCTACTTCTGTAATGTCATATCCTAAATCCGTTATTTCTTTCTTTAATACCGCTTCCATACCAAAATGGCAAGGTGCGATGAGTTCAAATGTTTTTTTCACTTTATTCTCCTAAGTTCATTTCTTTTAATTTGTTTCCTTCAAAATCCAGGATAGAAAACACCTGATCTTCCAAAACTCCATACGTAGGAGGATTCCCTGCCTTTGGTATGGAAACAGATCCTGGATTTAATATGGTGATATCTCCTTCACGCTCAGCGGTCAAAATATGGGTATGGCCATGAAGAAGGATATCTCCTTTTTGGATTGGTGGCAGATGATCTTTATGATAAATATGACCATGGGTGATATAGATGGTAAGACCATCAACTAAAACCAATCCATAATCTGCAAGGACAGGAAATTCCAATACCATCTGATCTACTTCTGTGTCACAGTTTCCTCTTACACAGTAGATCTGGTCCTTTATGCCATTTAACATAGAAATTACCTGTTTGGGTTCGTAGTCCCTTGGAAGATCATTCCTTGGTCCATGATACAGAATATCCCCTAACAAAATCAATCGGCTTGCACCGGATTTTTTATATTCATCTAACAGGAGCCTGCAATAATAAGCTGACCCATGAATGTCAGAAGCAATCATATATTTCATATTTCATTCTCCTTCAGTATATAATAGATATATTTTAAAGCTAGGGGATATATCTGTCAATGAATTTACCTACCCCACGCCATATATTTTCCTCGATAGTATGCGATTCCATTGGCTATACTAACCACTTTATATCCATATGGCTCTAATTTTCGGCAAACCATCATGCTTTGCCCGCCCCTTGCGCAGTAAAAAATTAAAAGTTTATCTTTTGGCAAGGTGCTAATCCAACTGTCCATCTCTTCGTAGGGAAGATTGACAGCACCTTTGATATGAGATTTCTGGTAAGACTGGTTATTTCGAAGATCTATAATCATAATATTATCATAATATTCAATATAATTATCAATTTCCCAAATTGGGATGGTCTGGAACATATTATCACCTGTCCTTTCTATATAATAATATATTCCAGACTTTCCAGTTTGCGAAAATATGTGTTGGCCTTGCCTTTGAAACAAAAAAAACGCAGGAAAGGACCTCATTGTCTCTTTCCCACGCCTTTTATTATGCTTTTTCGTTTTAATAATTCAAATTACTTATTGTTGTTACGGCTGCAGTCGTTGTAAGAATCCTTGCTGGAGTCGTTGTAAGAGTTACGGCTGGAATCCTTGCTTGTGTTGTTGTAAGAATTACGGCTGGA
>DLJZ01000008.1 GCA_002478865.1 Hungatella sp. UBA7603
GCAAATTAACTAGGAAAAGGAGAAGCTGTTACATGAGAGAAGCAGGAATGCTTTTGCCATTATCGTCATTGCCATCCGATCATGGAATTGGAGATATGGGCAAGTATAGTTATGAATTAATAGATTTATTGGAAAAAGGTGGATTTCATATATGGCAGGTACTGCCGTTAAATCCCTTGGGGTATGGTAATTCGCCCTATCAGCCCTACTCTTCCTTTGCGGGGGATGAGATTTATATCAGCTTGGAAGAGTTGTTTTTAGAAGGCTTATTAAGGAAAGAACCGCCCAGGTTTATGGAGCGCAGCTCTTGTGTGGATTATGAAAAAGTAAGGGCATTCAAAGGCCTTTATTTAAAGGAAGCATTTGATCGTTTCTTACCGACGAAAGAATATAAAGATTTCGCCGCTCAGGAATGGGTGTACTTATATGCAGTATTTATTACCTTAAAGAAGCAGAATCACCTAAGATGTTGGAATGAATGGAGCTTGGAACAAAAAGAATGGATCAAAGATAAAAAGTATGACATTTCTGCTTACAGCAATGAAATTAATTATGAGATGTTTGTACAATACCAATACTACAAACAATGGATGAGATTAAAGGATTATGCCAACAATCACGGCATCAAGATTATGGGAGATATTCCGTTCTATGTAGGAATTGATTCTTTGGATGTATGGATAAATCAAAAATGCTTTTTACTGGATTCAGACGGAAAGCCTGTATTTATTGCAGGAGTACCGCCGGATTACTTTAGTGAAACAGGGCAAAGATGGGGGAATCCGATTTATGATTGGGAGTATTTAAAGGAAACCAACTACAGCTTTTGGATTGATCGTATTGCATATAACAGTAAACTTTTTAATTACATTCGAATTGATCATTTCAGGGCATTTGATACCTATTGGATGATTCCTGCTACTTGTGATACTGCAGTTGAAGGAAATTGGATTGAGGCACCTGGTTATGAAGTGTTTGATTTAATCAAAGAAAAATTCCCCCGGCTCGAAATCATTGCAGAGGATTTGGGGAATTTAAGGAAAGAGTCTCATGCATTAAAGAATCATTATGGATTAAAGGGAATGAAGATTGTACAGTTTACTTTTGATCCGGAGGAAAATAACAATGACTTTGAAGATGTACGTAATATGGTGATTTATACAGGAAGCCACGATAATCAAACAATTCGCGGCTGGTATGATTCACAGGTGAAAGAAACACAGGCTGCAATCAGAAAAGCATTAGAAAAGCTTGGTTATAAGGATAAGGCCATTTCAAAGCGCTTTCTTAAATTGACATTTGACAGTATTGCAGACATTGCCATTGTTCCCATGCAGGATGTGATTGACTTAGGAAACAAAGGAAGAATCAATACGCCGGGTACACTGGGGTCCCCTAACTGGGAATGGAAGTTAAAAAGCTATGACGAGTTCAAACAGGAACTTAGTGGCATCAAAGAGCTGATACAAAACAGTAATCGGTAAGCGTAATTGATGCTTAGGAAGTAAGTATCGGTGTGAAGTAAGAAATAAAACACCCAATTTTGTACTTGCAGCTGGAGGCTGGCAGGTATTAGTGAAAGGTATGGTAGTTAGAATGTTAGGAAAATCAGTACAAGATCAATACGGGAAAAAGCTTCAAGAATGCAGCAATGAAGAAATCTACTTAGCACTTTTGGAAATGACAAAAAGTATGGCAGATGAAAAGAAAGGGGAAGAGAGTAAGAAGAAGGTTTACTACATATCCGCTGAATTTTTGATTGGTAAGTTATTATCCAATAACTTAATCAACTTGGGGATTTACGATGAAGTGAGAGAGGAATTGGCTCAAAATGGTAAATCAATTACAGAAATCGAAAATGTAGAGCTAGAACCGTCTTTGGGAAACGGCGGTCTGGGAAGATTAGCAGCTTGTTTTCTGGATTCCATTGCCAGCCTGGGATTAAACGGTGACGGTATCGGTTTGAATTACCACTTAGGGCTATTCCGTCAGTTGTTTAAAGAGAATCTGCAAAAAGAAACCACCAATCCATGGATTACCAAACATAGCTGGTTAACGAAGAGAGACATTTCTTATACGGTTCCCTTCAAAGATTTTTCAGTCACTTCAACGTTATATGATATTGCAGTAACTGGTTACGAGAATCGTACCAATCATCTTCATTTGTTTGACCTTGATACAGTGGATGAATCCATAGTAGGGGATGGGATTTTCTTTGATAAAGAGGATATCAGGCGAAATCTCACTCTGTTCTTATACCCCGATGACAGTGATGAGAAAGGGGAATTGCTCAGAATCTACCAAGAATACTTTATGGTAAGCAATGGAGCACAGATGATCATTGAAGAATGTGAAAAGAAAGGAAGTTCATTAAAGGATTTAAATGAATATGCGGTAATTCAAATCAATGATACCCATCCTACCATGATTATTCCTGAACTAATTCGTTTACTGATACAAAAGGGAATTGACATGGAGGAAGCAATTGAGATTGTTTCAAAGACCTGTGCCTACACCAATCATACAATCTTGGCGGAGGCTTTGGAAAAATGGCCAATTAGGTATTTAGAGAAAGTAGTGCCTCATCTGCTTCCGATTATTAAAGTACTGGATCAAAGAGTCAGAAGTAAATTTGATGATCCGTCCGTATATATCATCGACAAAGAGGACTGTGTGCACATGGCTCACATCGATATCCATTACGGTTTTAGTGTAAACGGTGTTGCAGCCCTGCACACGGAAATCTTAAAAGAAAATGAACTCAATCATTTTTATAAAATATATCCACAGAAATTCAATAACAAAACCAATGGTATTACGTTCAGGCGCTGGCTTATGCATTGCAATTATCCATTGACCTCCTATATCAGCGAATTGATTGGTGACGGATTTAAAAAGGATGCAGGACAATTGGAGAAGCTGTTGGCGTTTAAAGAAGACAGCAAAGTATTAAATACATTGCTTCAGATAAAAAATGAGAACAAGAAAGTACTAAAAGAATACTTAATGCAGACAAAGGGAATTCAGATTAATGAAAACTCCATTTTTGATATTCAAATCAAGCGTTTACATGAATATAAAAGACAGCAAATGAATGCACTGTATATTATTTATAAATATTTGGAGATCAAAAAAGGCAATAAGCCCAAAACACCGATTACAATCATATTTGGTGCAAAAGCAGCTCCTGCTTATATTATAGCCAAAGATATTATTCATCTGATTTTATGTTTGCAGGATGTGATTTCTAAGGATCCGGAAGTAAATCCTTATCTAAACGTAGTCATGGTTGAGAACTACAATGTTACGTTAGCAGAAAAGCTGATTCCTGCCTGTGAGATATCTGAACAGATATCTTTGGCCTCCAAGGAAGCCAGTGGTACAGGGAATATGAAGTTCATGTTAAACGGAGCAATTACCTTAGGAACAATGGATGGCGCCAATGTGGAAATTGCAGAATTGGTTGGGGAAGATAATATTTATATCTTTGGAAAATCCAGTGAAGAAGTCATTGCTCATTACGATAATCGAGATTATCTATCAAAAGATTTTTATAAAAAAGATGCATTGATCCATAATTTGATTGACTTTATTGTAAGCGATACCCTGATGAAAGTTGGTAGAAAAGAGAATCTGGAACGCTTACATCAGGAGCTTATTTCAAAGGATTGGTTCATGTCCTTACTGGATTTGAGAGAATACATCTCGAAAAAGGAAGAAATCGTTGAAGATTATGAAGACCGTGTCAAATGGTCAAAGCTGATGTTGGAGAACATCAGCCGTGCTGGGTATTTTTCCTCCGACAGAACAATCAGGGGCTATAGTCAGGACATTTGGAAGTTATAAGCTTTATAATTTAATGATATTGGTTGTGAATCAATGAAGAAAACTGTTGATTTATGATAGAAACTATGAATGATGAAAATCAAAATTATTTATTAAGGGGAGGTATTTTATGAAGAGAAATTTGTTGGTCTTACTTATGGTCGCTGCAATGGTAGTATCTTCTTCTGCATGCAGTAAGAATGTTACAAGCAATGGTACAACTCCGGGACCTATGAAGTCAGCCACAACCAAAACGGGAGAAGCAGAGCCTGTAACATTGAAAATTTGGGCTCCCGAAAATCAAATTCAAACAGGAACCTTGGATTCTATGACAAAATCTTTTCAGGCACTACATCCTGAATGGAATATTACATTTAATGTTGAAACACAAGGGGAAGATACTTTAAAAGATGAGATATTAAAAGATGTATCAACCGCCGGTGATGTCTTTTTCTTTGCAAGTGACCAGTTAAATGAGTTAATCAATGCTGGAGCTATTGCAAGACTTGGCGGAAGTACAGAAGAAATGGTTAAGTCCACTATGGGGGATTCTGTTGTAAAAACAGTAACAAAAGACGATGCAATCTATGGGATTCCTTTTACTCATAACACATTCATTATGTATTATGATAAATCGTTGTTAAGCGCAGAAGACATAAAATCCGTTGAAGGGATTATGGCGAAAGATACAGGTGATAAAGTCTACAATTTCTGCTTTGACCCCGCTGGCGGCTGGAAATTAGGCGCCTGGTACTACGGAGCAGACTTAACAATCTATGGTGAAAGCCAGACCGATTTTGCAGCTGGCGCTAACTGGAATAATCCCACCGGCGTGGCTGTAACAAATTACTTGATCGACTTAATAAATAACCCTAAAACAGCATTTGCAGATGATGTTTCTCTATCCGAATTAACAGCAGATCACAGAATAGGTGCTTGGTTTGATGGTTCATGGAACTATAATCTTTATAAGGAGGCTTTAGGCGATGATTTAGGTTTGGCAGTAATCCCAACTTTTAATCCAGACGGAACGGACTATCAGTTAAAAGGTTTCTATGGTTCCAAAGCAATTGGTGTTAACTCTCAGTCAAAAAATCCTGCTGTAGCAGTAGCATTCGCAGCTTATCTCGGGAGCGAAGAGATGCAGTTAGAACGATTTGAAAAGAATGGTCAGGTACCTACCAATCTTAAGGCAGGACAATCCGAAGAATTACAGGCGGATGAAGTGGCAAAGGTTATCGTAGACGAAGTAAATACGGCATCTGTTATGCAGCCTACATCGGTAGAATTCACCTCAAAATACTGGTCTAATGCTGTTGGCATTGCAACTGAAATCAAAACTGGTGAGCTAAACAAAGAGAATGTACAGAAAAAACTAGATACGTTTGTAGCTACATTAAAGGTAGAATAAAAAAACTATTGACAGAAATTCACAGATAGTTTAGAGAGGATTGGATCATGGCTCGCAGGAAGGGAAAAAGGTCAAATATTAATACATCGCTTCGTGATATAGGGGGAATTGCTTCTTTTATTCAAGGAAATGGGATAACAAAATTATCCGCCCTAGTATTTGGGTTAGGTAATTTATTGCGTAAACAAATTATCCGTGGCTTGCTTATGTTTTTTTTAGAAATTGTTTATATTTATTATATGATCACAGTTGGTTTCAATTCCATTGCTGACTTTATAACATTAGGAACCAGCATTCAGGCAGAGACTTTTAATGAAGCAAAGCAGATTTATGAATATGTACCAGGGGATAATTCCATGTTATGTTTGCTCTATGGTGTTGTAACAATATTTTTGACTCTTGGTTTTGCGCTTTTTGCAATGACATCTGTAAGAAGTGCTTATGTAACACAGAAAAAAATAGAATACGGCGAAGCAATTCCCTCCTTCAAAGATGATTTGGCATCTTTGAAGGAGCAAAACTTACATAAATCCCTTTTGTTTTTACCGGTATCAGGTGTCCTATGTTTCACGATTGTTCCCCTTATTTTTATGATATTGATTGCATTTACGAACTACGATAAAAACCATCAAACACCGGGAAATCTTTTTGACTGGGTTGGATTTAAAAACTTTTCGGCAATGTTTGCCCAAAACGGCTCATTATCTAACACATTCTGGCCGGTACTTAACTGGACCATCATATGGGCAGTATTTGCTACATTTTCCTGTTACATTTTCGGAATGTTGTTAGCAATTGTAATCAATCGCGAAGGTACTAGATATAAAAAGTTTTGGAGATTTATCTTTATCATGTCCATCGCAGTGCCTCAGTTTGTATCGTTACTTACCATGAGAACGATCTTCAACACTAACGGTCCAGTGAATGCAATGCTGCGTAATATCGGTATTATTGGACCGACAGAGGCGATTCCATTTTTTACTGATTCGACACTGGCTAAGATTACAATTATTTGTATTAATGTCTGGATTGGTGTTCCGTTTTCCATGTTAACGACAACAGGTATTTTGCAAAATATACCCAAAGATTTATATGAGGCTGCGAAGGTGGATGGCGCCAATGCAATTGTCGCATTTTTTAAAATAACATTACCTTATATGCTGTTTATCACAACACCATATTTAATTACTTCCTTTGTCGGAAATATCAATAATTTTAACGTAATCTTTTTATTATCAGGCGGCGGACCGGAATCACTGGAATACTATTATGCCGGTAAAACAGATCTGTTAGTAACCTGGTTGTATAAATTGACCATTACGAATAAGGATTACAATTTAGGTGCCGTTATCGGGATTGTAGTCTTTATAATACTGGCAATATTATCTTTATTAACTTATCGCCACACAGGTTCTTATAAAGATGAGGAGGCGTTTCAATAATGAAGAGAAAAACAAAATCTTTAAAAAGAAGGCGATTCATTCATAATACCATTGTTCATATATTTTTGGGAATTCTGGGATTCATATGGGTACTGCCGATTTTCTTTGTTATACTGACCTCTTTTCGTGCAGAAGGCGGCACCTATAAGAGCTATATATTGCCAAGAGGATATACATTGAACAATTATAAGAAATTATTTGATTCGGCAAGCAATTTAAACTATGGAAGATGGTTTTTCAACACATTAATTGTAGCAATATGTTCTTGCTTATTATCCGCATTTTTTGTTTTATGTGTCGCTTATGTAACTTCCAGACTAAGATTCAGAATGCGTAAAAAAATGATGAACATTGCCTTGATACTTGGTATGTTTCCGGGTTTCATGTCGATGTATGCAGTTTACTATATATTAAAGGGATTTGGATTTTTAGAGGCAGGTCCTCTAAAATTAGTCGCTTTGGTTATGGTATATTCAGGCAGTTCGGGACTGGGATATCTGGTCGTCAAGGGATTTTTTGATACCATTCCGAAGACTATTGATGAAGCTGCTTTTATCGATGGTGCAACTAAGTGGGAGGTATTTCGTAAAATTACAATTCCTCTATCCAGACCGGTTATTGTTACTACACTTTTAACTTCTTTTATGGGACCTTGGGTGGACTATATTTTTGCCAAGGTAATATTGGGACAGGACAGACAGTATTATACCATTGCGATCGGCTTATGGACCATGCTGGAGAAAGAATTTGTGGAATATTATTATACACAGTTCTTTGCAGGCTGTGTATTAATCTCAATTCCAATTGCACTTATCTTTTTGTTTTCACAAAAATTTTATGTGGAGGGAGTATCAGGTGCTGTCAAAGGGTAATTCTGAACGGCAAGAACATTAAAATAGACCGGAGGACAAAATGAAATTTATTTACGGAAAGCATGACTGGAAGACCATGGACAAAGGACAGGAGAATTCTTATTTACTCACCAATGGTCTGGGTGGTTATTCCTCGCTAACTGAAATTGGTTCTAACACCAGAAATGATCATGCTTTACTAATGGCTTGTATGGTAGCTCCGAATCAAAGATATCACATGATAACGCGAATGGAAGAGCAACTTTCGGTATGCAATAAAAAGTATAATTTATCCAGCCAGGAATTTGTTAGCTATGCAAAAAATCAAACAGGTTATCGCTATTTAAATCAATTCAGCTTTGAAGATTATCCCATCTGGATTTATCAAGTGAAAGGTGTGGAGATTAAAAAGCAATTGGTTTTGGTACATGGAGAAAATTCTGTAGTGCTACAATACGAGATGACAAATTACATGGACACTGAGGTGATTTTAAAAGTCACACCCCATATGCAATTTGTATCCAAGGGAGAAACCTTAAATCGTAATCAGGAATTCAGGATCAAAGATAATGTGATTAAAAGTAATGGGCTGATGCTATATTGTAAAACTAATGGCAGTTTGAGAGAACATGAGACAGAATATGAAAAAGATCTATACTATGGTTATGATGCACGAGACGGGAGGGAGGCAATCGGTGTTTCAGCACATAATCACAGTATCACAATTTCCGTCCACCCTGGTTCTAACGGAACCTTAAATCTTATTTATAGTACAGAGCCGATCAATGAGAAGATAGAAATATTAGATTATTTCAGTCAGGAAGAAGAGCGGCAGAAGCTTTTAATCACACAATCCGGCGTGAAAGACGAGTTGGCAAAGCAGCTGGTAAAAAGTGCGGATCAATTTCTGGTGGAACGTGATTCCACAAGAGGGAAAACGTTAATGGCAGGATATCCGTTCTTTGCAGATTGGGGCAGGGATACAATGATTTCTATGATTGGCTGCTGTATCGCTACTAGGCGTTTTGAGGAAGCTAAAAGTATTTTTTATACCTTTATGAAATATGAGGATAAAGGGCTGATGCCGAATATGTTTCCGGAAGGAGGACATGACCCCTTATATAATACGGTGGATGCCTCCCTTCTGTTTATCGGCGCAGTGTACGAATATTATCTGGTAAGTAATGATTTGGACTTCGTAAAAGAAGTATATCCCACTATGGAAGATATCATTGAATGGTATCAGAGGGGAACCAGTTACCATATCAAGATGGATCATGACGGTTTAATCATGGCAGGTAGCGGATTGGAGCAAGTAACCTGGATGGATGTTCGCTTTGGTAATATCCTTCCTACGCCAAGACATGGGAAACCGGTGGAAATCAATGCGTATTGGTTTAATGATTTAAAGATCATGGGTTATTTTGCAAGGCTTTTAAAAATGCCAGAGAAATCCTATGAAGAACTTTCTGATCTGGTGCGAAAGAGCTTTCTGGAAAAGTTTTGGAATAAGAAGGAGAATTGCCTAAAGGATCTGGTGTCAGGCGAAGCAGCGGATAATCAGGTTCGCTGTAACCAGATCTGGGCGGTGTCACAGCCTTTTTCTATCATGGATCGTGATGCGGAAATTAAAGTGGTCAATAAAGTGTATGAAACACTCTATACACCTTACGGGTTAAGAAGTTTAAGCAAGTTTGATAAGGACTTTAAGTCCCATTACGCAGGCTCTCTTTTTAACCGGGATATGGCATATCATCAGGGAACGGTTTGGGCGTTCCCTCTGGGTGCATATTATCTTGCCTACTTAAAGGTTCACGATTACGACTTGAGGGCACGTATTAAAATAAAGGAACAGTTATCCGTCTTGGAGGCTTGTATGAGAGAAGGATGTATTGGACAGATTGCGGAAATCTATGATGGTGATAATCCTACGATTTCACAGGGATGTTTTGCACAGGCATGGAGCGTAAGCGAACTGCTTCGTGTATTTGTTAAACTGGAACAGAAAGAAAACGAGGAGCAGCCATTGTTACAAAGTCTTGGTACATAATGAAAGGTTTGGTGATTGACATGAATAGAAAATGGTGGCATCGTTCGGTGATATATCAAATATACCCCAGAAGCTTTTATGATTCCAATGGGGATGGAATTGGCGACTTAAGAGGGATTATTGAAAAGTTGGATTATCTCTCCGACCTAGGAATAGATGTTATCTGGCTTAGCCCAGTTTTTCCTTCTCCCAATGATGACAATGGTTATGATATCAGTGACTATAAAAATATTATGGAGGAATTCGGTACACTTAAGGATATGGAGAAGCTTTTGGTTAAGGCGAATCATAAAAATATAAAGATTCTCATGGATTTAGTGGCAAACCATACCTCCGATGAGCATCAATGGTTTATCGAATCCAGAAAGTCCAAGGACAATCCTTACAGAGATTATTATATCTGGAGAGATGCGGTTGACGGTAAAGAACCCAATGATTTAGGTTCAGTGTTCTCTGGCAGTGCATGGGAATGGGATGAAATTACCGGTCAATATTACTTGCATCTGTTCAGTAAGAAACAGCCTGACTTAAACTGGGAGAATCCAAAGGTCAGACAAGAAGTATACGATTTTATGAATTTTTGGATTGAGAAAGGCATTGGCGGCTTTCGAATGGATGTGATTGAGCTGATCGGAAAAGAGATAAACAAAAAAATCACAAACAACGGTCCAATGCTTCATCCTTATATTAAAGAAATGAATCAGAACACCTTTGGTGATAAAGATTTATTAACCGTTGGTGAGTGCTGGGGTGCAACGCCAGAAACAGCAAAGCTGTATTCCAATTCTGACGGCAGTGAGCTCAGTATGGTATTTCAGTTTGAGCATATATCGCTGGATCAGATTCCGGGCAAGGATAAATGGGACTTGAAGGTGCTTGATTTAGTGGATCTAAAACGGGTATTAAGTAAGTGGCAGACCTGCTTTGACAACAATGGCTGGAACAGCTTATTCTGGAATAATCATGATCTTCCAAGAATTGTATCCAGGTGGGGGAATGATCAAGAATACAGAGCAGAAAGTGCCAAGATGCTGGCAACGCTCTTACATGGCATGAAAGGGACACCTTATATTTACCAGGGAGAAGAATTGGGTATGACCAATGTGAGATTTTCTGATCTCTCTGATTATATGGATATTGAGACACTCAATATGTACCGGGAACGTTTGAATCAGGGATATTCTCATGAAGAGATCATGGAATCCATTTATGCGAAGGGCAGAGACAATGCAAGAACGCCCATGCAGTGGACGGCTGAATTAAATGGAGGTTTTAGTGCAGGAACACCTTGGATTGGGGTAAATCCAAATTATAAAATGATAAACGCAAAAAATCAGGTCAATGACGATGATTCCATTTTTTCCCACTATAAGAAACTAATTCGTTTGAGAAGAGAAAACGACGTAATTGTTTATGGTGATTTTGAGCTACTTTTTCCGAACGATGAAAATATTTTTGCATATACCAGGACACTGGGGCAGCATAAACTTGTGGTGATATGTAATTTCTATGGTAAAAATACTCCTTATAAGCTGCCTTATGAACTAAATGGTAAAAAGGCGTGGGAATTGTCTAACTATGATGATTGCCGGGAGAATTTACTGAGGCCATATGAGGGAATTATGTATCTTTTGGCATAAGAAGAACAGGCCATAAAGTTATTGATACTTTGGTGAATGGAGGTTATTATGAAAGACATGACACAAACGCATGCCTGGTGGGAGAGTGTAGTCGCTTATCAGATTTATCCAAGAAGCTTTCAGGATAGCAATGGAGATGGGGTAGGAGATTTACAGGGGATTATAAGAAGATTATCCTATCTTGCTGAGCTAGGAATCGATTTAATCTGGATCTGTCCGTTTTATCTCTCTCCTAACGATGACAATGGCTATGATATCAGTGATTATCAGGATATTCAAAGAGAATACGGAACAATGGAGGATTTTGATGAGCTTTTGGAGAAAGCCCACGCCCTCGGGATACGGGTAATTATTGATTTGGTGGTAAATCATACATCCTCAGCGCATTCATGGTTCGCTGAGTCTAGAAGCTCAAAAGATAGCCCTAAAAGGGATTGGTATATATGGCGCGACTCAAGGAACGGGGAAGAACCAAGTAACTGGGAGAGCATCTTTGGGGGTTCTGCCTGGGAATATGACGAAAACACAAAACAGTATTACTTACATACGTTTGGCAGAACCATGCCGGATATCAACTGGAAGAACAGCGGAGTTAAAAAAGCTGTATATGATATGATCTGTTGGTGGCTGGATAAGGGGATTGATGGCTTTCGGGTGGACGCCATTACCCACATCCATAAGCCGGATTTAACGGATATGCCAGACCTCAATGGGGAAAAGTATGTTTCTTCTTTTGACAAGCATATGAATCAGCCGGGAATCTTAGATTTACTGAGAGAATTGAAAGAAAATACCTTTGCAAAGTATGATATTTTCACCGTAGCAGAAGCCAATGGGGTTCGCATAGAAGAGGTCAAGGAATGGATCTCCCGAGGGAAGGGAGTCTTTGACTCACTGTTCCAATTCGATCATTTGAACTTATGGAATTTAGAGACGGAATCTGGAAAAATTTCGTTAATCAAGCTAAAGAAAGCGTTGAGCAGATGGCAGCAAGCAACCAAGGACGTGGGAAATGTTGGGCTTGTCATGGAAAATCATGATTTGGTCAGAAGTATCAGCAGGTTTGGCTCTCCTGACCGTTATTTTACAGAAAGTGGTAAGTGCCTGGCATTAATGTACTTTATGCAAAAAGGAATAGCCTTTATCTATCAGGGACAAGAAATAGGCATGGTAAATGCGGATTATGAGTCTCCATCAGATTTTCGGGATGAACCCTCATTAGCCCGTTATCAGGCAAGAATAAAAAAAGAAATGAGCCCAGAGGAATCCTTTGAGTTTCTTAAGAATACAACTAGGGATAATTCCAGAACACCGATGCAGTGGGATGATACGTTAAATGGCGGATTCAGTGAAGGTACGCCATGGCTGAAAGTAAATCAAAATTACACATGGTTAAATGTACAAGTTCAGTTTCAAGATGAGGATTCCATATTAAACTTCTACAAGAAAATAATTCGTATCAGAAAAGAAATTCCTGCCTTACTCTTCGGGACCTATACTTTACTCATGGAGGAAAGTGAAAGTATTTATGCATACACTAGAGAATATGAAGGAGAAGGATACTTGATTGTTTGCAATCTATCGGAAGAAAAGAGTGATTTGGAGGTTCCCTATACATTGTCCGGCAGTCAAATAATAATCGACAACTACAAGGAAGCGAAAAGGGACTCAATTACCCTGCAGCCTTATGAATGTAGACTCTATGGACTAGGAGTTATATGACAGTAATACCCGGCAGGAATCCTAAGACTTCAAACTCAAGTAAATTAAAAATTACTCAGTTTGGCGTTTTTTCATATGCAAAAAGAAGAAGGGATAGAATCCCCGAAATACAGGGCCTGAGAGATACGGCCATTGGACAAAATCTTGTAAAGAGGTAAGAATACTTTCACCCATATCGAAGTTACTACTTTATTGAACTAAAATTCTAGAAAATAATCTCTTCCAGAGATTGACAAATGTCTCATTGTAAGTAATACTAGTATTGATCAGAAGTTGATCAATATTTTTCAATTAAGGAGGCATGTTTTTATGAAATTATTCAGATGTACAGTATGCGGCTATGTTTATGAAGGGGAAACTGCTCCAGAAAAATGTCCTAAGTGTATGGTAGGTGCAGACAAGTTTGAGCCAATCAGCGAGGAAGATTCAGAAAAAATTTACCGCTCTGATCGCACCAATGCCATTCATATGGAAGTCATTACATTGGCAGAAAAGATCATTGCATTGAGTAAAGAAGGCATTGAGGATAATTTAGATCCAAAATGTGTGTCAGCATTCACTCAGGCAAAGGATGAAGCATGGGTAATTAAACAGAGATGCAAGACAGAGCTTGCAGGACATATGAAGTTAGGAAAGTATTAATTTCTATGAGAGACGTCTTAGGACGTCTCTTTTTTTGACCTTACCGCAAGGAATGGACACTAGCGGATGAAATTCCATAAGAAAATAAGCCAAAGAAGGCTTGACATTGTTTCTCAAGTTATATATAATACAACTCAGTTGACTGACAAGACAGTTGACGTTACATGTGAGAAGCTAATGTGTCTTACCAAGAGAATGAATGGAGAGAGAATCCTATGAACAGTAAAAATTCAATTCAAAAAATGACCATTGCAGCAGCACTGTCAGCAATTGGAATTGTAATACCAATGTTTGCTCCCAAATTAATACTGGAACCTGCGTCCTATACCTTGGCAAGCCATGTTCCAATATTTATAGCAATGTTTATATCTCCTTATGT
Source organism: Hungatella sp. UBA7603 (assembly GCA_002478865.1). GTDB lineage: Bacteria > Bacillota > Clostridia > Lachnospirales > Lachnospiraceae > Lacrimispora. Next base: position 13,963 of record DLJZ01000008.1, read on the forward strand.
TGCAATTTCTGTTGCGCTTATATCTGCTTTGGGGTTTTTGTTGGCAGGTATCTATCCAATTGCGGTTGTATTAAGAGCACTGTCTCACATTGTATTTGTTGTTATCGGCTCCTTTATGCTTAAGAAAAATCCTAGGCTTCTAAGTAGTGTAAAAGGTTCTGTGTTATTTGGCCTTTTAATGGCTGTCATTCATTCGGTCAGTGAAGTAACTGTAGTTACCTTGTTTTACTGGGGAAATCATATGTCCAATGCATATTATGATAAGGGGTATCTGACTTCTGTTATTTTGTTGGTGGGGGTAGGAACTATCATTCACAGCATGATTGATTTTACAATTGCCGGTATGGTATGGAAACCCCTTCAGAGAATCATAAATATTCCGGTCAGTGTCGGTAGGAGAAGAGCAGGTATAACGAAATAAATGAAATATATAATAAAAGAGAAGGCATCTTTAAACAGATAGAATTGTTTAAAGATGCCTTCTTTATAGTGGTTGTGAGCAACGCTTTTCAGTTCGCCCATTTTATATATTACTCTAAATTAAGGTATTTGGAAAGAATCCGCTCTGAGCCAAAGAAGAATATCGCACTTTGTATCACACATGCTACAATAGAAGCAATAAGAACTAGGTGCATGGCTGCGGTAAATCCACTTATTCCAGAATCAAAATTAATTGAATTAAAAAATGTTTGGAAGAAAGGAATACTATTTGCCATAATCATGAAAAAGCCACTGATAAAGCTAAGAACCATAGAGATTCCTATATATGCCACTACAGACATTAAAATGCGGTGCCTGTTTGCTAAATGACCTAGTGACATAGAAAAGTATAAGTGAAAAAGCTTTGAAAAGCCACTGAATATGATTAAAACAAGTACCTCTAACATAAGGAGAGGCCAGGATGGGACGGCCTGAAACAACTGACCAATTTTCAGCCATAGTTCCGGGGAGGCCACTGCAGCGAAAAAGTCAACAGGGCCTAATGCACCGATCAAAAGCATTAAAATGGATATTCCTGCGGTGATGCCGCTGGCAACAGTCATTACAAGGGCTGTGGTACCTTTTGCTGCAATGAGTAGCCAAGGCTTAACTGGGAGAGTGAACATAAGATAACCTTCGTCGCAAAGCAATCCCTTATAAAATCTTTGAATAATTACGATAAGAGTCAGTACGCTCAAAGCAACCATTACCCCAAAGTAAGCAAACATAGAGACTGTTTGAAACAGACCCAAAATGTCTTTTCCAAAACTAATATTTTGTATTAAATTATTATAATATCCGTTTGATAACGAGCCCACACCCATAAACATGTTAATAAAAGATACGGCTATAACAGCCAGATAGATGGGTACCAGTGTCCGTAAAATGGATTTGAATTCGTATTTACATAGTTTAAAAAACATTCTTATTCCCCCTTTCCTTAGTGGCCATACGTGAAAATCTCACGGAAGAGCTGGTCAACGGATTTGGCTTCCTGCTCACGTATGTTGTCTACAGTGTCATGACGTATAACTTTTCCGTTCTGCAGGAAAATAACTTCATCCAGCACCCGTTCAATATCGGAAATCAAATGGGTAGAAAGCATGACGGTACCATTTTCATTATAATTGGTCAAAATGGTATTGAGTATAAAATCCCGTGCTGCGGGGTCTACTCCACCAATTGGTTCGTCAAGAAGATAAAGCTGTGCTTTGCGGCTCATAATCAGTGCAAGCTGTGCCTTTTCTTTGGTTCCCTTTGACATGGTCTTAATCCGTTCGTTTTGCCCAATTCCAAGAGATTTAAACATCTCAAGTGCTTTTGTGCGGTCAAAATCAGCATAGAAGTCAGCAAAGAAAGCTGCCAGGTCCGAGGTTCTCATCCAATCAGCAAAATACATACGGTCAGGCAGGTATGAGATGATTGCCTTTGATTCGACGCCAGGAGAGTGCCCATCTATCTTTAGTTCTCCAGATGAGGGGTGTAAAAGTCCGCAAAGGAGTTTAATAAAAGTTGTTTTGCCGGAACCGTTAGGTCCCAAAAGGCCAATAATGCGACCATGCCCAACGGATAAGTCAATGTGATCAATTGCAGTTTTTGTGCCGTAGCTCTTGGTCAGGCTACGTGCGGTAATGAGTTCCTGATTCATACTGATTCCTCCTTTTTATTCCAAGCTGCAAGCAGCTCTCGTGTCTGTTCATCTGTATAGCCCAGTGCATTCATAGATGTAAAAAATTCAGACGTGCGCTGATATGCTAATTCCTTGCGAACACTTAGTATGAGTGATAGATCTTCGGTAACAATCCGACCCGCGGTACGGCGTGTTTCAACAAGCTTGCGGTTTTCCAGTTCCGCTAATGCGCGTTGCATCGTATTGGGATTTACTCCTGCTTCGGTAGCAAGCGTGCGTACCGCAGGCACCGCCGAACCGGATTCGTATATGCCAGATACAATGAGCATAGTGAGTTGTTCCACAAGCTGTATCCAGATTGGTCGGTCTTCAGTCAGTTTCCAGTTCATAATGCGACCTCCTTTTGTTCTATTGTATTAGTGATTTAATACAATGATACAGCCGTTTAATTAGAATGTCAATACTATATTTTGAAGATGTATTCAAGGGTATGCTTTATATCAATAGAATGAGAGATCATGGAGGGGATAATTATAATTTTCCATATCATATCAGGAGCTGCAGAATATATTATGAATTGGAGAATGTGAGATATACAAAATGATGTCATGTTTAAATCTTTAGAATTGGGAAGAAAAATGGATGAGATGGATGAGTTTAGAAAGCCTGATCGCTCTTTTTGTGTTAAATCGCAATTCACATATTTGCATTGTTCAAAGTCGTATGATATTATATCCAAAAGAATTACTTACATAATTGGAGGGGCGTTCAGTGGATAAGGTTTTGGTTAAGCAATTGTCTCTAGATGATGCAGATAAAATTTTTAAAATTGAGATAGAAAACCGTTCTTATTTTGAAAATATTGGTTTGGCTCGTAGTGAAATTTATTATAATCGTACCTCGTTTCAAGAAATATTAGAAAAATTAGTAGAGGAACAAGAGACGGGTGTTCATTATATGTATCTGGTAATGAATGCGCAGGATGAGGTTATTGGTAGAGTTAACCTTACCGATGTTATAAAAGGACCTTTAAATAAAGCTGAGTTAGGATATCGAATCGGTGAAAAAGATCAAGGGAAAGGATTTGCAACTGCAGCTGTAAAACTAATTATTAGGCAAGCTAACTTGGTGCATAAACTACATAGAATTGAAGCTGGAACCTCACCTGAAAATATAGGATCTCAAATTGTTTTGATTAAAAATGGTTTTAAATTTGTTGGAAAATATAGTCAATATATTTTCCAAGGTGATAGTTGGGCCGATAGTCTGCTTTTTGAAAAAGTTATAGATCAAGATGATAACAGAACATGTAGAGAAGAATTATCAGCTATCATAATAAGCTGATCGTTCTTTTTTTATTCAGTCATGCTGGAAGGTAAACTTCCTATTTAACGTAATATTGTACATTGAAAAAACAATATTGATAGTTCGTAAATATGATGATATGCTATTTATGAAAAATAAAAAAATAAGTACATATAATTTTAACAGAAAGGGTGTTTGCAGTTGAGAATTAGAATAAGAGAATACAACGTTGATGATGTTAATTTTATGATTCCTATATGGAATGAAGTTGTTGAGGAGGGAATTGCTTTTCCACAAGAGGATTTGCTGACTTGGGAAACTGGTGATGCCCTTTTTAAAACGCAAACACATTGTTCTGTGGCAGAAGATAGCGAAAGTGGAAAGATATATGGTCTATATATTCTTCACCCGAACAATGTAGGAAGATGTGGTCATATTTGCAATGCTAGTTATGCGGTAAGCTCTGAAAGTAGAGGATTGCATATTGGTGAAAGGTTAGTAACAGACAGTCTTATCCAAGCCAAACAGCATGGATTCAGAATTATGCAATTTAATGCCGTGGTTTCAACAAATACGCATGCGAGGCATTTATATGAACGGCTTGGTTTTAAACAACTTGGGACAATACCGGGTGGATTTTGCATGAAAGATGGTCGTTTTGAGGATATTTGCCCCTATTATTATGATTTATAGTTGTATTTTAAATTTTGCATATAGCACAAAGGTAATCCTACTGAACATACAAAGGAAATTACAAACTATCAATATTATGCTGGTAACATTTTTTGCAAAGTTATGGGAATTATTTCGGCTTATTAACGATAATATTTACGAAACAACAAAAATATACAGTAATCTGGAATAAATAAATGGGCTGTTACAACTACTAAATAAATTTAGTGTTGAACAGCCCATTTTAATTACGTTCTATTTAAAAAAAAATATCTTAGTCAAATGTTCGTCATTTAAATAAAAATATATTCTCTGAATGCAGAAAATTATCGCTCAAAACAAGAAAAAACCCCGTAAATACGGGGCTTTCCTAAGCTTTCGGGGGGACTCGAACCCCCGACCTACGCATTACGAATGCGTTGCGCTACCAACTGCGCTACGGAAGCAATCCGGTTAATGAATATTGCATCAAAACCTTTGATATTATAACACTTAATCTTCAAAAAATCAATCCTTTTTCCCAAAATAAGTAAGATTACATAAAGATTGCCAAAACTTCCATAAAAAGCTATAATGAAACTAGTAGTTATTGGGTTAGATGCTTAAAATTGAGGAGTCAGCATATATGCAAAAGATGGAAAATTGGAATATGAAACAGAAAAATATGCTTATTCCGGTACTTCTCTGCCTGGCATTCACCGTAAGTTGTTTTTCATTTTTAATTTACATGATGGAGAAGAATGAACAGGAGAAAATTACCTATTTTTATAATGCAGCGAAACAAAATCAATCTACAATAAAAAGCAGGCTTGAGGAAGAACTTGAAATCCTGAGCGGGTTATCCGTAAGCTTTGGCTTAGGCGGAATACATAGTAAAGATGGAATTAATAGTATAATAGATAAAATAAATGAAGGTAATCCTTCTATGGAAATAGGCTTCATAGACAACGATAGCCAGAAGGCCGGAGATAGCGTCCAAGGCTGCTATAAAGTGGCTGTCAGAGATGATACAAACCATGCCATCGGAATGATTTATGTTAAAAACTCTGGTGAAATTCTCAGTAATATTGTCAGCACCATGGCGCTGGCAGGAGAAGGCTTACTTGTAATTCTTGACAAACAGGGAAAAGAGGTTGCTAGTTCTAACCAGGCGTTTTATACCGTTACAGAGGCAACGAAATTAAGAACCCAGATACAACAAATAATAAAAGCCAACGAGCAGGGGTCTTTTAATATCAGAACCCAGGACAAGAAGAGACAAACCGTGGTTGTGATGCCTTTAGGGGTCAATGGCTGGTATCTTCTTAATGTTTTTCCACAACCCAATTTTTACGTCAGGTATCTGGAAATGACAATCGGGGTCGGAGTCATGATTTTGCTGTCTTGCAGTTTGTTTCTTTCCTTTTTCTATCGCCAGTTTTTAATCATCAATAAAAATCAGAAAACACTAGTAAAGCTGGCTTATGGGGACAGCGTCACCGGAACCAGGAATTATTCTTCCTTTAAGCACGAGATGGAAAAAAAGCTGCGAAAAGAGAAATCAGAAACCTATGCAGTGTGGTATTGTGATATTAAAAAATTCAAATTTATGAATGATATATTAGGATATGAGGAGGGGGATAAGGTTTTGATTTCCCTTGCGAACCTATTTCGTGATTATGGTGGGCCCGATACTCTTTACTGTAGAATATCAGCGGATAACTTTGCTGGGCTTTATAAATATAAAACCAGAGAAGAGATGGAGGAATGGTTTCAAAAGCTTGTTACCTTATTTCAAGACCGCTATCTGCCCTATAATAAAAAAATTCCTATGGAACTAAGTATGGGGGCATATTGTATTGAAGAAACTGATGTTGAAGAACTTTCCATCGATCAGATTGTAGATAAAGCCAATATTGCACAGAAGAATGTAAAAGGTCTACCGGGGAATCCATTTGGATTCTATAACAAAGAAATCAGGAATCGTGTCCTGTTTGAATCTGAGTTGGAATCGGAAATTGACCGAGCGCTGCGCAACCAGGAGTTTAAAATATTTGTTCAACCAAAGATATCCATCCAAGAAGAGAATCGGATTGTGGGAGGGGAGGCTCTCGTAAGATGGGAGAACCCAAGAAAGGGAACCATACCGCCAGGGCAGTTTATCCCAATCATGGAACGGGCTGGTAAGATCGTGCTTCTTGACCGATATATGTTTGAGAAATCCTGTCAGTGGCTTCGCGATTACTTAGCGGCAGGTAGACCTCCTGTAAATATTGCTGTAAATGTATCGAAGATAGGAATGCTCCGGGAAGATTTTGTGGATTTTTATGGAGAAATTAAAAATAAGTACGAGATACCTGACGGACTGTTGGAGCTGGAATTTACGGAAACAGTCCTGCTCAATGATGATGCCATGTTTAATCGTCTGGTAAAAAGGCTTAATGAAAAAGGATTTGTCTGTTCCCTTGATGACTTTGGTTCTGGTTACTCCTCTTTGAACTTATTGAAGAATTTAAAAATTGATGTTCTTAAGTTGGACATAATGTTTTTTAGAAAAAGCAGTGATATCAGTAGAGAACGTATTGTAATTTCTAATATCATAAATATGGCAAAAGAGTTAAAGATTAAGACCATTGCAGAGGGCGTAGAATATGTGGAAACAGTTGAATTTCTAAAATCCGCTGGGTGTGATGTGATTCAAGGTTACGTTTTTTCCAAAGCCATGCCAATTAAGGAATTTGAGCAGATGCTTATCGAAAAGGAAGATGAATGTTTGATGCCTGTAGATACAGGGGAATAGGTGGTGCGAATGATCGGGGAAACCGTTCGTAAACGAATTTGTGTCAGCGGAAGAGTACAAGGGGTAGGGTTCCGCTACCGGGTAAGGTATCTTGCGCCTAGCCTTAGTATCACAGGCTGGGTTAAAAATTTGGATGACGGTCGTGTAGAAATGGAACTTCAAGGAACAGAAAATGGGATAGAAAAACTATTTCAGGAACTGCAAAATGATCGATTCATTGTCATAAAGGACATTCAGATGGATCGGATGCCTGTAATAGAAGAAAAGGGATTTCGTATCATGTAGGATGTGAAAAATAAGAGGACTGCGCTTTAAGTGCAGTCCTTTTTTAAAAAGCATTAATAATTTCAGCTAAGTAAATGAAACTTGAATAAAATTCCGCATTTGTAAGGAAAACTGCCAGTATAAAGCAATTACTGCAATCTCTTAAACTTAAAGAGTGTTTCCTAAAACGGGTTCTGATGTTTTTGTTTCCAGCAGCATATTCCTTGGATAATTGGGGGGTGCGTAGATCGATGATATTTTAAGCGGCTCATTACCAATATTAACAATGTTATGCCATGTGCCAGCAGGTACAAAAACAACATAGTCCGAAAATGCTAGATATTGATCATACAGTGAGAATTTATTTTCCCCGAATTGGATTAGACCTACCCCTTCTTCGATTCGTATAATCTGATCGTGATCAGGGTGTACTTCCATGCCAATAAGCTCATTTACAGGAATGCTCATTAATGTTACCTGTAATTGATTTCCTGTCCACAGGGTTGAACGGTAATAATCATTTTGCTGTGCAGCTTTGCTCAGATCAATAATAAATGGGTTTGGGCCGTAATCATGTGGAAAAGTGGGAGTGTAAGAAGTAACCGGAGTAACATTTAAGTCGTATAAATCAGACATTTAATTCGTCACCAATCATTGTGTTTTATACTAATATATGTGTTTTATTAGGCAATGCTATCTAGATTAGTCGAATGAAATTAATATTTTGAAAAAGGCACTGAAAAACCCTGACGTGCACAAGGGGTTTCTTGTGTATGTCAGGGCAAAAAAAGAAGCAGATAACGGGAATCGGACCCGCCTCCTCAGCTTGGGAAGCTGATGTTCTACCAATGAACTATATCTGCATAATGGTTTTAATCCAATAAACATTATATCACAAAAAACGAATAGAAATCAATAGATATTTACAAAAAGTGGAAAAAGAATGTTAGTAACTTGCCAAAAATGGAAAAAGCATTGTATAATGGAAGTTGATTATACGAAATGTGGAGGAGTATCATGGCGAAAACGCAGTATAATGCGGAAAGCATTACCGTATTGGAAGGCCTTGAGGCGGTACGAAAACGTCCTGGAATGTATATAGGCAGTGTAGGGACAAAAGGATTAAATCATTTAATTTACGAAATTGTAGATAATGCGGTGGACGAGCATCTTGCTGGTTACTGTGACCAGATATGGGTGACGCTGGAGTCAGATGGCTCTTGTACGGTAAAGGATTCTGGTCGAGGAATCCCGGTGGAGATGCATAAAAAAGGCGTTTCAGCTGAACGTGTGGTTTTATCTACCCTTCATGCAGGTGGTAAATTTGACAATGATGCCTATAAAACCAGTGGCGGTCTTCATGGAGTGGGTTCCTCTGTTGTGAATGCACTGTCTGTCCACATGAAAGTTAAAATATATAAGAACGGTCTGATTCATTATGATGCATATGAGCGGGGCATACCAACGGTAGATCTGGAGGATGGCCTGCTTCCTACGTTAGGCAAGACAAAAGCGACCGGAACAGAGATTAATTTTCTTCCGGATGGAGAAATTTTTGAGAAGACATATTTTAAAGCAGATTGGCTGAAAAGCCGTCTTCATGAAACCGCATATTTAAACCCTAACTTGAGAATTACTTATGTGAATAAAAGGCGAAGTGAAGAAGAGACGGTTGTGTATCATGAACCGGAAGGAATCGTTGCCTATGTAAAAGAATTAAATGATGGAAAAGATAAGATGCACGATCCCATCTATTTTAAAGGGACCGTTGATAAAGTTGAGGTGGAGATAGCACTTCAGTTTGTGGATACTTTTGAGGAAAACATACTAGGATTTTGTAATAATATCTTTACTCAGGAGGGCGGAACCCATCTGGCTGGCTTTAAGACCCGTTTTACCCAGATGATTAACAGTTATGCAAAAGAGCTGGGTATCTTAAAGGAAAAAGATACTAACTTTACAGGGGCTGATACAAGAAATGGTATGACGGCTGTCGTAGCCATCAAACATCCAGACCCAATCTTTGAAGGGCAGACAAAGACAAAGCTAGCAAGTGCGGATGCGACGAAAGCAGTTTTTTCCGTGGCAGGTGAGGAACTTGAACGATATTTTGACCGTAATTTAGAAGTGTTAAAAGCAGTAATTAGTTGTGCTGAAAAATCTGCAAAGATTCGAAAAGCCGAGGAAAAGGCAAAGACAAACATGTTGTCTAAATCAAAGTTCTCTTTTGATAGCAACGGAAAGCTTGCAAACTGTGAAAGCAGGGATGTAGAAAAGTGTGAAATCTTCATCGTAGAGGGAGATTCTGCTGGAGGCTCTGCAAAGACAGCTCGTAACCGTCAGTTTCAGGCCATTCTTCCTATTCGAGGTAAGATCTTAAATGTAGAAAAAGCTTCTATAGACAAGGTTCTGGCCAATGCTGAGATAAAAACAATGATCAATACCTTTGGGTGCGGATTTTCAGAAGGTTATGGAAATGATTTTGACATTACTAAGTTGCGTTACAATAAAATCATATTAATGACGGATGCCGACGTAGATGGAAGTCATATTGATACCCTTCTTTTAACCTTTTTATACAGGTTTATGCCAGATTTGATTTACGATGGACATGTGTATATTGCCATGCCTCCCTTATTTAAGGTCATCCCTAAACGGGGAGTGGAACAGTATCTCTATGATGAGAAGGATCTGGAGCGATATCGCAAAGCTCATTCGGGAGATTTTACGCTCCAGCGTTATAAAGGTCTTGGAGAAATGGACGCAGAACAGCTTTGGGAAACTACTCTTGATCCAGAACAACGTGTGCTTAAACTAGTAGAAATTGAAGATGCCCGTATGGCTTCTGAAATTACAGAAATGCTCATGGGAAGTGAAGTTTCCCCCAGAAGACAGTTTATTTACGAGCATGCGGATGAAGCTGAAATTGATGCATAAGGAGTAGGAGCCCCTTCCAGGGATACCTAGATGTCCTGAAAAGATGGAAAAAAGAAAGGAACCCCCTTCCAGGGATACCCAGATGTCCTGAAAAGATGGAAAAAAGAGAGGAAACCCCTTCCAGGGATACCTAGATGTCCTGAGAACATGGACAAAAAGTGAGGAAATATGGCAGAAAAAATAATTAGAACAGAGTATTCCGAGGTGATGCAGAAGAGCTACATGAATTATTCCATGAGCGTTATCACAGCTAGAGCAATCCCGGATGCCAGAGATGGATTAAAGCCCGTTCAGCGGCGTGTATTATATGATATGAGTGAACTTCGTTTAAACCATGATAAGCCCCATAGGAAGTCGGCGCGTATCGTGGGTGATACCATGGGTAAATATCATCCCCATGGTGACAGTTCCATTTATGAAACCCTAGTCGTAATGTCCCAGATATTTAAAAAGGGAATGCCCCTAGTCAATGGACATGGAAACTTTGGTTCCATAGAAGGGGACGGAGCAGCGGCCATGCGTTATACGGAAGCAAGGCTTGAGAAATTTACAGAGGAAGTTTATTTAAGGGACCTGGACAAGACTGTGGATTTCGTACCTAATTACGACGAGACAGAACAGGAGCCGGAAGTTCTTCCGGTGAGAGTTCCCAACCTTCTAATTAACGGCGCAGAGGGAATTGCGGTAGGTATGAGTACCAGCATCCCCTCTCACAATCTGGGAGAAGTCATTGATGCAGTAATGGCTTATATTGATAATTCCGAGATAACAGTGCAGGAGCTGATGGAATATCTTCCTGGTCCTGATTTCCCTACGGGAGGCATTATAGCAAACAAAAGTGATTTGCCAGCTATTTATGAAACCGGTATGGGAAAGATCAAACTTCGTGGTCGGATCGAAGTAGAACTTGGTAAAAGGAAAGCCGATAAAGACAAGCTGCTCATCACGGAAATCCCTTATACCATGATAGGTGCTGGGATTAATAAATTCCTGGTAGACATTGTTGATTTGGTCGAAAGTAAAAAGCTTACTGATGTTGTGGATATCTCCAATCAGTCCAATAAAGATGGAATTCGAATTGTATTGGAACTACGTAAGGATGCGGATGTAGAAAAAATCCGCAACATTCTCTATAAGAAGACAAAGCTGGAAGATACCTTTGGCGTCAATATGCTGGCAATTGCAGGCGGCAGACCGGAAATCTTGAATTTAAAAGGGATATTGAAGAACTTTCTGGATTTTCAGTATGAGAATGCCACGAAAAAATACAAGGCTCTTTTAAGCAAAGAACTAGAGAAAAAAGAGATTAAAGAAGGTCTTATTAAAGCCTGTGATATCATCGATCTCATCATAGCAGTTTTAAGAGGCTCCAAGAACTTAAAGGATGCAAAAAATTGCCTTATGACCGGCGATGTATCCAATATCAAATTCCGGGTTAGTGGGTTTGATGAAGATGCAAAGAAACTTTGCTTTACCGAAAAGCAGGCCAGTGCCATATTGGAAATGCGCCTTTATAAGTTGATTGGATTGGAGATCCTTCAATTGGAGAAGGAATTTAAAGAGACTCTTCAAAAAATTGCCCTGTATGAAAAAATCCTCTCCGATAGAAAAAACATGGATGTCGTGATTAAAGACGACCTTAAAGCTATAAAAGAGGAGTATTCCACACCTAGAAGAACTGTTATTGAGGATGGCAAAGAAGCGGTTTATGACGAAACTGCGATTTCCATATCGGAAGTCACTTTTGTTATGGACCGGTTTGGTTATTGCAAGATTCTTGATAAGAATACGTATGATAGAAACAAAGAAACAATTGAAACCGAGAGTCAGTATGTGGTAAACTGTTTCAATACGGATAAAATCTGTATTTTCACCAATATAGGAAACTTATATCAGATAAAAGTGCTTGATGTTCCTGCAGGAAAACTCAGGGATAAAGGGACACCTGTTGAGAATCTAAGTAAGTTTGACGGAACAAAGGAAAAGATCATATACTTATCACAAGCGGGTGGATTAAAAGGGCACAAATTTCTGTTTGCAACAAAACAGGCTCTTATTAAGCTGGTGCCAGGAGAAGAATTTGAGACAAATAACCGGACGGTGGCAGCGACAAAGCTTCAAGACGATGATTCCGTGATCAGTATACAACTTTTAGAGCAACAGCAAGATGTGGTTCTTCAAACTTCTACAGGTGTTTTCCTGCGGTTCCGTGTGGAAGAAATATCTGAGATGAAGAAAAATGCCAGAGGAGTTCGAGGGATTAAGTTGTCTCATGGAGAAGAGTTGGAAGAAATTTATCTTTTAGGGGAAGATCCAGTGATCTTATATAAAGAAAAAGAGGTACATCTAAACCGGTTAAAAGCCGGTAAGCGGGATGGAAAAGGTAGTAAAGTTCGTCTTTAGTACGTTACCACGAAGTACTTTTTGAAGAAATGTCTTTGTGACACGAACAAATGTATTTTTATCGCGAATAAATATTGATTTTTCTTTCGATTTGTTATAGGATAGTTAAGAATTTAGCATATTTGGATCTTACAAATTGAATAGAAGTGAGGAGAAAGCGATGGAAAAGAAATTGCAAGTTGGCATCTTGGGAGCGACCGGTATGGTAGGACAGAGATTTATTTCTCTGCTGGAACATCATCCTTGGTTTGAAGTAGTGACAGTAGCAGCAAGTCCACGCTCTGCCGGAAAGACATATGAAGAAGCTGTAGGAGACCGCTGGAAGATGACAACACCCATGCCGGAATCTGTGAAGCATTTAAAAGTTATGAATGTGAATGAAGTGGAAGCAGTAGCTGCTGGCGTTGATTTTGTATTCAGTGCAGTTGATATGTCAAAAGAGGAAATCAAGGCAATTGAAGAATCTTATGCAAAGGCAGAAGTACCTGTTGTATCCAACAACAGTGCCCATAGATGGACTCCGGATGTACCTATGGTAGTTCCAGAGATTAATCCAGAGCATTTTGAAGTGATCAAAGACCAGAGAAAACGTTTGGGCACGGAAAAAGGCTTCATTGCAGTTAAGCCAAACTGTTCCATCCAAAGCTATGCTCCAGTGCTTACTGCCTGGAAAGAATTTGAGCCTTATGAGGTAGTAGCCACTACTTATCAAGCCATATCTGGTGCAGGTAAGAACTTTAAGGATTGGCCGGAGATGGAAGGAAATGTGATTCCATTTATCGGTGGTGAGGAAGAAAAAAGTGAGCAGGAGCCTCTGCGCCTATGGGGAAAGGTTGAGGACGGACAGATTATAAAGGCAAGTGAGCCAGCAATCACCTGTCAGTGCATCCGCATTCCAGTATTAAACGGCCATACAGCAGCAGTCTTTGTGAAATTCCGTAAAAAGGCATCCAAAGAAGAGTTAATTGAACGTCTCCGCAGCTTTAGTGGACTTCCGCAGGAGTTGGACCTTCCAAGCGCACCAAAGCAATTTATACAGTATATGGATGAAGAAAACCGCCCTCAGATTACCCTTGATGTAGACTACGAAAACGGCATGGGAATCTCCGTGGGACGTTTGCGTGAGGATACGGTTTATGATTATAAATTTGTGGGAATGTCCCACAACACAGTTCGGGGGGCAGCAGGTGGTGCCGTTCTCAGTGCTGAACTTTTAACGGCAAAGGGATACATTACAGCCGGGAAATAATAAGACCATGAAGCCCCTTTTTTAAAGGGGCTTTTAGGAAAAGGTATATGGAGGAAGCAAAATGGCATACAAAAAAGAACTATGGGGAAACATGCCGGATGGCAAAGAAGTGTATTTGTATACACTTGAAAATGGAAATGGAGTTTCTGCTTCATTTACTGATTTAGGTGCAGTCTGGGTGAGTATGTTCGTACTTGACCGGGAAGGGAAAAAGACCGATGTAGTATTAGGGTATGATACTGTATCCCAGTACATTGAAAATCCCCCTCATTTTGGGGCGCCCATTGGAAGAAGTGCCAACCGGATTGCTAATGCGAAATTTACAATCAACGGCAAAGAATATGCCATTGAGGCCAACAATGGCGTGAATAATCTTCACAGTGGTTCCGATCTTTATCACTCTCGTCTATGGGAAACTGAAGTGGAAGAGACAGAGGAAGGCACAAAGATCAGCTTCTCACTTTTCTCACCGGACAAAGATCAGGGATTTCCGGGAAATGCAAATATTACAGCATCATATACTCTGACACAGGAGGATAGTCTCATTCTCTCCTATCACATGATTTGCGATCAGGATACAGTAGCGAATTTTACAAACCACAGTTACTTCAATCTTGATGGTCAAGACGGCGGTTATGCGATGAAGCAACGTGTTTGGATCGATGCGGATACATATACCAGAGCAGATGAAGGCTCTATACCCACTGGAGAGATTACACCAGTAAAAGGAACTCCTATGGATTTCACCACAATGAAGCCGATTGAACAGGATATAAATGAAGATTATGAGGCGTTGATATTTGGTGGTGGTTATGATCATAACTGGGTGCTCAATCATCCAGAAGGAGAAGTTTCCTTATGTGCAGCAGCAGAATCTGATAAGACAGGTATTCGTATGGAAGTGTTTACAGACCTGCCAGGGATGCAGTTTTACACAGCCAACTTTTTAAAGGATGGCATGATAGGTAAGGGCGGTGCCGTTTATGAAAAACGATGCTGTTACTGCTTTGAGACCCAGTACTATCCTGATGCCATCAATAAACCTGAATTTCCATCTCCATTATTAAAAGCAGGAGAGGAATATCAGACAGTTACAATTTATAAATTTGCTTTAGCGGAATAAATATCATACATAATACGAATCCAGGGACGCAGATTGCTGCGCCCCTGGACTTATGTGAAAGGACTTTGTTAGTGTACATATGAATATACAGGATGGAAAAGGAATTAAGGCTTTGTCAGTGGTGGGACTTATTATAACTACCATAATCTGGGGAAGTGGCTTTGTGGTAATGAAAAATTCAGTCGATATCATTTCTCCAACATATCTTCTGGCGATTCGTTTTACCATAGCTTCAATTGCATTGGTTGCAGTGTTTTTTAGGCGGCTTAAGATGGTAACTCAAAGAGAAATACTAAGCGGAAGCCTTTTGGGCATATTTTTGTTTGTCAGCTACCTGCTTCAAACTTATGGCCTGAAATACACGACCGCCAGTAAAAATGCATTTATCACTACTTTGTACGTAATATTAGTACCTTTTCTGCACTGGTTCTTTAATCAAAAAAGACCCACCGCAAATAATATAGGCGCCGCTGTAATTGCAGTGTTTGGTCTAGGACTCATCTCCTTGGAAGGTGACCTTTCTGTAAATATAGGTGATTTGCTGACACTTTTTTGCGGTCTCTTTTTTGCATTTCATATCGTATTTGTTGACCGATACACGGAGCGTTACGATCCAGTAAGGTTGACTGTGATCCAGATGGTCGTAGCTACAATCCTCAGCTGGATTTTAGCACCGATTTTGGAAGGCGCACAGGATTTTGCTGTTATCAAAGGCCCCATTTTCATTGGTTTGATATATCTTGGGATTTTCAGTACGATGATCTGCTTTCTTCTTCAGAATGTGGGACAGAAGCACTTAAGCCCCAATACATCTTCCATTATATTATCATTTGAAGCGGTATTTGGATTGGGATTTTCCGTGGTATTTCTGGGAGAAGTGGTTACCCCTAAACTGTTGGCAGGTTGTATCCTTCTGTTTGCTTCCATCATTTTATCAGAATATCAGAAAAAAAGAGCTTAACTTAAAACGACATTTCATTTAATAAAATTGTAAACTTTGGCACCATTGATATTCCTATTTTTCAATGGTATAATTAGTTTGAATGGTCAAAAATTTGCTATTCGTAAGTTTTAATGTTATAATAGTCGGGTTACTATTAAAGAGCAGTAGGGAGATATATGTCGAAATCGTTATACATTGCAGAAAAACCAAGTGTAGCGCAGGAGTTTGCCAATGCTCTGAAAGTAAAGGGAAGGCGTAGCGACGGATATATCGAGTCTGATCAGGCAATTATTACCTGGTGCGTAGGCCATTTGGTGACTATGAGTTATCCAGAAAGCTACGATCCGAAATTTAAGCGATGGAGTCTTTCCACCCTTCCATTTCTTCCAAAAGAGTTTAAATACGAGGTAATTCCCAGCGTTGAAAAACAGTTTAAAATTGTAAGCGGTCTGCTTAATCGTCCGGATGTAGATGTGATTTATGTCTGCACTGACTCCGGTCGGGAGGGAGAATACATATACCGTCTGGTTGCCCAAATGGCGGGGGTAAATGAAAAAAGTCAAAAAAGGGTATGGATCGATTCTCAGACAGAGGATGAAATTTTAAGAGGAATCCGGGAAGCAAAGGATGAATCTGAATATGACAATCTTTCCGCGTCTGCTTATCTGCGAGCAAAAGAAGATTATCTCATGGGAATTAATTTTTCACGTTTGCTCACACTAAGATATGGACAGCATATTTCGAATTATTTACGGAGTGGGAAAAATACGGTCATATCCGTTGGACGAGTCATGACTTGTGTTATGGGAATGGTAATCCGAAAGGAACGAGAGGTGAGAGGTTTTGTAAAAACACCTTTTTACCGCGTTGTCGGAACCTTCTTAAAAGATGAGATGGACTTTGAAGGGGAGTGGAAAAGTGCTCCGGGGTCTAAATATTTCGAATCTCCTTTTCTTTATAAAGAAAATGGTTTTAAAGAGCGCAAATATGCAGAAGACTTAATTTCAGTTCTATCGGTTACAGATCCTTTAGAGGGAACGGTTGTTTCCATAGAAAAGAAAAAGGAAACCAAGAATCCACCACTTCTCTATAACTTAGCAGAGCTTCAAAATGATTGCTCAAAGATGTTTAAGATCAGTCCTGATGAAACCTTAAAAGTGGTACAAGAGCTTTATGAAAAGAAGCTTGTCACTTACCCGAGAACTGATGCCAGAGTTCTTTCCAGTGCTGTGGCTAAGGAAATCCATAAGAACATCGGAGGATTAAAGGGATTTCAAGTGCTTTCCGAAGCGGCAGCAGAGGTTATGGAAAAGGGTTCTTATCGAAACATTGAAAAGACCAGATACGTCAATGATAAACAGATCACCGATCATTATGCTATCATACCTACCGGTCAGGGTCTGGGGGCTGTAAAGAGTCTTTCCCCCCTAACATATAAGATCTATGAGGTCATTACCAGGAGATTTCTTAGCATTTTTTATCCACCTGCAATATATCAGAAATATGCATTGGAACTGGTAGTGGACAAGGAGCATTTTTATTCCAACTTCCGGGTTATGCTGGAGGCGGGTTACTTAAAGATTGCTGATGTATCAGGCAACAAGAAAAAAGCCCAAGAAGATAAAGCAGAGGGGAATTCTTCCGCAGAGGGTAATTCAGATGAAAACAATCCGGATGCACCTCAAAAGAACATGGATAACCCAGCTTTTGTCGCCATGCTTGGAACCTTGAAAAAGGGCATGACTCTTCCTATTAAGGAATTTGTCATTAAAGAAGGGGAAACTTCCCCACCGAAACGCTATACCTCCGGTTCTGTTATTCTAGCCATGGAAAATGCCGGACAGTTGATAGAGGATGAGGAACTAAGGGCCCAGATCAAGGGAAGTGGTATCGGTACCAGTGCTACAAGAGCTGAGATCTTAAAGAAGCTATGTAACATTAATTACCTTTCTCTGAATGGGAAAACTCAGGTAATTACGCCAACATTACTGGGAGAGCTGATCTATGATGTGGTGAATGCCTCCATAAAGCAGTTATTGAATCCAGAACTTACGGCAAGCTGGGAAAAAGGTCTTACTTATGTTTCTGAGGGATCTATCACCTCTGAAGAGTATATGCAAAAATTAGAGAATTTTGTTGCCGGCCGCACCGCAGGGGTGCTTAGACTCAATAATCACTATGATCTACGTAGTGTGTTTGACGAAGCTGCAGCTAATTATATTAAAGAAAAATAGGAGATTACAAAAATGAAAAAAGAAGATATGACAAACCAAGATCTATTTGATACGAATTATACTGTAGCCAAATTATTATTTGAGCAGACAACATATCCTTGGGAAGTTCTTCCTAAAATCAGCGAATTCATTGTTTCTTTAGGAGAGCGTCTTCCTAAAGATGAATTTGTTCACGTTGGAAAGGCTGTATGGATTCATAAATCTGTTAATTTGCCACCAACAGCATGTATGGGTGAGAACGTTATTATCTGTAAAGGTGCTCAGATTCGTCATTGTGCATTTATCAGAGGAAACGCTATCATTGGAGAATTTGCAGTAGTAGGAAACTCCTCAGAAGTTAAGAATTCCATTCTTTTTGATGGTGTTCAGGTTCCTCACTTTAATTATGTAGGAGATTCTATTTTAGGATATAAGGCTCATATGGGTGCTTCTTCCATCGCTTCTAATGTTAAAACTGATAAATCTCTGGTTGCAGTACATGCAGAAGATGGAGATATTGAAACTGGTCTTAAGAAATTCGGTGCTATCATCGGAGATTATGCAGAAATTGGCTGTGGAGCTATCTTAAATCCAGGAACTGTTATCGGACCAAAATCAAGTGTTTATCCTCTTTCTTGTGTAAGAACTTGTGTGGATGCTAACTCCATCTATAAAAATCAGGGTGAAGTTGTAGAGAGGGCTGTAACAGAGGCATAAATAATTATAAACCTATGTAATTGTCTATCGATAAAACAAAGAGAGGCTGTTTCCTTTGGAAATGGTTTCTTTTTTTATAACAAAACAGGGTTCCAAAGCTTATTTTCAAGCTCTGGAACCCTGTTTTGTTATTCTTGTGGAAGTATAATTATTTTGTTCCGAAAATACGGTCGCCTGCATCGCCAAGGCCTGGACAGATATAAGCGTTTTCATTTAATCCACGGTCAAGATGTCCAACATAGATCTGGATGTCAGGGTGAGCATCCTGAAGCTTCTTTAAGCCTTCTGGAGCTGCAATGATACACATGAATTTAATATGCTTACCGCCATACTTTTTAATGAAATTAATCGCTTCCACAGCAGAGCCACCGGTGGCAACCATAGGATCTGTGACAACGATAGTTCTTAATTCGATTGGGCTTGGAAGCTTGCAGTAGTACTCGTGAGGCTCGTGAGTTACTTCGTCACGGTACAAGCCAATATGTCCTACTTTTGCGGAAGGTACCAGAGCAAGAATACCATTAACCATACCAAGTCCTGCGCGGAGAATCGGTACAATTGCCATTTTCTTGCCAGCAATCATAGGAGTCATACAGGTTTCAATAGGAGTTTCGACCTGGACATCCTGTAATGGAAGATCTCTTAATGCTTCAAATCCCATAAGCATAGCAATTTCTTCGATGAGGGCGCGGAATTCATTGGTTCCGGTCTTTTTGTCTCTTAAGATAGAGATCTTGTGTTGAATCAGTGGGTGGGTAAAAATAGTTACATTGTCCATTGAAAAATCCATAATGTTATTTATCCTTTCTTGAATCACTAGTTGCATCAGGTGTTTCTGGCAGAATTAGGTTCATAAGGACACCTACAACAACTGCGATGAAAAGGCCTGAAATGTTTAGAGTTATACTACCGATTTCTGCATTAAGACCGCCGATCTGACCAAATCCAAGGCCAAACACTAAGATGAGTCCGACAATGGATAAGTTTCTGCTGTGTGTGAAATCTAAATTAGATTCAGCAAGGGAGCGGATACCAACCGCAGCAATCATTCCAAAAAGCATGATTTCAACGCCGCCTTTGACCGGGCCAGGTATTGTCTGAAGAATTGCGCCCACTTTACCAAACAGACCTAAAATAATAGCAAATACTGCGGTAATACGAAGAAGCTTTGGGTTGTAGTTCTTTGTGGTAGCAAGCACACCAGTATTTTCCGCATAAGTAGTGTTTGCTGGGCCGCCTATAAATCCTGCAAAAAGGGTTGCAATTCCATCACCCATAAGAGTGCGGTGAAGACCGGGATCTTTTAAAAAGTCTTTCCCGACAACAGTTCCATTGGTAGTGATGTCACCAATGTGCTCCATAAAAGTCACGCATGCAATTGGCGCGATAGATAATATGGCTCCCAGGCTGAATTTTGGAACCGTCATAAAACCTACTCCGTTTAAGTCCTTGGTCACATATGGAATATTAATCCAGGCTGCTGATGTAATAGCTGAATAATCCATGTGAAACAAGCCTAGGCCTCCTAAAATTATGCACAACAAATAACCTGCCGCAATTCCGATCAGAATGGGAACTAGCTTAAAAAATCCATGTGCAAAGATGGAACAGAGGATTACAACAAGCAGAGTGAACATAGCAATGCCAAGATTTAATGCTATGGCTGGAGTCAATCCGTCGGCAAGGCTTAAATTGCCGGTAGCATCATTAATTGCTGTGCTTGCAAGGTTAATTCCGATAACAACGATGACAGGGCCTGTCACAACCGGAGGGAATACCCTTTTGATCTTGTCCGATCCAACAATGTAAACAAGAAGGGCGAAGAGAAGATAGACAAAACCGGCAAAAATAATTCCACCCTGTGCTAAAGGTACGTTCTCTGGAATCACGGTTCCTTCTGGGCGAATGATTGTAGTAACAGCCGCCAGAAATGCGAAGGAAGAACCAAGAAACACAGGAACCTTAAATTTAGTACAGCAGTGGAATATTAAGGTACCAACGCCTGCAGAAAAAAGTGCCAGCGATGGGTTGAGACCAGTCAGCAAAGGAACCAGTACGGTTGCGCCAAACATGGCGAACAGATGCTGAATACTGAGCAGATAATCTCGGGTAGTGAGTTTTTCTTTATTACTCATTTTTCGACTCCATTTCAATTTATTTTCCGTCCTATTTTATCAAAGAAAGGAGTAAATAGCAACTAGTTTTCCTATTTTGTCTCAGGAGTGTAAGAAACTAGGGCAAAATCTCCCAAAGCATGAGGAACAGGAATGGAAAAAATGATATTTCCTTTGTCCACATAGCTAAAGGAATCCGGAAAAGCAGGGGTCCCATCAGGCATTTTCGTTTTAATAGGAAAATCAGCTTCCTGGAAAATTTTTACATAGGAGTTAAGATCCATTTGAGTTCTCGCTTCCATAAGGGCTTCTGTAAGTTCTGGAGATGCATTGTAAAATTCAACTTGGTCGGAGAGAACGTATCTAGCCAGAGTTTCAGGATCTGCGTAGTCTGTAAGTCCTAAATCTTTCACTTGGTCTAAGTCTACGGTGTTGGTGTAAAAGAAATTGAGAGGGTGAGCTGCGCCTTCTGCATAAAAGGTACCCGTATAGGCGGCCGTAATCCGTTTGGAGTCAGCAGAGATAATTTCTGCATCTATAATCACGGTGTCCTTTATGGGATCAATGGAATTTATATGTATTAAGCTAAGTGCATTCTCTTTTAGAAGCTGATTGATTTTATCTTCCTTGTTCTTATCTTTTAGGTTGGAGATAACAGGGTATTGGATGGAGATGTTTTTATCTTTATAAGATTTTATAGAGGTGGCCATCCCCGAGTGAGATACGGGTTTTTCCGAATAATCCCTGATTACAATAGTACTTGCCTGACTTTCCGTAGAGGAGGTCTGAGGTGGAACTTCTTTGATATAATTTTTCTGTGCGCATCCAGTTAAGATTAAGATAAAGCAGGCAGAAAAAAAGAAAAGCTGTTTACAAAACATATGATAATTACCACCTTTCTTGTGATTCACGTTCACAAGTAGTATATCATAAATTATGAAACTATGGAAAAAAGAATGTGAGAATCCCTGTATATTGCAAAAAAAAGAAACCAGTCTAATAGAATGGTTTCTTTTTACCCAATATAGAGTGCCGATGGCCGGATTCGAACCGGCACGGAGGTTGTCCGCTGCATTTTGAGTGCAGTGCGTCTGCCAGTTCCGCCACATCGGCTTTTCTCTGCAACGATGATTATTCTATCACAGGATTTTCCATTTGGCAAGTGTTTTTTATGATTATTAAATTGTAAATAGGTAAAATATATTGTATGATAGATGAAAGATATTGTTAAGGAGGTGTCAGGATTTTGACATGCAAAGAAGCTGAACGTCTCGTCATGCCATATATTAGAGATGAACTTACAGATGAAGAGCTAAAGGGATTTCTGGAACATATGGAATCCTGCCCGGGCTGTCGCGATGAACTGGAAATTTATTTCACTGTAGAAGTGGGAATTAGACAGCTTGACTCCGAAACTGGGAACTATAATATAAAAGGCGCTCTAGAAGCAGCCATCGAGCAGTCCAGACAAAGAATTCAGGCTGTAAGACTTATAAAGATAGCAAGGTATTCCGTAACTACATTAAGTGTTATGGCATTGGTAATCACTGTCCTATTGCAATGCAGGATCTGGATGCAACAGGGCTTATTATGATAGGAGAACAAATGAGCAGAAAACGAATTGTTTTAATAGATGGAAGCAGCATGATAAAGGAGGCCTTTTACAGTCTTCCGGCTGATGGAGCCAATGGAGTACGAAATCTTTTGATGACGATTTTAGAAAAGAAGGAAGCAGATTATCTGGCAATAGCCTTCTCCTTTGGCGTTAACAGTCGTCCTTTAGTGGAACAGGAACTTAAGGCACAAGAAGAACGGTTAAAAGAGATGGCGATGTCTTTGAAGGCAACGGTTCTTATAAAGGAAGGGTATGAATCCTCTGATATCCTTGCTTCTCTTACAAAAAAATACAGCGAGGAAGATAGTGACATAACCTTAATTACCAAAGATAGAAGGCTTTTACAAACGGCGGCAGAGCATGTAACCATTCAGGTTCCGGCAATGGGAGAAGAAGGTCTTTTTTTAAAGACATATGGCACAGAAGACATTCAGAACGAATACGGAATGGAGCCAAAGTTACTAAAGGAAGTCTTTGCTCTATTATCAGCCGAAGGGCTAGGAGAAAGAACTGCCTGTAAGTTAATCAAGGAATTTAAAAGCGTTTCCAACCTGTACGAACATTTAGAAGAAGTAGACTCTCTTAGAATTAAAGATATCCTTAAGACATTTGAGGACAAGATTCGTAAGGAGGAAACGTCTCTTATTCTAAAAGAGGACTGTGAACTATCTCTGGATTTTACGAAATCCATTTCAGAAGCTGAAATTCAGGAGATTATGGATATGGACTTTGTTCCAGCAGAATTTCCAGGTGATGAAAATGAATCTACTGAATCTGCTAATTTTTATGTAGTCACTGATCTTTCAGAGGCCGAAGACATATTTTCCAAATGTATATCAGCAGATCGTGTGGGTTTACAGCTTGTCATTGAAGATAAAGCAATATCTGCCCTGTCTCTATGCTTTGGGGAAACAGATTCTTACTGCATCCTTCCAGAAGGACTTTTAAGCAGAGATTATCTGGCTGGTAAGGCAGAGGAAATCTGTAAAAAATCAGGACATGTTACGGTTCTTGATCTAAAGAGTCAACTTCCTTATTTAAACCTTGAGGCAGACAGCTCAGTCATTGATGCTGGTGTAGCAGGTTATGTTCTCAATCCATTAAAGGATTCTTACACCTACAAAGATCTGGCAGAGGATTACCTTAATATGACGGTTCCGTCGAAAGCAGATCTCATAGGAAAAGCTACTACTTCCCGTGCGATGATTGATAACCGGGAGAATTGCGTTTCCTATGTCTGCTATCTGTCTTATGTAGCTTATCTTTGTGGAGAGCGACTGATAGAAGCCTTAAAGCAGGAGGAGATGGAAACACTCTTTCATGAGATTGAAATGCCTTTGATTTACAGCCTTTTTTCCATGGAGACAGCTGGTATTCAGGTGGAAAGAGAGCGGTTAAAGGAATACGGAGATAGGCTAAAGATACGGATTAAAGAATTGGAAGAAAAGATATATGGGGAAACGGGAGAAAACTTTAACATCAACTCCCCAAAACAGCTTGGTGAGGTGCTCTTTGATCATATGAAGATTCCAGGAGGCAAAAAGACGAAGACAGGTTACTCCACAGCGGCTGATGTGTTGGAAAAGCTGGCTTCGGATTATCCAGTGGTAAGCCTCATTTTAGATTACAGACAATTGACAAAATTAAATTCAACCTATGCAGATGGACTTGCAACGTATATTGGTCCAGATGAGCGGATTCACGGAACCTTTAATCAAACCATCACTGCAACCGGAAGAATCAGCAGTACAGAGCCAAATTTACAAAACATTCCGGTTCGTATGGAGCTAGGGCGTGAGATAAGAAAAGTATTTGTTCCCAAAGAAGGCTGTATCTTTGTAGATGCCGATTATTCTCAGATCGAGCTTAGGGTACTGGCACATATGTCCGGGGATTCCCGTCTCATCAATGCGTATAAGCAGGCAGAGGATATTCATGCGATCACTGCATCAGAAGTGTTTCATATTCCTCTAAATGAAGTAACAACGCTACAAAGAAGAAATGCTAAGGCAGTAAATTTTGGAATTGTATATGGAATCAGCTCTTTTGGATTAAGCGAGGGCTTAAGTATTACTAGAAAAGAAGCTTCGGAATATATTGAAAAATATTTTGAGACCTATCCAGGAGTAAAATCCTTCTTAGATGGGCTAGTGACTAAGGCAAAAGAAAGCGGTTATGCCGTCAGTATGTTTGGCAGACGACGTCCGGTGCCAGAGCTAAAATCATCGAATTTCATGCAGCGGTCCTTTGGAGAGAGAGTAGCTATGAATTCTCCTATACAAGGAACGGCAGCAGATATTATAAAGATAGCCATGATACGAGTGGATCAAGCGCTTAAAAAGCAGGGATTAAAGTCAAGAATTGTTCTTCAGGTCCACGATGAACTTTTGATTGAAGCGTATCAAGAGGAACTGGAAGCCGTAAAAGAGCTTTTAACAAATGAGATGATCCATGCGGCGAATTTGGAAGTATCTCTTGAGGTGGAAGCCAACGTGGGTGAATCCTGGTTTGACGCAAAATAAGGAACTGGTGGAAGAACATGAGAGTAATCGGATTAACAGGCGGGGTTGGCGCAGGAAAGAGCCTGGTTCTTTCTATATTAAATAAGGAATACAACGCACAAGTGATAAAGGCTGATGAGGTTGCCAGGGAATTAATGGAGCCAGGAAAAGAAGGGTATGAATTGATCACCAAGGCTTTAGGAGAGAGTATCTTAAAGCCAGATGGCTCAATTGACCGTCAAATTCTTTCTAAATGCATTTTTCAGGACGACCGAATCAGGAAAGCAGTTGATGAAATTATACATCCTCTTGTATGGAAATTCATAAAGGGTAAAATTTCTTCTTCCCAAGAGAAGCTTATTGTGGTAGAATTTGCAATTATGGGTGAGAAAGCGGATATTGGTTATGATGAAATGTGGTATGTTTATGCATCAGAACAAGTAAGAATTCGCCGACTTTTTGAAAACAGGGGTTATGAAAAGGAGCACTCGGAGCGCATCATGGCGAGTCAAGCTGCCGAATCAGAATATCTGGCCCGTTGCGACCGGGTCATCAGAAATGATGGTTCTATTGAAGAGATCAGGAACCAGCTGGCGCAAATATTGAATAACAGGGGACAGAGAGAATCATGAGACTGGTAAGCATTGCAAGCGGAAGCAGTGGAAACTGCATTTACGTAGGCTCTGACACCACCCATATCCTGGTGGATGCAGGCATAAGCAACAAGCGGATTGAGCAGGGATTAAATGAAGTCGGTGTCAAAGGTAGCGAGCTGACAGGAATTGTAATTACTCATGAGCATTCCGATCATACAAAGGGACTTGGAGTTCTAGCCAGAAAGTATGGTGTCCCTATTTATGCAACAAAAGAAACTTTAGAGGAAATATCAAAGCAAAAGAGTCTGGGAGAATATCCTCAAGAACTTTTTCGTGCCATACACCCTGATGTGGATTTTCAGTTAGGGGATTTGGATGTAAAGCCGTTTTCCATTGATCATGATGCGGCAAATCCAGTGGCCTACCGCGTGCAGCACGGACATAAGTCGGTGGCAGTAGCTACGGATATGGGTCACTTTGACCAGTATATTATTGAAAATCTTCAGGGACTGGATGCTCTTCTATTGGAGTCCAACCACGATGTAAACATGCTCCAGGCAGGACCATATCCATATTATTTAAAGCGCAGGATTATGGGAGATCATGGACATTTGTCCAATGAAAATGCCGGCCGGTTATTAAGTTGTCTTCTCCATGATAATTTAAAGAAGATTCTGCTTGGTCATTTGAGCAAAGAAAATAACTATGAGGAGCTGGCTTATGAAACAGTAAAGCTAGAAATCACAGAAGGCGATAACCCATTTCAGGCATCTGATTTTTCCATCGCTGTTGCAAAACGGGATCAGATATCGGAAATAATCACTATATAAGCAAAGAGGAGAGCATTATGAATAAGACGATTATTACTGTAGTTGGAAAAGACACCGTTGGTATCATTGCAAAAATCTGTACATATCTAGCAGAAAACCAGGTAAATATACTGGATATTTCTCAAACGATCGTACAGGGATTCTTCAATATGATGATGATTGTCGATATGGATGATTCCGCAAAGTCCTTTGGAGCGATTGCTGATGAACTTGAGCAGCTTGGTGATGAGATTGGTGTAAAGGTTAAATGCCAAAGAGAAGAAATATTTACAAAAATGCACCGAATCTAATATAACAGCTAGGCATAAGAAAAGGATGGGTCCCCGATATGTTAAATATGTTTGAAGTGAACGAAACCAATAAGATGATTGAGCAGGAACGGCTTGATGTGCGTACAATTACCATGGGTATCAGCCTTCTAGACTGCTGTGACAGCAACTTAGATGCAGTGAATGAAAAGATATATCGTAAGATAACAACTGTTGCAAAGGATCTTGTTTCCGTTGGAAAGGAAATTGAAAAAGACTTTGCAATTCCTATTGTAAACAAGCGAATCTCTGTAACTCCTATCGCATTGGTAGGTGGCTCAGCATGCAAAAAAACGGAAGATTTCGTGACCATTGCTAAGACCCTAGACCGTGCAGCAAAGGAAGTTGGCGTTAACTTTATTGGAGGCTATTCAGCTCTGGTAAGCAAAGGAATGACAACTGCGGATGAGCTTTTGATTCGTTCTATACCAAAGGCGCTTGCATGTACAGATCGGGTATGTAGCTCTGTAAATGTAGGCTCCACTAAGGCTGGCATCAACATGGATGCAGTAGCTCTTATGGGTAAAATTGTTCTGGAAACAGCGGAAGAGACAAAAGAAATTGATTCTCTTGGTTGCGCTAAATTGGTTGTATTTTGTAATGCGCCGGATGATAATCCATTTATGGCTGGAGCGTTCCACGGTGTTACAGAAGCCGATGTCATTATCAATGTAGGTGTAAGTGGTCCAGGTGTTGTTAAAACTGCCATTGAATCAGCAAGAGGACAGAATTTTGAGGTTCTTTGTGAGACAATTAAAAAGACTGCATTTAAGATTACACGTGTGGGACAACTTGTTGCCCAGGAAGCTTCTAAGCGCCTGAATGTACCTTTTGGTATCATTGATCTTTCTCTTGCTCCAACTCCTGCCATTGGGGACAGCGTTGCAGAGATATTGGAAGAAATCGGTCTGGAGCGTGTTGGTGCTCCTGGAACAACCGCAGCTCTTGCTTTATTAAACGATCAGGTGAAAAAAGGCGGCGTTATGGCATCTTCTTATGTGGGCGGATTAAGCGGTGCATTTATACCAGTCAGTGAAGATCAGGGAATGATCGATGCAGTAGCCATGGGTGCTCTTAACTTAGAAAAGTTGGAAGCTATGACTTGTGTATGCTCTGTAGGACTTGATATGATTGCAGTTCCTGGAGATACCCCAGCTTCTACGATTTCTGGAATTATAGCAGATGAGTCTGCAATTGGTATGATCAACCAGAAAACCACTGCTGTACGTATTATCCCAGTAATTGGAAAGTCCGTTGGAGAAACCGTGGAATTTGGTGGTCTTCTTGGATATGCACCAGTTATGACTGTTAATAAATACTCCTGCGAGAAGTTCATAAGCAGAGGGGGAAGAATCCCTGCTCCTATCCATAGCTTTAAAAACTAAGCTTCTAAACGTTAATTATATAAAGTTTTGTAATAAGGAGAAAGGAAAGGCTTGATTCGATGGAACAAAAAGAAAGAGAACATTTAATTCATACTGCCCAGAAATATCTTGACGAAGCCTTGCTCCGTATCGTAGTCAGTAATCCGGTAGGCAAAGAGGGGATATCTAAAGTAAAGATACGTCCCCTTCGTCTAAAGGGCGACGTGGTATTCCAGGCGGAAGAGCTGATTGGAAATCAGGCATTTCACAAGAATCTCTCAGCCATGGAGTGCGCAGACTATCTGGCGGATCTGCTAGAGGATAAGTTGCGGCAGATGGAGCTTGACTCTAATAAGGGCCAGCTGAGAGTTTTGGTCGGTAAAAAAGGAACGTTGAGCATTAAGGAGAAGCGGCAGCAGCCTAAGATGGAAGCTGCCTCTTTTGTACCTGAACATAATAGACAGAAAAGCTATATATTAGAAGAGGGAATCCGTGTTCCATTTCTGGTGGATCTGGGAGTAATGACAGAAGAAGGCAAGATAGTCAGATCCAGATACGATAAGTTTCGCCAGATCAATCGGTTTTTGGAATTTATAGAGGATATCCTGCCTAAATTGCATTCAGACAAGGAAAATGTAATCATTGACTTTGGCTGTGGAAAATCCTATTTGACTTTTGCCATGTATTATTATCTTCATGAGTTAAAAGGGTACCCTATCCGTATCATCGGATTGGATCTAAAGCAAACGGTCATCGATAAATGCAACCAGCTAAAAGAGGAATATGGATATCATAAGCTGAATTTTTATCATGGGGACATCGCTTCTTATGAAGGGGTAGATCATGTAGATATGGTCGTTACTCTTCACGCTTGTGATACGGCTACGGATTATGCACTTTTTAAAGCAGTGAACTGGGGTGCTTCTGTTATCTTATCAGTTCCATGTTGTCAGCATGAGTTGAACCGTCAGATGAAAAATGATTTGATGGCTCCCATCTTTCAGTACGGAATTGTAAAAGAACGGATGGCTGCGCTTTATACCGATGCTCTACGGGCTGAAATATTAGAAAATCAGGGATACCGAACTCAGATACTAGAGTTTGTTGATATGGAACATACTCCAAAGAACATTTTGATCCGTGGGGTAAAACAGGGTGAGAAAAAGGATAATCAAAACGAGATGAGAAAAATTATGGAGTCTCTTAATTGTAATCTGACCTTGCCAAGACTTTTCACAGAAAAAGAAGTGTAATGCTTGGAAAGATAGAAAATTTCATCCGCATGTGATATAATTTGATATAGGAAACTATTTAAATGAAGGAGGTATATCATGCCTTTTATTAATTCAAAAGTGAATGTTCCATTATCTGATGAGGCAAAAGAGGTTTTAAAGACAAAACTTGGCCAAGCAATCAGCCTGATACCTGGAAAGTCTGAAAATTGGCTGATGGTAAATCTTGAGGATGACTGTTCCCTTTACTTTAAAGGAAAGAACAATACGAAAATGGCTATTATTGAGGTGAAGATATTTGGGCACGCAACCGATCGTGATTATGATCGTTTGACCGAAGAAATTAGCAAGATTTACCGAGATGTTGTTGGAATCTCTCAAGATAAGATATATATTAAATATGAAGAAGTAGAACACTGGGGCTGGAATGGAACGAACTTTTAACCATATGGATTGATGCTTATGGCAGGAGGAATGGCTGATGGAGCTTTGGGACGTTTATGATGAAGGCAGAAGAAAAACTGGTAGGACTCATGTTAGAGGAGTCCCCATGGAAAAGGGAGAGTATCATCTTATTTCTGATATTTGGGTTGTAGATGGATTAGGAAATGTTTTAATTACCAGAAGACATCCAAAGAAAGCCTATGGCTTGATGTGGGAATGCAGCGGAGGAAGCGTACTGGAAGGAGAAACAAGCCTTCAAGGTGCGGTACGAGAATTAGCCGAAGAGACTGGTATTCATGTCAGGGAGGAAGAACTTAATCTGATTCATACCATCCAGTGTAAAGACCGGTTTGTGGATACATACATTACCCGCCAGGAAGTTTCCATGGGGGATTTGACCCTACAGCCAGAAGAAGTGGTAGATGCTAAGTTTGTTACGTTTCATGAGCTTCTTGCCATGTGGGATCAAGGAATTGTTGTTCCAAAAACACGCTTTCTTCTATATAAAGACTCCATTTGTGCATTTATTACTCCGCCATCATAAGATGACGACGGAGCGAGTGAATTCATTCTTATTATTAATATGATATTTATTCTGAAGGACAGTTTGATAGATATGGGAACAGTAAAAATCCCTCCGGAGCATAGAACCAGCCAATTCGGAAAGATTTGATTCTGCACCAGCTGTCTTGGTGATGAGAGGGATGCTCCCTCTCATTTTTATTTGTCCCATCAGATCTTTAGAGTCTTTTTTAAACCCTAATACCCTTGCATAAGGGGCATATCCAACTTCTTTCCCTAACGCTATCTGCTCAGAGGTGATCCCTAAGATAATGTGGAGCAGCGCCCTGCTAATTCGTGTATAAGTGTATTGTTTGGTCTTTAAACTGCTTGTTTTTTCTTCAAAAGGAAGAAAATCTGGCAGTTGTTTTTTTATCCTCGCAGCTAACTCCACAGAAACATCGGCATATGCTTCAAAGGGAAGATTTTCCATGGACAATCGAAGGAGAGCAGCATTTAAAAGCGTGCTGAAATCATCGGGAAACAAAGGAAAACTGTTTTCTGCAATCTGTCTTGCAGAATTTGGAATTTGTAAAAACATTGAATCGCTATTGTTTTGATTATCTTCCTTTTCCTTTAACAATTTACGAATTCCAGTGGCAGAGCCAAATTGATCTGGACTTACAATGGGATCATGATAGCCACTTCCTGCTCGTTGAATGGTCAGAGGAGAAAGTCTGCTATTTTGCCTGTGTATGGCTTTGCAATACTCAATACCCAATATATTGTTGGGAGATAGTAGTATGGAGGTTTCTTCATCGTCTAAACTCCCACAGGAAATCAAAGCCTGAGTTCTCGCCTGAGGAAAGCTAACTCCTTTTTTTAATTCCGTGCGGAGTGCTTCTTTATATTCCTCTGTCTCCTCCGCTAATACAGAGGCAATGGAAGTGAGTTTTTTGACATCTCCACATTCGCTTCCAAAGCAGACCGATTGTACGACTGAAAGACGGTCAAGCAAAGCAATGCTGCAGGCAGCAAAATCTTCCGCACTGCTGGTTGCAAAAAGGGAAGGAATTTCGATCACAAGATCAGCACCGCAGGAAAGTGCCATGGCAGTTCTGGTGTATTTGTCGAATACTGCGGGGGCGCCTCTTTGAACAAAATCTCCGCTCATTACGACGATACAGTAGTCTGCTTGTGATAATTCTTTGGCTTTTTTGATATGATATGCATGTCCGCTGTGAAAGGGATTATACTCTGCAATGATGCCAACGGCATTGAAACTGGTATGATTTGCCATGTAAATAGTCCTTTTTTCTATATTTTATACCTTATTATGCTATTGTTTTGCAAAAAATGCAAATTATTTCAACTCTCTACTTGAAAATTTTCAGGAATGCTCATAGAATAGAGTGAGAGTTAATTTAAAACTTTGAGGAAGAGAACAGGAGAATATCGAAACATGAAGTTTATTGTCGAAACATCAGCTCGTCATGTACATTTATCTCAAGAACATCTTGAGATTTTATTTGGTAAGGGATATGAACTCACTAAAAAGAAAGAATTATCCCAGCCAGGGCAGTTTGCCTGTGAAGAAAGAGTAACAATCGTTGGATCTAAGAGTGAGTTCAAAGGAGTTTCTATCTTAGGACCAGTAAGAAAAGCAACTCAGGTAGAACTTTCCCTGACAGATGCTCGTTCCATTGGAATTGCAGCTCCAGTAAAAGAATCCGGTGATATTGCAGGAAGCGGTGCTTGCAAGATCGTTGGACCAGCAGGTGAGATTGATATTGCAGAAGGTGTTATCGCTGCAAAGCGTCATATCCACGCAACCCCAGCAGATGCAGAACAGCTCGGCGTAAAGAACGGCGAGATCGTATCTGTAAAAATTGACACTGATGGCAGAAGCCTTGTTTTTGGAGACGTGGTTGTTCGTGTAAGCGAAACCTACGCCCTAGCAATGCATATTGACACCGATGAATCTAACGCAGCAGGCTGCGGTAGAGAACAGCACGGCGAAATCGTTTAAAAATCGAAGGAGAATTATATTTTTATGAAAATTTTAGTAATCAACTGTGGAAGTTCTTCCCTGAAGTATCAGCTAATTGATATGACGAATGAGGGAGTATTAGCAAAAGGTTTATGTGAAAGAATTGGTATCCCTGGTTCTAAGTTAGTTCATAAGGCAGAAGGAAAAGGCGAGAAGACAATTGAAGAAGATATGTCTAACCATACCATCGCTATTGAGCACGTTATGAATGTATTGGTTGATCCTGAATTTGGTGTAATTAAAGATACAAGTGAGATTTCCGCAGTAGGTCACAGAGTTCTCCACGCAGGAACAATCTACAGTGATTCAATTGTAGTAACAGAAGACGTAAAGAAAGTAGTACGTGACTGTTTCGATTTAGGCCCTCTTCATAACCCAGCAAACTTAATGGGTATTGAAGCTTGTGAAGCTGCTATGCCAGGCGTTCCTAACGTAGCTGTATTTGATACAGCATTCGGTATGGGTATGCCAGAGAAAGCTGCTTTATATGCAATTCCAACAGAGTATTTTGAAAAATACAGCATTCGTCGTTATGGCTTCCACGGTACAAGCCACAGCTTTGTATCCAAAGAAGCTTTAAAGTTCTGTAGTCTTGACGAGAAGAATGGTAAAGTTATCGTTTGTCATTTAGGAAACGGTGCCAGCATCTCTGCTTCCATCGGTGGCAAGTGCGTTGATACCAGCATGGGCTTAACTCCATTAGAAGGACTCATTATGGGTACCAGAAGTGGTGATATCGATCCTGCTGTTGTACAGTTCATCTGTGACAAAGAAGGAAAGACAGTTACTGAAGTCATTGATATCTTAAACAAGAAATCCGGTATTCTTGGTATGTCCGGCGGTATCTCTAGCGATTTCCGTGATGTTCAGAAGGCTCAGGCAGAAGGAAACCATCTTGCAGATACAGCAATCAAAGCTTATGTTTACCGTGTAGCGAAATACATTGGTTCTTACACAGCAGCTATGAACGGCGTGGATGCAATCGTATTTACAGCAGGTGTAGGCGAGAACGACAAACCAATCAGATCCGAAATTTGCTCTTATCTTGGATATCTTGGCGTTGCTATTGATGAAGAAGCTAACAGCAAGAGAGGATTTGACAACATGATTTCCAAACCAGAATCAAAGGTTAAGGTATGTGTAATTCCTACCAACGAAGAGCTTGCAATTGCAAGAGAAACAAAGGCTCTCGTATAAACCAGGATTGAGTGGGGCATCCTAGTGATGTAGCATCATATATGGAAATATTTTGTTGACAAATAGTGCGCGCCTATGTATAATTACATAGGTGCGTATTAGGAGACTAATATGCTTATTAATTTAACAGAGTTGTTTACCCTTGATGGGAAAGAGAAAACTTATACGCCAGATATCGAGATGAAAGTCTATCATTGGCCAAGCGGTCATGGTGAAGTAGTAGCTGAGAAACCAGTTATACTGCGAATCATTAATTTAGGTGGCAAAAAGCTGGAAGTCGAAGGGAAAGCAGAGCTTACCCTTATAATTCCATGTGATCGTTGCTTAGATCCTGTGCCTATTGATTTGGCTTTTGATATTATCCGTACGATTGACTTAAGTGAATCAGAGGAGGAGCGTGTAGATGTTTTTGATGAACAACCATATGTTAGTGGTTATAATCTGGATGTAGACCAGTTGGTTTGTGATGAACTCATACTGAACCTGCCTATGAAAGTTCTCTGCAGTGAAAACTGCAAGGGGATTTGTAATAGATGTGGAACAAATCTCAATCATGAGAATTGTGACTGCGATGTTAGGCCTACAGACCCTAGAATGGCAGTCATCCAGGATATTTTTAAACAGTTTAAGGAGGTGTAACCATGTCTATCTGTCCAAAGAACAAATCTTCTAAAGCTAGAAGAGACAAACGTAGAGCAAACTGGAAGATGAGCGCTCCAAACTTAGTGAAGTGTAGTAAGTGCAATGAGCTTATGATGCCTCACAGAGTATGCAAGGCTTGTGGCTCTTACAACAAGAAAGAAATCATCAGCGTTGAAGCTTAATTCAAGTTTTGTTTAATCAGTTTTCGCAATATGCGAAAACTGAACAAAAATGATGAAAAGAAAGCTGTTACCCATGATTGGGTAGCGGCTTTTTTAATTGCCTAAAATGGGGTAAAACTGTGCGCTTATTTATAAAAATTGAGCAAGTATTATGTTTTGATAAAAATATATCTATGTTACAATGAAAGGAATTAGTTTGATATTTTTACCAAGGGGGATATATATGGCACGGATTGAATTACCTGAAATCTTTCAAGATGGAATGATGCTTCAAAGGGATAAAACGATTAAAGTATGGGGCTTTGTAAGTGGGGCAGAACAATTACGTATCTGTCTATGTCAAGAGGAAGTAAAAGCAGAGGTAAATGGGGATAAATTTTATTGTGAGATTCCAAAGCAGAGTGCGAGTAGGCGAGAGAGTCTTATCATTTACGTGGATGAAAAAGAAACTCCTGAAATCACCATTTTAAATATAAGCATTGGGGATATTTATATCGCCGCTGGTCAATCCAATATGGAATATTTTTTAAGATATGATGCACATTGGAATGATGTGAAAAAGTGGGAAAGAAACGATGATATACATATGTTTAATTGCAAAAGAATTGCGTATGAAGGTCAGGATAGGGATTTTACTGATTCAGGAAGCTGGTTTTTAGAACATGATTACC
This sequence comes from Hungatella sp. UBA7603, assembly GCA_002478865.1. GTDB lineage: Bacteria > Bacillota > Clostridia > Lachnospirales > Lachnospiraceae > Lacrimispora. The sequence goes on from DLJZ01000008.1 coordinate 48,925, forward strand.
AATGGGAAACATTTTCTGCGCCAGGATATTCCTTTGCTAGATCCTTACAGCCTGAGATCGGAGTTCCAGTAGGCATTATTGGGTGCAATTGGGGCGGGACACCAGCATGCGCATGGATGGATTGGTCCTGCTTTGAAGAAGAACCTTTAAATGTATTCAAAGAGGAATATCAGCAGGCGATTGCTTCCATTCCAGAAGAAGAGATAAGGATAAAGAGCATAGAGGCATGGGCATTTGAAGATTCTTACGAACATCAAATTGACTGGAGAGCCATGATGTATGGTATGAATGAGTTGGATCAGAAAGAATGGATGGAAAGAAATTCCGGCGATCCAGCAGTTCCACTGGGACCTTACCATCATTACCGTCCATCGGGTCTTTATGAGACCATGCTTAAGAAGCTGGCACCATTTTCTGTAAAGGGGGTCCTATGGTATCAAGGGGAATCCGATGCAGGGCATGCGGATATCTATGATATTACGTTTAAAACCATGATTGAGTGCTGGAGAAAGCTTTGGCAAGATGAGCTTCCTTTCCTCTTTGTACAACTGGCTCCATTTGGTGTATGGTTAGGGATTGATGGCAATGGCTATCCAGCGGTGAGAGCAAGACAGGAAATGGTCTCAAAAAATGTACCAGGTGCACACATGGTTTCAATTATGGATCTGGGAATGTACGAGGATATTCACCCCAAGGAGAAAATCGAAGTTGGGGAGAGACTGGCACTTTTGGCGCGTGGAAAGATCTATGGAGAGGATTTGCTTTGCGAATCTCCAGAGTTTACAAAAGCAGACAGATTAGAGAACAAACTGATTCTCCATTTTTTAAATACTGGCAAAAGCCTTGTGTTAAAAGGGCGTGAAATCAAAAGCCTGATTGTAAGACAGGGAGATTGCATGAGAGAAATACAGGAATATGAAATTGATACAAAAGTTACCCTTACCTTTGAATCCTTATCTGAGGAGCCCCTAGAGATCTTATTTGCACAAGAGGGTTACTGTGAAGTAAATCTATTTAATGAAGCAGGCCTTCCCGTGAAACCGTTTCTAACAACGTGCATGTAAGCTCAGATTTGAGAGAAAGGTAATTGATATGATAACAATTACAAATCCCATTCAAAAGGGTTTTTACCCGGATCCGTCCATCTGTAGGGTGAAAGAAGAGTATTATATGGTTCATTCCACCTTTGCATATGCACCAGGAATTCCGGTTTTTAAAAGTAATAATCTAAGAGATTGGCAACAGATCGGCCATGTACTGGAGCGGGAGGAACAACTCTGCCTAAAGGGTGCAAGGGTATCTCAGGGATTGTATGCTCCAACCATTCGTTATTATAATGAGAAGTTTTATGTTATCTGTACCAATGTGTCTGGCGGAGGGAACTTTTATGTGACGGCAGACGATGCAAAGGGACCGTGGTCTGATCCGACTTATTTAAAGGATGCGCCTGGTATTGACCCCAGTTTATTTTTTGATAACGGAACCTGCTATTACGTGGGGCAGAGAGCGAAAGAAAATGCGGCTTATTATGGAGACTGCGAGATATGGATTCAGGAGCTTGACTTAAAAGAAGGAAAACTGGTTGGAGAGTCTGTCAGTATTTTTGATGGAAGCATGAAGCATACGATCTGGGCGGAAGGCCCCCATCTCTATCACAAAGACAATTATTACTATCTATTGCTAGCGGAGGGAGGGACGGCTTATGATCACAGCGTTGTTGTGGCCAGAAGCTTGTCTGTATCTGGTCCTTATGAGTCCTGTCCCCATAACCCTGTTTTGACCCATCGTCATCTGGGGCACTCTTATCCCATACAATGCATTGGACATGGAGATCTGGTGGAAAGTCCATGTGGGGACTGGTTTATGGTCATGTTGGGAACAAGGCCAAGGAACGGTTGTGCAGAGCTTGGCAGAGAGACGTTTTTAGCTGAGGTTAAATGGGAAGAAGACTGGCCTGTGGTAAATCCTCTGGTTGGGAAAATTATGGAACAGCAAAAGATGTTATTCTTACCAGGATCAGATAAAACAAAACCAGCGGGCAAAGGAGATATTCTATGGACGTCTCCTCTTGACATGAGGTGTCTTGGATTAAGAGAGAATCCGGCCACACTACCTCAGAGGGTAGAACGGGGGCGGTTGTTCCTTCCTTTTAAGACGGTTACCATAGAAGACATTTCAGTACCTTCCTTTATCTGTACAAGGCTTTTGTCTCGAAGTTTTGAAGCCTGGGTGGAGTTAGAGGCTGATCTTATGGATGGGGAAGAGGCCGGGCTGGTTTATTTTTACGATGAAAGCCATTATGTAAAAGCTGTAGTAAAGAATACCGCTGGTGTCAATGAGGCGGTTATTATAAAGCGGAGTGGCGACGAGGTGAGTGAGTGGGGGAGAACCGCCGTGACAGGCAAGATTCATACTATTTACTTAAAAGGGGAAGACCAACAGCTCTGTGTGGAAGCGGACCAGCGGGTGATAGCAGACTCCATTGAGCTAAAAGAGCTTTGTTCGGAGATGGCAGGAGGCTTTACCGGATGCACTATTGGTGTATATGCAGCCTCTTCTCATAAAGAGTCAACCCGATCTGCAGCGTTTGGTACCCTGTATCTGGACTTTATGGATTAGCTGTCTTTATACATACGGCGAAATTCGGTTGGGGTACAGGATTTCACTATTTTAAACATACGAATAAAAGCGGATGGACTTGAGAAACCGGAGCGAAGAGCAACCTCGGTAATGGTAATATGAGGATTGGTTAGCAACGTTTCGGCAGTGGCTATCCGTTTTTTGTTTACATATTTATAAAAAGATATATTTGCAAATTGCTTAAAGAGCCTTGCAAAGTGATATTTGCTAAATCCCACCAGGGAAGCTACTTCTTCCAGAGACAGATCTTCCGTACAATGGCTGCTGATATAACTGCAGATGAAAATAAATTTTTCCGTGTACTTTTTCTGCTTGATATTTTCGGAATCCAATAAACTTACCTGCTCTGTGTGATTGCGTCCAATAAGGGCAAACATGTCTAACAGTGAAGAATAGATCTTGGTTTCTGTTAAGGGGATGTCTTTTTTGTATTCCTCTGTAATTTCCAGCATATAGTGGTGAAGCTTTTCGTGGATGGTGGGAAATGCCTGTGGCGTGATAATCAAGGTGGGGCTAAGGAGGGTGAGAATGGATTCTAATTCTTTTATTTCGTTAAACATTGGAAGTTCTGCCTGAAATATAATTCTTCGTCCAGCCTTAGGTGCCTTTAAAGAATGGATCACTCCTGGGCAGATTAAGATAATTTCGCCTGGGTTTATTTCAAAGGTGTGGGTATCACAGACCACAGAATAATGGTTCTTTATGGGCATGATGATCTCCAGGGGAGTATGCCAGTGGGCAGGGTAATCTTCAGCCTCTGTATTGTCATAAAGGCGAATGTTTGTGTACTCTTTGTAATTAACTGTTTCGTGGATTCCTCTTAGATTTTCTATCATTTTACGGCTCCTTATAAAAACAGCAATAAATAATTGCTTGTAGTAATAAAAATATTATAAGGTGCATATGTCAAAATTACAATAATAAAAGGCAAATTGTAACAGCAAATAATCGTTATATTGTGAAAAAGCATAAAAAATGGGTTCGGTTAACCTTTGTGATATCTAAAACATAAAAAAATAATATATATGAAAAGTAAATGATAGCAATAATTGATAATGTAGAGGCAATAATTTTAAAGAAATAACAAGTGATTTCTGTTAAAGTTAATTTATCAAATAAACATGAAATATGTGAGTCATGGAGGAGAAAGGTATGATGAAAAGATTCATTTCAGGCTTCTTAGCAGCAGGACTGGTAATTGGGTCACTTTCTGGTTGTGGGGTTTCAACAAATACCGGAGCTACCCAAGGGGCAGGTGGTACTGCAGAAAGTAGTGCTGCAACTGTAAAAGCAACTGGCACAGAAGAGCAGATTACATGGATGTTCTGGGACAACCTGGATACGACTGAGGATCTCATCAGTAAAGGGTACAAGCAGGTCATTGAGCGCTTCAATGAACAGTATAAGGGGAAATACTACTGTAATGTTGTTACAACGAATCTGGCGGATTACTATACCAAGCTGAATGCTTTGGTTGCAGCAGGGAATACACCTGATGTATTTATCTGTGATCCAGGACCAAACCTTACCAAGTATGTGGAGGTAGGAGTAGCAGCAGATTTAACAGATATTCTGAAAAACAAAGAATCTGAATGGTATAAAACATTTAACGATGGTATTTTTGAGCGTATTACATATGACGGAAAGATTATGGCGGTTCCTACAAACTTTGCCGCAGCCTGTGTATTTTACAATACAGAAATTTTTAAAAAGGCAGGAGTGGAGGTACCAAAAGACTATACTGATTTAATCGAAGCTTGTAAGAAGATTAAAGAAGCTGGTTACACACCAATTTCCTGTTCCGCAGGTACTTCCTGGTGTTTATCCATGATCGCTGGATATCTTTGTGATAGAGAAGGCGGCCCAGATAATCTGATTGCTGTCAATGAAGGCAAGCTTGATTGGACAAATAAAAGCTTTATCGATGCAGGAACTAAGTTAAAAGAGCTGTCCCAGTATTTCCAGGACTCTGCTGCTGGAGATTCCAATGATCAGGCAACTGCTAACTTCTACAATGGAGAAGCAGCAATGCTGGTACAGGGATCTTGGGCTATTGCTCAGATCAACGGCAACAATCCTGAGTTTGAAAGCAAATGTGGTATCTTCCAGTTTCCAGGTATTGAAGGCGGAGCAAATCCTAACCGTATGATTGTTAAGACAGATAACCTAGTTATGAGTTCATCTACAAAGCATCAGGAAGCTTCCCTTGCTTTGTTGAAGATGTTTACAGATGATACTGCACAGAGATACACGGCTGAAGTAGCAGGTAAGATTCCTGTAACTGCTGTAAAGATCGATTTTGATAAAGCACCAAAGCAGTTTGCTTATATCAGTGATATGATGAAGACTGTTACTGGAACCTTAGGCTTTTACAATGAATCTTTAGCTAGCGTTGAAGCAGGAGATTTCTTTGATAATGCAATGGTAGATATCTATCTTGGTAATGCGACTCCAGAAGAAGCATTCCAAAAGGTTCAGGATTTTTATACAAAAAATGTCTGGAAGAAATAAATCATAGGATATTAGAAGGTATACGGTGCAGAAATACATTCGTATACCTTCGCTTTGAAAGGAAAGGGATATTACATGAACAAGTTATTGGAAGATAAAAAAGCAGCAGTTATATTTCTTGCACCGGCATTCCTTTTGTTTACACTGATTTTATTTGTTCCAATCATTCAGGTTATCTATTATTCTCTTTGTAATTATACGGGGCTCACGAAACCAGATTTCGTGGGACTAAAGAATTATATAGATCTGTTTACCAGTGATGAAACAATGAAAACTGCTTTGAAAAACTCGATATTCTTTATGGTTTTTTCTGGTATCACGCAACAGGTAATAGGGTTATTTCTTGCTGTCATATTAACAAATCTGAAATGGGGAAGAAACCTTTTTAAAAATATCTATTATCTTCCTTGCGTACTGTCTTCCGCAGCGCTTGGACTCTTGTGGGCATTTTTATTTAATCCTAAGATAGGATTAAACCAACTCTTAGGTATGATTGGGGTTCAGGGACCAAACTGGCTTTTTGCTACCAAAGGACTGATTCCACTTCCTATGTGGGTCATTGGGTTTGTAGCACTCTGGCAGTATGTAGGGCAGACAATGATGCTTTATATGGCGCAGATCAGTGGAATATCAAGAGATATTTACGAAGCATCCTATATTGATGGGGCATCCAAATCTCGAGCTTTCATACATATTACTCTTCCTCTTATTCGGCCTATGTTAGTTACCACCCTTTCTTTAAATTGCATTGGTTCCTTGAAATTTTTTGACTTGATTTACAACATGACACAAGGTGGCCCGAACCATACAACAGAGGTTTTGGCATCTCATTTGTATACCCAAGGATTTAAATTTTTTAAATACGGATATGCTAGTTCGATTTCCATTGTCTTACTGATCTTATGTATGGTCATGACAGTTATAATCAGCAAGTGCATAAAAGTTGAAACTTATGAGGCTTAAGGGAGGTGGCAGAATGAAAACAAATGAATTGGTAAAGAAGAAAAAACAAATTACCATAGTCGATGTTATTATATATTTAGGTCTTGTCATTCTTGCACTGATTTATCTTCTTCCTTTGCTATGGATGCTCAGTGTTTCCTTTAAAACCAACCGGGAAGTACTGACGAATCCATTTTCCATACCCCAGGTATTGCAATTAGGGAATTATATATTTTCTTGGGTAAATGGTAAGCTGGGAATTGCGACCTTAAATTCCATGATTGTCTGTGCCGCGGCATTGATTATCAGCCTGCTAATTGGTTCTATGGCAGCATTTGCCATTGCAAGAATGAGATTGAAGATCATGCGTTATCTTATGCAGTATTTTCTGATTGGTATGATGGTACCGGTTCACTGTGTATTGATTCCTCTTTTTGTCCGTTTTTCAAGTTGGAATCTGACCAATCAATTAATCGGTCTTATTATACCATATATAACGTTTTCTCTTCCCATTACAGTATTTCTTATGGTCGGCTTCTTTAAAAGTATGCCAAATGAGCTGCTGGAAGCGGCATGCATTGACGGTTGCTCGATCTATGGCTGCTTTATAAGAATTTGTCTTCCGTTGGCAAGAGTTGGTATGTTTGTTGCAGGGCTTATGACTTTTATTGGTAACTGGAACGAACTGTTGCTTGCAATGGTGTTTATTTCGGATAATCTAAAAAAGACATTGCCAGTTACTTTGACCTTTTTTGTAGGACCTTATGCAACAAACTATGTTCAGATGTTTGCTGCAATCGTCATAGCAATTGCTCCAACGGTTGTGGTATACAGTATATTTAGCAATCAGATTGTTGATGGACTTACAACTGGTGCAGTTAAGGGCTGATTAATTTTGACATGTTGACAAATGAAAAATTCTACGATAATATAAGATTAATTGAATATGATTGATCCGGTTGGGCAGATAGTTATGTGTTACATGTCTGTTTTCAAGAATTGTTGCTTTTAGGGTGGAGGCTTCGTTGGAAGCCCCTGCCCTTTTTTTGTGTCCAAAACCGGAATCTGCATAAAAAAGGAGATTGAATGTATGGATTTATTAGAAAGTGTTAGTGTGTCGTTGTTTTTACTTGCAGTCGTATTTTTTGTATTGCTTTGTCTGTATTTATGTATTCGATTGTTTTCTTATCTACTGAAAAAGTTCCAGCAGGGAAAAGTGTCTTGTGATAAGGATGAGAAAATTTGAATTTTGAAAGAGGAGAATAACTATGTTTATTAATGCGTTAAGAGAATTATGGGAATCTTCAGGATTCGCTGTGCTAACCTGGCAGCAGGCTCTGATGATTCTATTGGCTTGCTTCTTGATTTATCTTGCAATTGTCAAGAAATTTGAGCCTCTTTTACTGTTGCCTATCGCCTTTGGGATGTTGCTGGTTAATTTGCCTTTGACAGGGTTAATGTCCCAACCTGATTCTGCCACAGGGCCGGGTGGTCTTCTTTATTATCTGTATCAGGGAGTAAAGTTAGGGATTTATCCTTCCTTGATTTTTTTAGGCATCGGAGCGATGACTGATTTTGGTCCGCTGATTGCCCGTCCAAGCAGCTTGTTTTTAGGAGCTGGTGCTCAGTTTGGAATTTGTGTTGCTTTTGTTCTTGCTAGTGCTTTGGGCTTTCAGCCTGCACAAGCAGCAGCAACAGCAATCATAGGAGGAGCTGACGGACCTACTGCGATTTTTCTTGCATCAAGGCTTGCTCCGGAATTGCTTCCTGCCATAGCTATAGCAGCTTATTCCTATATGGCCTTGATCCCTTTAATCCAGCCTCCTATTATGCGTTTGCTGACTACGAAAAAGGAGAGAGAAACAGGGATGGAACAGCTTCGTCCAGTCTCTAAACTTGAAAAGGTTTGTTTCCCTGTGATTGTTACCATCTTATGTGTGCTTTTGCTTCCTTCGGTGGCACCTCTCATTGGTATGCTCATGCTTGGAAATCTATTTCGAGAATCCGGGGTTGTGGAACGCTTATCAGAGACAGCTCAAAATTCCCTGATTAATATTGTTACAATATTTTTAGGTGTTACAGTAGGGGCCACAGCTAATGCAGAGACTTTTTTACGTCCTCAGACAATTATGATAGTTGGTCTAGGATTGTTTGCTTTTGTATTTAGTACAATAGGTGGATTGTTGCTTGGTAAGGTGATGTATTGGGCCACGAAAGGTAAGATTAATCCTTTAATAGGCTCTGCTGGAGTCTCTGCAGTACCTATGGCAGCTAGAGTATCTCATATAGAAGGACAGAAGGCAAATCCAACTAACTTTTTGTTGATGCATGCCATTGGGCCTAATGTAGCAGGCGTTATAGGATCTGCGGTAGCAGCAGGTGTTTTGTTATCTTTATTTGGATAGTACGATGGTAAATAAAAATGCTCTGATTGGATCGTTTGATCCAAATCAGAGCATAACTTTTATAATTCTCCGTCAGAGCAGCCTTTTGGTTCTGTTTTTCCGTCCAGGGCTTCTTCTAGAGTATGCCATGCAAGCACAGCACATTTCACTCTTCCTGGCATATGTGAGATTCCTTTTAACGAAAGAATGTCATCTAGGACTTCCAACTGCTCATCATCCGTAATATCACCCTTTATCATGCCGTAAAAGAGAGTGATAAGATTTTTTGCTTCCTCAACAGTCTTTCCCGCGATTAAATCAATCATCATGGAAGTGGAGGCTTGTGAGATAGCACAACCCGTGCCTGTAAAGCCGGCGTCTTTTATAACTCCGTCAGAGACTTTAAGCTCCAGAGTGATATCATCGCCGCAGCTAGGATTGACACCTTCTAAGACTGCGGTTGCATGCTCCACTTTATGGCGATTGTGAACAGCTCTGCTGTTCTCCACAATAATTTGATTATACAAAGCTTTAAGATCCATAGCCCATCAACCCCCTTACATTTTTCAAACTATTTAAAAAGATATCAACATCTTCCTTCGTATTGTAAATTCCAAAGCTGACACGGGCACATGAATTGATTTTCAAGTAATCCATAAGTGGCTGTGCACAGTGGTGTCCTGCACGGACCGTAATCCCATCAGAATCCAGAAGAGAAGCGGTATCATGGGGGTGAACCTCATCTACATTAAAGGAGATAACGCCGTGACGTTTATCGGGAGAGGGGTCTCCATATATGGTTATATGGGGAATATCAGCTAACCCTTCCAGGGCTTGTGTCATGAGCTCTTTCTCATGATTTTTAATGTTTTCCCAGCCAAGCAAATTTAAGTAGTTTATGGCTGCAGCGAGACCAACCTCGCCCCCTACGTTTCTAGTACCAGCTTCAAACCGGCGGGGTACTTCTGCATAGGTAGAACTTTGCTCATGAACACTTCCTATCATATCTCCCCCTGTTAAAAAAGGAGGCATCTTTTCTAAAAGCTCTTTTTTTCCATATAGCACTCCGATTCCCATAGGAGCATAAAGCTTATGACCAGAGAAAACGGCAAAATCAACATCAAGGGCTTTTACATCTACGGTCATATGAGGAACGCTCTGTGCACAGTCCAAAACCACAACAGCGCCTGCACTCCTTGCACGTCTTACAATAGAGTCTACGGGTATTTCAATTCCAAGAACATTGGATACCTGGGCGACCGCAACCAGTTTGGTTTTAGAGGTGATTTTTTTATCCAGTTCCTCTTCGGTTAGATGTCCTAAGTCGTCTGGATAAAGATAAACTAGTTTTGCTCCTGTTAGCTTAGAGACCCTTTGCCATGGAACCAGATTGCTGTGATGCTCCGCCACGGAGAGGACGATTTCGTCCCCTTCCTTTAAAAATTCCATCCCGTGGCTGTAAGCGATTAAATTCAAGCTTTCTGTGGCATTCTGGGTAAATATGATTTCATCAGAAGAAGCATTTAAAAAATTGCCAACGATTTTCCTGGAATCTTCATGGGCTTTTGTGGCACGAGCACCTAGTTCGTAGACACCTCTGTGAGGATTGGCATTGTCCATTCGATAATATGCCTCCACCGCATTTAACACAGCTAAAGGTTTTGACGTGGTGGCGGCATTATCTAGATATATGAGTGGTTTTCCGTTTTCCAAGACAGAAAGGATAGGAAAATCATCCCGGATTGTTTTCATGGTGGTCAAGCCTCCTTTCAATGTCTTCAAGAATTTCGTTGCGTAAGTTTTCATCCGGAAGCAAATCAAGTACCGGCATGAAACGGGCCTCAATCATAAGTCGCTTTGCCTGAGTGGGAGTAAGCCCCCTGGAACAGAGATAGTAAAGCTGTTTTTCATCAAACCTGCCAAGAGTGGCAGCGTGTTGGCCTTCGACTTGTTCTTCCCCACAAAGTATAAGTGGGGCAGTGCGGTTGCGTGCCGTTGGGTCTAGCAAAAGTACATTTTCATTTACGTGGCCTGCTGAGCGAACGGCACCGCTGCGAAAATCAATAGTTCCTCTAAGAATTTTACTGCTTTTATCAGCCAGTACTCCAGATGTGTACATATCACTTGTGGACTCTATGCCTAGATGTACCGCAGTATCATTAAAGTCCAGATACTGAGACTCGTGTCCAAAATATGCGGCGCTTAAGGAGTATTCGCTCTTTGGTCCTACCAGCTCTATCAGGGATCCGCAGGCAGCTACGTTACCGCCTAGTATGGCACGAACCAGCTCCACCTTGGCACCTCCTTCTACTCGTGCGCCGACGGCTTCCCAGCTTCGGCTTTGAGCGCCTAAAAGCTGAATTTGAATCAGACGGATAAAGGAGCCTGGTTTTGCGAGAATTTGAGTTAAACTCATGACAGCGCCATCGGTAGTATCTCCTTTTAGGATCTGAACCATGGTAAGGTGACTGTTTCTCTCTGCAACAATACCAAAATGAGTTCGGCTGGCAGGAGAGGAGGAATCTATTTGCTCTGTTACTACAAGTGGTTCTTTCATATCGGCATTTACATGGATAAAGCAGGTTTTATCGGCATTATCCAGGATATAGTCATCGTAATAAGAGCCCATTCCGGTGGAGATCTTTGCTACCGCAGAGGGAAGCTCCTCCATCGTCTGTATGCCAGGGACGCTTAAATTGGCACAAGGCACTTTTTTTCCTTTTGACAAGGATTCTTTTGGCAGTTCGGCTCTTGTCTCTGCCCAATTGACGCCCATACGGTTCCAGGTAGGAACCGGTAGTATGTTTATTTTATCGTTCATAATCCAGTTCCTCCTTTCAACCAATACTTCCTACCATTTCAAGATGAATTAAATTATTCATCTCAACGGCATATTCTAACGGCAGTTCTTTTGCAATGGGTTCTGCAAAACCACCTACAATCATTGCTCTTGCATTTTCTTCAGAAAGTCCGCGGCTCATAAGATAGAAGATGGCTGACTCACTGATACGACCAATCTTGGCTTCGTGTCCAATATCCACTTCATCGCATTGAATATCCATGACAGGAATGGTATCTGACCTGGAGATGCTGTCAAGCATCAGGGATTCACAGGATACAGATGATTTACTGCCTGACGCCTGAGGAGTAACAGTAATCGCGCTACGAAAGGTGGATATACCACCATCTGTTGAAATAGATTTGGTGGTAATATGTGAGGTGGTATTTGGTGCAGAATGAAGCACCTTAGCTCCTGTATCCAGATTTTGTCCTTCACCGGCAAAGGTAATTCCGGTAAATTCCATACGGGAATTTTTCCCCTTCAAAATGCTCATAGGATATAAGTAGGAGATATGAGACCCAAAGGAACCAGAAACCCACTCAATGGTTCCACCTTCCTCAACAACTGCACGTTTGGTGTTTAAATTAAACATATTCTTTGACCAGTTCTCGATGGTAGAATAGCGGAGTCTGGCATTTTTCCCTACATAAAGTTCCACACACCCGGCGTGAAGATTTGCTACATTGTACTTTGGAGCTGAGCATCCTTCAATGAAATGAAGATATGCTCCTTCATCTACAATGATAAGGGTATGTTCAAACTGTCCGGCACCTGGTGCATTTAGTCTAAAGTAAGACTGGAGAGGAATCTCCACAGAAGCGCCTGGTGGAACGTATACAAAGGAGCCTCCGGACCAAACGGCACCGTGAAGTGCGGCAAATTTGTGATCAGAGGGAGGAACCAGTTTCATAAAATGCTTTCGCACCATTTCGGCATAAGGTCCAGTTAATGCGCTTTCCATGTCTGTATAAACAACACCCTGAGCTGCTACTTCTTCCCTTACGCTATGATAAACCACTTCTGAGTCATATTGTGCGCCAACGCCTGCTAGTGATTTTCTCTCTGCATCTGGAATGCCCAACCGCTCGAAGGTGTTCTTAATATAGTCCGGTACGTCAGACCAGTTGGTACGCATGTCGGTCTTTGGACGGACATAAGTAACGATATCTTCAATGTTAAGCCCATCAAGGGAAGGTCCCCAGATTGGAAGTGGCGTCTTATGATAGGTCTCCAAAGCCTTAAGGCGGAAGAGTCGCATCCATTCTGGATCATTTTTTTCCTGAGATATCTTTGAAACAATGTCGGAAGTCAGGCCTGAGTTCACTTCAAAAGAAGAGTCTACTTTATCCTTTATATCATAAATGCTTCGATCTACTTCGCTTACATGAGTTTTTTCGTGATTAAAGTCTTTCATGGCCTCAGCCCTCCTTCTCCAGTGCGCCGAATCCATCGTTTGTAATCGTGGAGATTAGTTCTTTTCCGCCAGTTCGGACAATGCGTCCGCCCTCCAGAATATGGACCACATCTACGTCAAGACCTTCTAGGATTTTAGCGTTGTGGGTAATGATAAATAAGCCGTTTTTCTTGTTTGAGAAAGTGCGGATGCCTTTGGTCACTGTTCGTACCGCATCCACGTCTAGGCCAGAATCGGTTTCATCTAATAATGCTAGCTTGGGGTGAAGCATAAGCATTTGTAAAATTTCAGCTTTTTTCTTCTCGCCTCCGGAGAATCCTACGTTTAAATAACGCTCAGCGTAAGACGGATTCATATCAAGTGCCTCCATTTGTTCCATTAGCTCCTTACGAAAAGAAAGGATTTTAGGCTGGCGGCCGTCAACTGCCCCTCTGGCAGTGCGGAGAAAGTTTTCCAGTGTAATACCAGGAATTTCTTCGGGCACCTGGAAGGATAAAAAGAGTCCAGCTCTTGCCCTGGCATCTGCTTTCTCTTCTGTAATATCTTTGCCCTCGAATAAAATACTACCCCGCCTTATGGTAAATCTTGGATCCCCCATAACAGTGGAAACAAGGGTGGATTTTCCAGTTCCGTTAGGGCCCATGAGGACATGAAGCTCTCCCGGATTCACTTTTAAGTTTACTCCATCTAAAATTACTTTATCTTCAACAGATACACATAAATCTACAATTTCAAGCAATGGTTTGCTCATATTTTTCAGCCTCCTTTATGCCTTATTTCAGGCAATTACAGGGTTAGAACATGCTAACTAACCTTTCATAATAATACTATACCTTTTTGGTATGAATTACAAGCCTTAATTTCGATTTTGTGCAATCTTTCCCAAAAAAATTACCATTTCGAGATACCTTTTTAAATTTTCCATAACAATACGGGGAAGTAACTTAAGAAAAGAATGGAAAAGTTATGAAGATTATGGCCATTACAGCCTGAACTGCAGCCATTGCACAAACGTACTTAGCGCAAACGTACATTGCCAAGGAGATTTGGAACATGCAGCAGGGACAAGGGAGATTTCGCTAAGGTTGAATTGCTTATGCTTATATAGAACATATTGGCTATGATTAACAGTGTTTTCGTAGTCAGCATTGATGGAGCAGAAATAATAGAAAGGTACCTTTTAAAAAATATATTGACAAACAAATAAGGTACCTGTATAATCAGATGAGTAAGGTACCTTTAGAAAATTTCGTATAATAAAAGAGGAATGTATATGCAAGAAAAAAAATTTGATTTAATTATGCAATTGACACGTGTTGAATGGTTACTTCATAAATATCACCAACAAAACCATATGAATTTTGGACCGATGGCAGATCCTCGTAAAGGACAGGGAAGAATTTTAAGTATTCTTAAAATGAAACCTGAAATCAGCCAAAAGGAATTATCATATTTACTTGAAATGAGACCACAATCCATGGGGGAGCTTCTTACAAAACTTGAAAAGAAGGGATATATAAGTAGGACACCATCGGAAACAGATCGTAGAGTATTAAACATCAAGTTGACAAAAGAAGGAGAAGAAGCAACAGCAGAATCAACGGAACCGGAATTTAGCTTCGACCAGGTGTTTGAATGTTTGAATGATGAAGAACAACAAAATTTGAGTTGTTATTTGGATAGAATTATTATGTCATTGGAGACACAGGTGGAGGATGAAAATTCAGAGCCCGACTTTGATCCGCGTGCGCGAGGTAGAAATCCGTTTGAAGGGTTAGGTGGTCCCCGATTCTAAGATAGAGGAAAAGGGAATAGGCAGAATCAAATCATGAGTAATTAGTTTTGCAGCATAGGATATGAAGGCGTTGCGCAAATGACATATAAGGTCAGCGCCTTTATTTTTTTGCGCCAATTTTTGCGCAAAATGATTAGAAAGGAGTTTTTATTATGGAAAATATGGATGAAAAATCACTTTATTATTTAGAGAAGGCGCCTGTTTCAAAGGCGATTATGCACATGGTAATCCCAATGATGTTAAGCTTTATTGCTACCATTATTTATAATATTACAGATGCTTATTTTATTGGAAAGCTGAATAATACTGCAATGATGGCTTCCGTGACTTTGGCATTACCGTTTTCATGTGTTCTGATGGCATTTGGACATTTGTTTGGCGTTGGTTCAGGTACATTCATTTCAAGACTTTTAGGTGAAAAGAACATTGACCGTGCCAAACAAGTCAGTTCCATTAATTTCTGGTCATCAATGATGATTGGTGTTGTATTTATGGCAATTTGTCTACCGTTTTTATCCTCCATTTTGGGAATATTAGGAGCTGACGGAGAGACGTTTGTTCATACAAAGAACTATCTCTTGATGTTCGTAATTGGTTCACCATTTGTCATTGCCAGTATCTCTCTCGAAGAAGCAGTTAGGGCGGAGGGAGCATCCACAGCATCAATGATTGGTATGATATCAGGAGTTGTAATCAATATTGTATTGAATCCGATTTTTATTTTTGTACTTCACATGAATGTTATGGGATCTGCATTAGCTACAGTTCTCGGTAACGTTACATCAGTAGGCTGGTATATGTATTATCTTCAGAAAAAAAGTAGTGTCCAGAGTATATCAATAAAAGAATTTAAGCCTAGTAAGGAGATTTTTGCGAATATCCTCAAAGTTGGTATTTCAGCATTTTTACTAGACGGGTTTATGGTAATCACCAGCTTGTTATATAACAATTATTCGATGATTTATGGAGATAGTGTTGTGGCTGGATTTGGTATCTCTCAAAGAATCATTCAGATTATTGATTTCATTAGTATGAGCTTTGCCATGGGAACCGTTCCTTTAATTGCTTATGCATATTCATCGCAAAACAACAAGAGATTAATGGATATTATTAAGAAAACGATCGTGTATATGCTTGGTATTATAATAACAATGTCAGTAATTTTGCTAACCTTGAAATCACAGGTTATTGGAATCTTTAGTATTGATCCAAAGGTAATAGGTATTGGACAACAAATTCTGTTAGCACAGCTTTGCTCTACCGTCTTTGCCGCATTATCAGGTCTATTTACAGGAATATTCCAGGCGTTTGGAACGGCTGTTCAAGCAACTGTAATGTCAATCCTTCGTGGTTTGATTTTCATACCAATTCTTATAATTGGAAATATGCTTTTTGCAGTGAATGGTGTTATTTGGGCTATGACTCTATCCGAAGGAATAACTGCTGTGGTAGGAATCGTCCTTTGGATCGGAATTAGAGAAAAGATATTGAAGCATTTGTTGGTGATTCAAGAGCATGAATAAAAAAAAGAAAAAATAATTTTAGAACATTTAAGATGCTTAAATTAATAAAAAAGTAGGGATTAATATATGGACATAGAGAACTCCTTATAAAAAATCCTATAATGCATATTAATGGAGATGAGAAAATGGAAAGTGACGCAGATAGTAGTAATGAAATTACAAATAACATAATTGAAGGAACTTTCCATTCTGCTTGTTTTAGAGGAGTATAAGAAAGAATTCCTTCAGTAAAGAAATTATGGAGGTATTCTTAATGCTTGAAATTTTAAAAACTGTAAATAAAAAAATACTACAAACGAATGAGTTTGAGGAAGGCTCTTGGGTAAATCTGTTGAATCCAAGTGGTGCGGAGCTAGATAGAGTAAGTAGTAGCTTAAACATTGAAATGGATTTTTTAAAAGCGGCATTGGATGAAGAAGAAAGAGCAAGAATCGAAACTTTGAATGATCAAACATTGATAACAATAGATATACCAATTGTTGAAAGTGTAGCTGGAAAAGTATTATATATTACCATTCCTCTTGCAATCATTTTAAAGAATCAATTGATAATTACGGTATGTCTCAAAGATAACATCCTACTTAATGATTTTAAAAATAACAAGATCACAACATTTTGTACACAATTTAAAACAAGATTTGTTTTGCAAATCCTACTTAAAAATGCAAATTGCTATTTGCACTATTTACGTAACATCGACAAAACAAGTAGTGATTTGGAGCAGCATTTGTATCAATCAATGAAAAACAATGAGCTAATAAAGATGCTACAATTAGAAAAGAGTTTGGTTTATTTCTCAACATCATTGAAATCAAATGAAATGGTCTTAGAGAAGTTGATGAAGTATGAATATGTGAAATATTATCCGGAAGATGAAGAACTTTTAGAAGATGTAATGATTGAGAACAAGCAGGCGATAGAGATGGCACATATCTATAGCAATGTACTATCTGGGACTATGGGTACAGTTGCTTCGTTGATTTCAAATAATTTAAATATAGTAATGAAAGTATTAACATCAATAACGATAGTAATGGCAATACCTACGATGATATCAAGTTTCTTTGGTATGAATGTTGTGATGCCACTAACACTACAATATTCATTTTGGATTATCGTTGGTTTCTCGGTAATTATCAGTAGCATAGTAGGGTTTGTTTTATATAAGAAAAAATTATTTTAATAGCCATTAAGTAGGGGAATTAAAGTTAAAGGCATCTAAGCACTAACGAATAACAGATTGGTGAATATGAAACCACCTGCAATTTATATGGATTGCAGGTGGTAAAATACTTTTATATGCACTCAAAAATCTTGGCACTGTAATATTGCACAAAGATACTTTACAACAGAATCAATATATGGTAATGTGATATGTGTAACCGGTTACATAAAGGAGAGTCATACATGAACATACGGGATATCGCAAAGAAGGCAGGAGTTTCCTCTGCAACAGTTTCCAGGGTGATTAACGAGTCTGGATACGTAAAGGAGGAAACAAAGCAGAAAGTATTGGCCGCCATTGAAGAAACCAACTTTGTCCCTAACGCAATTGCCAGAAGTTTAAGCATTAATGATTCTTCCAGCATTGGAGTGATTGTCCCGGATATTGCCAATGAGTTTTTCTCAAGCATTATCAGTGGAATGGGAGAGATGGCCTCCGAAGCTCAGTATAACATTGTTTTGTATGATACTGGTGAGATGCTAGAAAGAGAGCATCAATGCCTGCAGTTGGCAGAACGGCAGAGACTTTCCGGTCTTATTATCACTCCGGTATCTGAGCTTGATATGGAGACCAGAGATAAGCTAGTTCAATTTGAAGATAAGGGGATTCCAATTGTCTTAGTTGACCGAAACATCAAAAATTCCAACTTTGATGGTGTATTTGTTAAAAATGTCGAAGCGGCATACAAGGGAGTGGAGGCACTCATCGGCGCAGGACATAAGAAAATTGCTATTATCAAAGGCCCAAGCTCTTCCATGCCTGGAAAGGATCGCTTTAAAGGCTATAAGACTGCCTTACAAGATCACGGCATAACGCTTAATAAGGAATATGTGGTATCCGGAGATTTTAAGATTATGAAGGCTTACGAACAGACCAGGATTTTATTAGATTTACCTGATCCGCCCACTGCAATCTTTGCTTCCAATAACCAGACGAGTCTTGGAGTTCTTAAATATTTAACTGAACATAAACTGCAACTTGGAAGGGATATTTCCATCGTTGGGTTTGATCAGATAGAATCCCTTAAAATCATTGATTACAAACTTTCCACCATAGAGCGAGATGCAAAAAGGCAGGGGTATGAGGCTATGAGTATGCTCATTGACAAGTTATCCAGCAAAGAAAGCAAAAGTACCGGAAATAAGAGGTACGTTCCATATCAGGTGGTATTGCGCGGATCAGAAAGTATAAAATAAGCTGCAAGTAGCAGTTTATTTTTCCTCTCGTATGTAACCGGTTACATATTGAAAGGATACTATAAACCAACAATTGAAATGTCAGGAGAAATATTATGAATTTAGCAAGTATGATAGACCACACCATGTTAAAGGCGGATGCTACCACAGACACCATTAAAAAGTATTGCAAAGAAGCCAGGGAATACGGCTTTGCATCGGTTTGTGTCAACACCTGTCAGGTTCCTCTTGCAGCAGAGGAATTAAAAGGTAGTGAAGTGGGTGTTTGTTGTGTGGTGGGGTTTCCTCTTGGAGCCATGCTTTCCAAGGCAAAAGCTTATGAGGCCATGGAAGCCGTAAACACTGGTGCAACTGAAGTGGATATGGTAATCGACATCGGGGCATTGAAAGATCAGAATTATGATTTGGTGAGAAACGATATCAAAGGGGTAGTAGAGGCTTCTCAGGGAAGAGTTGTAAAAGTTATTTTGGAAACATGTCTCTTAACGAAAGAAGAGATTATCAAAGTTTGCGAACTTTCCGTTGAGGCTGGTGCAGACTTTGTGAAAACCTCTACAGGCTTTAGTACAAATGGAGCTGTGGTTGAAGATGTGGCCTTGATGAAGCAAACCGTAGGAACAAGAGCAAAGGTAAAGGCCAGCGGAGGAATCCGTACAAGGGAAGAAGCACTGGCAATGATAGAAGCTGGTGCAGATAGAATCGGAGCAGGAAATGGAATCTTGCTGCTCTAAAAAGGAGAAAAGGTATGGGGAAGAAGGTTACAGTTTTTGGTAGTTTCGTAGTGGATCTTATGGGAAGGTGCCCTCATCTTCCAGCACCGGGTGAGACCGTAAAGGGAAGCGTCTTTCAGATGGGGCCAGGGGGAAAGGGGTTTAACCAAGGAGTGGCAGCTCATAAGGCAGGGGCAGACGTTACCATGGTAACAAAGCTAGGAAGTGACGCGTTTGCAGAGGTAGCCTTAAGTACCATGAAACATCTGGGAATGAATGAAGAACGGATTTTTCATACCGATGAAACAGAAACCGGTAGCGCACTAATCCTGGTAGATGAAAATACGGGGCAGAATCAAATCGTTGTAGTGCTTGGAGCCTGTGGTAAGATTACAGATCATGAGGTGGAATCCCTGGCTGATTTACTGGATGAATCAAAATTCTTATTAACCCAGCTTGAGACGAATGTTTCAGCCGTAGAAAAAATTGTAGATATGGCTTACGAAAGAGGGGTAAACATCATTTTAAATACGGCTCCTGTTCAGCCAGTAAGCGATTTCGTTTTAAGTCGTGTGGACTTGATTACACCCAATGAGGTAGAAGCTGAAATCTTAACGGGCACGAAAGTCCATGATGTGGAAAGTGCCAGTACAGCAGCAGACTATTTCTTTGAAAAAGGTGTTAAAAATGTACTAATCACCATGGGAGGCAGTGGTGTATTCCTTGCTACCCCTCATAAGAGAGGTTTTCTTCCAGCTTACAAGGTAATGGCACTGGATACCACTGGAGCGGGAGATGCTTTTAATGGGGGGCTGACGGCAGCACTGTCAGAAGGAAAGGATTTATGGGAAGCATCCCAATTTGCCAATGCACTTGCAGCTATCTCGGTTCAGAGGCTGGGGACCACACTGTCTATGCCTAAACGGGAAGAAGTGGATGCCTTTATGAAGGAGCGGGGAAGGGGAGAGTGGATCTTATGTTAAAAACAGGAATACTCCACCCACAGCTTGCAAGGGTGATGGCAGAACTTCGTCATATGGATATGCTTGTAATTGCAGACGCAGGATTACCCATACCAAAAGGAGTCGAGCGGGTGGACTTGGGCTGGAAGCCAGGATGTCCAAAGTATTTGGAAGTACTAGAAGAAATAGAAAAATATTTGATTACAGAAAAAGCCATCTTTGCAAAAGAAGCTTTAAGTGTAAGCCCGGAACTTCATGAAAAAGCCCTGGCTCTTTTACCTACTGGCATCCCAGTGGAATATATTCCTCATAAGGAATTAAAGAAGATGACGGAGGAAGCCAAAGCCATTGTTTTGACAGGAGAATTTACCGGATATACCAATGTAATCTTGATTTCCGGCTGCGCATATTAAGGAATAGCAAAGGGGAGGGGAATTCCACTTTAATAATAAAATAGGATTAAATTAAATAACAGGTGTAAGAATAGCACAGCGTAAAGCTACGTCATTCTTACACCTGTTATTTGTTGATGTGGAATCCTATATTCTATAGAGAATGATTTTTATAATACATCTTGTGATACTGGTATGGTGTCAATTCTTCTTTTTCTTTAAATAAACGGATAAAATAATTGATATTATCATATCCGATTTTAGTACAGATCTCATTCACTGTAAGATTAGTATTCTGTAAAAGTATTTTCGCTTTATTAATCCGAATAAGCTGAATATATTTCTTAAATCCATATCCAACAATCTCCTTAAACTGATGAGAAAGGTAATATTTATTGATATAAAAATGCTGTGCAACTGATTCCAGGCTTAATGGCAGACTGTAGTTATGGTCAATGTAATCCTTGATGGAAAATATAACATTTAGATCTTCCGGATTCTTTTCGATTATAAACAATTCAGGATTGTCGCGGTATAGTAAAATTAATATATTAAAAAGAGTGGTAGCGCATCGTTCTTTCCACTTTATCTTATGATTGGCTGTTTCCGATACCAGGATTTTAAAATAACCTTCAATTTCATCGGCGGTTTCTGGGGTAAGATTAATTACACCGCGATGATGATTGCTGCGAATAAAGGCAGAAGCCATTACTGGATCATGAATATAGTCAGAACATAAGTCCATAGATGATACAAATATATATCGATGGTAAGGTTTGCACATGGAATGGGTAGAGTGGTTTTCCAGTGCGCTGATTAGTAAAATTTGATTTTTTCTAATGGTGTATGATTCACCTGCTATGTCAAACGTACATTGACCTTCTTTTACAAATATGACTTCATTTTGGGTGTGGTGGTGTCTTGTAAGTGCTGCATTACGATGGCTTTCATCATAATAAGCATGAGCGAAATCCTTAGAATGAATGGTTCCGATTTGTGTTGTGAAAGTATTCTCTCCCATACCGACATCCTCCTTTTATACAATGGTTGCTACAAATAATATTAGTAGACAATACCCGCAGCAAAATATATCGTCAAATACGATATAGGCTGTTTGTAAATTATAACCATTTTTTGGCGGAAGTCAACCTGGAAAATGTAATAATGCAACAAGTAAACAAGAAAAGTGTATTATGGAACAATTTATTGTCTAGCTAATGTGAATGAAATTTTTTATAATTAAGCCACATAAATAGTTAAACTTTGGAGGTTACAAGCATGGCAAAGCACAAAATGTTTAGGTATATGTCATTGGAAGAATTAAAACAGGATATTGAAAGTCAAAATGTAAACATCGAATTAACGGAGGATCTATCTCCCCTTAAGAACTGCGTTACAGTAGGTCATCTAAAAACAGCAAATGCAATGGCAATCTTGCCAATGGAAGGCTGTGACAGCAATCCAGATGGTTCCATGTCTGAGCTTACCAAACGCCGTTATATGAGATTTTCAACAGGAGGATCCAGTTTAATCTGGTGGGAAGCCAATGCAGTCGTAGAAGAAGGAAAAGCAAACCCGCAATCTTTAATGCTTACAAATGAAAATTTGGCCTCTTTTCAGGAATTTTTAAAAGAAAGCAGAGAAGCTGCAAAAGAAGCGAATGATATATCCCTGATTCATATTCTTCAGTTAACACATTCCGGTCGTTATAGTCGTCCAGGTGAAGAAAGAGCCCCAATGGTAGCGTTCCGTGATCCTCTCTTAGATGAGCGAAGCGGGGTATACAGTGATGATCAGGTTGTTACAGATGAGTATTTGGATTCCTTGACTGAGAAATACGTTACATCTGCCTTGCTTGCAAAAGAAGCGGGATATGATGGTATTGATATTAAGGCATGTCATAAATACCTGTTAAGTGAGTTACTTGGAGGATTTACCCGAGAAGGAAAATACGGCGGTGAAAGTCTGGAGAACCGCAGCCGTTTTCTAGTTCAGACGGTGGAAGCAGTACGCAAAGCGGTTGGCAGTGACTTTATCATTGGATGTCGACTCAATGTATTTGATGTTCATCCATACCCATACGGATTTGGCTGTGACAAAGAAGATATCTATAAGTTTGATAGCACAGAGCCAGTGGCACTAATTAAGATGCTGGTAAAAGCCGGAGTCAATGTGTTTGCACTTTCCTCCAGCAATCCTTACTTCGTTTATCCTCAGTTTGGACGACCATTTGATATCCCAAGTCTAGGTATACCAGAACCAGAGGAATCACAGCTTTCTATCCTTGAAAAGATATTTGAATACACCAGGATTGCCCAAGAGGCAGCATGTGATGTACCAATTATCGGAAATGGCTATAGCTGGCTTCGTAAGTTTATCCCAAATGTAGCCGCAGCCAATATTAAGTCCCATTCCTGTAGTATGGTTGGTCTTGGCCGTTCTAGTTTTGCATATCCAGATGCAGCTCATGACATTTTAACAACAGGTGAAATGGATACTAAAAAAGTTTGCGTAAGCTGCAGCAAATGTACTCAGATCATGAGAGATCATGGAAGTACAGGCTGTGTTGTTCGAGATTCAAAAGTTTACGTTCCTAAGTACAGAGAAGCTAGAGAAGCGGCAGAAGCTTTGGCAGCAGCAAAAAAGTAACAGGAGGAATCAGATGACAAGGACAGCAATCGTAACAGGAGGAACCCGTGGAATTGGTCTAGCCATTGCGAAGCAGCTTTCAGAGGATGGCTTTTCCGTAGTAATTGTTGGAACACGTGAAAAAGAAGCGTATACAGAACAATTAAAATGGTTTGATGAAAATGAAAAAGATTATCTTTATGTGACCGGAGATATATCCAGCAAGGAAGACAGAATTCATATTGTAGAGATGAGTGTCTCCCATTATGGAAAAATCAATGTATTGGTCAACAATGCAGGAGTTGCACCTAAAGTAAGAGCGGATTTACTGACGATGAGCGAGGAAAGCTTTGATTATGTGATGGATATCAATCTTCGGGGTAATATGTTTTTGACTCAGCTTGTGGCAAATCAGATGATCCAGCAGGAAGAAAAAGGAATCATAATTAATGTTTCCTCTTGTTCCGCAGAAGTAAGCTCTGTTAACCGTGGAGAATACTGTGTTTCCAAAGCAGGTGTCAGCATGTTGACTAAGCTGTATGCAGACCGTCTCTCCAGTGAAGGAATCCTTGTCTATGAAGTGAGACCAGGTGTCATTTTAACCGATATGACAAATACGGTACAATCAAAATACGAGAAGATGATTGAGGATGGCGTATTTCCAATCCGCCGCTGGGGAGTGCCAGAGGATGTTGCACTGGCAGTAAGCGCGTTTGCAGGAGGGAAATTCCCATACACCACAGGAAACTATATTGATGTGGATGGAGGCTTTCACATCAAACGACTTTAAGCAGAGGTGCACAATGGAGAAAGTAAGTTATAAATTCTTACAATACGATACGGTCGTAGTGGGAAGCGGTGCAGCAGCTTACAATGCAGTTGACTGGTTATATGATTTGGGACGGGGGAGTATTGCCCTGTTAACAGAAGGAATCCGCATGGGGACCTCCCGGAATACAGGAAGTGATAAGCAGACCTATTATAAGCTTTTGGTCGGCTTTCATGAAAACGACTCTGTGCATGAGATGGCACAAACCTTATATGATGGCGAAGGGGTAGATGGAGAGATTGCGTTAGCGGAAGCGGCCAATTCCTTACGCTGTTTCTATAAGCTGGCTAACTTAGGAGTAGATTTCCCCACAGATGAATATGGGGTATTTACTGGCTACAAGACGGATCATGATCCAAGGCAGCGTGCGACCTCCGCAGGTCCCCTTACCTCTCGCTATATGACAGAGGCACTGGAGAAATCGGTAAATAGAAAGAAAATCCCTATTTTAAATGAATTGTTGGCATTTCAGATTTATGAAGAAGACAATAAGATACGCGGAATTGTCTGCTTAAATAAAGAAAAGCTCTCGGATAACCAACTGGAACTGGTGGTCGTTGCCGCCAATCATGTGATCTGGTGTACGGGAGGACCAAGTGCTTGTTATAAAAACGTGGTGTATCCGGCAGGTCATACCGGTATGTCAGGAGCACTCCTTGATGCAGGAGCCTGGGGCGCAAATCTTCAGGAATGGCAGTATGGACTTGCCTCCATTAAGTTTCGCTGGAATGTATCAGGAACGTATCAGCAGGTGTTACCACGTTATGTATCTATAGATAAGGATGGCGTGGAACGAGAGTTTTTGACCGATTATATGAGTGGTGAAGAGGCATTAAATCTGGTGTTTTTAAAAGGATACCAATGGCCATTTGATGCCAGTAAAAAGGATGCATCGTCACGGATTGATTTATGTGTCTATGAAGAGACTGCAATCAAGGGTCGCAAAGTGTATCTGGATTTTATGCATAATCCTTCTGGGTTAGAAGACGGCTTTGGTATTCTATCAGAGGAGGCGCATAACTACCTGGAAAAATCAAATGCGCTCTTTGGTACCCCAATTGAGAGGTTAAATCATATGAATCCTCTTGCCATTGAACTTTATAAAAACCATCATATTGATTTAGAAAAAGAAATGCTGGAGATCAGTGTTTGTGCCCAGCATCATAATGGTGGCATACAGGTAGATGCCAATTGGGAGACCTCTATTGAAGGGTTGTTTGCAGCAGGTGAGGCAGCAGGAACGTTTGGGGTACACAGACCAGGTGGCTCTGCGCTAAATTCCACTCAGGTAGGGTCTATGAGGGCAGCACAGCACATTTCCTTCACCAGTGAGGAAAGTATTCCTGATCCATCGTTATGGAAGGTATCACCGGATAAGCTGGTAGAAGAGATTGGCAGCAATCTCTTAAGTATGATAGGAGAGGAAAACAACGCCCTGGAAGTGAGAGAAGATCTCCAAAATACCATGTCTCGGGTTGCGGCCCAGGTTCGTGATGTAAGAGATTTGATTGAACTTCGCGAAAAGGTGGAAACTTACCGGATTCGTTTTAAAGAAATGGTTAAGGTTCCTAATGTCCGAACCCTTCCTATCTTATTAAAGACATATGATATGATTGTGACCCAGTGCGCAGTGTTAGAGGCAATGGAACGGTCGGCAACGATTTTTGGCAGCAGGGGGAGCTGTCTGGTAAAAGGTAATGAGGGTGGATATCTGCCGACTAAGTCCTTAGACCAAAATTATCGCCTCATTACAAAGAAGCAAGAAAATCGCTTCGTCAGCTTTACGCAAGAAGTTTCTCCTGTTCCACAAAAAAACGACTGGTTTGAAACAATATGGGCAGATCACCGAAAACTGCGCCAGTCTAAGCATAAACAGCCATAAATCTGTCACATATTAAATGAGTTTCATACCATTAAAATTGAAGGGGTATTCCTATGAATTATAATAAGTTGGCGCAGCGTATAGCGATCTATGTAATTGGAGTTCTTTTACTGGCACTGGGAGTTGTATTAAATACAAAATGCTTTTTGGGAGTTTCTACAACCAATTCAGTTCCATTTGTTATCAGTAAGATCAGTACCATGTCACTTGGAACGGCTTGTACCGTAGTTTATCTTGCAGATGTACTATTTCAATGTATTATTTATCGTAAAATAAAAATTAAAGTAATTCTTCAATTTCCATTTTCTTTCGTGTTTGGTTGGATCGTAGATTTTTATAATAAATTTATCATTATTACAAATCCTAATATAACCATGAAAATTACTCTTTTGGTATTGGCTATTCTCTGTATCGCAGTTGGAATCAGCATGGTAGTTAATATGGACTTCGTACCAAATCCTCCAGATGGTGGAGTACAAGCTTTGTCCTCAATTACAAATCTTCCCTTTGGCCGGGCAAAATGGCTTTATGATGGCATTATGTTAGCGATTACTGTTGTGATCAGTATGATGACCACAGGTAAGATTATCGGTATTGGTATTGGAACTGTAGTAGCCTTCTTTACCATTGGAAATATCATTCATTTTATAAACAAACGCTTTGGAGCATGGTTTCGCTCTGTATATGACAAAGAGTCACAGGCAATAAAGAGTTAAAACAGAAGCACAAAAAGACAGTTACATGGCTTAATCAATAAGCAATGTGACTGTTTTTTCGCTATTTCTAAAATAACGGTGACAAGCAGATTGGAACGTGGTAAAATACGTTAGCACTGCTAAAAATAGAGTACTTTTTATTAAAGAGGATGAAAAACAATGGAAACAGATATGACAAAAGGCAGCCCGCTCCCAATTATTCTAAAATTCACGCTGCCACTTTTTTTAGGCAACATCTTTCAACAGCTTTATAACATGGTGGATACCATTATTGTTGGTCGTTTTGTAGGACCAGGAGCACTTGCAGCGGTTGGATCAACAGGAACCATTATGTTTTTAGTGATTGGTTTTTCACAGGGAATGAGTACTGGATTTACGGTTCTAACCAGCCAACGTTTTGGAGCAGGTGATGGAGAAGGAACCAAACATTCTGTGGCGAATGGAACTATTTTGTCCTTGTTTGTAGTTGTATTTATGACATGTATCAGTCTGCTCTTTATGAAGCCTCTTTTAAGGCTTATGAACACTCCAGATGATATTTTTTCAGATGCGCTGACATATATATCAATCATCTGCATAGGTATTGTTGCAAACGTATTTTATAATCTGTTCTCATCCTTTCTACGGGCAGTGGGAAACAGCAGAGTTCCCCTTTATTTCCTTGCATTTTCTTCCGCACTGAATCTTTTGCTTAATTTGCTCTTTGTAATTACCTTTCAATGGGGGGTAGCAGGGTCAGCCTGGGCTACGAATATATCACAGGCCATATCTGCGATTCTATGCTTGTTTTACATCTTTAAGAAAGCCCCAGGGCTAGAGCCTTTAAAGCATCACTGGAGACTTAATTGGACAGATACAAGGCATCAGCTATCTGTGGGTATCCCAATGGCATTACAGTTTGGAATTACAGCTTCCGGTACCATGATTATGCAGTCTGCCATCAATTTGTTTGGTTCTACGGCAGTTGCTTCATTTACGGCTGCAAGCAAGTTCCAAAATATTGCCATGCAGGGAATGATGGCAATGGGTCAGACGATGGCAACCTATACCGGCCAGAATTATGGGAAAGGAGATATCAAAAGAATCAAGAAGGGGGTACGCCTGGCTCTGGGTACAGAATTTATTTATGCGATTGTATGTTCAATCGTGGTATGCTTAGCCCTGCCTCATGCTCTTTTGTTGTTCTTTTCCGGAGATGTTGATATTTCAGCAATGCTTCCATGGGCAAAGACCTATATTTATTTATGCGCGGTGTTTTATATTCCTCTTAGTACCATTTTCATATTTAGAAATACCATGCAGGGCTGCGGTTATGGATTCCTTCCTATGATGGGTGGTGTGGTAGAGCTGATTGCACGCCTAATAATGGCAGTATTTGCAATTCGTCTCGTAAGCTTTCCCTTATCCTGTGCGGGTGATCCGGCAGCCTGGGTCAGTGCGGCTTTATTTACCGGGATTGCATATATAATTGTAATGAAAAAAGTAGAAAAAAAGATGTCTTCTTAAAAGTTTAAAACCATTTGTTAAGGCCTGGAAACCTATATTTTAATTATATATTTTCTAAGTTTTAATAACAGCTTTTAAATTTCTCAATTTATTATTGATTTATAGAATAATATTTAGTATATTATGTAATAGATTATCTTAGGAAGACTTGAAAGGGGAATCATGATGATTAAAGTAGCAGTAGATGCCATGGGCGGAGATCATGCGCCAGCAGAAATGGTAGCAGGTGCCGTGGCAGCTGTAAATGCGAATAAAGGGATCCAGGTTCTCTTAGTAGGGATAGAGCATATTGTATCGGAAGAACTTTCAAAGCATACGTATCAAAAAGATCAGATACAGATCGTTAATGCGACAGAGGTAATCGAGACGGAAGAATCACCGGTTAATGCCATACGAAAGAAGAAAGATTCTTCTATAGTTGTGGGAATGAATCTGGTAAAACAAAAGGAAGCGGACGCATTTGTATCGGCAGGCAGCTCAGGCGCCATACTGGTTGGCGGCCAGGTGATTGTTGGCCGGATTAAAGGTGTGGAAAGACCGCCGTTGGCCCCGCTGATTCCTACAGAAAAAGGTGTTTCCCTGCTGATTGACTGCGGAGCAAACGTAGATGCTAGGGCCTCCCATTTGGTGCAGTTTGCAAGAATGGGTTCCATTTATATGGAACACGTTATGGGGGTTAAGAATCCGAGAGTTGCTATCGTTAATATCGGCGCAGAGGAAGATAAGGGAAATGCGCTTGTGAAAGAAACCTTTCCGCTGTTAAAAGAATGTGAAGACATCCATTTTACCGGAAGCATCGAAGCCAGAGAAATTCCGCATGGCGGAGCAGATGTCATCGTCTGCGAAGCATTTGTAGGAAATGTAATCCTTAAGCTTTATGAAGGAGTGGGCGCAACCTTGATTAATAAGGTAAAGAGCGGTATGATGGGAAGCTTAAGAAGCAAGATTGGAGCTTTGCTTGTAAAGCCAGCTTTAAAAGAAACATTGAAATCATTTGATGCCTCCCAATACGGCGGAGCACCGCTGCTGGGACTGAATGGTCTGGTTGTAAAGACCCACGGAAATTCTAAAGCGGTAGAAGTTAAAAACTCCATACTTCAGTGTGTAGCCTTCAAAGAACAGGGAATTAATGATAAGATAAGAGAAAGTCTTAAATCAGTGAATGAAGGAAGTCAAGAATAGGAGAGAGGAAGGAAAAGAAATGGAATTTGAGAAGTTACAGAAAATTATTGCAGAGGTATTAAATATTGAGCCGGAAGAGGTTTCCATTAACTCCACATTCGTGGATGATCTTGGAGCTGATTCCCTTGATGTGTTCCAGATCATTATGGGCATTGAGGAGGAATTTGATATTGAGATTCCAACTGAAGTAGCAGAAAACATTGTTAGTGTCAGCGATGCAGTAGATCAGATCAAGAATGCTTTAAATTAATAGATGTGGGTGCTGCTGGGACCGTAGGGTCTGTCCGCAGCACCTTCTTTCATAATTTGGGAAAGAGGGATAAATATGAGTAGGAATTTAAAAGAATTGGAGGAACGGATCGGCTATCATTTTTCAGACAAACATCTGATGACGCAGGCCATGACCCACAGTTCCTATGCCAATGAGCACCGGCTAAATAAGCTGGAATGTAACGAGCGGTTAGAGTTTTTAGGAGATTCGGTTCTGGAATTATTCTCCAGTGACTGTCTCTACATGAAGTATCCCAACAAGCCAGAAGGGGATTTAACCAAGATACGGGCGAGCATTGTCTGTGAACCGACGCTGGCATACTGCGCAGAGGATTTAAAACTGGGAGAATATCTGCTCTTAGGAAAAGGAGAAGAGGCGACCGGAGGAAGAGGACGTGCTTCAATCGTGTCTGATGCAATGGAAGCTCTCATAGGAGCTATTTACCTGGACGGTGGTTTTGCTAATGCAAAAGAGTTCATTTTGCGTTTTATTATGAATGACCTGGAACACAAGCAGCTCTTTTATGATAGCAAAACTATCTTGCAGGAAATCGTACAAAGCCAGACGGAGGAACCGTTGACTTATCGACTGTTGCGGGAAGAAGGACCAGATCATAATAAATTATTTGAGGCGCAGGTTCTCGTTGGAAATCAAGGGATTGGACAAGGGACTGGCAGAACCAAAAAAGCGGCAGAGCAGGTAGCTGCTTACCATGGTATTCTCGCACTAAAAAAGGATAAGGCGCGTTAAGGACTATTAATTTGTCCAAAAAACAAAGAAAGGGCAGGCTTTTTAAGTCTGTCGGCGTGAACTATGTATTTAAAAAGTATTGAGATACAGGGTTTTAAATCATTTGCCAATAAAATCATATTTGATTTCCATAATGGGATTACCGGCATTGTTGGGCCTAACGGGAGTGGGAAAAGCAATGTTGCCGATGCGGTACGCTGGGTTTTTGGTGAGCAGAAGGTAAAGCAGCTTCGAAGTTCCAGTATGCAGGATGTAATCTTTTCTGGAACTGAAACCCGTAAGCCACAGGGGTTTGCTTATGTTGCCATTACTCTGGATAACTCGGACAAGCAGCTGGCCATTGATTATGATCAGGTGACGGTGTCTAGAAGGGTATATCGCTCAGGTGAAAGTGAATATATGATTAACGGCAGTGCCTGTCGACTAAAGGATATCTATGAGCTGTTTTATGATACCGGAATCGGTAAAGAAGGATACTCCATAATTGGGCAGGGACAGATCGATAAGATATTAAGCGGAAAGCCGGAAGAGCGCAGGGAATTATTTGATGAGGCTGCAGGTATTGTTAAATTCAAGCGACGAAAAGCAATTGCTCAGAAGAAGCTTGAAGATGAAAAGCAAAACCTGATTAGGCTTAATGATATCCTTATTGAGCTTGAAAAACAAGTAGGTCCGCTGGCAAAGCAATCAGAAGCTGCCAAAGAATATCTGCGTCTGAAAGAAGAATTAAAAAAATACGATGTGAACCAGTTTTTGATGGAAACAGAAGGACTTCGTATTCAAATTAATGAAAATGAAGACAAGGAAACCATTGTTGCCAAAGATTTAGAAGATGTGAAACAGATTTCCCAGGGAATACGAGAACAATATGATGCCCTGGATACATATTTATCAGAGTTAGACCAATCCATCACTGAACTGCGGAATGATAAAAATAGTTCCGATATTGAGATCAGTGGTCTGGAAGGGCGAATTAACGTATTGAAGGAACAAATCAATACGGAACGCATGAACACCGAGCATATCGCGGGTCGAATCAAATCCATCCATGCAGAGATTGCTTCAAGACAGGAACAGGAAGCATCCTATCTGCAAGCGCGTACAGAAATTGCCAGTCAGGTTCTTTCCGCCATGGAGAAGCTAAAGGAAGCAGAACGTGTTCTTGCAGCCGAGGATGAGGAAATTAAGTCACTTGAACATCAGATGGAGTTAGGCAAAAGCCGCATGATGGATCTTTTAAGTGATAAAGGATCTCTCACTGCCAGACAGCAGCGCTATGAGGCAATGCTTGAGCAGGTAAATGTCCGCCGCTCCGAAGTATGTCAGAAGCTTTTAAAATTCAAAAGTGATGAATCAGAGCAGGACGAGCTGCTTATAAATCTGCAAAAAGAAGCAGATGGAATTGATGAAGGAATTCTAAAGCGAGAGGAAGCCCAGTCTCTTTGTGAGAATAAGACCGAGGAATTAGAAATCCAGGTTAAAAGGCTGAATAAGAACTTAAACGATAAACAGCAGGAGTATCATACCAGCTACTCCAAACTGGAATCTTTAAGAAACCTGGCAGAACGGTATGAAGGTTATGGCGGAAGCATCCGAAAGGTGATGGAAGTCAGAGACCGGATCAAGGGAATTCACGGAGTAGTGGCAGATTTAATCACAGTTCCCAAGGAATATGAGATTGCCATAGAAACCGCCCTGGGTGGAAGCATACAAAATATAGTTACAGACTCTGACCAGACGGCAAAGCAGTTAATTGAATATTTAAAAAAGAATCGTTTTGGGCGAGCTACCTTTTTACCTCTTACCAATATATCAAATAAAAGCTCCGCACAACAAGAAAAGGCTTTATTAGAGCCC
Source organism: Hungatella sp. UBA7603 (assembly GCA_002478865.1). Lineage (GTDB taxonomy): Bacteria > Bacillota > Clostridia > Lachnospirales > Lachnospiraceae > Lacrimispora. The sequence goes on from DLJZ01000008.1 coordinate 81,082, forward strand.
GGTGTCCTAGGACTTGCCAGTACCCTGGTGGAAGCGGATAAGCAGTATGAAGGCCTCATGAATTATCTTTTGGGGCGTGTTGTAGTTGTAGATACCATAGATCATGCCATTTCTCTTGCGAAAAAGTTCCAGTATTCTCTTCGTATTGTCACGTTAGAAGGTGAGTTATTAAGCGCAGGCGGTTCCATGACCGGTGGTGCATTTAAAAATACCAGCAATCTTCTTGGTCGAAAAAGAGAAATCGAAGAGCTGGAGGAACGATGCAGTAAGGTTCTTACTGATGTAGAGTATCTGGAGAAGGAACTGGTCATGAATGAAGGCTTGCTTTCTGAAAGCAAGGAAGAACTGAATCTAATTCGTGAAGAAAAACAGAATCTTTACTTGAAGCAGAACACGGTTCGGATTAATCTGAAAAGGATTGAAGATAAAAAGTTAGAAATCAGGGAATCCTACGGAGATCTGGAACGAGAGAATATACAGCTTGAAGTACAGATTCGGGAAATCGGAGTGAACCAACAGGAACTTCTTGTTGCTGTAGAGACAGTAGAGAATCAAAACCGGGATACCGGTGATAACCTGGAAGTGCTCAATTCGGGACTTGAAAAAGCAAGGTTAGATAGAGAACAGTTTTATAAGGATTTATCCGCCGTTCAGCTTGAAACTTCGGGCCTAAAACAAAAGGATGACTTTGAAAAGGAAAACTTAAGACGTATCAAAGAAGAGACTCAACGTCTGGAGGAAGAACTTTCTGGGCTTTCTGGTGGCTCCGAAGATTCCCAGCTTATTATTGAAGAAAAAGAAAAAGAAATTCAGCAATTAAAAGGTCAAATTGATCAAGTAAAAGCGAGTGGGGAAGAATTGGAGCAGTCGATCAATCAAAACACTGCAAAAAAAGAAGCCAAAACAAAAGAGCAAAAGGAATTATTCCAAAAACGAGAAGAAATGACCAACAATATTAGTCTTTTGGATAAGGAATTATTCCGTCTTCAAAGCCAGAAAGAAAAATTGAATGAACGCATGGAAGGCCACGTAAACTATATGTGGAATGAATATGAGTTAACCTTCTCCTCTGCGGAAGTTTTAAGGAATCATGAATGGACGTCTCTTCCGGACATCAGGCGTGTGATTGCTTCTTTAAAGGATGAGATCCGAGGACTTGGCAATGTCAATGTCAATGCAATTGAGGATTACAAGGAGGTATCTGAACGATATGAGTTTATGAAGACCCAGCACGATGATCTTGTATCAGCGGAAGGAACCTTGTTAAAGATCATTGATGAATTGGATTCAGGAATGAGAAAGCAATTTGAAGAAAAATTCCGAGAAATCCGGGCAGAATTTGATAAGGTATTCAAAGAATTGTTTGGCGGCGGTCGTGGAACGCTAGAACTGGTAGAGGACGAAGACATTCTGGAAGCGGGAATCCAGATCATCTCTCAGCCACCAGGAAAAAAGCTTCAAAATATGATGCAGCTTTCGGGTGGAGAAAAGGCGCTTACTGCCATTGCATTGCTCTTTTCCATTCAGAACTTAAAGCCATCCCCGTTTTGTCTTTTGGATGAGATTGAGGCGGCTCTGGATGATTCTAACGTAGACCGTTTTGCAAAATACCTGCATAAGCTTACAAAATACACACAGTTCATCGTAATCACACACAGACGTGGTACGATGGTATCTGCGGACCGTCTGTATGGTATTACCATGCAGGAGAAAGGCGTTTCAACGCTTGTATCAGTAAATCTGATTGAAGAAGATTTAGAAAGTTAAGGAGACCGACTATGAATGAGAAAAAGGGATTTTTTGGGAAGCTGGTTGCTGGACTTCAAAAGACAAGAGATAATATTATCGCCGGCGTGGATTCCATTTTCAGCGGCTTCTCGGCTATTGATGAAGAATTTTATGAAGAAATTGAAGAGATTCTCATCATGGGAGATCTGGGAATCCAGACAACCATGTCCATTGTAGAAGATCTAAAGAAAAAGGTAAAGGAGCAGGGAATCAAAGATCCATCAGAATGCAAAGAGCTCCTTATGGACAGCATTAGAGAACAAATGGATCTTGGTGAAAATGCTTATGAATTTGAGAATCGCAAATCCGTTTTACTTATAATCGGTGTCAATGGAGTCGGAAAGACAACTTCTGTTGGAAAACTTGCAGGGCAGATGAAAGACGACGGAAAAAAAGTGATTGTAGCAGCTGCAGATACCTTCCGTGCGGCAGCCATTGAGCAGCTGACAGAATGGGCCAGAAGAGCTGGTGTGGACATTATCGCGCAGCAGGAGGGTTCAGACCCAGCAGCGGTGGTTTTTGATGCTGTAGCAGCGGCAAAGTCAAGACAGGCAGATGTGCTCATCTGTGATACGGCAGGACGTCTCCACAACAAGAAGAACTTGATGGAGGAGCTTAAGAAGATAAATCGGATTATCGACAAGGAATATCCAGATGCCTACAGAGAAACTCTGGTGGTTTTAGATGGAACTACCGGCCAGAATGCCCTTGTCCAGGCGAAACAGTTTATGGAAGTTGCAGATATTACCGGAATTATTCTTACGAAGCTTGACGGTACTGCCAAGGGAGGAATTGCCGTTGCCATTCAGTCGGAACTTGGCATTCCTGTGAAATACATTGGGGTTGGGGAGAAAATCGATGACTTACAGAAATTTAATGCAAACGAATTTGTGAATGCATTGTTTCACGCAGATGAGAAAGTAGAGGCTTAAATATGTTGACATTGGAAAAGTTCGAAGAAGCATCAGAAGTCGTTAGTAAGGTAACCTTGGAAACCAAGCTGGTACACAGTGAATATTTCTCTGCTCAGACCGGCAATAAAGTGTATTTTAAACCGGAAAATATGCAGTATACAGGTGCATATAAGGTGCGTGGAGCTTATTATAAGATTAGCACCTTATCCGAGGAAGAAAAAGCCAAAGGATTAATTACTGCTTCTGCCGGCAATCATGCACAGGGAGTTGCCTATGCGGCAAAATTAGCTGGAATCCCTGCTACCATTGTTATGCCGACTACAACTCCTTTAATGAAGGTGAACAGAACCAAAGGGTATGGTGCAGAAGTTATATTAGAAGGTGATGTTTTCGACGAGGCTTGTGATTACGCTTACAAGCTGGCGGATGAGCGTGGACTGACATTTGTCCATCCATTTAATGATCTAGATGTTGCTGCGGGGCAGGGAAGCATTGCCATGGAAATTGTCAAAGAGCTTCCTACCGTTGATTATATTTTGGTTCCCATTGGAGGTGGCGGTTTATGCGCTGGTGTTTCCACTCTGGCTAAAATGTTAAATCCAAAAATCAAGATTATTGGGGTAGAACCTGCAGGAGCAAATTGCATGCAGGAATCCATACGCCAGGGTAAGGTAGTTTCCCTTCCCAGTGTCAATACAATTGCGGACGGTACCGCTGTAAAATGTCCAGGAGATAAGCTTTTCCCCTATATCCAGGATAATGTAGATGAAATCATCAGCATAGAGGATTCTGAGCTCATCGTAGCTTTCCTTGATATGGTTGAGAATCATAAAATGGTAGTGGAAAACTCAGGTCTTCTTACGGTTGCAGCCTTAAAGCATATGAAGGTAGAAAATAAGAAAATCGTATCCATCTTAAGTGGTGGAAATATGGATGTAATCACAATGGCTTCCATCGTTCAATTAGGCTTAATTCAGAGAGACCGAATCTTTACCGTGTCCATTCTTCTTCCGGACAAGCCAGGAGAACTTGCAAAAGTGTCCGCTCTTCTTGCAAAGGAGCAGGGCAATGTAATTCGCTTGGAGCATAACCAGTTTATAACGATTAACAGAAATTCGGCTGTGGAACTTCGCATCACCTTAGAGGCGTTTGGAACGGATCATAAAAATACAATTATGGCCGCTTTGACAGCTGAGGGATATCGTCCAAAGTTAGTGAAGTCTAAGGGCACATATGGCGATGGCTGTTAATGTTTTCGAATTAATAGATACATTTTGGTAAGGAATAATAGAAATACAAAAGGGCACTCCCTATAAGTTTAGTTGACTTATAGGGGGTGCCCTTTTGTGTCTAAATCTGCTTTAAAGCCTTTTGTAGTTTGCCCATCATACGTATGGAAACGTTATAAGTTTCTTTGTTATTCATAGTTAAAACGGCATCTTCCTTTGAATATTTTAGTACATGTATTAGATTCACAATGACAGAGCGGCTGCACTGGAAAAAGGTAGAGTTTAAAATAGCGTTTAACTCTTTTAAGGATCCAGCCATCTGACGGGTACCATTTTTCGTATGAATCATTATCTTATGATTATCCTCGCAGGTTGTAATCGCAACAATATCATCCTGATCGAGAATCAAAGACGTTTTATCTACTTTTACAGAGAGCAGGCGGTTGGAAGCGTTTAATTGAGTCTTGTAGTTGTCTTCTGCATTTTTTATGCAGTCACAGATTCGGTCAGGAAGTGTTCTGATTTCATCTTTTACTATAAAATCCATGGCTTCCACTTTATAACGAAAGGTAAGAACCGCCATTTCGCTGTGTGTCGTGACGAAAACAATATATCCTCTGGGATCGTATTTACGTATTTCCTGAGCAAGTTCGATTCCATTTTTATCGGACTGCAAGTCAATGTCTAAAAAATAAAGTCCGATAACCGTGGATTTTTTCCGGATAGAAAGAAGTTCGGCAGGACTTGAGGCAGCACAGTAAAGTTGAGATTCCGTAGAGTTCATCAACAAATATTTTTCCACTGTATTTTTCCAACGTGTTAATTGTTTATTATCATCTTCACAAAGATATATATGTATCATTTTTTACTCCCTATGTAACATTTGGCTTTAGGATTATCTCCTGTGTGAAATAAGGTTCCTCATATGTTGTGTTCCAGTTGGCATTATCATAGTTACCTAAAATCATTGCCGCATTATAAAGACCAATTCCCCGGTTCATGCCTTTCGAAGAGATCCCCTGGCCGGGAAGTGCCGATACGGGATGATCCAATGCAGGAGAAGAGTTTCTTATGATGATGTAAAGATCCTCTTCCTTGCGAAACATACAAAAAATCAGCTCTTTTTCTTTTGTTTCCGTAGCCGCTTCAATGGCGTTATCCATAAAGATCCCAATAATTCGGGAAAGATCCAAAGCATCTATGGGAATTGTTTCAATTGATTCCGTTAATTCGATTTCTGCTTTTATTCCAATTTCCATGGAATATATGAATTTTGAAGAAAGCAGGCTTTTTAAAGCGGTATTTTTAATATTAGACAATGCCCCAAGCTTTGTATCTGATTCGGAAAATGCGTGGCTGATTGGAAGAACTTGGTCACCATAATATTTCATCAGTCCCTCCATATTATCTTCTTCCATATATCCTGACATCGTGCTTAAAATATTCATATAATCATGCTTGAATTTTCTCATGATTCCATAAGAAGTTTCCAAACGTTCCGTATAAAGGCGAAGGCTTTCAAACTGAGCCATACGATGTTTGTTTGCCTGTTCTCCCATAGTAGCCTTATAGATGGAATACATAAGATAAACCGTGATTGCAAAGAGTAAAAGAAAGATGATTCCATTTAATGCAATGACACCAAAGTTATAACCTAAATATTCTCCATAGGAGAAATTGAAAATATAAAAGAACACTAAAATAAAAAGGTCAATGAAAATGGCCTTTAACAAATGCGGATTTGTTAAGTATTGAGTTATATTCAGCTTTTTGTGTATGTACCATCCAATGAATTTCGTGGAAATACCGCAGTATATGCTGTAGGTGATAGAAAAAATAACATTTAGCATATCATGAGTCAGAAGATCCTGCATATCCATCTGAAGGATAAAGCCAGCCGCCCACATAAATAGATAATTAAATGCTATGGTATAAAGATAACCAAACAAATAAAATGCCATATTTAAATAAGGCTCTTTTGCAAAGATATAAATCAGCAATAAGATCCCCACAAAGGTAATGTACGTACTGGCCTGTCCGTAGATTCTATTAAATAAAAACAGGCTGCCAAAAGCGTACATAAATATACAAAGTTTTCTGGTGTTCGTCAATTTGTTAGGAAGCAAATGTACACTGGAAAAATAAATACATAAGCCGCCGGTAAGCGTATAAATTAAATAAGTCATAATGTTTCCCCTCGCTAGTAAGTATATATATTTTACTCTGTTGCAATTGGAAAGTAAAGGAAATTGTTTGCACAAAGTATACATCTAACGCTTAAGTAGAAAAAATCAACGAAAACTTCAAAAACATTCATTCAAACGAAAATATGATACTATATCATCTAGTGGTGGTGATCATTATGAATATTACAGGAATTGCTGTCGGATTTTGTAATTGGATGAACAAAATAAATCCAAAAAGTCAGGACGAAAACAAAGTGATTCAATATGGAATGGAATTATTGCTGGATAATATATTAAAGTTTGCGCTGATTCAATTAATTGGAATTCTAATTGGCAAAGGCTTTGATACATTTATTATATTATCATCCTTTTGTGGTCTGAGACTTCAGGCTGGTGGAATTCATGCCAGAACGGGGCTAGGCTGCGGTTTAAGTATGATGCTGATATGGGCAACTTCGCTTTTGGCGGATACTTACATAAATATGCATATTTCCGTGCTGCCTCTTATTTTTGCAGCCTCTGTATTGATTATATGGCTTTGTGTTCCTCGTACCATCAACATTGAATATTTCAGTTCTCAGGATATCTTACAAAAAAAGATTTTCTCTTTTGTAATATTAATCATTTTGATGGCTCTGGCCACATTCTTCCCATCATTGAGAGAATTGATTATGATTCCAGTTATTTTGGAAGTATTGACATTGCTTCCCCAAAATAAAAAAATTTAAAAGGAGAATACAAGGGATGAAGAAAACATTGATTGAAAGAGTTCAGAAGGCTTTAGTAAAGGTGTCCTTAAATTCTGTAGGAAGAAGTATTCCTGCTGGAATTTATGAAAGAAAAATCCCGGAAGAAGTATTAAAAGCTAAAGATGCAAAATAATGGATTTAAACGGATTTCAGAAGCGGTAAAAGTATGTATAGGCAAATGTTCGGTATGAGTATGTAAAAAGTGGTGAAGACCATGAATGATGAAAAAGCTTGATTATCTCAAACGGTATGAGTAGCCGTTTGATGTGAAATTTTAGATTGCACGGAATGACTAAGGGGGAAATGATTGTTATATTGGCACGAAGTCAATGTTAACATTATTTTATAAGTTGTTTCGTGCATTCGTAATTGTATCCACTATTTCATGCCGTTTGATTATGACTGTATGAATGTGCTGGATCAAGATATTGATAGGATTTTTGCTTTGGGTACATAGGGTAAAAGGGATTAGGAGAATGTATTAATGAGAAGGTCTTTGTTTCAGAAAATTCTCAGATTGGAAGACAAAAAGAATGTTACCTCTGCGGAGAAGAAAATCTTGTCCAAACGCAAAGGGAAAATTTTGATTCCAGAGAAATACTATATTGAGGTGATAACCAACGTTCCCGGGAGACAGGCTATTGTAGAGCATTCCGATACTTAATAGAGAATGTCTCATAGTGTGGGACGATATAGGGCAGGCACAGAAAGAATGGTAATTTCTTTCTTGTGACCTGCTAATTTTATTGTTCCAAACAAGTCTTTGATGTTAAAACTACTCATCAGGAATTTTTCGAGGTTCTTATTATGATAACTGACTCTTTCTGACTTGATAAATACACGTATTTATTGCGTTACATAATGATTATTTACAGATATTTCGCCATAATGTTAGAATTATTACAGGAGATTCCCAAGTTTTAGTTACAATGGTAAAAGGAGGAGGGAAGGTATATCGGGAATACTTCTTAATTCAAATCGTGGTAAGGGGAAAATAATGATTATGGAGGGGAAGAGATGTATTTAAAGAAGAAATTTAAAAAGGGATTTATCCTATTGGCCGGTGTTTTATTTATGGTAAGTGTATCATCCGGAATGGATGCAAATGCAGAAGGTCTATTTCCAACAAAACAGCACGGAGGATTGGAAATCACTTCGGACAGGGCACTTACGGCAGTGACTACCAATCAAGGAGTTTTGGTGAGTTGGAGATTTTATCAAGAAGACGGGGCGGAAGCGGAGTTTACACTAAAGAGAAATGGCCAGGAGATATATCGTGGTGCGATTTCGAATTATTTTGATGAGCAGGGAAAAGCAGGAGATAGTTATGCATTACAGGACAACACAGGGAAATTCAGTATAGGCCAAACAGCCGTAGCCTGGGATCAGGAATACATAGAATTAAGCCTTAAGGCTCCGGAATCACAAACCATGCCAGACGGTTCAATCACAAATTATTCAGCAAATGATATGTCTATAGGTGATTTGGATGGAGATGGACGTTTGGAGCTTATTGTAAAATGGTATCCGGATAATGCTCAGGATAACTCAATTGATGGGTATACAGGAACCACCTTTCTAGATGCCTATGATATTGATACAAGTACTGGGGCAGCAAACCTTATGTGGAGAATTGATTTAGGAGTCAATATCCGATCGGGTGCTCATTATACTCAGTTTCAGGTCTGGGATTATGACGGAGACGGCTGTGCTGAAGTATTATTAAAGACTGCGGATGGTTCTACAACCTATCAGAATGTCAATGGTAATCTAAAAGAAACCGGACATGTAGGAGCTGTCAATTCAAAAGCTCTTCCTACCAATAAAATTAGTGACAATTATGACTTTCGCAGTTTTAATGGAAGAATCGGGCGCATTGTAAAAGGAGATGAGTTCTTAACTGCTTTTGACGGCAGAACAGGTAAGATTATTGATACAACTGCTTATTTACCTTCCCGTGGGACTTATAATGCAGCAACAGGGACTTGGGACACTTCTATGTGGGGACTGGACAGCAAAGGGAATCCAGAGCCACAGGGATATGCAAACCGACCAGATCGGTTTTTGGCAGCGACAGCTTACCTTGATGGGACCAATCCTAGCGCTGTATTTTGCCGTGGATATTACGGAAGGACAGCCATTTCCGCTTGGGATTTAAAAAATGGTAAGCTTACGAAGAAGTGGCTATTTGACGTCCCAACAGGAGATAAATATGCTGGCCAGGGAAATCACAATCTTTCTATTAATGATGTGGATGGGGATGGAAAGGACGAAATCATATATGGTTCTTTGACGGTTGATCATAATGGAAAACCGAAATATACCACAGGGCTAGGCCATGGAGATGCTATGCATGTCAGCGACTGGAATGACGACGGCAAGCTGGAAGTATTTCAAGTGCATGAAGAGAAAAATGCCAGGTACCATGTGGAACTTCATGATGCGGAGACGGGTCAGATTTTATGGGGGTATCAATATGGTCAGGATACCGGGCGAGGCGTTGCCGCAGATATAGACCCCAGATATCCCGGTGCTGAGATGTGGGCGTCGGTTAAGGCAATTACTTACAATGTCAAAGGACAGCAGATTTATGAAGAAGGCAAAAAGCCAAGCCAGAATTTCTCTATCTTTTGGGATGGGGATCTTCTAATGGAACTCTTTGATTCCAATAACTCCACACAGTTGATTCCTCAAGTTCAGAAGTGGGATTATGAGAATCAAAAATCAGATATGCTGATTCAAATGAATGGCACTATGTTAAACAATGGGACAAAAGGCAATGCGTGTCTTGTGGCAGATATCATCGGAGACTGGAGAGAAGAAATTATCGTAAGGGATGCACAAGATAGGAATAAGATAAGGATTTATAGCACACCTATAGAAACTGCCTATCGGGTTCCCTGTCTTTTGACCGATCGTGCTTACCGGGAGGGCGTGGCATGGCAGAATACTGCTTATAATCAGCCTGCTAATTTAAGTTATCTGTTATCCAGTGGAATCAAAGTGCCAGAAGTGACTGCAAAAGGAGTGAATGCTCAGACCATCCAATTAGATTGGAGTGCAGCTAGTGACGGTAAATATGGTCACGAGGTGTCTGGCTATGCCATATATAGGGCAGAACCAGGACAAAGCTTCAAGCAGATTAAAACGCTTGGGGGAAGCACTAGGTCCTATCAGGATTCTGGATTGACATCGGCGGTAGAATACCGTTATAAAGTAGCTGCAATTGTTGATGACGTTCCTTCCTATCAATCATTCCAGGTTACGGGGAAAACAAAATAAAAATTTATGATGTAACGAAGTAATACTAGGAAGATTGATACAAAAAATAATGATGTAACGAAGCAATACCAAGAAGAATGAAACAAGAAGCGCTTGAATGAGAAATAAGACATTCAAGCACTTCTTTTGACTTTAAGTTGTTACTAACTGTATATTAAACTTCTTCTAATATTAATTTGGGTTCTGCGACCATGGAGTAATTGGAGTGGTAAATCACGAAGCCAGGTGCCGCTCCCGTTACTTTTTTAATTTGTTTCTTCTGAATATAATCCACTTCTACCTTATCGCCGTCCCGGCCTTTGGAATAATATGCGGCTAGGGCACCTGCTTCTTCGTATAATCTGTCTGGCATCTCCTTGCCTTCGGATTTTACGATGACATGGGAACCTGGAATCCCTTTTGCGTGGAACCACCAGTCATTGCCGGTTGCAACCTTAAAGGTAAGTTCTTCGTTCTGGTAATTATTCTTTCCTACATAGATGTGGAAGCCGTCAGAGGAAATATAATGAAATGGCTTGCTGGTTACCTTGGGCTTTTTGTCACCGGCACGGCGGTGTTTAACATAGCCATACTCCATCAGTTCCTCTTTGATCTGCACTAAATCTTCTTCTTTTAATGCAATGTCAAGAGCAGCACTTACTGATTCCAAATGATCAATTTCTTGTTTGGTTTCTCGAATCTGTTCTGTGACCGCCTCAAAGGTACGTTTTAACTTGTTGTATTTATCAAAATATTTCTTTGCATTTTCTTTTGCGGATAGTTGATCATCTAAAGGGATCGTAATATCTTCGTTGGTATAGTAATTGAGGCAGGTCAGCTTTCTCTCTCCGCCGGACAGTTCATATCCGTAAGTATTTAAAAGCTCTCCATAGACCTTGTATTTATCCTTTTTTTCTGTATCCTTAAGCTGTTTCTCTTGTAGGTCGAACTTCTTATAGTTTCGCTCTAATGCGGTCTGTACGATTTTACGAAGATCCACTGATTTCTGACGGATTCTTGTAATCGTATTTTTAGCGGCGTAATAAGTCTCTAAAAGTGAACTGATGGATTCAAAGGGAGTTGCCTGATACTCATCGCTTTGAAAGCATGACATGGGGAGGGCGGAAAATTCAACTGGCTCCTCATTACGGTAAATGATATTAGGTGAAAAATTCGCCTGACGAATATCTGCAACTACATGAGAAAGGGTACGATATAAGTGTACCATCTCCATTTCGGTCATTTCATTAGCAGAATGGTCCTCATCAATGGATGCCAGGTGACAAAGTTCATGTCCCATAATTGGACTAAATCCAGTGAGTTTTAGGTACAGTGCTTTTTGTATTGGGGCAGGCGTGCTGCTCATTGCTTCCCGAAATTCTTCCTGGGTAATGGACAGTGGGTCTTTTTTTTCTGTAGTTTGAGGGATAAAATAAGTTCTGCCGGGAAGGACTTCTCTGACAGAACTCACCTGAGCAGATATATGCTTGATGCTGTCCAAAATCATTCCATCCTCATTGCAGAAGATAATATTGCTGTGCTTTCCCATAATCTCAATCATTAACTTTTTAACTCGTTTATCTCCAAGTTCGTCTAAATGTTCAATCTCCATACATAGAATACGTTCTAGACCAGGTTGGCTTACGCTTAGAATTCGACCGTTTCCAATATGCTTACGCAAAAGCATGCAAAAATTAGGCGCAGTCATGGGGCTTTGCTTATTGGATTCTGTAAAATAAACAAGTGGAAGGCTGGCACTAGCCGAAATTAAGAGCCTCCATGTATTTTTCTGATTTTTAATAGTAAACAGTAGTTCATCCTTTTCCGGCTGGGCGATTTTAGCGATTTTTCCGCCTTCCAGCCGGTTTTTCATTTCTGCTGCAAGATTAGCCATTACAATTCCGTCTAAAGCCATTGTATTATTTCCTCCGGTGAAAGTCTGATTAAAATATAGATAGTATACCACAAAAACGCTGTTGTGTAAAATTCAAAACCAATTGACTTGTTTTTTAATATGACTTATAATGGATTATATCTATGGCGAAAGAGAGGCATTTGCAATGATTAAGAGCATGACAGGTTTCGGCAGGTATGAAACCGTCACGGATGAATATAAAATTTCCGTCGAGATGAAAGCTGTAAATCACAGATATTTGGATTTAAGCGTAAAGATGCCGAAAAAGTTTAATTTCTTTGAAACAGGAATTAGAAATCTGTTAAAGAATTATATACAGCGGGGTAAGGTTGATGTTTTTATCAGCTATGAGGATTATACAGAGAATAAGCTGTGTTTAAAGTATAACAGCGCTCTAGCTGCTGAATATATGGATTATTTTACGAAGATGGAGAAAGAGTTCGGAATCCAAAATGATATTAAGGTATCTACCCTGGCTAAGTGCCCAGAGGTTCTTACCATGGATGAAGTGACAGAAGATGAAGATCAGATGTGGAAGCTTCTTTCTGAAACCATTGAAGAGGCTGCAAAGCGTTTTGTAGAAACCAGGATTACTGAAGGGGAGACCCTTTGTAATGATTTGATGAAAAAGTTAGGAAATATGCTGGAGATACTGGACTTTATTGAAGAACGCTCCCCAAGGATTTTGCAAGAGTATCGTGGAAAGCTTGAGGACAAGGTGAAGGAACTGCTGTCAGGCGTTTCCATTGATGAAGGAAGAATTGCCACAGAGGTTACTATATTTGCTGATAAAATTTGTGTGGATGAAGAAACCGTCCGGTTGAGAAGCCACATTGAGAATACCAGGTCTGAGCTGGGAGTTGGTGGAAGTGTGGGAAGAAAGTTGGATTTTATTGCACAGGAGATGAACAGGGAAGCCAATACCATTCTTTCTAAGGCCAATGATTTGGAGATTTCTGACAAAGCCATAACATTAAAGACCGAGATTGAAAAGGTCAGAGAACAGATCCAGAATATTGAATAGGGAGTGTAACAGACTCATGAATGAGCAAGGAATGTTGGCAGTTGTATCTGGTTTTTCAGGAGCAGGTAAAGGAACTCTTATGAAAGAGCTTCTGAAACGGTACGATAATTATGCGCTGTCTATATCTGCAACCACCAGAAACCCAAGAGAAGGGGAGACGGATGGACGTGAATATTTTTTCGTGACTGAAGAAAACTTCCGGGATATGATTGAAAAAGATGCCCTGATTGAGTATGCTCAGTATGTAAAACATTTTTATGGAACTCCCAAAGAATATGTTTTAAATCAGATGAAAAAGGGCAAGGATGTAATTCTGGAAATTGAAATACAAGGAGCGCTTAAAATTAAAGAACGCTTTCCTGAGACTATTTTGATTTTTGTTATGCCTCCTAGCGCAGAGGAACTTAAACGCAGACTGATCGGGCGAGGCACAGAGAGCATGGAAGTAATCAATGCCAGACTTCGCAGAGCCTCAGAAGAGGCAGAGGGTATGGAAGCTTATGACTATATCCTTATTAACGATAAGATAGAAACTTGTGTAGAAGCAATGCATAAGATGATACAAGTCCAGCATAATCGGGCATCCAATAATGGTGCGTTTTTATCTCAGATTCGGGAAGAATTGAAGAAAATATAGTGATTTAGAGAGGAGAACAAAGATGTTACATCCATCTTATTCAGATTTAATTAATGCAGTAAACAGCGAGGTTGTACCAGGAGATGCTCCTGTCGTACAGAGCCGTTATTCAATTGTAATCGCAGCTGCAAAAAGAGCAAGACAGATCATCGGTGGTTCAGAGCCTACTATACCAAGTTACGGTAAAAAGCCACTTTCTGTTGCCGTAGAGGAGTTGTACGAAGGCCAAGTTAAGATTTTGAGCGAAGCGGACGCAACAGAAGAAGACGATAATTAAGAGAAAGGCCGTCTCCCTTTTGGTAGATGGCTTTTCTCATATACAAATATTTACGACGGGAGTTTTAAGATGAAATTATTATGTATTTCACTGGGCTGTGATAAGAATCTGGTTGATACCGAGATGATGCTTGGCCTTTTAAATAAAGATGGATATACCTTTACTGACGATGAACATGAGGCAGATGTTATTGTAATCAATACCTGTTGTTTTATCGGAGATGCGAAGGAAGAGAGCATTAATACCATTTTAGAGATGGCTCAAAGAAAGATAGACGGAAATTGTAAGGCACTTATTGTAACTGGTTGTCTTGCTCAGAGATATAAACAGGAGATTATTGATGAGATACCAGAAGTCGATGGAATTCTTGGTACCTCCACCTACGATGAGATCTCCAATGTGTTAAGAGAAGCTTTAAGCGGTGTAGAACATGTTCAGCGTTTCCACGATCTTCAGGGGATTCCTGAGATGGAAACAGGACGAGTTCTTACAACTGGAGGGCATTACGCATTCCTAAAAATTGCCGAAGGCTGTGATAAGCATTGTACTTACTGTATCATTCCTACTTTGCGTGGCAATTACCGCAGTGTTCCTATGGAACGACTTTTAAAAGAAGCAGAGGAACTTGCAAGTAAAGGCGTAAAGGAACTTATTTTAGTTGCTCAGGAAACTACGCTTTACGGTGTGGATTTATATGGCAAGAAATCTCTTCCTGAACTCTTAAAGAAACTTTGCCGCATCTCCGGGATTCAGTGGATTAGAGTTCAGTATTGCTATCCTGAGGAAATTACAGATGAATTGATTCAGACAATAAAAGAAGAAGAAAAAATCTGTCATTATCTTGACTTGCCTATTCAGCATGCCAGCGATCGTATTTTAAAACTTATGGGACGTAGAACTACGAAAAATCAGCTTAGAGAGATTGTAGGGAAGCTTCGCAAAGAGATACCTGATATTGCACTTCGTACCACTTTGATCTCTGGTTTCCCAGGTGAAACAGAGGAAGATCACGAGGAGCTTATGGAATTCGTAGATGAGTTGGAATTTGAGCGTCTAGGAGTATTTGCTTATTCCGCAGAAGAAGATACACCAGCGGCAGGTTTTGCTAATCACGTAGATCAAGAAGTGAAAGAGGAACGCCGTGATGCTATCATGGAACTTCAGCAGGAAATTTCCTTAGATCATTCCGAGTCTATGGTTGGAAAGACAGTAGAAGTTATGATTGAAGGCAAAGTAGCAGATGAAAATGCTTATGTAGGACGTACTTATATGGATTGCCCTGGTGTGGATGGTATGATATTTGTCCAGACAGGTGTGGAATTGATGTCAGGTGATTTTGCCAAGGTTCGGGTTACCGGAGCTATGGAATATGATTTGATGGGAGAGTTGGAAGATGAATTTACCGAATAAGCTAACGATTTTAAGGGTTATCATGATTCCGTTTTTTGTTTTGTTTCTTCTGCTAGAGGGCGGTGCCAATGCCAATTATCGTTGGATTGCAGCTGCTATATTTATTATCGCAAGCTTTACGGATTTGTTGGATGGAATGATTGCAAGAAAATATGGACTGGTAACAAATTTCGGAAAGTTTATGGATCCGTTAGCGGATAAGCTTTTAGTTTGTTCTGGACTTATCTGCTTTACAGCATTAAATCAGCTTTCTGCATGGGTTGTTATCGTTATCATAAGCCGAGAATTTATTATTAGTGGATTTCGACTGGTGGCTTCTGATAATGGAATTGTCATTGCAGCAAGCAAATGGGGGAAGTTTAAAACGGCTTCCCAAATGATCATGTCTGTTCTTCTTATGGTGAATATACCGTTGTTAACGCCAGTGACAGTTGTATTTGTCTGGCTGGCAGTCATCCTTACGATCGTATCGCTGATTGATTATATCGTAAAGAATTATAAGGTTCTTACAGAAGGGAGTATGTAATCATTATGGTTGTCGAACTGATTTCAGTTGGAACAGAGCTTTTGCTCGGTAATATTGTAAATACGAACACCCAGTATCTAGCGGAAAAGTGTGCTCTTTTAGGTTTATCCATGTATCATCAGGTGACAGTTGGAGACAACAGGGAGCGTTTGTCCCAGGTGTTAAAAACTGCCCTGGACCGTTCCGATGTCGTGATTCTAACCGGTGGTCTTGGACCTACGGAGGATGATCTGACAAAAGAAGTTTGTGCTGAGGTCATGGGATTTTCCTTGGAAGAGGATGATCACACAAGAGACCTGATCACAGAATATTTTAAGAACAGTATTTATAAAGAAATACCGGATAATAACTGGAAACAGGCCTTGGTTCCTCATGGGGCCAAAGTATTAGACAACCATAATGGAACAGCTCCTGGACTTATTCTTGAAAAAGATGGAAAGACAGCAATATTACTTCCTGGACCTCCCGGAGAGTTGAAACCGCTCTTTGAAGAACAGGTATTTCCTTATTTACAGGAACGTCAGCCGGAAGTGATTCGCTCTCAGATGATTAAGTTATGTGGTCAGGGAGAGAGTCAGGTAGAAGACAAGCTTTTAGATCTGATTAATGGACAATCAAATCCCACAATTGCAACCTATGCGAAGACGGCAGAGGTCCACTTACGGATCACTGCCAAAGCTTCTAATGAAGAGGAAGCAAAGGAACTTTTAAAACCCGTCGTAAAAGAGATTAAGAGTCGCTTTGGCAACGATGTGTTTACCACGAAAGAAGAGGAAACCATGGAAATGGCTGTGGTTCGTCTTCTTAAAAAGCATGAGTTAACAGTGACAACAGCAGAATCCTGTACAGGAGGATTGATTTCAGGCCGTATTGTCAATGTATCAGGAGCTTCCGAGGTGTTTCGAGAGGGATTTGTTACTTATTCCAATAAGGCAAAGAGAAAGCGTTTGAACGTAAATAAAAGCACTCTGAAACAATACGGTGCCGTCAGCAAGCAGACCGCGAAAGAAATGGCACTGGGCGGAGTTTTTGCTACTGGTGCAGATGTTTGCATTGCAGTAACAGGAATAGCAGGACCGATTTCCGAAGGTGAAAAGCCTGTTGGTCTGGTATATATTGCTTGCTATCTGAAGGATAAAGTGAAAGTGGAAGAATACCACTTTAAAGGAAACCGTGAGAAAATCAGAGAACAGTCTGTTGTAAAAGCTCTTGATTTATTACGACGTTCCATTCTTTCCAATTACAATACCTGATAAAATCCGAGAGGAGATAAAATTTGGATACCCGATTACTGAAAAAACAGATGACTACAGCATATCAATACTCTTATGTAAGGCTAGTGCTAAATTATTATACTCTATTTGAATCCATTGCTGAGGAACCTCGTGTTTCTGAACATGTTTCTGATTGCAGCACACGACTAAATGAACTTCTTTCTGATTATTATTCCGGTAAAGATGTTTTAGAGGGAGTGCTAGCTCTTAGAGAAGATATTACCCGTAAAGTTGAAGTGATGACTTCCTATGCGGACTGCTTTCAAATTTTTGAGTACGTATTAAACCGTTTGGAAAGAAAGTTTAAAGTAATGCCTGCAAGCTCAATTCATGATGATGCTTTCGCAAAACGTCTATTGGAGTATATTACAGGATCCAGCGAGACAGCTGTTATGAATGGAAGAATCAAAGAAGTAATAGGACAGCTACCGGTTCGACTTACAAAGCAGAAGTTTTTCAGCCTTGTAATGGAGGGCCTTTCGGTATATATTGGCTCTCCCATGGAAAACCTTAAAGATATGATGTATACTCTTCGGACTGAATCTATGACTCGGCTTCCAAAAGATATGGATCAAGGTTACCAGGAGTTTTATAAACTTTTGGAGCAGCTTCGTAGTATTGATTATAAGAATATGACAGCCGAAAGTTATGAAAATGCAATGGAAGATCTGGGAACGGTTTCAGAAGGGCTTACGAAAGAATCTGGATTTTATGTGATGCTTCAGGAAATCGTCAATGATTTCTGTGTCCTCATTTTGTCGGGTTCAGAAGCGGTTGTGGATGTAAAAGAAGAGGAATTATATTCTTCTGTTATAAAGGAGATTCTTCATAATTTTTCCAAAGAAGAGGATTCTTTTGGTTCCAATGAAATTTTTCTTAAGCTCACCCAGATGGAAGGCAGACAGGAAACTTTATATGAAAAATATCTAAGGATTGAACTTCCACAGGCGGATGAAGAATGGTATTTAGATCCCTTTTATATAAAATCAGCGAACGTAGACATTCTTTTGTCTGAGAGCAGTTTTGCTGAATTAAAATGCTTATCTTCTAAGGAAGAGTCTGAAAAGACAGAGGAAGAAGTTTTAGTAGATCGTAATTCTCTGGAAAAAGAAGCAGGTGCGTATTTAAAGGAACTGGAAGATGTTTTTGCCGGATCTTCAAAACAGGTGGTACGTGCCATAATGGCGAAGGTTTTATCAGACCTTCCCGTGTATTTCGGTTCTATTGATGAAATTCAATCGTATATCACAGGAAGCCTTACGAGCTGTCTGGACGAAGCGGAAAAAGAAACCTGCAAGGAATTATTGGAAGAGCTGATGGATGATGAAAATAAGCTGGTTTGACCGTCTGTATGTAGGCGAAAAGGCCAAGAAGAAACGGTATAGAATCATACAGGGAATTCGAAAATCAAAGCCAAAATCGGATATTTATGTGATTACGCCCGCTTCAAATGGGAATAATATACTTGATATCTACCCCACTGCGGAATTATTTGCCCCTTTTTTCAGTAAAGAAGAGGTTTTTATATTAGGCATTGCAGCTGATTATTGGGAGGCATTGGAGGTGGCCGGACGTATGGTTCATGACATGTACCGGATAACAGGTGGCTTCGATTTATCTACCTTTTTAGATGAGGAAGCCGGTAAGGTGTGAGGTGTCCATGCTTCATATAATTTTATTGATATTAAAAATATTAGGACTTATTTTACTGGTCATACTGGGACTTCTTTTGGCAGTTCTTCTGGCTGTGCTTTTTGTACCTGTAAGATATCATGGATCTGGTTCATATTACGAGAAAGGAAGGGGAAGCGCCGGCGTCTCCTGGCTGCTACATATCCTTTCTATACGGTTTCGGTATGACGAAGACTTAACGATGACCGTACGACTCTTTGGATTTCGTATTATGAAACCTAAAAAGCTGGATCGAGAACTAGAAGAAGCAGAAGATATCTTGGTTCAGGCTATGGAGAGAATCGAACCAGAACCGCTAAAAGATGCGAAAGAGGCAAAGGAAAAGGTTCAGAGTGAAATCAAGAAACTCCCTGAGATCTTTGAACCGATTAAAGACGAAGAAAAGATAAAGAAACCCTTCTTTTTAACTTCCTTATGGGAAAAAGGAAAGAAGAGAATCTTACGTTTTTTTACAAAACTTAAGTTTTTTTTTCGTAGAGTCTGTGATACACTAAAGACAGTAAAAGAGAAAAAAGATGAAATTTTTTCCTGGATTTCCAGCAAGGAGAACCAGAAAACCGTTAAACTATTTCTAAAACAAGGGAAAAAGCTGATCCGTCACATACTTCCCGTAAAGGGAAAAGGCAGCATTACATTTGGTTTTGATGACCCGTATTTGACAGGTCAAGTGCTGATGTATTCCAGCGTCATATATCCATTCGTCCATAAACATCTTGATTTGTATCCGATGTTTGACCAGGCTATTTTTCAGGCGGAAGGAACATTTCGTGGAAGAATTCGAATAGGTACTGCACTATTGATAGGATCACGTATGCTGATGGATAAAAATTTCAGGATGATGTTGAGGAAATGGCTTCGATAAAGGAGGAATTGCTTTCGATGGCAGAGAATAATTTTACATCTACGGTAGAAGCCCTGTTTAAAGGGATGGATGCCTTTGTAGCAACGAAAACAGTAGTAGGAGATGCAGTAAAGGTGGATGACGCAATTATTCTTCCTTTGGTGGATGTGACCTGCGGTATGGCTGCTGGTTCCTTTGCAGAGAACGCAAAACAGCGTGGTGCAGGTGGGATGCATGCAAAGATGAGCCCTAGTGCAGTTCTTATTATTCAAAATGGAGTAACAAAGCTAGTGAATATTAAACAGCAAGACGCTGTTACAAAGATCTTGGACATGGTTCCTGATTTTGTGAATAAGTTTACTGGAGGATCAAAAGAAGTTTCTTCAGATGCATTAAAAGTTGCAGAGGAAATGGCCGCTGCTCAGGAGAAAGAAAACGAAGAGTCATAAGTAGGGGATAAGCCGCATAGGATATCATATAGCTGAATGAATTGAGGGATGATATGAGAAGAGTATGCGGACTTATGCTGTTCTGCTTCGGAGCAGGTATGGCGATCCTGCTTTTTATCCCGGCAACAATTGTTACGATTTTATTTATCATTGGATGTCTGGTATTGGGATATAACCTGTTCTGTTGTTGAGAGAACATTGCCATATATTATAAAAGGGGGACTGGTTTAAATACAAACCATCCCCCTTTAAAATTAGAATAGAGCGCCTGGATTGCCAGACGGAAATCTTTATATAATAGATCGTTATTGTATCTATTACATAAAAAAATACCCCTGACTATTTCAGTCAGGAGTTTCCCTCGATTAAGCTCTTTCTACTAATCCGGATCTTAAGCAGGAAGTACATACGTACATCTTCTTAGTACCGCCTGTAACCTTTACTTTAACGGACTTTACATTTGCTTTCCACATCTTGTTGGATCTTCTATGGGAATGGCTCACTGCGTTGCCAAAGTGAGCAGCTTTTTCACAAATAGTACATTTAGCCATGATTGCACCTCCTTAAAAGTAACTTGGACTTTTTTTATTGAAAAATCCACAACAAGTGTATGATAACAGAAAACACATTGATTTGCAAGTGAAAAATAAAAATTTGTTTCTTTTTTTGGAAAAATAATGTATAATCAAAAGAGACAGAAAGAACGGAGGTAGAGACTATGAAGGGTTATATCAATAATAAACTGGGCGAAATCCAGGTAAGCCCTGATGTTATCGCTATGTATGCCGGAACTACTGCGGTAGAATGCTTCGGTATTGTCGGTATGGCGGCTGTCAGCATGAAAGATGGACTCGTTAAGCTTTTAAAGCGAGAAGGCCTGACTCACGGAATCAATGTGAACATCCAGGACAACCATATTACGATTGATTTCCATGTTATCATTGCATATGGGATCAGTATTTCTGCAGTTGCTGATAATCTGATTGAGAATGTAAAATACAAAGTAGAAGAATTCACTGGAATGACAGTAGATAAAATTAACATCTATGTTGAAGGCGTAAGAGTGATTGATTAAGGAGGAAACTACCTGTGGGTATGAAGTATATAGACGCTAAGATGCTGCAGAAAGCATTTTTGGCAGGTGCAAAAGGGCTGGAAGCCAAAAAAGAATGGATTAATGAATTAAATGTGTTTCCAGTGCCGGATGGAGATACCGGGACCAATATGACCATGACAATCATGTCAGCGGCCAAAGAAGTTGCTGCCATTGAAGATCCTACCATGGAGACATTGGCAAAAGCTATTTCTTCCGGTTCTTTAAGAGGAGCTAGAGGAAACTCAGGGGTAATTTTATCCCAGTTGTTCCGAGGCTTTACAAAAGAGATCTCCGGTACAGAGCAGGTGACGACAACCGTTTTAGCCAATTCCTTTGTAAGAGCTACAGAAACTGCTTATAAAGCAGTTATGAAGCCAAAGGAAGGTACGATTCTTACCGTTGCTAAGGGGATGGCTGATAAAGCATCTGAACTGGTAACTGAGACAGAAGATATTATCGAATTTTGTCAAAAGGTGATTGAACACGGAGATTATGTTCTGAGTCAGACTCCTGAGATGCTACCTGTATTAAAACAGGCTGGAGTTGTGGATTCCGGCGGGCAGGGACTTATGCAGGTAGTTAAGGGAGCTCTTGATTCCCTTATGGGAAAAGAAATTGATCTATCTGTAGAAGGAAGCGGCCAGCTGTTTCAAACAAGATCAGAGACGGCACACCTTGGAGATATTGACATTAAGTTCGGTTATTGTACTGAATTCATTGTTAATTTGGAAAAACCATATGACCAAAAGGCAGAACTTGAATTTAAGGACTATCTTGAGACCATAGGTGATTCCTTGGTGGTTGTTTCAGACGATGACCTGATAAAAGTTCATGTTCATACCAATGATCCTGGCCTTGCCATTCAAAGGGCTCTCACATATGGTTCTTTGTCTCGAATGAAGATTGATAATATGAGAGAAGAACACCAAGAAAAATTAATTAAGGAATCAGAAAAACTGGCAGAGCAACAAAAAGCAGAAAGAGAAAAGAAGGCAGAGCCAAGAAAACCTTATGGCTTCATTTCCGTTTCTGCAGGCGAAGGTTTGGATGAGATATTCCGTGGTATCGGCACAGATTACTTGATTGAAGGTGGTCAGACCATGAATCCAAGTACGGAGGATATGTTAAACGCCATTGACCGTGTGAATGCAGATACCGTTTATATTTTCCCAAATAACAAGAATATCATCCTGGCGGCTGAGCAGGCTAAAGGGCTGGTAGAGGATAAAAAAGTTATTGTTATCCCTTCAAAGACCATTCCTCAGGGAATTACTGCAATTATAAATTTTGCAACGGAACTTTCTCCGGAAGACAATGAGAAAAACATGATAGAAGAGATGTCCAGAGTGAAGACAGGACAGATTACTTATGCGGTACGCAACACTGTGATTGATGACATAGAGATCCAGGAAGGCGATATCATGGCTTTGGGAGACCAAGGTATTCTTGCAGTTGGAAAGGATATAGAATCCACAGTTCTTCATTCTCTCGTTTCAATGGTAGAGGAAGAATCTGAACTGGTAACTATATACTACGGAAAAGATGTAAATGAAGAGGAAGCCAATGTCCTGAAAGAAAAAGCAGAGGAAAAATTCTCTGCCTGTGAAGTTGAACTTCATGCTGGCGGGCAGCCCATTTATTATTATTTGATTTCAGTAGAATAAGAACACTTTATTTCCCGGCCAGAGGGGATTTCCGCCTGGCCGGATTTTTGCTATTTAAAAGGAACCTGGAGGTGAATGTTTTCATGAACCGAGAACCCATTGATACATTAAAGGGAATTGGGGAAAAAACCGGAAAATTGTTTTATAAAGTTGGAGTCGAGACAATAGAAGATCTCCTAGAATACTATCCAAGAGCGTATGATACCTATGAACAACCGTCTCCAATGGGAGATTTAAAGCCGGATCAAGTTATGACTGTAGTGGGAATGCTACATAAAACTCCGGATGTAAAACGTTATAGCCATATCCAGGTAATTACTACTACTTTATCGGATCCCACGGGATCTGTTGCTTTAACCTGGTATAACATGCCTTATCTCCATTCGACGCTTAAGGCTGGTATGCGAGCTGTCTTTCGAGGAAGAATTGTAAAGAAAAGCGGACGCCTTACCATGGAACAGCCGGAGGTATTTACAGAAGAGGCCTATGAACAGGTTGTTCATTCCATGCAGCCGATTTATGGACAAACTAAGGGGCTTAGTAATAAAACGGTGGTAAGAGCTGTAAAACAGGCGCTGGAGAATCGTAAGATGATTCGGGATTTTATGCCGGCAGATTTAAGAAAAAAGCATGAACTGGCTGAATATAATTTTGCTATCGATCATATACATTTTCCGGAGGACCGGAAAGAACTGTTATTTGCAAGAAAACGTCTGGTTTTTGAAGAGTTTTTCCTGTTTCTGATGGCAGTCAGGAGGCTTAAAGAGCAAAGAGAGGATAAAGCTAGTAAATATTCCTTACAGCTTTCTCCTGATGTAGAAGAGATAAAGAAAGGTCTTCCCTATTCCCTTACAACAGCTCAGGAAAAAGTACTGAAAGAAGTTTATGAAGATATTTCCGGTGGTCAGGTAATGAACCGTCTGGTTCAGGGTGATGTTGGATCCGGTAAGACCATTATTGCAATACTTGCTCTTCTCCAGGCTGCTTATAACGGCTATCAGGGAGCTCTTATGGTGCCTACGGAAGTATTAGCAAAACAGCACTTTGAATCTATGACAGAGCTATTTGAAACCCATGGAATACAAAAAGTAACCATTCTTGTCACGGGATCGATGACAGCTAAGGAAAAGAGAATTGCCTATAGTAAGATCGCTTCTCACGAGGCTGACATTATTGTAGGTACCCATGCCCTGATCCAGGAAAAAGTGGTATATGATAACCTTGCGCTAGTTATCACGGATGAACAACATCGGTTTGGTGTAGGACAGAGGGAAATGCTTGGAAAAAAGGGAGAAGAGCCTCATGTACTTGTTATGAGTGCTACCCCAATACCAAGGACTCTTGCTATCATTATTTACGGTGATCTGGATATTTCAATTATCGATGAACTTCCGGCCAATCGTCTACCGATTAAGAATTGTGTGGTAGATACCGGGTACCGGAAAAAAGCGTATGAATTCATACGTAATGAAGTGGCTGCCGGCCGCCAGGCCTATGTTATATGTCCTATGGTTGAAGCCAGTGAGATGATTGAGGCAGAAAATGTAGTAGACTATACAAAGGTCCTCAAAGGAGAACTTCCAGGTATTACAGTGGAATACCTTCACGGAAAAATGAAACCAAAAGAAAAAAATGGGATCATGGAGAGATATGCCAGCGGTGAAATCAAGGTTTTAGTATCCACCACTGTAATTGAAGTCGGCGTTAATGTGCCCAATGCCACAGTCATGATGATTGAGAATGCAGAGCGATTTGGTCTGGCTCAGCTCCATCAGTTAAGAGGCCGGGTAGGTCGTGGAAAACACCAGTCCTACTGTATTATGGTGAATGGTTCTGATCAGGATGGAACAAGGGAACGGCTTGATATTTTAAACAAATCCAATGACGGCTTTTTTATCGCGTCAGAAGATCTTAAGCTTCGAGGACCTGGGGATATCTTTGGTATCCGACAAAGTGGTGATCTGGAATTTAAGCTAGGGGATATTTTTACGGATGCTAATATACTTAAAACGGTATCAGATGAAGTAAATCTCTTGTTTAAAGGAGACCCAGAGCTTACTAAGGAGGAACATCAGGAACTTAAGATTCGTTTGGAGGATTATCTCGCAAAAAGCTATAATAAATTGAATTTATAACTGGCTGTAACGATAAATAAGATTGGGAGGGATGTTATGGATAGAAGTATATTAAAGATGGATGCCAAAACTGCCATGAAAGAGGCGGCGATTAGCCCGTATGGCGTTACCATTATATTTGGTATCATTATTTTTGTTTTGACGATTATTCAAAGAGCTTTTGATGAATGGGGTATTATAATAATTCAGACAAAAGCAAATGAGGATCCAGCACAGTTTATTCCTTATATGGTAAGCAGTTTAATATTTACAGCAATTTATTTTATAATAACAACAGTCCTTAATTTTGGATATCTGCTTTTTTGCCTTAAAGTTTCAAACAGGGATTCTTCCATGGCTTATAGTGATCTTTTTCTTGGGATTCGTTACATATTAAAAGTCCTTGGGCTTAGTATTATGATCTCTATTTTTGTCATGTTATGGTCTTTGCTTCTTATTATACCAGGTATTATTGCTTCTTTTCGATATTCTCAGGCTGTTTTTATATTAGCCGAGAATCCGGATAAAGGAATTCTGCAGTGTATCCGGGAGAGTAAGGAAATGATGATAAATCATAAATTTGAATATTTTGTTCTTGATTTATCCTTTCTATTATGGATCTTTCTAATACTTGTTACCGTTGGCCTAGCTTCTATTTATGTGAATCCGTATATGACTATTACGAAAGCTAATTATTACAATGCCATAAAGCCTAAATTGGCTGTGGCAGAGGAATATGTGGCTTTTGAATAAAAAAGTGGAGAGGTTCAGTTCTTAAACATAGGAACTGAACCTTTCTTACGTAGAGGAAATAAGCAGGAAAAAGAATTGAATATAACGGAGGATTCTGCTAAAATAAGTTGGGTAAATACTCTATACGAAGATATATCAAATATTTTTTAATGAAATTCCCAGGACTTAAGAAACTTGATTTGGCAGATAATACTTTGACAGGTGTAGATTTTGCAAATTCCCTTCCAGCACTGGAGGAACTTAACATCAGTGGCAATTATGTCACAGATTTAAAGCCTTTACAAAATTTAAGTCAATTAAAAAAGGTAATTTGCACGGATAATCCCATTGGGAATGACCGGGTCTTAAGCGATCATATATCCATTATAAAATAATGTAAGAAAATAAGTGAATTAGATCCAAATGAGACTAAAGGAGTGCGAAAGATGAAAAGTGTATTAATTGGTATTGCTGGAGGAACCGGTTCAGGAAAGTCAACCTTTACCAACCGTTTAAAGGAAGCGTTTTGCGATGACATTGCAGTTATCTATCACGATAATTATTATAAAAAACAAGATGGCATTCCCTTTGAAGAAAGAAAAAAGATGAACTACGATCATCCAGAAGCTTTCGAAACGGAACTTTTGTTAGACCAGTTATCTTTGCTCCGTTCCGGAGAAGGTGTGGATTGCCCAGTTTATGATTATTCCTTACATAATCGCTCTGATCAATTTGTAAGGGTTGATCCAAAGAAAGTGATTTTGGTGGAAGGAATCTTGGTTTTTGTAGATGAGCGGTTAAGAGATATGTTTGATATCAAGATTTTTGTTGAGGCTGATGCTGACGAGAGAATTCTTAGACGGGTTATTCGGGATGTCAAAGATCGGGGAAGAGACATAGAAGGCGTGGTGGAGCAATACCTGACTACAGTAAAGCCCATGCATTACCTTTATGTTGAGCCAACAAAGCCGCTTGCTGACGTGATTATTAACAGTGGTATGAATGAAGTAGCGTTTCAGCTTATGAAAACAAACATTGAAAAAATGCTTACTTCTGAGTCATAAATCCTGGTATATGAGGTTAGATATTAAGGTTAAAAAATTTCCTAAAATTTTCTAGTGTATTTCATTCTATTTCAGCCATAATAGGAGTGTAGCACAAAACACACCATGTAAAAAACAAACGCACACATGGTGAAATAGATGAAAAAGGAGGCATTTTATTATGTCAGGAAAATCTAACACTACAAATGTACCAGAGGCAAAAGAAGCAATGGATCGTTTCAAAATGGAAGTAGCTAACGAATTAGGTGTTCCATTAACTAATGGATACAACGGTAACTTAACTTCCGCACAGAATGGTTCTGTAGGCGGTTATATGGTTAAGAAAATGATCGAATCTTATGAGAGACAGCTTGCAGGTAAATAATCTGTAAAAAGTAAAAAAGAAAAGAAATAGAAGAAGAGCCGTAGCCAAGTAAATGATAATTTGTTTACAGGGGCTACGGCTCCTTTTCTTTTTTTGTTTTTTAAATAAAACTTATTAATTTTAGAATCACTGGAGAAAATCTTGTTGTATATCTTTTGGTTTCATACTATAATAGTTTGGATAAATAAAGTGAGGAATTATAATGAGAGTAATCGCAGGAAAAGCCAGAAGGCTTATGTTAAAAACACTAGAAGGTCAGGATACCAGACCAACCACAGATAGAATTAAGGAAACACTTTTTAATATGATAAATTCGGACATGCCAGACTGCTCTTTTTTGGACTTGTTTTCCGGAAGTGGAGCAATTGGCATTGAGGCAATAAGCCGTGGTGCAAAATTAGCAGTTATGATAGAACAAAACCCCAAAGCCGCGGAGTGTATCCGAGAAAATTTAAAGAGTACTAAGCTGGAAGAGGAAGGAATTGTCATGAACTGTGATGTTCTAACAGGTGTTTCCAGGCTGGAAGATAAGGGATATGTATTTGACTATGTTTTTATGGATCCCCCCTATAACATGGAATGGGAAAAAAAGGTACTTGAATCTTTGGTAAGTTCATCAGTGATTCAAGCGCATACCGTGATTATCACTGAAGCATCCCTAGAGACTTCTTTTGATTATCTGGAAGACATGGGTTATAGCATCATAAAAGAAAAAGTTTACAAGACAAATAAGCACATTTTTATAGAGAAAAAGTAATAAAAGAAAAGAGAATCTTATGAGAAAAGCAGTATACCCAGGAAGCTTCGATCCGGTAACGTTTGGTCATTTAGATATCATTGAGCGTTCGGCTAGAATGTCCGATCATTTAATTATAGGAGTTTTAAATAATAATTCAAAATCGCCGTTGTTTTCTGTAGAAGAACGTGTTAATATGTTAAAGAGCCTAACTAGGGATTTAAAGAACGTGGAAGTAACAGCGTTTGGGGGTCTACTAGTTGATTTTGTACGAGCCAATCAAGCGGATGCGGTCATCCGTGGGCTTCGCGCTGTAACAGATTTTGAATATGAATTGCAGATTGCACAGACCAACCGCGTGATTGCACCGGAAGTGGATACTGTGTTTTTAACGACGAATCTTAAATATTCTTACTTGAGTTCCAGCATTGTGAAGGAAATTGCCGCTTTTGGTGGAGAGATAAACGCGTTTGTGCCAGATGAAGTAGCAAAACGTGTAATGAAGAAAATAGAAGATAGAATGAAATAAAAGTAAGGAGCGTTCGAATTTATGATGAGTAGAATTGAGCAGTTAATTGGTGAAATTGAAGAATATATTGACAGCTGTAAGTATCAGCCTCTATCTAACAGCAAGATTGTGGTCAACCGAGATGAGTTAGAGGAACTTTTAGTAGAGCTGCGCCTTCGTATTCCAGATGAAATCAAGCAGTATCAAAAAATTATCAGTAACCGGGATGCCATCATGAGCGAAGCACGCCAGCAGGCAGATTCTATTTTGGTCCAAGCCAATGCTCAGACCAATGAACTGGTTAATGAACACGAGATTATGCAAAAAGCCTATGCCCAAGCCAATGATATTATTGAACAGGCCAGCCAACAGGCTCAGCAGATTGTAGAAAAAGCAGTAGGCGATGCAAACGGAATCAGACAAAGCTCTGTTCAGTATACCGATGATATGCTCAAAAGTCTGCAGACGATTATCAGCCATTCCATGGAAGGCGCTCAGGGCCGCTTTGATGCTTTTATGACTTCCATGCAGTCAAGCTATGAGGTCGTATCATCCAATCGCCAGGAATTAACCGGAGCTGTTATGGGAACGGAACAAGATCTAGAACCCGGGACAGCAGAATAAACAGGATAATGGTTAGAAGGCCGTGAAACGCTTTCCATGCTACATAATGCCGGATGGATAATCCGGCATTTTTTATGACACTCTTTGTCTGGAAGATTCCAGACAGGCCGCCGAATGCAGTAGCGGCAGCAATCCATAATCCGCATAGATTACCAGAAAAAGACCCTGAGATTGCTTTGATTCCAGTGGTGATCTCCACAAGGCCAAGAATCACTGCTTTGTATTCGGGGACTCCCATTGGCAGCTTCGTTATGGAAAGAGCAAGGATGGAGAATAACATAATATAACCGCCAATTTTAACCATGACCTCGCAGGAGTCCATCATGCTATCATCAAAGGATTGTGATGCTTTCTTATTAGTAGGTAAGGAACGTTCAGGCTCTGTTACCTGGTAAATTGCCTTTGCGAGCAAAGACACAGGCAATATGGGCAGATAAATGGATAAAAGAAGGAGTGACACTGGTACTTGGGAGGGTAAATTGGAAGCTGCATATCCAAGAAGGAACATAGGACTTGGGTGATTGCAGATCGCAAGCAGATACCTTCCTTCTTTATTCGAGATACGGCCGCTGTCCATAAAATCACTGCAGGTTCTTGCACCCATGGGATAACCGCATAAGAGACCAGATATAAGAGCATAGCTTCCGGCATCAGACAGATAAAAAAACTGATGCAAAAGTTTTTTTACCGGAAATATTAGAATATTAATCGCATTTAAGGTCACAATTACGTTGGAACAGATCATAAAGGGCAGCAAAGTAGGCACTACGATAGAGCCCCAAAGTATGAGCCCATTTCTCGCCCCTTCAAAGGCGATAGAAGGACGGAAGAGAAGAAAAAGCAGGGCAGCCACAGAAAGCAGACGGAAAAAGGATTTTTTCATATGCACCCGAATAAATTGTTTTATATATTTATATGAAGAGGCGTGACCAATATGATGGTGATTCTTTTTTTGATTCTGATCCTGTCCGTATTCCATGTGACCATGATCGATTATTTATACAACAACCCTACCTTTTATCAACTCAATGCATATACTTGGGAAAGTGAGGATTTTAGGAGCCTAAAGCTTGGAAATATGGTGGCTGACTGGAATACCATTGATTATGATGTGCTGACCTCTCTTATGGTGGAGCATCAGTATGATTTAACAAAGGTAAAGGTTAAGGACAACCGGGGAGACCGGCTTCGTAAAATAAAGCCACAGGAATACCGAAAGTTAAAGAATGCATATACCACTTTGCTTGGAGATCTGAAGTTTTTTCCGGTTCCTCTTAATTTAAAGGAGGGAATCCCTGATGTTACCTATGAAAATGGTTGGATGCAGCCCCGTACCTATGGTGGAGATCGTGGACATGAAGGGTGCGATGTTATGGGAAGTAAGCGTCCCAGAGGTTATTATCCGGTTGTGAGTATGAGTGATGGTGTGGTGGAAAAGGTAGGCTGGCTAAATAAGGGCGGATGGCGCATTGGAATCCGTGCGCCAAAGGGAGCATATCTGTACTATGCCCATCTTTATGGATACAGCAAAGAGTGGAAAGCAGGCGACGTGGTGAAGGCAGGAGAGCTTTTGGGCTTTATGGGAGATACTGGCTACAGTGAAATTGAGGGGACAACCGGGAACTTTGATGTCCATCTTCATGTGGGGATTTATCTGAAAACAGACAACAATGAGGAGATGAGCGTCAACCCATACTGGGCCCTTAAGTATCTGGAGAAAAATCGGTTGAAATATTCCTATTAGTATATTAAGATTGCTTACATAGACAGGAAACAGGAGCAGAAAACGTGAAAGAAATTAAAGTTTCGGAAGATTTTTTAAATAGAATGAGAGACTTATTGGGAGCTGAAGAGTTTGAGGCTTACGTAAAAAGCTTTGAAGAAGAAAGACTCTATGGTTTGAGGGTAAACACGCTTAAAATTTCCCCAGAGGAATTTTTGAAAATAACGGACCTTACTTTAAAGCCCATTCCATGGATTAGGAATGGTTTTTATTATGAAGGTGAGGAACGTCCTGCCAAGAATCCCCATTACTTCGCAGGATTATATTATTTACAGGAACCCAGCGCTATGACTCCAGCGAACCTACTTCCAGTAATGCCAGGAGATAAGGTTCTTGATTTATGCGCAGCCCCTGGAGGCAAAAGTACGGAACTTGGCGCAAAGCTAAAAGGAAAAGGAATGTTGGTATCCAATGATATCAGTAATTCCAGAGCAAAAGCTCTTCTTAAGAATCTGGAACTTTGGGGGATCGAGAATATCTGTGTTACCAGTGAGGAACCGGCTAAGCTAAAGGACATATTTGGTGAGTTTTTTGATAAGATTCTAATTGATGCGCCCTGTTCTGGTGAAGGGATGTTTCGAAAAGATGCTGATATGGTGAAAAGCTATGAAGAACATGGTCCAGAGTATTATGCTGTGATTCAAAAAGAGATTGTAGCTCAGGCGGTGGACATGTTGGTCCCAGGTGGATTTTTATTGTATTCCACTTGTACATTTTCCATATATGAGGATGAGGATATTATCCGATGGGTCCTGGCAGAACATGAAGATATGGAACTTATATCACTTCCTCTTTTTGATGGAGCATCGGATGGGATCGGGCTTTCTGGCTGTCTTCGACTTTTTCCTCATCGGATAAAAGGAGAAGGGCATTTTATGGCATTGTTAAGAAAAAAACAATTTCTTGATAGTGTTGAAAAGAAAAAGGAAGATACAGAGAAGGAGAAACCATTACCTGGAGAATTGGCAGATTTTCTTTCTCTCCTTTCCAAACCATTTGATACGAGACGAATTTATATAAAAGATGAAACAGTCTATTACTTACCGGAGAGTTTTTCAAAACAAGGGAAAAAACTTCGTTATTTAAGGACTGGTTTATTAATTGGAGAACTGAAAAAAGGACGCTTTGAGCCGGCACAGCCCTTAGCAATGGTGCTAAAGCCAGAAGAGTTTGGACAAACGATTTGCTGGAATAAAGAAGATGAAAGGGTAATCCGATATTTAAAGGGAGAAACCATTTCATTAAAGGAAGAGGAAGGCCAAAGAAAAGGCTGGTGCTTGATTTGTGTGGATGGATTTCCTCTTGGTTTTGCTAAGGGGAGCGGAAGCACTCTCAAAAACAAATATTACCCTGGATGGCGGTGGCAATAATGAAAGAAATTAGATTAGATAAATTTTTAGGCGAGATGGGAATTGGAACCAGAAGCCAGATTAAAGAGATGGCCAAAAAAGGCAGGATATCTATAGATGGTGTTCCGGAGAAAAAGACAGACAGAAAAATAGACCCGGAGCAAGTTGAGGTAACCGTAGATGCACGAAAGATTGCCTACGCTGCATTTGAATACTATATGCTAAACAAACCTCAAGGAGTCGTATCTGCTACGGAAGATAGGCGATATGAGACTGTTGTGGGTCTTATCGGAGATAGAATGCGAGATGATCTATTTCCTGTAGGAAGACTTGATATTGATACGGAAGGGCTGATTCTGATTACCAATGACGGGGATCTGACCCATCAGCTCCTTTCTCCTAAAAAGCATGTGGATAAAGTTTATTTTGCTAAAATAGAAGGAGATCTTCCCTTTGATGCCAAAGAGCAAATAGAACAAGGGATTGAACTTTTAGACGGAACACCTACCCTTCCGGCGAAACTTGAAGTATTAAAAGAGGGGACGTTATCTGAAATACGACTTACCATACGAGAAGGAAAATTCCACCAGGTGAAACGTATGTTTGAAACACTTGGGTGCAATGTGGTATACTTAAAGAGGCTTTCCATGGGCAGTCTGCAATTAGATGATACTTTGGAACCAGGAGAATATCGTCCTCTTCACCAAGAGGAATTAGAGGAACTGAAGCGTCATGGAAAGGAAAAGAGAACAGATCATGTTAAACAATAAAAAAGCTATAATATTTGACCTAGATGGAACACTGGTTGATTCTATGTGGATGTGGAAAACCATTGATGAAGAATTTTTAGGTGATAGAGGGATTCTTTGTCCAGATGATTTGCCAAAAGACATAGAAGGAATGAGCTTTTCAGAAACAGCCTTTTATTTTAAGGAAAGGTTTAATCTGAAAGAATCTTTGGATGAAATCAAGGAAATATGGGTGGGAATGTCCATTGAAAAGTACAAACATGAAGTTCCCCTAAAGCCTGGTGCAGATGTATTGTTAAAATACATAGCAGAAAACGGGCTTAAAGCCGGCATCGCTACTAGCAATGGCCGACAAATGGTAGATGCGGTGATTGATTCTCTTCATATCGGTCAATATTTTCAAGTAGTGGCTACTTCTTGTGAAGTGCCGGCTGGGAAACCCGCACCTGATATTTATTTGAAAGTAGCAAAAGAACTTTCTGTTGATCCTGCAAACTGCCTGGTCTTTGAAGACGTTCCGGCAGGTATTCTGGCAGGAAAGAGTGCAGGTATGACAGTATGCGCAGTAGACGATGAATTTTCCAGAGACATGGAAGAGGAAAAGAGACACCTGGCAGATTACTTTATTAATGATTATCATCAGATATTTAATGGAAATGGAGCGAACGAATGATGCACGATTATCTTCCGATCAGCCGGGTAGACATGAACATAAGAGGATGGAAGCAATGTGATTTTGTATATGTTGTTGGAGATGCTTATGTGGATCACCCGTCCTTTGGACATGCAATTATAAGCCGACTTTTAGAGGCTCATGGATATAAAGTGGGAATTATCTCACAACCGGACTGGAAGGATAGAAAAAGCATCCAGATTCTTGGGGAACCCAAACTTGGATTTTTGGTATCTGGCGGAAATATGGATTCCATGGTAAACCATTACTCAGTATCGAAAAAACGCAGACAGCAGGATGCCTATACCCCTGACGGAGCTATGGGAAAACGTCCGGATTATGCGACCACTGTCTATTGTAATTTGATTCGTTCTGTCTATAAGGATGCCCCTATTATTGTGGGAGGAATTGAAGCCAGCTTAAGGCGTTTTGCTCATTATGATTACTGGTCTGACCGTCTAAAACACTCGATTCTCATTGATTCACAGGCGGATTTAATTTCTTATGGTATGGGAGAAAAATCAATCGTAGAGATCGCTGATGCCTTAAGCAGTGGCATAGATATTAAGGATATTACTTTTATAGAAGGTACTGTTTATAAGACGAATAGCTTAGATTCCGTATATGATTATCAGCTGCTTCCGACGTTTGATAGCATGAAGGCAGATAAATTAGAGTATGCAAAGAGCTATTACATTCAATATTCCAACACCGATCCATTTCTTGGAAAACGTCTGGTAGAGCCTTATAAGGATAACTTATTTGTAGTACAAAACCCACCATCAAAACCCTTATCCCAGGAAGATATGGATTTCACCTATGGACTTCCTTATATGCGTAATTATCATCCTTCCTATGAAGAACAGGGGGGAATACCGGCAATCAGGGAGATCAAATTCAGCCTTATTAATAACCGTGGCTGCTTTGGTGCTTGTAGTTTCTGTGCGCTTACGTTCCATCAGGGTAGAATCATTCAGGCGAGAAGTCATGAATCCCTTATAGATGAGGCGAAAAAGCTGATAGAAGAACCGGATTTTAAAGGCTATATCCACGATGTGGGAGGTCCTACCGCAGATTTCAGGCATCCTGCTTGTGAAAAGCAGACCACAAAAGGAGCCTGCTCGAATCGCCAGTGTCTTTTTCCAGAGCCATGTAAGAATCTAAATCCAGATCACTCCGATTATATTGAGCTTCTTAGAAAGTTAAGAAACCTGCCAAAGGTGAAGAAGGTATTTATTCGTTCCGGAATCCGTTTTGATTATGTTCTTGCAGATCCTGGTAAAAAGTTTCTAAAGGAACTTTGCGAACATCATGTCAGTGGTCAGTTAAAGGTTGCACCAGAGCACGTTGCAGATAAAGTACTTTCCAAAATGGGGAAACCAAAGAATGATGTATATCGTGAGTTCGTAAAAGAGTATAATGAGATGAATGGGCGTATTGGCAAAAAGCAGTATCTGGTTCCATATCTCATGTCTTCCCATCCAGGGTCTGGACTTCACGAAGCCATAGAACTTGCAGAGTATTTAAGAGATTTGGGATATATGCCAGAGCAGGTTCAGGATTTTTATCCAACCCCATCTACAATATCCACTTGTATGTATTATACGGGAATTGACCCTCGCACCATGGAAAAGGTTTATGTGCCTACGAACCCTCATGAGAAAGCCATGCAGAGAGCCTTAATACAGTACCGAAATCCAAAGAACTACGACCTGGTTGTTGAAGCATTAAAACTAGCTGGACGTACCGACTTGATTGGATTTGAGAAAAAATGCTTGATTCGCCCTAGAACCGGAGGACCCAAAAGTAATATAGATGGGAAAAGCGGGAAATATAATGGTAGTATGGGAAGAGCGGAGGTTCAATCCTCAGAAGGACAGAAAAACCGCAAGAGAAAGACCATACGTAACGTTCATAAAAAGTCTGCAAAAAAATAAAATCAAAGTTCGAGAAAAGAAGGGATCAATATGAAGATTGCAATTGTAACCGGTGCGTCTTCCGGTATGGGAAAAGAATTTGTCATGCAGATTGCGGATCGTTTTAATGGAATCGATGAAATATGGGCGATTGCCAGAAGACAGGAGTCCATGGAGGCAATGGCCCCCCTGGTTCCTGTAAGACTTCGCATATTTTCCATTGATTTGACCAAAGAAAGCAGCTTGATGTCTCTTCGGGATACCCTTAAGAAGGAAAAATCTGAAATTAAGTGGTTGATCAATGCGGCCGGATATGGAAAGATTGGTTCCGTTGGAAGCGTTAATCTTGGAGACGAGATGGGAATGGTAGATCTCAACTGCAGAGCACTGATTGCTGTTACTCATATGGTCCTTCCCTACATGTCGCAAAATAGCCGCATCATACAATTTGCATCGGCAGCCTCATTTATGCCTCAGCCAGGTTTTGCTATCTATGCGGCAACAAAATCATTTGTCTTAAGCTATAGCAGAGCTTTAAATGTTGAATTAAATAAAAAAGGGATATACGTGACAGCTGTTTGTCCTGGACCTGTAAGAACTGAATTTTTTGATATTGCAGAAACAACGGGAGAAATCCCTATCTATAAAAAGGTAGTTATGGCGAATCCGAAAAAGGTGGTTCGCCTAGCATTGCGAGATAGCATGATGGGACGGTCTGTTTCCGTGTATGGAGGAACCATGAAGGCCTTCCGTTTTGCCGCCAAAGCAATGCCTCATAGCTTGATTTTACGAATTTACAAAGGTCTTGATTTAATGAAGGTGAAGAATTAAAGCTTAATGAGGATTACAGAAAGGATAAAACATGCAGTCTTTGATTGTGTCGAATAATGAAGCAGGCCAACGTCTTGACAAGCTGCTGACCAAGTATTTAAATCTTGCCGGTAAAAGCTTTCTTTATAAGATGATGCGAAAAAAGAACATTACTTTAAATGGCAAAAAGTGTGATGGCTCGGAGAAATTATTATCGGGAGATGAGATAAAACTCTTTCTATCCGATGAGACCATTTCAAAATTTTCTGAGGTAAAGATACCGGATGTTAAAAAAATCAATTTAGATATTATCTATGAGGATGAACACATTCTACTGGTGAATAAACCATCCGGTATGTTGTCCCAGAAAGCGAAGGATACGGATGAGTCCTTGGTGGAATACCTGATCGATTACATGATATCAAGCGGTCAGTTATCCACAGAACAATTAAAAAGTTTCCGTCCTTCCATCTGCAACCGCCTGGACCGGAATACAAGTGGCCTAGTGGTAGGAGGAAAATCTCTTGCCGGACTTCAAGTTATGTCAGAGGTCTTTAAGGATAGAAGCATACACAAGTATTATAATTGTGTGGTTAAGGGAGAGGTTTTAAAACGCCAGACGATAACTGGATTTTCAATAAAGAACGAGGCGACCAATCAGGTAGCCATTCATAAAACCTCAGTGCCAGGGAGTGTTCCGATCATCACAGAGTACGAGCCCATTCAGCATTATGGGGGATATACTCTATTAAAGGTTACGTTAATTACTGGACGAACCCATCAAATCAGAGCTCATTTGTCTTCCATAGGTCATCCCATTGTAGGAGATTATAAATATGGAGACAGCCGGGTCAATGAAGAGGCAAAAAAGCTTTTCCACATAAGTTCCCAGATGCTCCATTCCTTTCAGGTGGTTTTTCCAGACCTTAAGGAGCCTTTGGCGTATCTATCAGGAAAGTCTTTTCAGGCACCTCTTCCCAAAACGTTTACAAAGATTTGCAAGGATTGGAGATAGGAGGGAGATATGGGAACCTGGAAAACTAGGGGCTTAAGAGGATCGACCCTTGAAGAATTAATTAATCGGAGTAATGAAGGCTATCGGGAAAAGGGATTGGCTTTGATTCAAAAAATACCAACTCCAATCACACCTATTTCGATTGAAAAGGAAAGTCGTCATATCACATTGGCATATTTTGACCAGAAAAGTACGGTGGATTACATTGGGGCAGTACAGGGGATTCCCATATGCTTTGATGCAAAAGAGTGTGGGGCCAATACCTTTCCGTTGCAGAATATTCATGCCCATCAGGTGACTTTTATGGAGGAGTTTGAGCGTCAAGGCGGAATTGCCTTTATTATCTTATCTTACACCCATAAAAATGAGCTCTATTATCTTCCATTTGCTCATCTAAAGGAATACTGGAAGAGAATGGAAGATGGCGGAAGAAAAAGCTTTACCTATGATGAAATTG
Organism: Hungatella sp. UBA7603; assembly: GCA_002478865.1. Lineage (GTDB taxonomy): Bacteria > Bacillota > Clostridia > Lachnospirales > Lachnospiraceae > Lacrimispora. The sequence goes on from DLJZ01000008.1 coordinate 118,908, forward strand.
ATAAGTCCTGGAAGATTGGAAGCTGCCGTGATATTTTAGTCCACTATCTGGAAATGATACAAAAAGATTTAACAGGAAGAGATTGACAAGACCGGATTTGTAACCTATAATAAACAGCACATCATCGAATTATCACTTTACCACAAGAAAGCGCCGCGAAGTGATAAGACGTGAAATAGAATTTCTTCACTGATTTATGGCGGTCAGGAGGTTAATATGACAAATAAACTGTTACATACACCGGATGGTGTTCGGGATATATACGGGGCAGAGTGTACTAGAAAGTCAGTCGTACAGGATAAGATATTAAAGGTGTTTCATTTGTGTGGATATCAGGATATTGAGACTCCCACCTTTGAATTCTTTGATATCTTTAATGAATCCAGAGGAAGTGTCAAAGCCAAAGAGATGTTTAAGTTCTTTGACCGCGATAATCATACCCTCGTACTTCGTCCTGATGAAACGCCTGCCATTGCTAGATGCGCAGCAAAGTATTTTCTTCACGAAGATATGCCGATCCGGCTTTGTTATATAGAAAAGACGTTTATCAATCATTCCAGCTATCAAGGAAGGCTTAAGGAAGCCAGTCAGACGGGTGTTGAGTTAATTGGGGACGATTCTGCTGATTCTGACGGAGAAATCCTCGCCATGGTAATTTGGGCATTGATGAGTACAGGACTTACAGAGATTCAGGTGGAACTGGGAGAAGTGGATTTCTTTAAAGGGCTTTTGGAAGAAGCAGGAATGGATGCGGAACAGGAAGAACGTTTAAGGGAGCTGATCGAAAATAAGAATTATTTCGGTGTGGAAGAACTTGTTATGTCACAGCCCATGTCCGATGAGTTAAAACAGGCGTTCTTAAAGCTTCCAGAACTGTTTGGTTCTTTAGATCAAATCAAAGCAGCCAAAGAGCTTACGAAAAATAAAAGGGCATTGAGGGCCGTTGAGCGTCTGGAAGAGGTAAATGAGATTCTTTCCTTTTATGGGCTGGCGGATTACGTCTCTTATGATCTTGGAATGTTAAGCAAATATCAGTATTATACCGGAATAATCTTTAAGGCTTATACGTATGGATCAGGTGATTATATTGTGAATGGCGGAAGGTATGACAAGCTGTTAGAGCAGTTTGGCAAGGATTCTCCAGCCGTTGGCTTTGGAATTTCTGTAGATGAACTGCTTCTTGCTCTCTCAAGGCAGAAGATTAAGATAGAGATTCCAATTACCAATACCATGATTCTTTATGAGCAGGAGTCCAGAGAACAGGCCATTCTTTTGGCAGAGCATTTTCGAAGCACAGGCTTGGCGGTTCAACTCCAGTCCAATAACAAAAATCGCTCCATGGAAGAATATGAGGCTTACGCGTTACGCAGGGAACTGACGAACCTTTTGTATCTGGATCAACGGGGATTTTCCGTTAAGATTAAGAACCTGTCACTTGGACGGGTAGAAGAGATACCGCTTTCAGAATATTTGAAATGATCGGAGGGTATGTATGAGATATTTAACATTTGCCTTAGCAAAAGGGCGTCTAGCCAGCAAGTCCCTCGCCATGTTTGAGAAAATCGGTATCACCTGTGAAGAGATGAAGGAAAAGGATTCCAGAAAACTGATTTTTGTCAATGAGGAACTTGGCATCCGATTTTTCCTTGCAAAAGCAAGTGATGTGCCTACCTATGTGGAATACGGCGCTGCAGATATCGGTATCGTGGGCAAGGATACTATTTTGGAAGAAGGCCGAAAGTTATATGAAGTAATGGACTTAGGAATGGGAAGCTGTCATATGTGCGTCTGTGGACCGGAATCGGCTAGAGAGCTATTAAAGCATCATGAGCGAATTCGGGTAGCTACTAAGTATCCAGCCATCGCAAAAGACTATTTTTATAATAAGAAGCACCAGACTGTGGAAATTATCAAACTAAATGGTTCCATCGAGCTGGCTCCCATAGTAGGACTTTCTGAGGTCATAGTGGATATTGTGGAGACCGGAGCAACATTAAAGGAAAATGGCCTTACGGTATTAGAAGAGATTTGCCCTCTGTCTGCCCGAATGGTAGTAAACCAAGTGAGTATGAAGCGGGAAAATGACAGAATCACAAGCTTGATTCGTGATCTTCGCACCTTACTGCAGGAGGAAAACAAATGAGAATTGTAAAATTAGACGAGTCGTCCAAGAAAAATATACTTGCTGATTTGTTAAAGCGAGACCCGAACCAATATGGCACTTATGCAGATACAGTCCAGACCATCATTGATACGGTAAAAAGAGACCGGGACAAAGCCGTATTTGCATATACTAGAGAATTTGATCATGTGGAAATCAATGCCTCCAATATCAGGGTAACAGAGCAGGAAATCGAAGAAGCTATAAAAGAAGTGAAACCAGAACTTTTGGAAGTGATGAAGAAATCACTGAAAAACATTCAGGAATTTCATGAAAAACAAAGACAATATAGTTGGTTTGACAGCAAACCAAATGGTACCATCCTAGGTCAAAAGGTCACTGCCTTAGAAAGTGCTGGGGTGTACGTTCCAGGTGGAAAAGCTGCTTATCCTTCTTCTGTGCTTATGAACATTATTCCTGCAAAAGTTGCTGGAGTGGACCGTATCGTTATGGTAACTCCGCCAGGAAAGGATGGAAAGGTCAATCCAGTGACTTTGACAGCCGCCCGTCTTGCTGGCGTGGCTGAGGTTTATAAAGTAGGTGGAGCTCAGGCCATTGCTGCCCTGGCTTTTGGAACTGAATCTATTCCCAGGGTAGACAAAATTGTAGGACCGGGAAATATATTTGTGGCTCTTGCTAAAAAAGCTGTTTATGGTCATGTAAGCATTGACAGCATTGCAGGACCTAGCGAGATTCTTGTACTGGCAGATGAGAGTGCCAATCCTCGCTTCGTTGCTGCAGATTTGCTGTCTCAGGCAGAACATGATGAGCTTGCTTCCTCTATCTTAGTAACCACCAGTATGGAACTAGCCCAAAAGGTATCTGAAGAAGCAGAACGTTTTACCAGTCAGCTTTCCCGTTCCGAGATTATAAGAAAATCACTGGATCAATACGGCTATATACTCGTAGCAGATTCTATGAAAGAAGCCATTGAAACGGTCAATGAAATAGCGCCCGAACATTTGGAAATTGTGACAAAGAATCCGTTTGAAGATATGACAAAGATCCGGCATGCTGGAGCAATCTTTATTGGTGAGTATAGCTCAGAGCCTTTGGGCGATTATTTTGCAGGACCAAATCACGTACTCCCCACCAATGGTACTGCCCGTTTCTTCTCAGCACTAAGTGTGGATGATTTCATTAAAAAATCAAGCATCGTCTATTATTCCAAGGAAGCGTTACATGAGGTCCACCAGGATGTGGAAGCGTTTGCAAACGCAGAATATCTTACCGCTCATGCCAATTCAGTTAAAGTCCGGTTTGAGGAAGAGGAATCGTAAATACGGGAAGGAAGGCAGAATATGGGACGAAGTTGTGAGTTAAATAGATTGACAGGGGAAACAAACATTCATATGAATCTTAACCTGGATGGACAGGGAGAGTCAAATATTAAAACAGGTATTGGCTTTTTTGATCATATGTTAAATAGTTTTACTCGTCATGGTTTTTTTGATCTGAATCTCTCTGTAGAGGGGGATCTTGAAGTGGATACCCATCATACCGTAGAAGATACTGGAATTGTATTGGGGACAGCAATTAAAAAAGCTCTTGGCGATAAAAAGTCGATAAAGCGCTATGGGAGTATGATTCTTCCCATGGATGAGACCTTGATTCTTTGTGCCATTGATTTATCTGGTAGGCCTTTTTTCTGTTTTGACGTTCCATTTACCACGGAGCGGGTGGGAGATTTTGAAACAGAGATGGTAAAGGAATTTTTCTATGCCGTTTCTTATGCAAGTGAGATGAATTTGCATATAAGAAAACTGGCAGGTGAAAATAACCACCATATTATTGAAGGAGTTTTCAAAGCATTTGCAAAGGCTTTAGATGAAGCCACTATGCTAGATGACAGAATCCGAGGAGTCTTATCTACAAAAGGGACATTATAAAGGAGAATCTATATGCAGTTATATCCAGCGATTGATTTAAAAAATGGGCAATGTGTCCGCTTAAAGCAGGGAGAGTTCAAGGATATCACAGTATATTCTGACAAGCCAGAGGAGATTGCAGCAAAATGGCAATCAAAAGGGGCTACGTTTCTTCATTTGGTAGATTTAGACGGTGCTCTTGCTGGTCACTCTGTAAATAAAGAGGTTGTCCGTAAAATTGCAGCTACGGTTTCTATCCCGATTCAGATGGGCGGCGGCATTCGAAAAGAAGAAGATATTGAATTTGTACTATCCCTTGGCGTGTCCCGTGTCATAATTGGTACAAAAGCCGCAGAAAATCCGGAATTTATCCGCAACATGGTGAATAAATTTGGACAGGAGCGTATTGTAGCTGGAATTGATGCGAAGAATGGTATGGTTGCGGTAGAGGGCTGGGAAAAAATAAGTGATATTACTGCTTCCGATCTTGCAAATCGCATGAAGGAATATGGAATTCGTCATGTGGTATATACAGATATCGCCAGAGACGGTATGCTTTCCGGTCCCAATGTGGATTACACCAAAAAATTAACGGATGAAACAGGACTGGACATTATCGCTTCCGGTGGTATGTCTTCCATGGAAGATTTAAAAGAACTATATCATGCTGGCATACATGGAGCGATTATCGGAAAAGCGCTGTATGAAAACCGAATAGATTTAGAAGAAGCCATAGATGCTTTTGAGGACAGTACCATCAGGGGAGGACGAATTGATGGAATGTAAAAAATTAATTGCAGGTTTTGGCATACGACAAGGTCAGGCGTGGAAGCTTGACGATTTACAAACCTGTTATAAGGAAGACCTGCTCTCATTGGCTCGCTATCTTGGAGACAGTGGAGCAGATGAACTTTTTATTTATGATATATCGGATACGGAAGACGATCATGAGAATACCATAGGTCTTATCAAAGAAGTAGTAAGGCTTTCCGACATACCAGTAATCGCAGGAGGTAGGGTAAAGCGCTTGGAAGATGTTAAGAAGTATTTATATGCCGGATCAAAGGCAGCTTTTCTTGACACCGGAGATGATGAGAATGTGGATCTCATGAAAGAAGCCGTGGACCGTTTTGGAGATGATAAGATTTATGCCTATTTACCGGATGCTTCCTATCTTTGCCGAACCAAGGAATACGCCCAGCTTGGAGCTTCTATCATGATTTTAGGAGATCCAAACGTTACAAGGGAAACTCTTGAGGCAGTTTCTGCCTGTGAGGAACACTTTTTAATTACTGGCTCTGATGAGAATATATTGACGGATTCTTTGAAAATGAATTGCGTGGATGGTTATATTTCCTTTCTTTTAGAAGATTCTGTTTTCATGGACTTAAAACAGGACTTAAAATCGCAGGGGATTGGTGTTGATACCTTTGAAAGTACGGTTGCATTTTCAAAGTTTAAGTTAAATTCCGATGGTTTGATTCCTGTCATCGTGCAGGAATACCGGACCGGAGAAGTACTTATGTTAGCCTATATGAATGAAATGGCGTTTGAGGAAACATTAAGGTCTGGCTGTATGACTTATTACAGCCGCAGCCGTCAAAGCCTCTGGAAAAAAGGTGAGACTTCTGGCCATTACCAATATGTGAAATCCCTATCTCTTGACTGTGATAACGATACACTCCTTGCCAAAGTCAATCAGATTGGTGCCGCCTGCCATACAGGAGAGCAAAGTTGCTTTTATCAAAGCCTGATTAAAAAAGAGTTTAAAGATACCAATCCTCTTAAGGTGTTTGAAGAGGTCTTCCAGGTGATTCTTGACAGAAAAACAAATCCAAAGGAAGGCTCTTATACCAATTACCTCTATGATAAAGGTTTGGATAAAATCCTTAAGAAGCTGGGGGAAGAGGCTACAGAAATCATCATCGCAGCGAAGAATCCAAATCCAGAAGAGGTAAAATACGAAATTTCAGATTTTCTCTATCACATGATGGTTTTAATGGCTCAAAAAGGAGTGACCTGGGAAGACATAACCAGAGAACTAGCAAACCGTTAAAAACTTTTAAAAGATCTTTAATATGATTAAAAAAGGGTATCTTAATACTGGATTTTTAGCCAGTTTAAGATACTCTTTTTCATGGTTTTAAACGGTGGATTTGTTACTTACGCTGGTATATCCTGGAAAAGGGAAAGGCCATAACGTAGACAGTACCTTGCCTCTATGATATAATAAAGCAATTGGGAAAAGGGAAAGCTATAAAAACTAATATTATGAGAAAGAGGCGATTGATATGTCAGAAGTATTGAATCATTTTTTAAAGTATATATCCTACGATACCCAGTCAAAAGATGAAATGGAAGCAGTTCCAAGTACTGAGAAGCAGAAAATACTTGCTCAGGAACTTGCTTTGGAACTGAGAGCTATGAAGGCAGAAGATGTAATGGTGGATGACCATGGATATGTTTATGCTACCATTCCGGCAACGACAGACAAGTCCATACCGGTACTTGGATTTGTATCCCATATGGATACTTCTCCAGCGTTTTCAGGAGCTGGTGTAAAACCACAGATTGTGAAGAATTACGATGGTAACGATATCTTATTGAATAAAGAAACGGGACTAACCATGAAAGTGAGTGATTTCCCGTATCTATTAAAGTATAAAGGCCAAGACATTATTACAACGGATGGTACAACCCTTCTTGGTGCTGATGATAAAGCTGGACTTGCGGAAATCATGACAATGGCAGAATTCCTTTTGTCTCATCCTGAAATCCCTCACGGAAAGATCCGAATTGGCTTTACCCCTGATGAAGAGGTGGGAAGAGGTGCAGATTTCTTCGATGTCAAGGGATTTGGAGCTGAGGTAGCTTATACTGTTGATGGAGGCGGTCTGGGAGAACTGGAATATGAGAATTTCAACGCAGCTTCAGCCAAAGTAAAGATTCACGGCACAAGCATCCATCCAGGTTCTTCTAAAGGTAAGATGAAGAATGCTCTGTTAATTGCGATGGAATTTCATAATATGCTTCCAGCATTTGATAATCCAATGTATACAGATGGTTACGAAGGCTTCTTTCATTTAGATTCTATGAGAGGCGGTGTTGAGGAAGCAACCATGGACTATATTATCCGTGACCACAGTAAAGAGAAGTTCGAAGAGAAGAAATCATTCATTCTCAGGGTAGAGGAATATTTAAACAACCGCTATGGTGCTGGTACCGTAGAAGTGTTATTAAAAGACAGTTACTTCAATATGAAAGAAAAGATTGAGCCACATATGTACCTGATTGATATCGCAAAGTCAGCAATGGAAGATCTTGAGATTGAGCCAATGGTGACACCGATCAGAGGTGGTACCGATGGAGCACGTTTGTCTTATGAAGGACTTCCTTGCCCGAATATCTGTACGGGTGGCTATAACTACCATGGTAAATTTGAATTTATACCAGTTCAATCCATGGAGAAGGTAGTTGAATTGCTGCTTAAAATCGTTGAAAAGTTCACAGAGAGATAAAACTCTTAAAAAACGGAGTTGTTGATAGGCATAAGAGTGATGCATTTGTCTAATCAACAGCTCCGTTTTTTATTATTATTGCTTATGATAAAATTTCAGTGGATAAATGACTTCCTAATCTAAGTTCCTGTCTGGCATGCTGAATCAGGGAATCCATCTTTTCCAGCTCTACCAGCAGCTCTTTTTCTTTTTCACTGGTATGGATGACCTTGCTGATCCCGCCGTTTTTAATGATAATTCGCTTATCAGCCATGAGAGCCAGTAAAGGATCATGGGTCGCCATCAAGACGATTTTATCTGAGGAGACTAAAAGTTCCAATGCCTTCTTTCGATCAATTCCAGCATTTTCAATCTCGTCAATTAGAACGATAGGGGAGGAGCTTAAGATTGCAGTATCTGCAATCATAAGTGCTCTTGACTGTCCTCCGCTTAAACTTGTAACAGGAGTGGTTAAATCAAATTTCTCTCCAGCCAGATTATTGGCGGCTTTAATAATTTCCTCAATTACAGACTGAGGATTCTCGACCAGACGGCTTACTGCATGCATGTTCAAGAATTCTTGTACTGTTAAATCCATAACAAAGTTCATGTTCTGAGAAAGCTGTGCCACCAAACGATTGTTGGAAGAAAAGCGCCATTTGTTATCCGGTACTTCTCCGTTTATATGGATGCTGCGTCCGGTGGGAGTATCATTTTGAGCGGCCCATTCAATATCAGCTAGAAGACGGCTTTTTCCCGATCCAGTTGGTCCTACTATGGAGATGATCTGAGAAGTAAGAATGGTTAATTCTTCAAAACCTTCTGCAACACCTGATTTATCATGTCCAGCAAGAATGGTTAAGGAACTAACTTGATTCTTATCCTCTACTCCAAGAAAAGATTGCATCTGCTCAATATATACTGGGAAATCGGATAGAATCTTTTCTTTATCCAGTGCTTGGTCTTCTAATTCTAATTCCGAGAAATGGTCTAGATATTCCTCCAGTGTACGATCCTCGTAACCAGCAATGTCTAATTTGTTCTGCTCAAAGTAAGCCAAAGCAAATGGGTATTTTTCTAAAATCTGTAAAAGTGTCCAGTTTGTCATTTCTTATCGGCCCCCAAATCCATTTTTTTGATATTACCCATTTGATAAGCTTCTCCGATTCTGGTCTCTCCTAAACAGTAGGAACAAAGAGCAGCCGGCATTGGAAAACGAAGCTTCATTCCCTGAACTGATTTGATATCTTGATCCTCATCGTATAATAAACTACCAAGCTCATAAGCACCTTGGCCGGTCAGTCCATTTACATGCATGGTGATGGCACGAGGATTTACTGAACTCACGCAAGAAGCAAAAACCTCACGCTCTGCTTGTGAAACGATATCTCCCTTGGTAATTACCACAAAATCTGCGGACTTTAGCATAGGACCGATTTTTTTGGGGGTATTGATACCGGATAGGTTATCAATTACACACACTCCTTTGATGTCTTTTAAATAAGGAGAACAGCGATTGCATAATCCGGCCGATTCTGTGATGAGAAGGTCTAAGTTCTCCTGATTTCCCCAGCTTACAACTTCTTCGATATTTGATGCAAAAAAGTGGTCAGGACACAATGCTCCTGATAACCCCTTTTTTACTGGTATTCCAGCTTTTTCATAAGCTGCATCGTCATCGGTATATAAACAATCGAATTTTACCACGCCTACTTTTATATTTCTTCTATTATAAGAAGCAATGACTTTTAAGATAATTGAGGTCTTCCCAGAGGAAGGAGGACCAGAAAATATAATTAGATTCATAAAGTCTCCTTTTCTGCCGCCTGAAAGAATTTCTGTTCCATGTTCTTTATCAGTTCGCCTATATCATGATTGTGGATAAAGTCCCAGCCAAGCCACATGAAATTCTGGTCTTTCGTCAGGTTATTTTCTACCATTGGATTCGTAGAAGGGAACTTTCCGTTAGAAGAGAGTATTTCACCAATTTCTTTGGAATAAAGGAGATCAACGAATGGCTTTACTTTATCTTTGTTCTTTGATCTTGCCAGAAGGAAAATAGGGCTTAAGATCGCTCCATCCTTTGGCCATACTGGGCGCATTGGTCCTTTTCCATCAGCCATACTAGCAAAAAAGTAAGGGGTAACTGTAATGGTTGGAACTTTTCCTTCCCCCTTATCAATATGAGCCTTTACCATCTGTGCAGGGTGCATGCTGCGAAGAAGAGCTTTTCCCATCTTTTCCACACCTTCTTCTCCATAGTAACGGTAGATATGAAGTAAAAAAGCATTGAACATATCAAGATCCTTCATTGGAAGGCTTATGCTGTTCTCAAATTCAGGTTTCATTAAATCAGCCCAGCTTTCAGGCATAGGGCGATCTCCAAGTACATTGGTATTTACCATGAAAATAGCAGGTACCACACCGATGATTGAGTACTGGCCTTTTGGGTCCTTTAGATTAATTTGTTCGTTCTCAAAATCAGAATTAATATGGTCCAGGCCAGAGATATCTTCAAATTCTCCAGCATCCCGGTAGCGTCCCATGAGTTCCTTATCAAAGAAGAGATCAAAACCAGCAGATAAATAAAGATCAGAGAGTGCGTCTGCATTGCCGTTTGCCTGGACGACTCTCTCTTTTACATCATCAAGACCTAGATTTGCAGATTTTAAATTATAATCCACTTTATATCCAAGGTTATCAGACTGCTCGGAGAGCCAGGATTCAAATTTCTCCATGAGAGGCAGGCGGATAGGACAGGGGAGGACACCTTCGATGCGAATATCTCCACCTTCTTCCTTCTTCATAGGGGCAAGACCTGAGGCAGTATCAGGAAGAGACTGTTCGATCACCTCATGGAGTTTATCCAGGAATGCTTCCGGATTCATCTTTCTCATGGACAATGCCATCTCAAGTGTTACGGTTTTACCAAGAGTATTTCTCATAAGAGGGTTGCTTAGCTTATCAAAGCCATTCGCTACAAAGAAATTAATTGTCTCCGGATATTTTTCTGTTATATCATATATAGTATCAGTTACTTTTAAATTATTTGACATAATTTGTTCCTTTCTAATCGTGTTAAGTAAATAATTTCCATACTGTCGTTCATAGGACCTATCATAACATACTATTTGTTGTTTGTTTGTTGTAGATACAACAAAGTTTCAAATCATTATTGATACAAATTATTATAAGGTGGTATGGTTACACATTAATATCATATTACACGCCTAGAGTTGTTTTGTAATTAATTTACTCAGTATTTTGTATAAATCACCTCGAAAAATCAGGAAATATAAATATTTATGCTTAGAATCCTTAATAATATCTATATTTGAGGGGCGGAAAAAAGATTGTGTTGTTGAAATGTTTATGCTATACTTACTAAGGTTTGTCATTTTTTGCGTATAAATTTACAAATTTAGAGTGTCTAAATGACATACTACAAATGAAATACGGTTGACTGCAGATTGATTGGACAATCTTTGCAGTGCAAAATTTGGAGGTGATTGCTTGAGTATTACCTTAGGTGAGTTTATAGTAGAGCTTACAAAGAATCTGCCATTGGCAATTGTAACTATTTTGACGTTAGGCGTTATTCTTGTAAATGGATGGACAGATGCACCAAATGCGATCGCAACATGCATATCCACCCGTTCTATGAGACCAAGAACGGCAATTTTGATGGCGGCGGTAATGAACTTTATTGGAATTTTGGTAATGACTTCGTTTAATTCCACCGTTGCTATGACCATTTATAACATGGTAGATTTCGGACAGGGATCAAACCAGGCAGGTGATGCACTGGTAGCGCTTTGTGCTGCGTTAGCGGCAATTGTGCTATGGGCAGTTCTTGCATGGAAATTTGGAATTCCTACCAGTGAAAGCCATGCACTAATTGCAGGCCTTAGTGGTTCAGCCATTGCACTTCACGGAAGCCTTTCCGGTGTAAATGGAAGCGAATGGATGAAAGTACTGTACGGATTAGTAGCATCTGCAGTATTGGGTTTTAGCTTAGGATGGATCATGACAAAGCTAACGGAACGATTATGCCGAAACGTAGACAGAGGAGCGGCCCAGCCATATTTTAAAGGTGCTCAAATTGCAGGTGCTGCAGCTATGGCATTTATGCATGGAGCTCAGGATGGGCAGAAGTTTATGAGTGTATTTTTACTTGGAACATTTCTAGCAAGAGGAAATGGTGGAGAGAGCGCTTTTGCAGTGCCTTTCTGGCTCATGGTTCTTTGTGCTGTGGTAATGGGACTTGGAACATCCATTGGCGGTATGCGTATCATTAAAACTGTTGGTATGAGTATGGTTAAGCTGGAAAAATACCAGGGATTTTCTGCTGATATTGCAGCGGCAACCTGTTTGATGGTTTCTACACTAACCGGTATGCCTGTTAGTACAACCCATACAAAGACTACAGCAATGATGGGAGTAGGCGCATCAAAGCGTATTAGCGCCGTAAACTGGGGGGTTGCCAGAGAGATGGCCCTTGCATGGATTCTTACATTCCCAGGCTGCGGATTGGTTGGATTTTTGATGACCCATCTATTTTTACGTATTTTTTAATGTGAGTTATTTTGAGAGGAGATAAAAAGTATGGCAAGAAAAGGTGAAAATGAGTATTTTACACTGTTTGTCAAAATGTCAGAGGTAGCGTTAAAGACTCATAAAATGCTGACTGAAATTCTAACTGATTTTGAGCCGGACAAACTGTCAGAACAACTTGAAAGACTTCATGAGCTGGAATCCGAAGGAGACCGTCATACCCATGAGCTTATGAAAAGAGTTGCAAAAGATTTTGTAACTCCAATCGAAAGAGATGATATCATAGCTCTAGGTAGAGAGCTTGATGATATTACAGATAATATTGAAGATATTCTTATTAAAATCTACATGTATAATATTAAAAGCATCACACCAGAAGCCATGGATATTCTCAAGGTTGTCGGACAGTGTTGTGAAAAGGTCAATAATTTGGTTGTTGAATTTCCAAACTTCCGTAGATCTGATTCTATTATGAAGGATATTGTTGAGATTAACCATTTGGAAGAACTTGGAGATGATTTATATATTCAGGCATTCCGCAGCTTGTATACAAATGGCGGCGATCCTCTTGAAGTCATTGCCTGGTCAGAAGTATACCGACAATTAGAAAAATGTTGTGACACTTGTGAACACGCTGCAGATGTTGTAGAGTGCATAATTGTTAAAAATACTTAAGTATACAAAAACCTTGATTTCTTATTTTGAGAAAATCAAGGTTTTTTTGTATTTGCAACGTGTATTTTTGTGTCACTGAAATTAACCCTTCTTCACTCTTTGCTCAATCTGAGGGCGAGGAAGAATTACATTCTATTTTCGCTTTTTTCGTCTGTTTAAAAAAATCCAGCAATACGTTTGTTTTTTCATATAACTGAGGATTATCATCGTCGGCAGATAGTTTTACTATGCCAATATGTGTTTTAACTGCATTTCGTATTCTGTAGTATGTAAGTTGAGGGTACATATGGGAATGGGCAAGCTGTTTTGGCAGTATAGCACAACCCCCTTTTTGTATCAAGATGGGAAATAACATCATGTGCCTTGGAACCGTACTAGCAATCTCTTTTTTATATCCAATCTCATCTAATTGCATTCTGGTTAATCGGAATATATCTGAACTCCTGGCAATCGTGTATACATTATCCAGTTTAAATCCCGCTAGATCTATTTCGCTTCCCTGCTCAAAGGGAAACGTATCTTTATTACAGACTAGGACCATTTCATCTTCCACCAGAGGTACAATCTCGTAACCTTTTTCAGGTAAAAAATCGATACGGCATATAGCGGCATCAATTTCTTTTTGCATGAGCTGTTTTATTAAAGTACTTTGATCATTTTCGCTTATTTGAATGGAATAGTTGGTGTAAGCTTCTTGAAATTCCAAAAGCGACTCCATAACACCACTTTCTGCTAAGCATGGAATCGTCCCGACGGACAACCGATAAATACATGGAGAAATTCCAAATTTGTTTAATTTGAATCTTAATTCGTGGGAAAAATTTCGAATATTTAAAGCATATTCCAGATATATTTTTCCAGCTTCTGTTAGTTCTGCCTTTGTGTTGCTTCTTATAAACAATACTACACCAAGTTCATTTTCGATCGCTTTAATATGCTTTGATAACGCTGACTGTGAGATGTAAATACTATCGGCAGCCGAAGAAAAATTTTTATGCTCCGCTAATGCCAAAAAATCGTCGATCCATCTGATCATGATTGGTGCCCCCCTTTTTGTTTCATAAAGTTCATGAAACAGCTTTTGTAGTTATATAATGATGAAAAATTGTCATTTTATAAGACATTTTGTCATTGATGATATTATAATACAGAATGACCAGAAGGAAAATACAATTTTGCTAATTTGTAGTGACATTTTAGAATAGACGCATAAGTCATAAAACGACAAACAGTAACAAATAAATACACGTAATTCAGTACAATTCATCTATTATTCTTTGTATAAACCTTATTTTGTTGTTGGTTCCTACAAATCTAAGGATAAAAATCTGATTACTCATTTCTGTTTTGGAATATGCTAGCATTTGTTTTCGAATTGCCACGAAACCCTTGAGTGCTATAATCGAAGAAGCTGGTGGTAAAACACTTGGAAACCGTAAACAGTTTACTGAAGATTAGGAGGATGAGTTATGGCAAAAGTTTATCAGGATTTGCGAAGTTTTCTTTCCACTTTGGAGGAGAACGGACAGTTGGTACGTATTAAGGAAGAAGTAAATCCGGAACCTGACATTGCGGCCGCAGGAAGAGCTGCGGCTAATATTGAAAATGCTCCCGCAGTATTTTTTGAAAAAGTCAAGGGATATCCTTACAGCGTTGTAACCAATGTTCATGGATCCTGGGCCAACCATGCGTTAATGCTTGGTATGCCTAAGACAGCAACAACTAAAGAACAATTTCATGAGATTAATCGGAGATGGGACAAATTTCCAGTAAAGCCAGAGATTCTTAACCGAGAAGATGCTCCCTGTAAGGAAAATACCATTGATAATCCGGATGATATCAATCTGTTTGAGATACTTCCGCTATATCGGATTAATGAACAAGACAGCGGTTTCTTCCTTTCAAAAGCTTCCATAATTACGGCCGATCCAGACGAGCCAGATAATTTTGATAAGCTAAATGTTGGTACATACCGAATTCAGGTTAAGGGTAAGAATCGAGTTGGGATTCAGGCTCTGGCGTTTCATGATATTGCTATACAACTTGAGGCTGCGGAACGTAAGAACGAAAGCGTTCCTATTTGTATTACCGTAGGCAACAGTCCTTTGGTAACCTATATGGCCTCCACTCCTGTTATGTATACGCAAAACGAGTACGAATTTGTAGGCGCACTTCAAGATGGTGTTCCTACCCAGATTGTAAAATCCGATCTTTATGATAATCTCTATGTACCAGCTGGATCTGAGGTGGTATTAGAAGGATATATAGAACCCCGCGTTCGGGAAGTTGAAGGCCCTTTTGGAGAATTCCCAGGTTCTTATTCTGGTTCTCGCCGTCAGTGCGTCATAACCATTACCCGTGTAACTCACAGAACGAATCCCATTTTTGAAAATCTATATTTAGGCATACCATGGACAGAGATCGACTATCTTATGGCGCTGAATACCTCAGTACCTCTTTATCAGCAGATTAAACGTGATTTCCCTGAGGTTCAGGCAGTGAACGCGATGTATACGCATGGAATTGGTTGTATTATATCCACGAAAATCCGATTTGGTGGTTTTGGTAAGGAGGTTGCTTTCCGTTTGCTTTCCACTCCACACGGAGGGTCTTACAGTAAGATTATCATTATTGTTGATGAATTTGTGGATCCCTTTAATCTGCCACAGGTAATGTGGGCTTTAACTACCCGTGTACGTCCAGATAAGGATGTTGTAGTTATTCCAAACTGTCCTGGAATGCCTCTTGACCCTTCCTCCTATCCGGCAGGTATGCATTCAAAGCTCATTATCGATGCTACAACACCAAAGGATCCAGAGCCAAATCCTCGTGAAGTCGAACTTCTTGAACCACCTGTTGGTTATGAAAAGTATGAGATACTGATACGTGAACTGTTGGCAAAGATTTAAGCTTATCTTGAAAGGAGCAATGAAGTATGAAATGTCCGCGCTGTGATGGTAACAAAATTGAAGTAATCGCAACTTCTCCTGTAGGCAATGTGTGGGAAGTTTATGAATGCATGGATTGCTTTTATTCCTGGCGATCCACAGAAACTCCAAATGTCCACGAGAAATTTAAATTGACGAAAGAACAGATTGATCGTCTTCCTATGATTCCACCGATTCCACCTCTTGATAAATAAAGGTGACAAAAGAACTGGATGTAAAGCCTTACAATAGAAAGGAGTGCTTTCGGTGAAATACAATAAACAGATAATAGGTTTTTTCAGCGGAATCCTAGTGTTGATGATTGTTTTATTCCTGCCCTTAGATGGATTGGCACGGGAAGGGCATATATTTCTTGGATTGACATTAATGACAGTTGTCTGGTGGGCCACACAGGTGGCTCAGTCCGGATATGTTGGTGGCTTCTACATTGTTTGTTTGTGCCTGCTTAAACTTGCAGATACAAAGATTATTTTTGCAAGCTGGACAGGCTCGACCCTATGGCTGGTCATCGGTGCTTATATGATTGCCAGTGCTGTAAAGCGATCGGGTCTAGGGGAACGTATTTCTTATATGTATATAATGAAATTTGTAAGATCATGGAAGAGTATTATTGTTGGAATCTTTGTATTGACTTTAATTCTATCACTGCTGATTCCCAATCCATGGTCCAGAGCGTTCCTCATTATGTCAGTCATGACGGTTATCATTAAGGCGTCAAAGATGCCAAAAGAAGATGCTGTAAAAATAGGATTTACCGTATTTGCGGCTTCTGTACCCGTGTCTTTGATCTTTATGACCGGTGATTCTATTATCAATCCATTGGTCGTAAGTTATTCCACTTCAGGTAATATTAACTTTGTAAGCTGGCTTGTGACCATTGGACCGCCTGCGGTATTTTTAAGTCTGATGAACCTTTTCCTTATTCTAGTCCTGTTTAAACCAACGAAAGAAGTGAACATGGACTTTGAAGAGGTGCGTAAAGCCCAGTCTGATCTTGGTAAGATTAGTGAAAAGGAGATACGGACTCTGGTATGGATAATCATTGCGATTGTCTTATGGGTTACCAATGGTGTCACAGGATTAGATATTGGCTGGGTTACTTTGGCAGTTGCCATGTGTCTATCTCTTCCGGTAATCGGAAATGTTTTGACTCCTAAAGAGTGGGGAGATATCCCGGTTCATGTGCTGGTATTTTTAACAGCAGCAATGGCCATAGGTAAGGTAGGGGCGGCAACAGGACTTAACGATTGGCTCGCTGTTACTCTGTTACCCGATCAATTGCCGGAAAATATATTTGTATTAGCTGTATTTATCGGTGCGATTGCAATTGTTATTCACATGTTTATCGGCTCGGTTATTGCTGCAATGGGAGTGGCAGTCCCTGCAATCCTTGTTTGCACCAATGCACTGGGAATCGATCCCTTTGTAATTGCAGCCATTATTTATCTGGTGGTTTATACCCACTATATTATGCCGTTCCACCATTTGAATATTTTAGTGGGACAAGGAGAAGAGAACGGAATGTATACCCAAAAAGAGGTAATGAAAATGGGCGTTCCTCTATTGATACCTGTGTTTCTTACGGTGATTTTTGCGGTAATGTGGTTTACAGTTCTTGGCCTTGTATAAGAAAAAATTAGGAATGGGGTTGTAATATGCGAATCATTATCGGAGTATCTGGTGCTACGGGTGTCATTATGAGTTACTATCTGCTTAAGGCCCTAAAAGAAATTGAGGGCTGCGAGACGCATCTTGTGGTATCGGATTATGCAAAATTAAATTGGGAGCTGGAAACAAATTTGCCGTTCCAGCTTCTGCTGGACAATGCAGACAAATATTATGATGTACATAACCTTGCGGCCTCAATTTCAAGCGGATCCTATAAAACAGACGGTATGATCATTATGCCGTGCAGTATGAAGACTCTGGCAGGTATTGTAAGTGGGTATACGGACAATCTGTTGATTCGTGCTGCAGATGTCTGTATCAAGGAGAATAGAAAGGTTATACTTTGTACCAGGGAGATGCCTTTAAGTAAATTGCATTTACGCAATATGCATGAGGCGGCAGATCTAGGGTGTACGATTATTCCACCAATGCTGACTTTCTATAATAACCCGCAATCTCTTGATGATCAGATCAATCATGTAGTAGGAAAAACGTTGATGCAGTTTGGAATTGACCATAAGAGCTTTATCCCTTGGAACGGTGTCAATTGAACCCTTCATAAGATTAAAAATCCATTGTTAGAAGAAAGGCTGTGTGGCTATGAAAACGGAAACCTATGGTAATGGTAAATACATTGTTAACATCAGCATTCATGATACGAATGGATCAGGACTTGCGATGTTTGTCAGAGGGGGAGATAAGCCCCATCTTGGAGGGGTGGCACTGGCCTCCCCAGGAATTGAGATTCACGGCAAAACGTTATCAAGCTGTGATTTATGGACCATCACTGTACCCGGGCATAAGGACGCGGAGCTTGCACAGAAAATCGCAAAAAAAGTCTGCAATGCATCTGGGGAGCCAGTATCCGTCAGCCTTGGAATTCATATTGAGAATGCCACGGCTGAGGATATTGAACTTATTTGTAATAATGTAGATGCTGCAGTAGATGTTATTCTTAAAAAATATCTGTGTTAAATGGATTGGAGTCATAATGGATGAATTGATATGTGTTGATGTTCTAGATAGGACGATCGGTAAGGCGTCAAAAGAAATTTGTCACCAGAGAGGTCTGCTTCACAGAGCATTTTCCGTATTCTTATATCGGGATGGGAAGCTGCTGCTCCAGCAACGTGCCAGAAATAAGTATCATTCCGGCGGGTTATGGGCCAATGCTTGCTGCTCTCATCCCCGGTATGGAGAATCACTTAATCTTGCAGTTTCAAGACGCCTTTATGAAGAGTTAGGAGCTGTTTGTCAATGTGATGAGATAAGTGAGTTTGTTTACTTTCACCAATTTGATTCAACACTCTTTGAGTACGAATATGACCACGTGTTTCTCGGCGAATATAAGGGAGAGGTTTCCCCAAATCCTGAGGAAATCATGGATGTAAAATGGACGGATATCAATGAACTATCAAAGAGTCTTGTTCGTAACCCTGAGCTTTATAGCGTTTGGTTTTTAACTGCGGCTCCAATGGTCATACGTACTCTTTTATTATGATTGAAGATATAAAATGTGAAATTTGGAACAACAAAAATTAAATTTACTTTTAGAATATAAAAGTAAATCGTTTACTTTTTTACTAAAGACAATGAGTAGGAAGCACCTGAAAAGTTGACAGGATCCCAGTTGTTATTGCGCAAGGAAGAGACGGTTACATTATAAAGTACAAATGGGAGGTATCATAATGAATGAAAAAAAGGCTACAAAGGTATTTTTAAAAAGGTTACCTGTGAAATGGAAGCTGACCGTGGGATTTGGTATTGTATTTGCGATACTGATTATCTCTCTTGGCACCTCAGCTAAAAGTATATCCAGCATTGGGAATCAGGTGGATCTGTATTCAAGATACACATATCCACTAACCAGTCACAATTTGGCTGCACAGGTAGATATGTATTCAGTTCAGCGCTATCTCATGATGGCTATCTTGGACAAGACTGGTGGAAAGGACTATCAGGTTTCTTTGGATTTGTCCAATCAGAGTGTGGAAGGATTTAAAAGCAATATGGACTTTTTTGCTTCCCACCAGCGCAGTAAGGCAAACGATGAGAACATCGCACAGATTATGCAGCATGTAACCGAGGCGGAAGCAGCACGTGCAAAGATCATTGATATCATCAAAGATCCATCTAAAAAAGACGGAAAAGCTGCCTATGATGTATTCCAGAATGAATTTGTTCCTACCTTTAATAAAATAGCTAAAATCATGGATGATATGAATGTGGTCGGCAATCAAAAAGAAGCGTTGCAGAAACAGACAGCTAAAAACATAGTATCCAATGCATGGATTGTACTTGCCATTGTTTTAGTCAGTGCCATAGCAGCAACCATTGCAGTTATCAACATCCTTGTCCGTGCCATCTTGATTCCTGTTACAGAGATAGAAGAGGTGTACAAGGAGATGGCAAAAGGTAACCTACATAAGCAGATTCATTATGAAAGCAATGATGAGCTGGGACGGATGGCGGTAAACATCCGGGAAACCAATACCAGACTTGTTACATACATCGAAGATATCATTGATAAATTGACCCGCCTTTCAAAAGGGGATATGTGTCTTACAGTTGATCTTGACTATATAGGAGATTTCGCAGTCATTAAGCAATCCCTTCTTAAAACGACAGCTGCCTTAAATTCTACGATGCTCATAATACAGACATCTGCGGATCAGGTTAATTCTGGCGCAGGTCAAGTTGCGGATGCATCTCAGGCACTTGCATCAGGAGCTACGGAGCAGGCCGCTACTGTGGAGGAATTAACCGCTGCAATCCAGAGCGTAACGGAGAAAGCGGAGAAAAATACAGTTTCTGTACGTAAAGCTACGGAATATGTGGCTTTGGCAGGAGCGGGTGTTTATGAAAGTAACGATCATATGAGAAACCTGAATGCTGCAATGAAAGAAATCAGCCAGTCTTCCGAAGAAATCTCTAAGGTCACCAAGCTGGTGGAAGACATTGCATTCCAGACTAATATCCTTGCTCTTAATGCAGCGGTAGAAGCTGCCAGGGCAGGTGAAGCAGGAAAAGGCTTTGCCGTAGTTGCTGATGAAGTAAGGAACTTAGCTGCCAAATCGGCTGAGGCTTCAAAGCAGACAGCAGAACTGATTCAGAAGTCAAATGCAAAGGTTTCAGAAGGCGAAAAAATAGCAAGTCAGACTCTGGTACTTCTAAATGATGTTGCAGAAAAGGCGGCTATGGTGGATGAAGCAATTAAAGAAATCGAAGCCGATTCTCAGGATCAGACCGATGCTATCATTCAGATTAATCAGGGATTATCCCAGGTATCTTCTGTAATTCAAACCAATGCTGCAACAGCAGAAGAAAGCTCTGCCTCCAGTGAGGAACTGACGGCACAGGCACAAATTCTCCGTGGAGAACTTACCAAATTTAATCTGTTATCGGATTCTAATAATGTCAATAATCTGGCGTCAAGTGAACGTCACTACATTCCAGAACATGAGAGTTATGTCTCAACCGGCAATGACGAGACCTATGGAAAGTATTAGAATCTCTTGACTTTATGGTCTAAGTAAGATACGATACCTTTGAATTTTAAATTACATAGAAAGAAATACGGTTTGGCCATGTGCCAATGAAAAGAGAAGTCAGGTGAAATTCCTGCATAGTCCCGCTGCTGTGATAGCGTTGGTTTTTTGTGAAAGATTTCAGCCACTGAGAGTGATCTTGGGAAGGTAAAAAAACCTCTGATGAAAAAGTCAGAACGCTTAAGTCAGAAGAACTGCCGTATTTTTATTGTGATTTCCTCGCGGATGACGAAGGGAACAGTATTTTATATGAATCGTGTCAGTTTTAGGCAGGGCATATTTGGTGTACCTGATAGCGGTTTGTTGTTCCATTGGATTAATACCCCTAGTATTTGCGTGCAAAGGCAGATACCAGGGGTTTTTCTTTTGTAACACAGAGCGCCATGAATCCATGAATTTTTCTCCTGTGAGGGATCATAGCTAATCTATGTGGGAATTTTGAATTCACAAAACAATAGAGAGATCGAGGAAACAAAAGATGAAAAAAAGTTTGATTGCACTGGCGGTGGCCATAGTTATTACTGTAACAGGCTGTTCCCCTGCAGGCCAATCTGGAGCAAAATCCACAGAAGCTACAACAACTTTGGCGGAAACAAAAAGTCAGGAATTGGCAGGTCAAAAATCAGAAGCGTATGGTGAGGTGGTGATACAAAATGGTGACAGAACCATTACGTTTACCTCCATGCCCCAGAAGGTGCTTTGCTGTAATTTATACAGTGCAGAAAATATGGTTATGCTTGGGCTAAAAGATTATATTGCTGGTAAGAGTGTACCTGCCAGTAAAGCAGAAACTCCTTTGGCAGAATTGGCAGATGAGTTTGCATCTATACCTGAGATTGAGGTATCTCATGAAAATGCAGTAGCTTTGGAAACAGACCTAGTCATAGGACAAATCAGCTCCTTCCAGGAAAGCAAGTGGGGAAGCTATGAAATGTTTGGCAATAAAGGTATTAACAGTTATACCATAACAGGCACTCTTGTTAAGGATGAAACGATTGAAAATGTCTACACTGACATAGAAAATCTTGGCAGGATATTTAAAGTGGAAGATCGAGCCTCTTCATTGATTGATCAAATGAAACAAGAAATCTCTGATATACAGACTGCGGTATCAGGAATAGATGAAACAGACAAAGTAAAAGTTTTCGTTATGGATACCTTTAAAGGCAATGAAATCTATACCACATCAGCTGGATTACAAAGTAATCTGATTGAGCTGGCAGGTGGAATCAACTGTACCAGAAATATGGCTGAATCTCGTTGGTTTAACACAAGTGTAGAAACAATTGTAAAGACGAATCCTGATGTTATAATCTTTAATGATTATGGTCAGCAAACCATGGAAGAAAAGATGGATTTTATTAACAATAACCCTGCACTTGCTGATGTAACAGCCGTAAAAAATAAGGCATATTTAACGGTGCCACTAGTAACCGTTATGCAAGATGTTCGTGCAACCAGTGCATGCAGAAGCTTTGCAGAATTTTTCTATCCGGAGCAATTTAAAAAATGAGACAAGATAATGGAAAAAATCTAAGAGGAATATTTTTATTTCCTATCTTGATTTTAGCTTTGTTTGCCTCCTTGCTATTGGTTATATCCAAAGGCTCTACAGATATTTCCTTGTCTGTTGTTTATGGGATTTTAAGTGACCAGATTTTTCACGGAGGAATGGGATTAAAGGAAGGCTCTTGGGCCAGAGCAGATTATCAGATCATCTGGAATATACGGCTGCCCAGAGTATTGTTTGGCATATTATGCGGTGCAGGCCTTGGATTATGCGGGGCAGTTATGCAAGCGTTGGTTCTAAATCCAATCGCAGATCCATACATACTTGGAATTTCCTCAGGAGCATCATCGGGAGCAGCCTGCGCGCTGCTTCTTCCGATTCCGTTTTTTAGTGGACAGTACCAAACTACAATAATGGCAATGATCGGTGCACTGATCTCTTCTTTTCTTGTTTATTTCATGGCGAGATTCGCAGGAGGCGGTAAGCTTCATCCCGTGACTTTATTGCTTTCTGGAACCGCAATGAATGCAGTTATGAGTGCTGTCACAGGTTTCCTTATTTTTATTGCAAAAAGCTCTGAGAGTATTGCAGCCGTTTATAACTGGCAGATGGGAAGTCTTGCTGCGGCCCAGTGGTCAACCATTACGGTTCCAGCTTTTGGTGTGTGTCTTGGCCTTATAGTTTGTGTCTCCCAGTCAGGAAAATTAAATCTTATGATGATGGGGGATGAAGATGCCGCCGCTCTTGGTCTATCGGTAAAACACTTTCGGGCAGGTATGTTTATCATATGTTCCATCATTGTGGCCTCCCTGGTTTCCGTTACTGGCATAATTGGATTTGTTGGTCTGGTGGTTCCTCATGTAGCCCGGTTGCTCCTTCGTTCCAGTAACAATAAATTTATAATACCCCTTAGTGCACTGTCAGGAGCCATTTATCTCATGTGGGCGGACAGCCTGGCTCGCAGTGCGTTTCGTGCGGCAGAACTTCCAATTGGAATCATTACGGCTTTTGTTGGCGCACCATTTTTCCTGCTTCTAATGATACGGAAAAATTACAGAGGGTAAAACGGTTGAGAATGGAAAAGTAGGAGAATTATGAAAATAGAGTTTCGCGATATATGTGTGGCTGCAGGTGGAAAGAAAATTCTTCATGAAGTGAACCTAACAGCGGAAAGCGGTAAAATGACAGGAATTATAGGTCCAAATGGCTGCGGAAAGTCCACTCTTTTAAAAACAACCCTTGGCATCTACCCCATGGAAGCTGGAGAAATCTTATTAGATGGTGCCTCTCTTGCTGGCTTTAGTAATAAGAAGCTAGCTCAGCTTTATGGGTATGTAGGGCAGGAAAGCGATTGCGTATTTGATTTTACCACTTATGAAATCGTATCCATGGCCGCTCATATTCGGGGGAAAACTAATAAGAAATCGGAAAAAGAGATTGTAATGAATTCTCTGGAACAGCTTGAGATAACCCACCTAAAAGACAGGAATATTCAAAGCTTGTCTGGTGGTGAGCGAAAGATGGTTTTCATTGCTCGAGCATTTGCCCAGGGCGTTGATACCATTATCCTTGACGAACCCACCAATCATCTGGATATCAAACACCAGTTGTTTATTTTGGATATCTTAAGAAAGAGCAAAAAGACAATTCTTATCGTCTTACACGATCTTCGATTGGCGGCGCATTATTGCGACTCTCTCTATTTAATGAAGCAAGGAAAAGCCGTGTATAACGGCAGTCCATCAGAGGTGCTTCAAAAAGATAGAGTATGCCAAGTATTTGGAGTAGAAGGATTTGCTTCTGAAAAAGAAGACGGGACTTTGGATTTCCATCTACAAATGAATTAATCCCCTTTCCTGGCATTTTGTCAAATAGTGTTGCTTAATCCTTTAAAATATTTTATAATTATGCAATGTAAGATGGAATAATAGGTTATAATCCCATTATTCCCAATATAACCGTTGCATTAATTATAAAGTGTGATTGATTCACATGTAAAAAAGGAATAGGCATGAGAAAACTAGCATTAAGTGATGAGATATTATTACAAATTGATAAACCCGCCCGCTACATCGGTGGTGAGGTAAACATGGCTAAGAAAGATCCCAAATTAGTGGATATTCGTTTTGCCATGTGCTTCCCTGACGTATACGAGATTGGTATGTCCCATCTGGGAATGCAGATTTTATACGATATGTTTAACCGGAGAGATGATATTTACTGCGAACGCATCTATTCCCCATGGACAGATTTGGACAAGATTATGAGGGAGGAAAACATCCCTCTTTTTGCGTTGGAATCACAGGATCCTATTAAGGAATTTGATTTTATAGGAATTACCCTGCAGTACGAGATGTGTTATACCAACATATTGCAGATATTAGATTTAGGTAAGATCCCATTTCATACTGAAGACAGGGCAGAAGATGACCCCATATTGATTGGCGGCGGTCCATGTGCCTATAACCCGGAACCTCTTGCAGCATTTTTTGATCTGTTTTATATTGGGGAAGGCGAGACGGTTTATTTTGAATTAATGGACCGTTATAAAGAGAATAAGAAGAATGGTGGAAGCCGTAGGGATTTCCTTCAGATGGCTGCAGGAATAGATGGAATTTATGTTCCAGCTTTTTATGACGTAACCTATAAAGAAGACGGTACTGTTGAGTGCATGAAGCCTAACAACTCTCATGCAAAGGAAAAAGTAACCAAGCAGGTTGTGAACAACATGGATGATGCTTTTTTCATTGATAATCCAATCGTTCCGTTTATTAAGGCTACCCAAGACCGAGTGGTTTTGGAGTTACAAAGAGGTTGTATTAGAGGTTGCCGTTTTTGCCAGGCTGGTAATGTATACCGTCCTTGCAGGGAACATAGCCTTGAATATTTAAAAGATTACGCTTATAAGTTATTAAAAAGCACCGGTCATGAAGAGATTTCCTTAAGTTCATTAAGTTCAAGTGATTATTCCCAATTAGAAGGGATTGTCAATTTCCTGATTGAAGAATTTAAGGGAAAGGGCGTGAATATTTCACTTCCATCCCTTCGTATCGATGCATTTTCCCTGGATGTTATGAGCAAGGTTCAGGATATTAAAAAAAGCAGCTTGACCTTTGCACCAGAGGCAGGGTCCCAGCGACTTCGTGATGTTATTAACAAAGGCTTGACAGAGGAAACGATCTTAAAGGGAGCCAGTGAAGCATTCAATGGAGGTTGGAACCGTGTAAAGCTTTATTTTATGCTGGGTCTGCCTACGGAAACCGTGGAAGATATGGAAGGCATTGCTGAGCTATCCGAAAAGGTTGCAGAAGCATATTACGAAATTCCAAAGGATCAGAGAAACGGAAAAGTGCAGATCGTTGCTAGTTCTTCTTTCTTTGTACCAAAGCCATTTACACCATTCCAATGGGCAAGAATGTGCACAAGGGAAGAATTTTTAGAGAGAGCTTATATTGTTAAGGACAAGTTCCGTACCATGTTAAATAAAAAGAGTCTTAAATACAATTATCATGAGGCAGATCTGACTGTCCTAGAAGGCGTTTTAGCAAGAGGCGATCGAAAAATATCGGCTCTTATTGAAGAGGTCTATAAAAATGGTGCTATTTACGATTCTTGGTCAGAGCACTTTAAAAATGAACTCTGGATGAACGCTTTTGAAACCTGCGGTATTGATCCGGATTTTTACACCATAAGAGAACGAGATCTTGATGAAGTGTTCCCATGGGATTTCATTCATTCAGGAGTAACCAAAGAGTTCTTAAAACGAGAATGGCAAAATGCCGTCAGCGAAAAAATAACTCCTAACTGCCGCCAGCATTGTACTGGTTGTGGGGCTATGAGTTTTAAAGGAGGAATTTGCTATGAAGGTAAGAATTAAATTTTACAAGCATGGGCCTGTGAAATTTATTGGTCATTTGGATATCATGCGTTATTTCCAAAAAGCAATACGAAGAGCAGAGATAGATATTAAATACAGCGAGGGCTTTAGTCCCCACCAGGTCATGTCCTTTGCAGCGCCTCTAGGCGTGGGGCTCACCAGCAACGGGGAATATATGGACATTGAAGTAAATTCAATGATAGACACAAAAACCTTGATGGATAGGCTTAATGCGGTCATGGTAGAAGGCATTATGGCTACGGATTGTCGTGTCTTAGATGAGCGTGCTAAAAATGCCATGTCTCTAGTCGCTGCAGCTGATTACACCTTAACATTACGGGAAGGCAAAGAGCCGTCTGACTTAGAACGTTTTTTCACAGGCTTAGCTGATTTCATGAAACAACCAGAGATCCTTATCATAAAGAAAACAAAAAAAGGTGAAAAGGAAGTGGATATTAAATCCGGTATTTACGAACTTTCCGCTGAGAATGAACGTATCTTTATGAAAGTGTCTTCTGGTAGCGCAGATAATCTTAAGCCTGAATTGGTGATGGAAGCTTATTATCAGTTTCTTGGTCTTACTTTGCCTGAATTCGCCTTTCATATTCAAAGAGAAGAAGTTTATGGAAACACAGGAGATGAGGAAAACAGGAATTTAGTTCCTCTCGGCCTAATAGGAGAATCTTGTGAGTAAGCTTATTATAACCAGATGGAATGGAGGGATTGTAACCCTCCTTCATTCTGGTAAGGAAGTAATTCAAATTAATATTGAACCAGAACAACAAGGCTTTGTCATAGGCAATGTCTATATTGGAAAAGTGAATAAGATTGTAAAGAATATTAACTCAGCCTTTGTCGATATTGGGAAGGGGCAGATGGGCTATTTATCTCTAAATGATGGAATGGTTCATTATGCAGATGGTCGGCCATGGGATGGTAAGCTTAAGCAGGGAGATGATGTTATTGTTCAGGTTGAGCGAGACGCCGTTAAATCAAAGGCTCCAGTTCTAACAGGAAACATCAACTTGACTGGACGTTATTTTGTTCTTACAACTGGTAAAAAGCAGATTGGTTTCTCTTCTAAAATAACAGATCAAGCTTGGAAGCTTAAGATGAGGTCTTACCTTGAAGCCATAAAAGGAGAAGACTTTGGAATCATTGTCAGGACCAACGCTTATGAAGTTCTTGAAGATGAACTTAAGAGTGAACTTCAAAGCCTTCAAACTGGTTTGAAAAAGCTGATTGAGGACGCTAAGTTTAGAACCAGCTATAGTCTTTTATACAGCGGCGCTCCCTCCTATCTTTCTGGGATAAGAGACAGTCTTAAGTCTTCACTTGAAGCTGTGATTACAGATGAGGTTGATATTTATGATGCCTTAAATAATTATTTGATTGAGAATCAGCCGGAAGATGCTTCCCTTTTAGTTAAATATGAAGACCCAATGCTTCCTCTTTATAAACTATATCGAATTGAGAAGTTTATGGATGAAGCCCTGGGGAAAAGGGTCTGGTTAAAATCAGGGGGATATCTGGTAATCGAGCCTACAGAAGCACTTACCGTCATTGATGTCAACACTGGCAAATATACCGGTAAAAAGACGCAACGTGATACGATTATGAAGATTAACTTAGAATCAGCTGAGGAAATCGGTCATCAGCTCAGGCTTAGAAATCTATCAGGAATTATTATTATTGATTTTATTGATATGGAGCTAGAAGAAGATCGGTTGAAGCTGGTTGACCGTTTAACGGAGATTTTTTCAAAGGATCCAGTAAAAACTACAGTCGTTGAGATAACCAAGCTGAATCTGGTAGAGGTTACAAGAAAAAAGATTCGAAGACCTCTTCACGAACAGGTGGCACAACTAGTATAAAAAAACGAGGATAAGCGGCATGATACCGGCTTATTCTCGTTTTTTGTTATTCGGACAGTTGATTCTTTTTGTGGTTATTTACATAATTAATAATAGAAAGCAATATCACGAAGAATACGTTTACGTATAAAGCTCCGATGGAAGCCACAATTCCAATACGATCTGCGATGCCTCCGATAATCTGAGGTGTAATGATTCCCCCCATAGCAGAGATCGCAGTAAGCACAGCCATTCCAATCGTAGAACCCTTAATCATAGGACCGGCATTGGCTATACAGGTGGGATAAATTCCAGATAGAAAGAATCCAAGGCCCAGCAATGCGGCAGTTATAAGTGGAAGACTTTTTGTTGATATGAGCAAAAAGAAACAGGCAGCACTTCCCAATGATAGAATTAATATAATAGTACTTTTATCAAGTCTTTTTGAAAGTGCTGCACAGATCAATCGTCCAGACATAATAACAAGCCAGGTAAAGGAAACAAGGGCTGTGGCATAAGTAGTGCTCATGACGCCAGTATTTTGCAGATACGTAACAAACCAACCGTTAATGCAATTTTCTAGTCCCAGATAAAAAAACAAAATAAATGCAATTCCGTAGAAAGAATATGATTTTAAGAAGGATTTATCTTGAGAATCATTTTTACTCTTCCCTTTGATTTTATTAACAGAACTCTCATTTAGTAAGGATTCATCCATGGTTCCATAAAGGACTGCAGTTGCTGCCGTTAAAAAGAGAATTAGGTAAAGAACCGATCTCCAGTTAAAACCTAGCTTCATAAAAATAGCAGTGATAAACGGTGCCAGAAACGCACCGACAGCGAAAGAGCAATGAAGTAAGTTCAATTTACTTGTGGCTTTTCCACCGTATATATCATTGACTGCAGAATTATTTAATATGGTGATACTGCCTCGAACCAAACCATAAATCAACATAACACCGTACATAATTGGAAATGGCGGTAGAAGACTTAATATAAAGAGGCAAATTGGTGCAAAGAGTGTGATTAAAAAAATGGCCCGTTTTTTACCAAGCCTGGATACTGCGACCGGAAACAAAAAACTGGCGCTTAAATTACCGATTGCCATTCCAGACAAAAGGCTTCCAGCAGCAAGGAAACTGATTCCTGCTTCTGCAATAATGGATGGCAAAATGGCTCCAATTACAAGAACTGCCATCCCACTGACTGCATAACCATAGCAACAGCGTAGAAAGATGTGATTGTACTTATCCGTTTTCATTACAAAGCTCCTTAAAGATATTTAAAACACATTCATTATACTAAGGGTTCATTGGAAAGACAAGGTCTAGGCATTTTTCCTTAAGAAAAGAGATATATATTTAAATATCAATGATAAAAATTGGAAAAGTAGTGAAAAATTATTGACAGAAGTGTCATAGAATGCTATATTAAGTAAGTATGCCGCACAATGAGGTTGAAAAGCTTCCGTGTTTCACGGAACACCATAATTGGCGAGTAATGATAATAGGAGGTGCCATATGTACGCGATTATTGCAACAGGTGGAAAGCAGTACAAAGTAGCGGAAGGCGATATCATTAAAGTAGAAAAACTTAGTGTTGACGCTGGTGAAGCTGTCACATTTGAACAGGTTCTTGTTGTAAACAATGGTGAGTTATCCGTTGGCTGCCCAACCGTAGCAGGTGCTACCGTAACAGGTACAGTTGTGAAGGAAGGCAAAGCTAAGAAGATTATTGTTTACAAGTATAAGAGAAAAACTGGATACCATAAGAAAAATGGTCACAGACAAACTTATACACAGGTTAAGATCGAAAAGATCAACGCTTAATTATGATAAGTGTAACCGTATTTGTTGATTCGAAACAGCATTATACCGGAATCCAGATGGTAGGACATGCAGGTTTGAAGGACGATCCTCAGGAGGGACAAGATCTTGTCTGTGCTGCAGCATCGGCTCTTACAATTAATATGTCTAACAGTGTAGAGCAATTTACAGAGGATTCTTTTGAAGTAGATCAGGAAGAAGAGTCTGGTACTTTTCAATTTCGTTTTACCTCGGATGTCAGTTCGCAATCACAACTCCTTATGAATTCGCTCATATTCGGATTACAGGATATTGAGGAGGAATATGGAGAACCATATATTAAAATAAGTTTTAAGGAGGTGTAAATTATGTTAAAGATGAACCTTCAATTGTTCGCTCATAAAAAGGGTGTTGGTTCTACCAAGAACGGCAGAGATTCTGAGTCTAAAAGATTAGGTGCCAAGAGAGCTGATGGTCAGTTCGTATTAGCAGGCAATATTCTTTACAGACAGCGTGGAACTCATATCCACCCAGGCAATAATGTAGGCCGCGGCGGTGATGATACATTATTCGCTTTAGTGAATGGTGTTGTTAGATTTGAGAGAAAAGGCAGAGACAAAAAGCAGGTTTCTGTTTATCCAAAAGCAATTATTGAATAATTGGACCGGCTTCATACATTGACGTATGGAGCCGTTTTTTGCGATACAGATAATGCTTTATTTATCTGTATTTTCTGTCTTTTAGAAGAGAAAGACAGTATCTGGGAAGAAGAAATACTTCCTTAGTTTAATGTTAATTTCAGTTTGAGTCTTACTATCTTAAGAAGTTGGTAGAACTTAAATTGTTGAGAAAGGGAACAGGTGAATAAATGTTTGCTGATAGAGCAAAAATTTATATTAGATCCGGTAAAGGTGGCGATGGCCATGTCAGTTTTCGGAGGGAACTTTATGTTCCATGTGGAGGACCTGATGGTGGTGATGGCGGCCGAGGCGGTAACATTATATTTGAGGTGGATGACGGCCTTAACACGTTAACAGATTTTCGTCACATCCATAAATATGCAGCCCAAGACGGTGAGGCTGGTGGTAAGCGCAGATGTCACGGAAAAGATGGTGAAACTTTAGTAATTAAGGTTCCAGAGGGTACTGTAATTAAGGACTTTGAATCTGGAAAAATCATTGCAGATATGTCAGGTGAAAACCGCAGAGAAATAATCTTAAAGGGTGGCAGAGGTGGTCAGGGTAATATGCATTTTGCAACTCCTACCATGCAGGCACCAAAGTATGCACAGCCTGGACAGGCCTTTCAGGAGCTTTGGGTTCAGCTTGAACTTAAAGTAATTGCAGATGTAGGTCTGGTTGGTTTTCCTAACGTTGGAAAGTCCACTCTTTTATCAAGAGTCAGCAATGCAAAACCAAAAATCGCTAATTATCATTTTACAACCTTAAATCCTCACCTTGGGGTGGTAGATCTTGATGGTGGAAATGGTTTTGTAATGGCTGATATTCCTGGACTTATTGAAGGTGCTTCAGAAGGAGTTGGTCTTGGACACGATTTCCTTCGCCATATTGAACGTACCAGAGTTTTGGTTCACGTTGTGGATGCTGCTTCTACGGAAGGAAGAGATCCCATTGAAGATATTCATGCCATCAATAAGGAATTAGGAGCGTATAATCCAGAACTATTGGAGCGTCCACAGATTATCGCTGCGAACAAAACAGATGCGATATTTGATGATGGAGAAGATCCAGTGTCAAAACTGAAGGCGGAATTTGAGCCTAAGGGAATAAAAGTATACCCCATATCAGCAGTTAGTGGCCATGGCGTAAAAGAACTTTTATATGCTATATATGAACTCCTTAAGACCGTAAACCTAAGTCCAATTATTTTTGAAAAAGAATTCGACTTAAATCGGTTACGTGATGTTGTACTTCCTTATTCTGTAGAAGTGACAGAGGATGGGGTTTATGTAGTAGAAGGCCCAAGAATTGATAAAATGCTGGGTTACACCAACTTAGAGACAGAAAAAGGATTCCGTTTCTTCCAGAATTTCTTAAAAGACAACGGAATATTGGAAGATCTTGAAAAAGCTGGGATACAAGAGGGCGATACTGTCCGTATGTATGGTCTAGAATTTGACTATTACAAGTAAACAAGGAGAATATTATGACAAGTAAGCAGAGATCCTATTTAAAGGGATTGGCGATGAATATAGATCCGATTTTCCAGATCGGAAAATCCGGCCTGACTCCTGAGATTACCAATGCAGTGATAGAGGCGTTGGAAGCTAGGGAGATAATTAAAATTACAGTATTAAAGAATTGTATGGATGACGGTTCAAACATTGCACAGGTACTTTCTGAGCGAACTCATTCAGAGATTGTACAGGTAATTGGAAGACGTATGGTTCTTTACAAGCAGGCGAAAGAGGAAGCGAAGAGAAAAATATCACTTCCAAAATAGAACTGCATCACGATCTGGTCAGGGAGTCGAAGTTTATGGGGAAAATAGGGATTATGGGCGGAACCTTTGATCCGATTCATAATGGACATCTCATGCTTGGAGAGCAGGCATATCATGAATACGGTCTGAATGAAGTCTGGTTTATGCCATCAGGGCATCCGCCTCACAAGAAAAAACATGGGGTGACAGACCCGAAACTGCGCCTTGAGATGACGGCTGCTGCTATAGAGTATCATCCTGGGTTTATTTGTTCTGATTTTGAAGTAAGACGGAGAGGGAACACCTATACAGCGCAAACTTTAAGGCTGCTGGTTGAGAACTTTCCGGAAAACACCTATTATTTTATAGTTGGGGCTGACTCCCTATATGAGATTGAGAAATGGTATGAACCAGAGCTGGTGTTAACACAGGCGGTCATCTTGGCTGCGCCAAGGGATTATGAAGATAAGAACCGCTCTTTGGACCAGCAGATTGATTATCTGAGTCAGAAATATGGTGCCGATATTCGGATGCTGCATTGCAAAGAGATGGATATCTCTTCTGCAGAGCTTCGTGATAAGGTTTCTAAGGGAGAATCCATTGACAGATATGTACCAGAAGAGGTTATGATGTATATAAAAGATCATGGCCTGTATCAGGAGATAGAAACATGAAAGAGATGATCTTTAATCTTAGAAATGATTTGAAGGAAAAGCTTGCCCCCCAGAGATATGAACACAGCCTAAGTGTATCTTTTATATGCACGGCTTTGGCAATGAGGTATCATGCTGATTTGGAAAAATCTGAATTGGCTGGTTTGCTTCATGATTGTGCAAAACACTACGGTGACGGAAATATCATTAAAAAATGTGAAAAACAGAAAATACCCTTATCTTTAGACGAATTGAAGGCACCTGTAGTGCTTCATGCGAAATACGGTGCATGGCTTGCAGAGCACAAATATGGTATAAAGGATACGGAAGTCATTAATGCCATACGTTGGCATACGACTGGAAGACCTAATATGTCCTTGCTGGAAAAAATCGTATTTACCGCAGATTATATAGAACCAAGACGAGATAAGGCGACAGATTTACCTGTCGTAAGGTCTGTTGCTTTTATAGATTTGGATGAATGCATATATTTCATCCTAAAAGGCACTCTGGAATATCTGGAGAGTAAAGGCTATTTTGTGGATTCCATGTCTGTACAGGCATACGAATATTATAAGAAGATCCATGAAGTAAAGAAGGGAGAATTATAATGAATCAATCAGTTGAAATGGTAAAAACCGCATTTAATGCGTTGTCTGATAAGAAAGGTGAGGATATCACAATCATCGATATTCAGAATGTATCAGTAATGGCAGATTACTTTATTATTGCCAGCGGTACAAATTCCAGCCAGGTTCAGGCCATGGTTGACAATGCGGAGAACGAACTTGGAAGAAAAGGATTTGTATGTAAGCAGATGGAGGGATATCGTTCTGCTAACTGGATCCTTATGGATTACGGCGATATCATCATTCACGTATTCGATCGCGAGAACCGCCTGTTCTATGATTTGGAAAGAATCTGGAGAGACGGTAAGACTGTTGAGTTAGAAGCATTAGATAATTTATAAGTTTAAAAGAGCAGAATAAGGCTTAACCTTGAAAGACCCTCTTTGGGTTGACAGTTTGAAATATAACTGACGACCCAAAGAGGGTCTTTTTTTACGTCTATTTTACTAAATGATTCTTTTTCATTTTACATCCGTTCTCTAAAATGAAACTAGGATATAAGAAAGGAAACAGTTTTATATGGCAAGTTTATCTTTGGTAAATGTATGCAAATCATTTAAAAATGGCCAGATTGCGGTGAAAGATTTTAATTTGGATATTAAAGATGAGGAGTTTCTTATTTTGGTAGGCCCCTCAGGCTGTGGAAAATCCACCACACTACGGATGATCGCAGGTCTTGAAGAAATTTCTTCCGGGGAGTTATGGATAGATGGAGCACTAATGAATCTAACAGTTCCTCAGAAAAGGGATTTAGCCATGGTATTTCAATCCTATGCCCTTTATCCGCACCTTACTGTTTATGAAAATATAGCCTTTAGTTTAAGAGTACGAAATATTCCCCCAATAGAAATTGAGGAAAGGGTAAAAAAGGCGGCGGATATTTTGTGTATTCGTCATCTACTGGATCGTAAGCCATTTGCCTTGTCTGGAGGACAAAAGCAGAGAGTTGCTATTGGTAGCGTGATTGTCCGAAAACCCAAAGCTTATTTAATGGATGAGCCTCTTTCCAATTTAGATGCAAAACTGAGAACACAGATGAGGGTGGAATTATCCAAGATTCATAAAGAGCTGGGAGCAACTATTATTTATGTAACTCATGATCAAGTGGAAGCGATGACCCTGGGAACTAAAATTGTAGTTATGAATGTTGGAGTCATTCAGCAAGCCGCTCCACCAGAAGTTCTTTACAATAATCCAGTCAATAAATTTGTAGCGGGTTTTATCGGCTCTCCTTCCATGAATTTCATTCCTGTTTGGGTGGAGAGAAGAGAAGAACGAATCTGTATCGTATTTTCAAATAACAGGCTGTTTCTAAATAAGGATAACGCTCAGTGCGTGATTGATGGTGGGTATTTGGGCAGAAGAGTCTATTTGGGAATCCGGCCAGAAGATTTTCACGAGACCGGTCCGAAGGAGCAGGCACTTAAAATGAAGGTTGAAATAAAGGAAGTCTTAGGGTCGGAAATTCTTCTTCATGGAAAAATCGGAAGAAATCCAATCTGTGGAAGGCTGAAACCGGATTTTCCTTCAGAAGCTGGAATGGAAGTTTCTATCTTTGTAGATATGAACCGGATTCTATTATTTGATTTGGATACAGAGGAAAACATATTAAACCATTAAGGGGTAGTCCTATGAAATTGAAAAATGTTTCAAGATATTTAAGTCCTTATGCGTACATTGTTCCTGCCATGGCAGTATTTGTTATATTTCTGTTTTTCCCGTTTATTAAAACAATTTATCTCAGCCTTTTTAAAACTAACAAAATGGGGCAGGCAAAGTTATTCGTTGGTGGGGGTAATTACTCAGATCTTTTCAGCTCTACCTCTTTCGTTAACAGCCTCTTTGTAACAGCAATATTTGTATTGATTGTGGTAAGTGTCAGTATGCTCCTTGGGCTGATAACAGCTATTTTGTGCAATCAGTCCTTTCCCGGCATTCGCATATTCAGTACTGCATATGCGCTTCCCATGGCAATTGCTTCAAGTTCCGCAGCCATGATATTTAAGATCATGCTTCATCCAACCATTGGAATCGTTAATAAGCTTTTAGGGTTACATACGAACTGGATCAGTGATCCAAGATATGCACTTGTGTGCGTAGCACTTTTAAGTGCATGGCTAAATAGCGGTATTAACTTTCTGTACTTCAGTGCCGGCTTAAGCAATATTGACAACACGCTTTATGAAAGAGCCTCTGTGGATGGTGCTAATTCAGTCCAGAAATTTTTCCGTTTGACTCTACCAGGTTTAAGCCCGATTATGTTTTATACTTTGGTTGTTAATATCATTCAAGCCTTCCAGGCGTTTGGTCAGGTAAAAGTGTTAACCATGGGAGGTCCCGGAGAATCTACTAATTTAATTGTTTATTCCATTTACCGAGATGCATTTTTTAACTACCGATTTGGCAGCGCGGCAGCTCAATCTGTAATTTTATTTATGGTTATTATGATTCTGACTTTATGTATGTTTCATTTAGAAAAGAAAGGGGTACATTATTAATGGAATCTGTCATTGAGATGGCTGCAAAAGATATTAATAGCGATGAACTAGAGAATTTCAAGAAGAAAATATTAAAAAAAGCTCTCTTTCGCCGAAGAGCCTCTAAGCTTATTTTGACCATTCTAAATTTATTTGTGGCACTGTTTCTTCTGCTTCCCCTTTTATATGCGGTTAGTATTGCATTCATGCCCTCCAATGAGCTGTTCACAACGAATCTTAATTTAATACCGAGTACTCCGACCTTTCATAATTATCGTCAGGCTATGGCTAAAATTCCCCTAAACAGATTTATTATAAATTCATTTGTAGTCGCAGGTTTTATTACTGCGGGGCAGATTATATCATGCTCTTTGGCGGCGTTTGCCTTTTCCTTTCTTGTTTTTAAAGGGAAGAACATTTTATTTATGCTAGTGATGGCTACCATGATGATTCCGGGAGAAGCGACCATTATATCCAACTACTTAACGGTAAGCAGTCTGAAATGGCTTGATACGTATCAGGTTTTAATCATTCCTTATCTAACATCGGCAATGGGGATATTCTTGTTCCGACAATTTTACAAATCCTTTCCTATATCTTTGTATGAATCCGCTAAAATAGATGGCTGCTCTAACTTGAGATTTATTTACAGCATCTTGATACCACTTACAAAATCTGCGATAGGCGCTATGGCGGTATATACCTTTATTAATGCTTGGAACATGTATCTATGGCCCCTTCTTGTAACAGGTTCAGATAAAATGAGAACGGTTCAGATTGGTATTGGTATGTTAGATAGTGTGGATTCTCAGTCGATTTCTATGATGATCGCAGGGGTTGTTATGATAATCGTTCCATCAATTTCTGTATTTATTATAGGACAAAAACAGTTAATTAGAGGAATGTTCTCAGGAGCCGTCAAAGGTTGACCTGGTTCAGAATAAATATTACATAAAATTTGGAGGATTAAAATGAAAAAGAGAGCATTGTCCTTTTTAATGGCAGCTATCATGGCTACAGGAATGCTGTCCGGCTGTTCCACTCAGACCGGATCCGGGAACACCACTGAATCTCAGACAAAAGAAGACATCACTACATCGGCAGCTCCTGTTGCTTCAACCACCATTACATTCTGGCACTCCATGGGAGGCGTCAACGGAGAAGCGATTAATGCACTTGTAGAAAAGTTTAACAAAGAAAATACTTCAGGGATCACGGTGGAAGCTCAATATCAGGGAAGTTACGATGATGCCATTAACAAGTTAAAAAGTGCGCAGATCGGAAATATGGGAGCAGATCTTGTACAGATTTACGATATCGGAACCAGATTCATGATCGATTCTGGTTGGGTTGTTCCCATGCAAAAACTCATAGAAGAGGATAAATGGGACATAACTCAGGTTGAACCAAATATCGCAGCGTATTATACAGTAGGTGGTACTCTTTATTCTATGCCATTTAACTCCTCTACTCCAATACTTTATTATAACAGAGATATGTTCAAGAAGGCAGGCATTACTAAAGTGCCGGACAGCCTATCGGGGATAGAGCGAGTTGGAGATGACCTGCTTAAGAAAGGCGGAGCAGGTGAAGTGATTTCTCTGGGAATCTATGGCTGGTTTTTTGAGCAGTTTACATGCAAGCAACAGGCACACTATGCAGATAATGGTAATGGAAGAGAAGCGGCGGCAACCGCAGTTGATTTTGATAAAAATGGAGCCGGAGTAAAAACACTGACTGCATGGAAAGAATTATCAGACAAAGGATATGCTCCTAACGTTGGTAGAGGTGGAGATGCAGGTCTGGCAGATTTCAGCGCTGGGAAATCCGCCATCACTTTGGGTTCTACTGCATCATTAAAACAGATTTTAAATGATGTAAATGGAAAATTTGAAGTAGGAACTGCTTATTTTCCTAAGGTAAGCGATGATGATAAGGGAGGCGTATCCATAGGGGGAGGTTCTTTATGGGCATTAAATAATAACGATGCCAATAAGCAGAGTGCAACATGGGAATTCATTAAATTCCTTGTATCCCCGGAAAGCCAGGCATACTGGAATTCTCAGACCGGATATTTCCCCATTACAACTGCAGCTCATCAGGAACCTGTCTTTAAAGATAATATTGCAAAATTCCCACAATTTCAGACGGCAATTGACCAGCTTCATGATTCCACACCTCAGTCCGCAGGGGCCCTGTTAAGCATCTTTCCAGAGGCAAGGCAAACGGTGGAAACTGAAATTGAAAACATGATTAATAACAAAGGAACACCAGAGGCGGCTGTCACAAAAATGGCTGAGAGTATAAATAAATCCATTACAGATTATAATCTCTTAAATAAATAATTGGAACCGGAAAGGATATTAACAGATGAAGACAAAGGTTTGGGCCCACAGAGGAGCATCTGCTTATGCGCCAGAAAACACATTGGAAGCATTTAAACTGGCAATCGAGCAGCATGCAGACGGTGTGGAATTAGATGTACAGCTTACAAAAGACGGAAAACTGGCAGTAATTCATGATGAGACCATTGACCGTACCTGCAATGGTACTGGATATGTAAAAAACTTCACTATGGCTGAATTAAAGCAGTTTACCTGTAATAAAACGCATCCAGAATATTCCTCAGCTGTAATACCCGAGCTGAAAGAAGTTCTTAAGCTGCTAAAACCAACGAATCTAACTGTTAATATTGAATTAAAAACCGGAATTTATCGATATAAGGGAATAGAAGACAAGGTATTAAGGTTGGTTGAAAAAATTGGGATGGAGGATCGGGTTATTTATTCCTCTTTCCATCATCCCAGTATTGTGAAAATAAATAAAATCAATCCAGAAGCAAAAACAGGTATTTTATTTTCTGATGGTTGGATTAATGTAATTTACTATGCAAGATTGATCGGAGCAGATGCCTTACATCCATCTCTCAATCATATGCGTTCGAAAAAGCTGATTAAAGAATGTAGAAAAAAGAAGATACCCCTGCATGTATGGACGGTAGATGATGCAGACATAATGAAATATTTAGTTGAACAGAGAATAGGGGCTATCATTACTAATTATCCTGATATAGCAAGAAAAGTGGTAGTTTACAATGAGTAACTTTCATTCATAAAAATATGCTTTACAAATGGGTTTCTTATTAGTTTTCTAAATGGGTTAAAGAGTAACTAGGCTGCAAGTTNNAACTTGCAGCCTAGTTACTCTCATATACTTATATTGATCAAAAACAATTAATGTATTCCTAATCGGAAAAGACCAATTACTTTTCCTAAAATCTCCACATGATCTACAATAATAGGATCCATGGAATCGTTTTCCGGTTGCAGGCGGTAATGACCGTTCTCTTTAAAAAAACGTTTTACCGTAGCAGAATCTTCCACTAACGCTACAACGATTTCTCCGTTCATAGCAGTGGGACAGTGCTCAACGATGATCTGATCACCTTCTAGTATGCCCGCATTAATCATACTGTTTCCCCGTACCTTAAGCATAAATGTCTCGCCATTAGGCAGTAAGTCTGAAGGAATCGGATAGTAATTTTCAATATTCTCCTCAGCATATAAAGGCTGACCGGCTGCTACTGTTCCTAAAATAGGTACATTCACAACATCCCTGCGTGTTAAATTAAAACAATCATCAATAATCTCAATCGTTCTGGGTTTGGTTGGATCTCTTCTTATGTAACCTTTTTCTTCCAAAGTCTCTAGATGGGAATGTACGGAGGAAGTTGATTTCAAGTGAACTGCTTCACAAATTTCCCGGACTGCAGGTGGATAACCCTTCTTTAAAATCGTCTCTTTTATATATTGCAAAATCTCTTGTTGCTTTGGTGTGATTTTTTCTTGTGCCATAGCACAACCTCCTCAGATCTTTATCATTAAAGCTATAGTAACATATGTTCGAATAAAATGCAAACCTTTGTTCGAAAAAAGCCAAAACGAATTGACAAACATATGTTCGTAGTGATATGATTACCTTATAAAAGCAGAACATGCGTTCTGTAAACTTTTTAGGAGGTATCTGTACTATGAAGCACATAATTGCGCTGTTTTTAATCTCAGTTCTTGGATTCCCCATATTTATCTTCTCGTTAGGATCCTATCCCGGTCGATCACTTGAAGAGGCAGCCATAGAAAGGTATTACACCAGTATAGAGATTCAACAGGGAGACAGCTTATGGAGCATCGCAGATAAATATTGTAATAACAGTGGAATGACTGTGACAGAGTATGTGAAAGAATTGAAAAACATGAACGGATTAAAAGAGGACATCATTCACAGTGGGCATTATCTAACTGTCATGTATTCTGACTTAGACCAGAACCCATGATTCCCTTTTGGCATATATCCGGCCGATGTGTGAAAATGCGTTGATTTTATAGGAATAATAACTTAGAATAAAGGAAGCGTTCTCTAATATTGGGTTACTAACGCAATTTTATTAGCTAAAGGATTATATCATATATGAAAGTAACGTTTGGTATCCTGGCACATGTTGATGCTGGAAAGACCACATTTTCTGAACAAATCTTATATCAAGAAAACGTCATACGGTCATTGGGCCGAGTGGACACGAAAACCGCTTGCTTAGACCATGATGAAATTGAAAAAACAAGAGGCATAACGATTTTTTCAGATATGGCCGGTTATATTCGTAATAATAATACTTATTATCTGGTGGATACTCCAGGTCATGTTGATTTTTCAGCGGAGATGGAGAGAACTCTGGAAATTATGGACTATGCAGTGCTAGTTGTGAATGGATCCGATGGGGTTCAGGGTCATACTGAGACAATTTGGAGACTACTTGAACAATATCAAATCCCTGTATTTCTTTTTATCAATAAATTAGATCT
Source organism: Hungatella sp. UBA7603 (assembly GCA_002478865.1). GTDB lineage: Bacteria > Bacillota > Clostridia > Lachnospirales > Lachnospiraceae > Lacrimispora. Next base: position 159,932 of record DLJZ01000008.1, read on the forward strand.
GGCCTCAGCATCTTATGAACGTACCTTAATGGATATTCAAAGACAGCTGTCCATTAAGGTTTTGGATTTTCAGAACATTAACCTTAAGAATGGAATGGAAGATTCATTCACCGATGATCTTATAGACAATGTTTCTGAAGTGGAAGAGGGCCTTGTTGATCAGTGGCTGGAAGGTACTATTACTTATGAAAATATTAAGCCTTTCCTGGTAACACAGATTAAGAGTCGTCGTTTATTTCCTTGCTTTTGCGGCAGCGCATTAAAGGGAGAAGGAATGAAAGAGTTTCTTTCTACGTTTTATGAACTTACTGAAACTAATTATGATTCTTCTGATTTGTTCAGAGGCAAAGTATTTAAGATTCGTTATGACGAACAACAGAATCGTATGACTTATCTTAAAGTATTAAGTGGGAGCATTAAGGTGCGTGATGTGGTTTCAGAATCTGATAAAGTACATCAGATAAGATTATTTCGAGGAGAAAAATATACTACCACAACGGAGGCTTTTGCTGGGGATGTAATTGCTGTGACTGGTCCTGTGAACACTTTGGCCGGACAAGGGCTTGGAGCTTATGAGAATGTGTTGGTTCCCGTACTTTATCCAGCCTTGCAGGCCAGGGTTCAGTATCCTTCTGATATTCCTGATCAGACGATCTCACATATATTTCATGTACTGGAAGAGGAGGATCCGTCGTTAAAAAGAGAATGGGAAGAATCCTTACACCAGTTAAAGGTTAATGTTATGGGTAAGATTCAATTGGAAGTCATGGAAGAGACGATTCTAAGAAGATTCAAGGTTCCAGTAACCTTTGGAAAACCCGAGGTTGTGTATGTGGAAACCGTAAAAGGGACAGTAAAAGGTTATGGGCATTTTGAACCACTTAGGCACTATGCTGAAGTAGCTCTCAGAATAGATCCAGCTCCTAGAGGTGAAGGCATTCGTTTTGAAAGTGAATGTCATGTTGACAGACTTGGGATTAACTTTCAGAACTTAATTCGTACGCATGTGTTCGAGTATGCTCATAAAGGGGTTTTAACCGGATCTACGCTAACAGATGTCAAGATAGTTTTGATTGATGGTATTTCTCACATTAAACATACAGAAGGCGGAGATTTTCGAGAGGCTGTTTATCGTGCGATTCGGCAAGGACTGATGAAGGCTGACAATATCCTCTTAGAGCCTTATTATCAGTTTAACCTATCTGTCCCTAGTTCCTTAACTGGAAAGCTACTAAATGACATCACAAGGCGCTGTGGAGCATTTGAATTACCGATTGAGGGGGAAAATGAAAGAACGGTCATCACAGGAACTGGACCTGTCTCATCTTTTATGAATTACGGTGAAGAACTTATGGTAATGACTGGCGGACGAGCTGGCATCTCCATGGGATTCTCTCATTATGACATATGCCATAACCAAGATGAAATAATAGCTTCTTATGAATACAATGCGGATGCAGATGTAAAGAACCCTTCTTGTTCCGTGTTTTGCCAGAAAGGAACTTCATTTGTGGTAAATTGGGATAAGGCGGAAGATTATATGCATACTCTTCGGTAATTCACTATTTCTCTTGTAAATTAGACAAAGTGGAACGTTAGTGCTTGACACGATTGAGATAAACGATATAATACAACCATAGATTAAGGCTATATGATCTTAGTTTTACATGTATATAACAGAAAGGTAACGTGACACATGAGTTTAGAAAAACAGAAAGCATTTATTATTCACTGCGTATTTGGGTTTATATTATTGATTATTGTGTATGCAGGTGTTAAATATGTGTTTCCGCTTTTGATGCCATTTGTAATTGGACTGATTATTTCGATGGCTTTTCGTAAACCCATTGATTTATTATCAAAAAGGTTTGGAATTAAAAGGACATTTTCATCAATCATAATTTTGATTTTATTTTATGCTTGTCTGACCTTGGTAATCAGCTTGATTGGTGCCAGATTCTTTCAGTTTATCAGTAGTTTATTTAACAATCTGCCGGCGTTGTACAAAGAGACACTTCAGCCAGCTCTATCCACGTTTACAAATCAGATGTCTGACCGGTTTCCAGTTATTAAAGTATATTTGGATGACTTTGTTAACAATATTGGACAATCTATTTTTACGTATCTATCCAATATTTCTTCAAAGGTAGTAACAATGGTCACAGGATTGGCGGGCCAGGTGCCAACTCTATTAATAAAGGTTATCTTTACAATTGTATCGTCCTTCTTTTTTACCATTGATTATTATAAGATTGGTAATTTCGTATTACGCCAATTTGGAGATAAGCGTAGAAACGTGATTCTTATTTTGAAAGATAATGTTATAGGCTCATTAGGTAAATTTGTCCGTGCCTATGCATTGATTATTTCAATTACCTTTATTGAATTATCTCTTGGTTTTGCCTTAATAGGAATACCTAACCCGTTTCTTATCGGACTATTGGTTGCAATTATTGATGTCTTGCCAGTGCTTGGAACGGGAGCAGTTTTACTACCTTGGTCTATCATTGCCTTCTCAATGGGGGATACACGAATCGGAATTGGTATGTTGGTTTTATATATCTTTATTACCATAGTCCGTCAGGTGTTGGAGCCTAAGATCATAGGACAGCAGATAGGGCTTCACCCCATTGTAACTTTGATTTTAATGTTTGTGGGAGTACAGCTCATGGGGATCCTTGGTCTATTTATGTTACCAATCATAGCTACCATTTTAGTTAAGTTAAATAAAGAGGGGAGCATTCGTCTCTTTAAGTAAGAAGATAGGTATTATAACGAACAACAAAGGCAGAGACTTATAGTCTCTGCCTTTGTTGTTTATAAGATTAACTTTTGCGTTTTTTTACAAACCAGATTATAATACCAACTCCAATAACTGCCATGATCGCAACAGATACGTTGGAATATAGGTCCATGTAATGTACAATAGTGCTCCACTTTGATCCAGCGTAAGCACCTAGGAATACAAGAACAATGTTCCATATAAAAGTACCTAGCGTGGTATATAAGAGAAATTTCCCCATATGCATTTTGGCCATACCTGCGGGTATGGATATCAGACTTCGAATAAGAGGAATAAAGCGGCAAAAGAAGATCGCTGAGGTTCCTTTTTTTTCAAACCATCCCTCCGCCCGTTTGATATCTGTTTTTTTTAATCCAAGAACATGTCCCCATCTGTCAACTAGTAGTTCCAGCCTTTCTACCGGCAACAAAAGCCCTATACTATAAAGCACGCCTGCGCCAAGAACAGAACCAAAAGTGGCAAACAGTACAACAATCCATCGATTTAAAGCTGTGTACGTAGTCATAAAACCGCCAAATGTCAGGATCAACTCAGATGGGATTGGTGGAAAAATATTTTCTATTGCTATGAGCAATGCAATCCCAAAGTAACCGTATTGATCCATCGTATTAATAATCCAATCCTGCATTTCAAATTCCTTTCCTAGTGTATGTGTTGTTATTTTTTCTATTATCTACAAATGTGCAGATATATAATAAGCATTAGCGTAGAAACTTTTGAGTTAGGACGCTAATGCTTATTTAGATTATCACTATTATATTGGATAGAATGGTATATTTCAATCCCTTTTCAATAAAATGTTAGCTTAATAATTATGAAAGAAATTCTAAAGACTGAAAAAAATACAACCATGTAACCAGTTTGATCTCTGTTTTCGTAGGGGATATCTACAGCGTTATTTTGCCGTAAAATTCAGAACTTACATTTTAAGTAAGGTAAACTGCAATTCCTATTGGTGCAATTATTTCATAATTAAACTATAAATAGAGCGAGTCAATACCACCGGCTTAGC
>DLJZ01000001.1:0-22297 GCA_002478865.1 Hungatella sp. UBA7603
CTAAGCCGGTGGTATTGACTTATACGGCAGTCTTTTCATGAAGCAACTGTAAAGCAGGTATGGTTACAGTTGCTTTCGCTAAAAGCTAACACTTCCATTGATCTTATTATATCTATCATCAGGAATTGGTAAAATGATAGCTGTCCAACAATTGATTTTTCATCTCCCAAAGCTTCTTAGACAGATCCACATGGACTTCGTGAGGATTTACAAGACGTCTTGATTCATCCCAAAGTGTGTTAAGTTCATGTTTGCAGTATTCCTGAATATCCATGACAGCCGGTGAATGATAAATACATTCCCCACCCTTAAATACCTGGACCATAAGGTCACGAACCGTATAAGTGTCAGGTGCCAGATAGGTTTTCTTCCATGTTTCTATAGGGTCAAAGAGGAGCAGGGAATCGCTTTCTTTTATTGTTTCTCCTGTCAGGCAAATTAAGTCCGCAATGATTTTCCCGGTTTCCCGGCTGTAGATTCGCTTGATTTCCTTATTACCTGGATTGGTGATCTTCTCAGCATTTTCGGAAAGCTTAATTTTTGGAATAAACTCTCCTGTTTTCTTATCCATGATAGCAGCTAATTTATAGACTCCGCCAAAGGAAGGGCAGTCTTTGGAGGTGATAAGATTGGTTCCCACGCCCCAGGAATTAATCGTTGCACCCTGTATCTTCAAGCTGTTGATTAATGTTTCGTCAAGATCATTGGAAGCCGAAATAATGGCATCCGGAAAGCCTGCTTCCACAAGCATTCTTTTTGCCTTTTTGGAAAGGTAAGCCAAGTCTCCGCTGTCTAAGCGTATGCCGTAGTTGGAAAATGAAATGCCTGCCTCCCTCATCTCTTTAAACACTGTTATGGCATTGGGAACGCCGGACTTTAATGTGTCATAAGTGTCCACTAACAAAATACAAGCGGTAGGATAGAGCTTTGCATAATTTCGGAAAGCAGTCAGCTCATCAGGAAAGCTCATGATCCAGCTATGGGCATGAGTTCCTTTAATGGGAACGCCAAACATCTTACCTGCCAACACATTAGATGTGCCGATGCAGCCTGCAATCATGGCAGCTCTGGCACCATAGATTCCCGCATCAGGCCCTTGTGCTCGGCGCAGGCCAAATTCCATAACTCCATCTCCGTCAGCCGCATAAACCACTCTTGCTGTTTTGGTAGCAATTAGACTCTGATGATTAATAATGGTAAGAATAGCGGTTTCTACTAACTGTGCTTCCATAATAGGTGCAATTACTTTGATAAGTGGTTCCCTTGGGAATATGACAGTGCCTTCTGGTATGGCATAGATATCCCCGGAAAATTTAAAATTGCGAAGATATTCAAGAAAGTCTTCTTCAAACAGGCCGATGGACCTGAGATAATCCACATCGTCTTCATTAAAACTAAGTTCATTGATGTATTCTATGACCTGTTCTAAACCTGCGCTGATGGCATATCCGTTTCCACTTGGATTGCTGCGGTAGAAGGCGTCAAATATGACCGTTTCGTTGGCGTCTTTTTCTTTGAAATACCCCTGCATCATAGTCAATTCGTAGAGGTCTGTTAATAAAGTCAAATTGCGCTGGCTCATAATTATTCTCCTTTTGCAAATTCGTTTCCCATAAGATACAAAATCCCTGACACAGTTGTCAGGCGAGGAACATATAATTTGCGTATTTTCTCTTAAATAGAATAATCCTTATTTATGGAAATAGCAGTGGTTGAAATGCATTGTTCATCCCTGAAAAATGCGGACATCACGTTGAACTGATTTGAATATTACTATCATGCCCATATATGTTATTTTTTTAATTGAGGAATGATTATATTTTGTTCTTTATTTTTATTCTTGCATTGACCAGCCACTGTTTTGCAAATTAGTACAATGGGAAGGAATGATATTTGGAGCAGTTTTAGGGATCCAAACTGCTTATTTGTTTCGTATTTGATATTGCCTTTTAAGGATTATACCACAAGATCGCAAAAACACAACGGGTTTGATAAATAAATAACAATAACTATATATGAAATAAAAGAAATGTTATTATAAGCTTCTCTTGCTTGAAAACCAGCTTATGGATTCTTTATATAGAATTCTTTTTAAATTCACTTCTGGCCATAACCTTTTACAAGGTGATGAAACGTTTAACTCAAATCAATAAGATTGTGAGTAAACATGTGGGGAAAATCTTTTTCAACTCAACTTTTTGGAAACGATGTTATGTATTTTATTTCAATCACGATATAAATGGCTTTTTTGGCATTCCGATTTAGTATGATATAGAGCTGAAATTCCATATCAAAACTTTCAGTAAATATAGCATCATGCAAGCTCGAATCACCAAAATCAAAGAGGTAATTAGTAAAAACTTACAAGACAATGATAGAAAACAATACGAAATAACCAAAAAAATATTCGTATATTTACAGAAACTGTAATAAGTGCTAAAATCAAAGAATAAATATGTAAAACGATTAATCAAATAGCAGTGAAATAGGTTATATAATAATATATTTCATATGCTATTCTTTTAAAACCATTAAGTTAATCGTTTAACTACAATGATGGAGAAAAGGAAGGTCTTATGGGAAAACATTTAAAACAACTGGAGCTAAAAGATATAAAGGTAACCGATACACTTTTCAGCAGTTATGCAAAGAAGGTGAGTGAAAAGATTATTTTACACCAGTGGAAGATCTTAAATGACCAGTTAGAAGACGCAGACCCAACATACTGCATTCAAAATTTCCGCATTGCTGCCGGCGAAGAAGTGGGGGAAAGGAAGGGAGTTGTTTTTCAGGATACGGACTTGTATAAATGGTTGGAGTCAGTAGCCTATTGTCTGGCAGGTGGGCATGGACTGGAATTTGAAGCTCTTGCAGATGAGGTTATAGATTTGATTGCCAAGGCCCAGGAGGCAGATGGATACTTAAACACCTATTATATAGTGAATGCGCCGGATCGTAAATGGACCAATCTGGTAGAAGGTCATGAATTGTATACGGCAGGTCATATGATCGAGGCAGCAGTTGCTTATTATAAAGAGACTGGAAAAGAGAAAATTTTAAATGTTGCAAAGAAAAATGCTGATTTGATCTGCAGTGTATTTGGAACAGAAGAAGGCCAGATCAGAGGATATCCAGGACATCAGGAAATTGAACTGGCCTTAATAAAGTTATACCGTCTTACCGGGGAACGGCGTTATCTGGAGACTGCCAGATATTTTATTGAAGAGAGAGGGAAGAATCCCATTTATTTTCTTAAGGAAATAGAAAAAAGAGGCGGTTATGAGTTCTTCCCAGAATTTACAAATTATGATTTGAAATATTCCCAATCTCATGAGGAACCGATAAAGCAGGAGACAGCGGAAGGGCATGCAGTAAGAGCCATGTATATGTGTTCTGCAATGGCGGATTTGGCAGAAGAATACGAAGACGAAAAATTACTGGCGGCATGTAGCAGGATCTGGAACAATATGGTTCAAAAAAGAATGTACATAACAGGAGGAATTGGTTCCAGTGGATTCAGAGAACGGTTCACAGCCGACTATGATCTGCCAAACAGCACCAATTACTCTGAGACCTGTGCATCCATTGGTCTGATGATGTTTGGTCAGAGAATGGCTTCTGCAACAGGAAGTGCCAGGTATTACGATGCTGTGGAAGTGGCTTTGTATAATACGGTATTGGCTGGAATCAATATGGAGGGTGACCGGTATTTTTATGTAAACCCATTGGAAGTTGTCCCGTATTTCTGTACGGAACATACATACATGGATCATGTGAAGCCAGAAAGACAGAAGTGGTTTAGCGTGGCTTGCTGTCCGCCCAATGTGGCAAGGACTCTGGCTTCCCTGGGCCAGTACATTTATGCCATGGATGAAGAAGCACTTTATATTCATCAGTTTATCTCGTCTACCGCTCAATCCCTCATAGGAACCTGTAAGTATGAAACAGAAATGGAATCCCAGATCCTTCAAAATGGTACCGTGTCCATAAAGGCAAGGGTGACAGAAAATGGAAGAATCAAAATTCGGATTCCTCATTATGCTGGGAAACACAAGATTTTTGTCAACGAGGAAGAAATAGTTCCTACCATCGAACAGGGATACTTAAGCGTTGATCTGTCACCTGGAGAAAGTTCTATTATCCTGGATTTTGATGTAAATCCCAGGTGGGTTGCTGCCAATGATAAGGTAAGCGCAGACAATGGAAAGCTAGCTTTAATGAAAGGCCCAATGGTATATTGTCTGGAGGAGATTGATAACGGGAATCAACTCTTTGCGGTGTATGTGGAAGAGAATACGAAAATAAAAGAGAAAGCTCCTATTGATTCTTTGGTTGGAGATATTCCAACACTGTCCTATGAAGGCATCCGTCTTAAAAATAAATCAATTGGTGAGCATGAACTTTATGGAAAACCGGGATTTGAAAAAGAAGAAACCACATTGGTAGCAGTGCCTTATTGTATGTGGAATAATCGGGGAACAGGAGAGATGCTTGTTTGGCAGAAGGTGAGGATTTAAGAAAAGTCAGTGGTAAAAACTTATAATGGGCTTAGTAATGGTAACATTATGCCAATAAATAATAAGGAGAACAGGTATGAAAAAAAAGAAATTAGTCAGTATCCTGCTTGTTGCTGCAATGACATCGGCAATGATAGTATCTGGATGCGGGGGAAGCAGCGGAAAGAAAGATGTTCCGGCAGCAAACAGTAAGGAGGTTGCGGGGAGTAGTGAAAGTTCTGGCAGTGGCGGAGAAAAAAGTGGTGAAAAAGTTAAGATTACATACGCTCAATGGGGGAATGAGACAGAAACTGCAGCCACGCAGAAAATCGCGGACAAATTTAACAGCCAACAGGATAAGATTGAGGTTGAAGTAGTAAAGATTGACCATGACACATATGTAACAAAGCTAAATGCCATGGCCACTGCCGGGGAACTGCCGGATACAGGAATCATGAGTGAGGCAGGCGTACTGAAATTTGCAGAGAACGGTTTACTTGCAGACATTGGCAATATGTATGGAGCAGGAGAGGCGAAGCCCTTAGATTATCTAACTTTTAAATACGAGGGAACTCCAGTGGCCTATTCTGCGGCCAACGAGGTATTGAATCTGTGGTACAACAATGATCTGTTAAAAGAAGTATGCGAAAAGCAGGGGTTGGATATAAACAAGATGACACCTCCAGCAGCAGCAGATGCCGCTTGGGATTGGGATACCTTTGTAAAAACTGCACAGATGCTGACGATTGACATAAATGGAAAGAATGCGCTTGATCCAGCCTTTGATCCGAATAATGTAGATATTTACGGCTGTACCGTGAATGCACTTCCGTGGCAGTTAGAGGTCTGGGTGCGGTCCAATGGCGGAGGATACTTTGACCAGGATGGAAAAAACTGTACCATTGATGATGAGGCCACAGTAGATGCACTTCAAAAAATTGCAGATCTGTCCTCCAAATATCACTGTGCTCCTCCTGTTACCAGCGCAGCAAATGCTCTGGAATCTTCTCTTGGAAGCAAGAAAGTGGTCATGGCAACAGATGGACAATGGAACGTAGGAACTTTCTTAGGACCGAATGCAGACTTTGAATACGGTGTAGGAGTTCTTCCTTATATGAAGAAGCCTGTCACCATCTGTACTGGAGGACCTAATGTAGTATTTACAACAACCAGTCATCTGGCAGAGTCAATGGAATGGCTGAAATGGTATTATCAGGAGGAAAATTCCTGGTCACTCATTGAGGCAGGAACATGGATGCCAATTCTGGATTCCTGGTATACGGATCCGGCAAAGATTGATAAATGGATCAGCAATCCTAATTTCCCGGAAAAAGAGATGTACAAAAGCGCAGTTGTTGATTATGCAAAGAACAATGCGGTTTCCACCGCATGGTATTATGTGAATGGTACGGAAGAGTTTAATGCAACACTGGAATCTGCTTTCTCAAGCGTGTGGGCTGGGAAGCAGACCATGAAGGAAGCGATTGACGAGAACAAGGAAGAACTGCTAAGCATATTTGAGGAAAGCAATCCAAAGTAAAAATTAAGGATACAGGCGGTCCAGACAGAAATGTAGCGGATCGCCTGTTACACGAAGAGGTGCTCAAATGAAAGGGAAAGTGAAGATAAAGACCACATCAAGGGCGGGGAAAAAAGAAGCCAGAACCGCTTATCTATGCCTGATTCCGGCATTCCTTGGTGTTACTTTAATCAGCTATCTGCCGACTCTGGCAGTATTTATATTGAGTTTGTTTAACTGGAACGGATTATCCAATCCGGAGTTCGTTGGGTTTGATAATTTTGTTCGCATATTTACAAAGGATATTTATTTTGTTGATTCCATTCGTGCCACCATTTTTTACGCATTCCTGGCGGTTGTTGGCGCAGTCTTTTATTCGTTGATCATAGCGTTGTTGTTAAATATGAATATTAAAGGGCGTACCCTGTTTCGCTCCATATTCTTTATTCCCTATCTGCTTCCCGCAATTGGCGTGTTCAAGGGCTGGCAGTGGCTGTATGAAGCGAATTTTGGCCTGTTCAATTTTATATTCCGTATACTGGGAATACCGCCCCAAAGGTTTTTAGACAGTCCGTCCCAGGTCATACCGTCCCTGGTACTGATTGCAATATGGACCAGTGGAAATCTTATTGTAATCTTTCTTGCCGGGCTTCAAAATGTCCCAACCGTATATATGGAAGCGGCGAAGATTGATGGCGCCAATGCCTGGCAGCGTTTCTGCAATGTAACCATTCCAAGCATTTCTCCAATTATTTTTTACAATATATTGACGGCACTGATCACCCATCTCCAGGTTATCAATCCATCTTTGGCACTTACCAATGGAGGACCGGCAAAAAAATCCATGTTTATGTCCTATGTGATTTATTTATATGGCTTCAAGAAAAACAAACTGGGATATGCAGCGGCATATTCAGTCATCTTTTTCATCATAGTAGGCATATTTACAATTATTCTATTTAAAACGCAAAAATCCAACTTATTTGGTGAGGAGGAATAACAGTGGCTTGTAAAATAATGAGCAACAAAAAACAGAAAGAGAAACTTGTTAATTTGGCTGCTACATTTCTGATTCTGATTTTTGCAGCATTGGTGCTTTTGCCAATCTGGTGGATTTTTCGGTCTTCCTTAATGAGCACAGGAACCTTGAATGAGTATCCACCGTCCTTTATCCCTCATGAGTGGCTTTGGTCGAATTATGCAAAAGCGCTGGAAACATTCAAATACTGGACGTATTTTAAAAATACATTTTCAATTATCGTACCGGCAGTAGTTTTTGGAACCATTACCGCTATTTTTTGTGGTTATGCCTTTGCAAGATTGAATTTCAAAGGAAAAAAGTTGTTTTTTAATATCTGTGTTGGTACAATACTGTTACCGGGAATGGTTACACTAATTCCCCTCTACATATTTTGGACGAAATTTCTTGGACTTGGAGATACCTACTGGCCATTGATTCTGCCATATTTGACCGGAGGCGGGTTTTTTAATATATTTCTGATCCGACAGTTTTTTTTGACAATCCCCAGAGACCTTGATGAAGCTGCTTCCATTGACGGAGCAAGCAGGATGAGGATTCTATGGACAATTCTGGTTCCCTCCATCAGACCGGCGGTGGTAGTGGTGGGCATGATGCTGTTCATTCAGATTTGGAATGACTTACTGCAGCAGATCATCTACATCAACAGTATGGGAAAATTTACATTCGCAATCGCGTTGACCAACTTTACGGGTTCTTTCGGCACCAACTGGCCGGTTGCTTTGTCCGCTACATTTATGACCATCCTGCCTGGCATCATCATCTATATATTCGGGCAGAAAAGCTTTGTGGAAGGCATTGTGCTTACAGGTATGAAGAATTAAGAGGGAGGTGAATATGGGGATTTTAAATAAGTTCATGAGCTGGTATCATGGAGATAATGAAAGCGAGATTGAGCCGCCCCGAAGCGGAATCAGGAGAGTAGCATATATTCTCATAAATTATACCGGGAAGCTTGTCCTGGTTAATATCCTGTTTTTGCTGTGCTGCATTCCGGTCATCACCATACCAGCGGCATTGATTGCGCTCAACCGGTATCTTATTAAAATCCTCCGAATTGGCTACGGATTTTCTTTGTGGGATTATACCCGGGAATTTAAGAAGAACCTTTTAAAAAGTATTCCTTTTGGAATTATAGTGGGAATCATTTGTTTTTATGGGTATTATCTGCTTAGCCTTGCAAACAATTTTCTGCCAGGCATACAACAGAACATGATATTTGGGATTGGTTTTGGGGTCTTGTCTGTGGGGCTTATATTAGGTTCGTATCTCTTTGTCTTAGGGGCTATGTTAGACCTGTCAGGCAGACATCTGCTTAAAAACGCAGTGATCCTGATGATTGTAGAATGGAAGAGGAGCCTGCTTCTGGAAGTGACTATAGTGGGAATTGGATTTGTAATGCTGGCATTTGCACCATATTCCATTATGATAGTTCTGCTTATGGGCTTCTCCATACAGCAGCTTGCAATATGTGCCATAATTAATCCAGTGGTAAACAAAAGAATCATCGAACCATATGAGCGCAGGAAATGCGGCACAGTTTATTAAATACTGCAAGTGGTTGGCGGCGCAAGTGTATTGGCAAATTAAAGAAAATGAGGTGACATCATGCCGACAATCAAAGAGATTGCAAAGGCCAGCGGGGTATCGGTTGCAACGGTTTCCAATATTATTAATAATAAGGGACGAGCTGGAGAAGAGACAAAGAAAAGGGTGCAGCAAGTCATTGATGAGATGAATTACACCCCCAATTATAGTGCAAAGAACTTAAAGATGAAAAACACAAAGAGCATTGGTGTTATTGCAGAGGATATGACCGTATTTGCTCTTCCTGATATTATTGACGGAATCACGGAGTATTGTGAGAAAGACGATTACCAGATACTCCTTGTTAATATGCGCCTTTATAAGAAGTTTTCTGATACCTATTACCAAAACAGTAACCATAAGAAGATTGTTCATAAAGAAATCAGCAAACTGTTATCCAAGCAGGTAGAAGGGATAATTTATGTGGCAGCCCATGAAAGGTACATGGATGTGATACCTAACGATCTTCCAATACCGGTTGTGGTAGCGTATAGCTTCAGCGACAGGCCGGAGATTCCTTCTATTGTGGTCAATGATTCAGACGGGGCGGAAAAACTCATTCGATATGTTCTTTCCTGCGGACATAAGAGAATTGGAGTAATAGCAGGTAAAAAAGAAAGTATGCATACCCAGGCCAGACTGGAGGGCTATCAGAGAGCACTTTATGAGGGCAATATTTTATATGATCCCTCTCTTATTATATATGGTGACTGGAATCGTAAAAGCGGATATAAAAATACAGATATTCTCATAGAGAAAGGGGTAACTGCTATTTTTTGTATGAATGATATTATGGCAGGGGGCATCTATGACCGTTTAGAGGAACTGAATTTAAAAGTAGGCGGAGATATTGCAGTGGTGGGCTTTGATAATCGGGAGATGGCCAGCTATGAGAAACCACCCCTTACGACTATGGGGTTGCCGCTTCATGACATTGGTTATTGTGCAAGTGAAGTGATTATTGGCCTTTTAAATAAAGAGCAGTCAAGGGCTGAAAAGGATATCTATTATGTGGAATGCAAACCGATTTTTAGAAAGTCCGTGAATAAAATTGATTGTAAATAAGGGAAAGAAGATGACTGTGAATAGAGTTTTTGCAGCTTTCAAATACCAGAAAAAACTAATAATGCTTCATGAAAACCATTAAATAAAAATTCGAAACAAATTAAATAATCTGAATAATTTCATACAATATGACAATTAACAATCAATGATTAAAATTATAACAAAAAGACTTGCAAATTAAAAAGAGATAGTGTATAATAAAGCCATCAACAAAAGATAAATACACAAACCCATTTTTCATAAATAACGAAAGATGGCAAGATAAAGGAGGTCGATTCCACCAGAGATAACAGATTAGCCTGATTTCAAAATAGAGATACAGGCAATAGGACCACCCATCACTTTTGCAAGAAGCGTATCAGGTGATGAATAAATGCGAAAGCATGGATGAAACCAGAACAACATTTACCAATCTTATGTATGCCTATAGTTGGTTACAACTGCAAGGTAATTAAAATTTATCAAACAGGAGGTTAACAATATAGAAAATAAATGAAAGAATGCAATTTAATTAGTTGGTAGATGAGGCTTACAAGCAAAAGGAAACGGGAACAAATTCATATTGAGCATCCAAGGATTGCCAAAGTAAAATAACGAGAGAAAGGTATCTAGGAACCAATGGATGAAGTTATGTAGAACGGGTGTCGAATTTCATTAATATGATTCGGTGCCCGTTCTTATGTTTACCCTTATTGACTCAATCCAAAATGGCCTTGACATTTCATTTCTTAAATCCTATAATTAGGAAGTATATATAAAATCTACTTATATTAAAAAGAAAAACGTTGATGGAGACAGTAGGTCTTAGCGAAATGAACAGAGAGCCGGGGAGGGTGGAAACCTGGTGAAAGTAGCTGGAATCGAATATCACTCCGGAGTTTCCGGCTGAAAGCTTTGGCATTAGGTCAGGACGTAGTTTCTGCGTTAAAGAAAAGCATATGTTGGTATGCGATAATAGGTGGTATAGCGAAGCACAAATATTGACTTCGTCCTGTTTACGGGACGGAGCTTTTTTTATTATACAGGAAAGTTCTACGAACTCCCCTATATAATAAAAAGCACGACCTGCGGGATGTGCATGGCGCTTAAGAGCAAGATGTCACTAAAGTGACACGCGCCAGAGTCTGGTAAACCAGACTCTTATTATAAAAAGAAATGGAGGTCGCAAACGATGTATAGAAAAGTCCCTACAGACTTGAATTTTGTAGCGAGAGAAAAAGAGGTTGAGAAATTCTGGGAGGACCGTGAGATCTTTAAAAAGAGCATGGAAAACCGGAAGGAAGCGGAGACTTATACCTTTTACGATGGTCCCCCAACCGCAAACGGAAAGCCTCATATCGGCCATGTTTTAACTCGTGTTATTAAAGATATGATTCCAAGATATCGTACCATGAAAGGGTATAACGTTCCACGTAAGGCAGGCTGGGATACCCATGGACTTCCAGTAGAGCTGGAAGTTGAAAAGGCATTAGGCCTTGACGGGAAAGAACAGATTGAAGAATATGGTCTGGAACCCTTTGTTAAATATTGTAAGGAAAGCGTTTGGAAATACAAAGGAATGTGGGAGGATTTTTCTAAAACCGTAGGCTTTTGGGCGGATATGGATGATCCTTACGTTACCTATGAAAATAATTTTATTGAATCAGAGTGGTGGGCATTAAAGCAGATCTGGGAAAAGAGACTTCTTTATAAAGGCTTTAAGATTGTTCCCTACTGTCCAAGATGTGGAACTCCTTTATCCAGCCACGAGGTTGCTCAGGGTTATAAGGATGTAAAAGAACGTTCTGCTATTGTACGTTTTAAAGTAAAAGGGGAAGATGCTTATATTCTTGCATGGACCACAACTCCATGGACACTTCCATCTAACGTTGGACTTTGTGTCAATCCAAAGGAAACCTATGTAAAAGTAAAGAGTGGAGATTATACCTATTATATGGCAGAAGCTCTTTGCGAAAAGGTACTGGGAGAAGATTTTGACGTTCTTGAGACCTATGTGGGCAAGGACCTGGAGTATAAGGAATATGAGCCTTTGTTTGACTTTGTTCAGCCAGAGAAAAAAGCTTATTTTGTTACTTGCGATACCTATGTTACGCTGACCGATGGTACTGGTGTGGTTCATATTGCCCCTGCCTTTGGTGAAGACGATTCCAAGGTAGGCAGAAAATACGATCTTCCTTTTGTACAGCTTGTAAATGCAGCAGGAGAAATGACAAAAGAAACCAAATGGGAAGGCGTTTTCTGTAAGAAGGCTGACCCTATGATCTTAACGGATCTGGAAGAAAGAGGACTCTTGTTCTCTGCACCTACGTTTGAGCATAGCTATCCACATTGCTGGAGATGTGATACTCCTTTGATCTATTATGCAAGAGAATCCTGGTTTATTAAGATGACAGATGTGAAAGAGGATCTCATCCGTAATAACAATACTATCAACTGGATTCCTGAGAGCATTGGAAAAGGCCGTTTCGGTGACTGGCTTGAGAATGTTCAGGACTGGGGAATTAGTAGAAACCGTTATTGGGGGACTCCACTTAATGTGTGGGAATGTGAGTGTGGACATCAGCACGCCATCGGAAGCATTGAAGAATTAAAGAAGATGTCTAAGAACTGCCCTGATGAAATCGAGCTTCACAGACCATATATTGATGCAGTGACCATTACTTGTCCAGAGTGCGAAAAGCAAATGAAGAGAGTTCCGGAAGTAATCGACTGTTGGTTTGATTCTGGTTCCATGCCATTTGCACAGCACCACTATCCATTTGAAAATAAAGAAATATTTGAGCAGCAGTTCCCAGCGAACTTCATTTCCGAGGCTGTGGACCAGACAAGAGGATGGTTTTATTCCCTTCTTGCCATTTCCACTTTGATTTTTAATCAAGCTCCTTATAAGAATGTAATTGTTCTCGGCCATGTTCAGGATGAAAATGGTCAGAAGATGAGCAAATCAAAAGGAAATGCAGTTGATCCGTTTGAATCCTTAAAGACATATGGAGCTGACGCCATTCGGTGGTACTTCTATGTCAACAGTGCTCCATGGCTCCCTAACCGTTTTCACGGTAAGGCGGTAATGGAAGGACAACGCAAGTTTATGGGTACTCTTTGGAATACCTATGCATTCTTTGTGCTTTATGGGAATATTGATGAATTTGACCCAACAAAATATACGTTAGATTACGATAAACTTCCAGTTATGGATAAATGGCTGTTGTCTAAGTTAAATACCTTGGTGAAAACCGTGGATAACTGCCTGGAGAACTATCAGATTCCAGAATCCGCAAGGGCACTTCAGGAATTTGTAGATGACATGAGTAACTGGTATGTCCGCAGAAGCAGAGAGCGTTTCTGGGCAAAGGGAATGGAGCAGGATAAAATCAATGCTTATATGTCTCTTTACACCGCACTTGTTACCGTAAGTAAGGTAGCTGCGCCTCTGATTCCATTTATGACAGAGCAGATTTATCAGAATCTTGTTTGCAGCGTAGATAAAACAGCACCGGAAAGCATTCACTTATGCGATTATCCAGAAGTAAAAGATTCCTTTATCGATCAGCAGTTAGAAGATAACATGGATGAAGTATTAAAAATAGTCGTTATGGGCCGTGCTGCAAGAAATACAGCGAACATCAAAAACCGTCAGCCAATTGGTCAGATGTTTGTAAAAGCACCACACACACTTCCAGTCTTTTATCAGGAAATTATTGAAGAAGAACTGAATGTGAAAAAGGTAGTATTTACAGACGATGTACGGGATTTCACTTCCTATAGCTTTAAGCCTCAGTTAAAGACCGTAGGTCCAAAGTACGGCAAACAGCTTGGCAATATCAAAAATGCCCTTTTAGAAGTGAATGGCAATGAGGCAATGGACACATTAAACAATTCAGGTGCACTAACCTTTACCTTTAACGGGGAAGAAGTTGTACTCACAAAAGAAGATTTACTCATCGATACGGCTCAGACAGAAGGATATATTTCTGAGGGAGATAATACGATAACCGTAGTACTAGATACGAATTTGACACCAGAGCTTTTGACAGAAGGTTTTGTGCGTGAGCTAATCAGTAAGATTCAGACCATGCGTAAGGAAGCCGGATTTGAAGTTATGGACCATATCCGGGTTTACAGTAAGGGCAATGAAACCATTGAAACGATCTTAAAGGCTCATGAAGAGGAAGTAAAGAGTGAGGTTCTTGCGGACAGCATTCAATATGAAACAACAGCCGGATATGAAAAGGAATGGAACATAAACGGGGAAAATGTGACCTTAGGTGTTGAAAAGATTCAGTAAGCGGTGAGGAGGTTTTGTGAAATGGGAATGGGATTTGATAAGGATACCTTTAAAAAAAGCGTTATCTTCAATATGAAGAACGTATTTCGCAGGACAGTGGACGAGGCAACTCCAGAGCAGATGTACCAGGCAGTTGCTTATGCAGTAAAAGATGTAATTATCGATGAATGGATCGCGACTCATAAGGAGTACGAAAAGCAGGATGTGAAGACCCTTTACTACCTGTCCATGGAATTTTTAATGGGCCGTGCTCTTGGAAACAACATCATTAACATCATGGCGCAGCCCGAGGTAAAGGAAGTTTTAGATGAGCTTGGCTTTGATTTAAATACCATAGAAGACCAGGAGCCGGACCCGGCTCTTGGTAACGGGGGCCTGGGCCGTCTTGCGGCATGTTTCCTGGACTCTTTGGCAACACTTGGATATCCAGCTTACGGCTGCGGGATCCGTTACCGTTACGGTATGTTTAAGCAGAAAATTGAAAATGGATACCAGTTAGAAGCGCCTGATGATTGGCTAAAGAATGGTTATCCCTTTGAGATCCGCCGTGCCGAATATGCCACTGAGGTTAAATTTGGAGGTTATGTAAACACCGTATGGGAAGAGGGAAAGGAACGTTTTGTGCAGGAGGGATATCAATCTGTCCGCGCCGTTCCTTACGACATGCCGATTGTGGGTTACGGAAACAATGTGGTGAATACCCTTCGTATCTGGGATGCGGAAGCCATCAATACGTTTAGTCTGGATTCCTTTGACAAAGGAGACTATCAAAAAGCCGTTGAACAGCAAAACCTTGCAAAGACCATTGTAGAAGTTTTATATCCCAATGACAACCACTATGCTGGAAAAGAACTCCGCTTAAAGCAGCAGTATTTCTTCATCTCTGCAAGCGTACAAAGAGCCGTTGTAAAATACATGGAGACCCATGAGGACATCCACAAGTTCTATGAAAAGACCGTGTTCCAGCTCAATGATACCCATCCTACCGTAGCAGTGCCTGAGCTCATGAGGATTCTCCTTGATGAGTACAGACTTGGATGGGATGAAGCGTGGGAGATTACCACAAAAACCTGTGCATACACCAATCACACCATTATGTCGGAAGCTCTTGAGAAATGGCCGATTGAGCTGTTTTCCAGACTCCTTCCAAGAATTTATCAGATCGTAGAAGAGATTAACCGCCGGTTCCAGCAAAAGATCATGGAGATGTATCCCGGCAATCAGGATAAAATACGAAGCATGGCCATTATCTACGACGGACAGGTACGCATGGCAAATCTAGCCATTGTGGGAGGCTTCTCCGTAAACGGAGTCGCAAGACTTCATACGGAAATCCTAAAAGAACAGGAATTAAAAGATTTTTATCAGATGATGCCAGATAAATTCAACAACAAAACGAACGGCATCACCCAGAGACGTTTTCTTCTTCATGGAAATCCTCTTCTTGCAGATTGGGTAACAAAGAAGATTGGGAAGGAATGGATCGTTGATCTTCCTCACATCCATCGTCTCGCTGTTTATGCAGATGATCCCAAATGTCAGCAGGAATTTATGGATATCAAATATCAAAATAAAGTCCGTCTGGCTCGTTATATCAAAGAACATAACGGGATTGACATAGATCCAAGGTCCATCTTTGATGTACAGGTAAAGCGCCTTCATGAGTATAAGCGTCAGCTAATGAATATACTTCACGTGATGTACTTATACAATCAGTTAAAAGATAATCCTAACATGGATATGGTACCAAGAACCTTTATCTTTGGCGCGAAGGCTGCTGCCGGTTATAAGAGAGCTAAGCTGACCATTAAGTTAGTGAATGCGGTGGCTGAGGTAATCAATCGTGACCGTAGCATCGGGGATAAGATTAAAGTGGTATTCATTGAAGATTACAAGGTTTCCAATGCAGAAATTATCTTCGCTGCTGCAGATGTCAGTGAACAGATCTCCACAGCAAGCAAAGAGGCTTCCGGTACTGGCAATATGAAATTTATGCTAAATGGTGCCTTGACCCTTGGAACCATGGATGGAGCAAATGTTGAGATTGTAGAGGAAGTGGGAGCAGAGTATGCCTTTATCTTTGGAATGACTTCCGATGAAGTAATTCGCTATGAAAAAGAAGGCGGATATGACCCCATGGAAATCTTCAATCAGGATTTTGAGATCAGAAGAGTGCTGATGCAGTTAATTAATGGTTACTACTCTCCAGAAGATCCAGAGCTGTTCCGGGATATTTATAACTCCTTATTAAATACAGCCAGCAGTGACCGGGCGGATACTTATTTTATCCTGAAGGATTTTAAATCCTATGCAGATGCAAGGAGCCGAATTGTTCAGGCGTACCAAGACGAAGCATGGTGGGCAAAGGCAGCCATGTTAAATGTGGCATGCAGCGGTAAGTTTTCCTCTGACCGTACCATCTCAGAATATGTAAACGATATCTGGCACTTAAGTAAGGTAAAAGTAGAGCTGGAAGAATAAAGATTTAAAACGCTTCGGAGGTGATTCCGAGGCGTTTTTTTGCATATATTGAACAAGGCCTTGGACAA
This sequence comes from Hungatella sp. UBA7603, assembly GCA_002478865.1. Classification (GTDB taxonomy): domain Bacteria; phylum Bacillota; class Clostridia; order Lachnospirales; family Lachnospiraceae; genus Lacrimispora. Next base: position 16,541 of record DLJZ01000001.1, read on the forward strand.
AAAATAATAGTAACGGATCCGGTATCCAGGCAGAAAGGTGGTATGATTATGGTAAAAAAGATGACGATGGCGTGTATCATTGCCTTGTTATTTCCCTATATTATAACTTTGGCCTGGACGGGTAAAATAGAAGTGAAAAAGGACTTCCCAATGGAAACAAGCGGGAAGACCATAATTCTTGATCGAAAAGGTGCATCCTCATCCATGGATGTAGAGGAATATTTGCCTGGAGTCGTTGCTAAACAAATGCCCGCCGATTTTGGAAAAGAAGCCTTAAGAGCCCAGGCAATCATTGCAAGAACTTATATTTATGGGAAGATGAATGGCAAAAATGAAATAAACGAATCAGAGCTGCACATGGAATATCTGGAAAAAAAGCAAATGGAACGGCTTTGGGGAAGCGAATCCTTTGTGGCAAGTTATGCACTCATCGAGAATGCAGTACGTTCTACTTCTAAGATGGCCATGACTTACAATGGTACGTTAATTGATCCGTTGTTTCACCGGGCTAGTACAGGTATGACAAGAGCTGGGGACAATAATCATCCTTATCTTCAGCCCGTGGAGGCGAAGCGAGATGTAGAGGCAGATGGGTATTTGTCTGTTACAGAATTAAGCAAAGATGATTTTGTAGGGAAAATAAACCAGATATCAGGAGACGTACCAGTGAAAGCGGATCAAGTCCCGGGAAGTATACAAATTATTAGTCGGGATCAAGGCGGTTATGTGGGACAGATTCAAATAGGAACTAAAACGTATAGCGGCGAAGACATTCAGCGTGCTCTTCAATTGCCTTCCACATCGTTTTCCTTTGAAGAATATGAGGGTGGAATTCGCATTGTTTGCCAGGGAATTGGGCATGGTTACGGCATGAGTCAGTTCGGAGCAAAATGCAAAGCAGAGGAAGGCTGGGCAGCAGAAAAAATTCTGTCTTATTTTTATAAAAATATTGTAATTAATCCTGTATAACTCTTTCACTCTTGGTAAGAATATTATCGAGGTGATAAACGTGAAAGAGAGAATAGGTCAAATGTTCAAGGATAAAGTATTCCTTGTCCTATTGGTTCTAGGCCTGCTGACTATAGTTGCTGCAGCAGGAGTTATTACTGTTCAAAGAGGAAATGGTGGAGGAGAAAGTCCTTATCTTAAGGTACCGGACCAGAGCAACATGATTGTTCAGGAGTCTGTTCCCCAAGAAACACAGGTTGCAGTTGCAGGAGAATCTAACGCAACGAAGAAAGAAGAAATGCAGGCAGTTGATTCAGGTAAAGCAACTGCAAAACAAGAAACACAGGCACCGGCAGTAAAAGCCGGAACAGACAAGAATGCTGCTAAGTCTCTGGTACTTAATTTTACCGACGCTGCCAGAATGACATGGCCGGTAAAGGGAAATGTTATTTTAGACTACAGCATGGATTCAACCATCTACTTCCCAACTCTGGATCAGTATAAATGCAATCCAGGCGTTGTGATCCAGGGAGATGTAAGCACACCGGTTATCGCACCAGCTAACGCTAAGGTGAAAGAAATCGGAGCCAATGAAGAAATTGGAAACTATGTTGTTCTTGATCTGGGCAACAAATATACCACTGTTTGCGGCCAATTAAAAGAGCTACAGGTAAAAGAAAATGAATATGTGAAAGAGGGTCAGGTTTTAGGCTATATTGCAGAACCTACCAAGTATTATTCCGTAGAAGGTGCTAACATATTCTTCGAACTCACTCATGAGGACAAAGCAATCGATCCTCTCAATCAGATGAAATAACAAGAAAAACTTCTGGAAAAAAGTTATAAAAAAATAATAAATTGTTCATACACGATTAAGAGTCGTCTGCTATACTGATACCGAACAATAAACGGGGAGTGTGGCTATGAACATATTATTTTTTTTGACACCGAAAAACGAAGTGGCTTATATTTACGAGGATGATTCTCTGCGCCAAGCGCTAGAGAAGATGGAGTATCATAAGTACTCAGCCATACCTGTTATCAATCGAACGGGGAAATACGTTGGAACCATCACAGAAGGGGACATGCTTTGGGGTATTAAAAACAAGCTGAGTCTCAGCCTGAAAGAATCAGAGCGGGTGACAGTAGCAGCCATTGACAGGAGATCTGACAACCGTCCCGTATATGCGGATTCTGATATGGAGGGCTTAATTGATAAGGCTTTAATGCAAAATTTTGTCCCTGTAGTAGATGACCAGAAGAATTTCATTGGGATAATTACACGTAAGGATATTATCCGCTATTTCTATGAGAAGTCTCAGGAAGTACAAAGGCCGGCGTTAAAAAGCCAACCAACATTAGAAAGTAAATTATAAAAAGAAGCGTTTCCTGCCATAACGGTAAGGAAACGCTTCTTTTCTTTAGGACCGACTCATCTTTTGTTTTGCTTCCTCTAACACTGGTATTGAGTCGTCTAATGTTGTACCAAGGATCTGTAGAAGTGCATCTTTTTCTAACGTTGGAGAGTAGAAAAAACCTTGCTGAAAATCGCATCCTGCTTCAGTCAAAATAGTTACCTGGTTTTCTGTTTCCACACCCTCTGCGATGATGGTTATGTTAAGGTCTTTTGCCATCCGGATAAGGCCTTCCATGATATAACGGGATTTTTTGTTGGTCTCCAATTGCCACACAAACAGACGCTCAAGCTTTAAGGTATCAACCGGAAGGTCTAGTATGGTGGAGATGCCGGAATAGCCGGAACCGAACTCATTGAGGATAAGCTCAACTCCCATGCCTTTTAGTTTCTGCAATGTAATATTGGCATTTAAGTAGCCCATGGTCAAGGCTGATTCTTGAATTTCTAAGGCCAGCTTTCCTTCCGGGATTCCATACTCTTTTAGAGAGCGCTCTACCTCTTGTGGAAAATCCTCTTGCAAAAGAAGGACCGGAGAGATGGGAAGAGCCACAGATTCAAACTCACATCTCTTTAAAAGAAGTTCCGAGATACACTGGCACACCTGTTTTAACCCATAGTACTGAATGGATTTTATCTGGCCTGAATCCTCTGCTACAGGAAGAAATTCCCCTGCTCCAATTAGTCCAAGTCCCTTAATAAAAATGCGCATATAAAGTTCAGCTCGAAGAAACACATTTGTGTCAGTCTTTAACGTAGGTCGGTACCTAATTTCCACCTCGTCTTTATCAAGTGCGGTTTTTAGATAATGAGCGATGGTCTGTCTGCGAAGAAGCTGATTATATAAGGCGGTGTCAAACACCACGGCTTGATTTGGGCCACCTTCCCCTGCCTTTGAGACTGCAAGATCCAGACACTTTAACATCTGATCCGGGGTACTTGCATGGCCTGGGTAGGAGCAGATTCCCATTTGGGTGGAGCAAAAGCAATCGGTGCCATTTACTTTCCACGCCCGGTCAAATCTCTCTGCCAAATCTTCTGCCAGGTACAGAGCCTGACCTTGGGTATATCCATCTAAAATGATGATAAACTCCACACCGATGTAGTGGTAAACGTCCTTCCGGGTTAACTCTCTTAGAAAGTCAAGGATCTGTTTTAAAATGGCCTCACAGTACTCGTAGCCGAAAATCTGATTCAGACGCTTAAAGTTTTCTATGTACAGCTTTAATACAACACCCTGATTTCCTGATTCCATTGCTTCTTTAAGGTGCTCATTGCAGGAATCCCGTTCCAGTTTGTTTTTATCTATTGCAGAATCTATCTTAATCTCTACTGGTTCCTGGATTGGAGCCGGGGGTGATTTTTTCTTAAACCAACTCATTGGATCTGCCTCCTGATCGCTTGTTGTCTTTGTCTTACGTTATTGTATGATAATTAATGGGTGAAATCAAGAAATATTTGGCAGAAATATTAGAAGCATTATTCTAAAAATTAGGTGAATACTATTGGTATGGAATATATGTAGGAGGTGATAACTTGAAATCAATTTGGATGGATACAACAATGATTCCCAGACGTAATTCGCTTACAGGCAACAAGCGGACTGAGGTGGTAATTATAGGAGCTGGTATGGCTGGTATTCTGACTGCATTTTATCTGCAGAGGCACGGTGTTCACGTGGTGATTTTGGAAGCGAACCGTATCGGAAGCGGACAGTCGGGATTTACAACTGCAAAAATCACATCCCAGCATAATCTCATTTATCAAAAGCTTGAAAAATCCGTTGGAAAAGAACAGGCAAGACTTTATGGAAAAGCCAATCAATTAGCGGTAGAAGAGTATGGAAAACTGATAACACGAAATTCCATACAATGTCATTATGAAAAAAAAGATGCATATCTATACTCTGTTCAAGAATCGAAGAAGCTGTTAAAAGAAGCAGAAATTGCAAAGGAACTAGGACTTCCGGCATCTTTTGTTCAGGAAACCAATCTACCGTTTTCCGTATGTGGCGCAGTCAGATTTACCGGACAAGCACAGTTTAATCCGTTGGAATTTTTGGAAGAAATATCTTCTGGGATCACGATATATGAGCGGACAAAAGTATTAAAAGTTCATGGACATGATGTTATAACGGATAGAGGAGTCATAAAGGCAGAAAAGATCGTCTTTGCATCCCATTATCCGTTTGTCAATATACCTGGATTTTATTTTGCAAAGATGTATCAGGAAAAAAGTTATGTGTTGGAGTTGGACCCAGTAGATAATCTTAGTGGGATGTATCTGGGGGTGGATAAGAAGGCATATTCCTTGCGAAATTATGATGGAAGGCTATTACTTGGCTATGGAAGCCACCGAACAGGGAAAGCGCCGGATACGGATCCGTTTATAACCATGAGGCAAACGGCAGAGCATTTATTCCCCCAATCTAAGATACTAAGGGGGTGGACTGCTCAGGATTGTATGACCTTAGATGGAATTCCTTATATCGGGACTTATTCTGCTTTCCGCCCTGACTGGTACGTTGCTACAGGTTTTGGAAAATGGGGCATGAGTTCCTCTATGGTAGCTGCAAAAATGCTATCTTTGCAGATTACAGGAAAAAGAACGCCCTATGATTCTGTGTTTTCTCCCCGGAGACATCATATAAAAGCTTCTGCACTACGGGCAGCAGAACATGGCCTGGAGTCTGTAAAAGGACTGTCAGCCGGAATTAGACCAGGGGCAGTTAATTGCCCCCATTTGGGATGCAGAATGATCTGGAATCAATATGACAAGCGCTGGGAGTGCCCTTGTCATGGCTCTGGTTTTGAAATTAATGGAAAAATTTGCGCTGGCCCTGCACAACGGAGTCTTCCTTTCATAGATTGATAGTAGAAACTTTTCATAATTGAAAGGAGTCAAACATCCTATGGATTGTTATGCGAAACAAGGATATCCCGACGGCTTTAACCGTAACGGTACATCCTACCCATGGGAGCCTGCCATGGACCTTGATATGTCAATGGGCCCCGGTACGGTAATCCGTCCTGACATGCCAATTGGTTCAGGCCCGGCAAGAACTATGAATCCGGTACCAGCTCCCATACCAATGAGCCGCCAGGATCTATCTGCAGGCCCATGTCCATGGACCCCAGTTAAAAGACCTTGCTGTACAGTAGTAGACAGCGCTACAGATAATTGTCCTAAGAAAATGCCAGGAAACCAAGCCTGTGTGAAACCAGAAAGATGCTCAGAAATGCCATCTTGTGTAATGCCAGCAAGAAGTCCAGAGAAGCCATCGTGCGCAATGCCAGCAAGATGTCCGGAAAAGCCATCCTGTGTAATGCCAGCAAGAAGTCCGGAAAAGCCATCCTGCGTAATGCCAGCAAGAAGTCCGGAAAAGCCATCGTGCG
>DLJZ01000001.1:22346-46490 GCA_002478865.1 Hungatella sp. UBA7603
AAGAAGTCCAGAGAAACCATCCTGCGTAATGCCAGCAAGATGCCCGGAAAAACCATCCTGTGTAATGCCAGCAAGATGTCCGGAAAAACCATCCTGTGTAATGCCAGCAAGATGCCCAGAAAAACCATCCTGCGTAATGCCAGCAAGATGCCCAGAAAAACCATCGTGTGTAATGCCAGCAAGATGCCCGGAAAAACCATCGTGTGTAATGCCAGCAAAATGTCCAGAGAAACCAACTTGCGTGATGCCCGCAAAATGCCAAGAGCCTTCTTTCACGTCTCCGGCTATGTGTCCTTGCTGGTCCCCAGCCCCAAATGTATGCCCGAACAACTGGGTTCCGACTCCTGCTGTTGAAGCAGCTGCCGAATGCATTGACAAATTTCCCATTGGAATGGCCTATGTGCCATGGCAGACCTGGCAACAGGTATATTCCGTTGATACGGCATTAGGTATGGGTACCATTTTCCCGGATTTATATAAACCATTTACGATGGGAGGGTGCCGATAATGAACTGTATGTCTGATTGTGATATGTTATTAAAACAGGTTTTCCTGACTAGTTTTGCAGTGGATGACGTTGTTCTATACCTGGATACTCACCCATTAGATAAAGATGCCTTAAATTATTATTACTATGTGGCAGATTTAAGAAAAAAAGCAGTTGAGGCGTACCAAGAGCAGTGCGGCCCTCTGATGAATGATAGTGTCATGGATGAAAATTGCTGGACCTGGTTACAGGATCCGTGGCCATGGGAAGGAGTGTGCGGCTAATGTGGAGATATGAAAAAAGATTACAGTATCCGGTAAATATTACCACTCCCAATCCCAAGATTGCTACGTTTATTATGAGTCAGTACGGTGGGCCTGATGGAGAAATGGGTGCTTCGATGCGTTATCTATCCCAACGTTATGCAATGCCGTATAAAGAGTGTAAAGGACTTTTGACGGACATTGGGACGGAAGAATTGGCACATCTGGAAATTGTAGCAACCATTGTTCACCAGTTGACCAGAAATCTTACTCCGGAACAAGTAGTGGAATCCGGCTTTGGACCGTATTATATTGACCACACAACAGGTATTTGGCCCCAGGCGGCAGGGGGCGTTCCATTCAATGCCTGCGAATTCCAGTCAAAAGGCGATCCCATCACCGATTTAGTAGAAGATATGGCAGCTGAGCAGAAAGCACGCAGTACTTATGATAACATCCTGCGTGTAATTACAGATCCTGATATATGTGACCCTATTCGCTTTTTAAGAGAAAGAGAAATTGTCCATTTCCAGAGATTTGGAGAAGCACTGCGTATCACCCAGGATAATTTAGACAGTAAGAACTTCTATGCATTTAATCCAAGCTTTGATATTAGAAAACCATGCTAAAATGATCGGGCTGCAGCGTAATTATATGCTGCAGCCATTTTTTGTCAAATAATATCAGTTCTTTCTGTTTGCTGCATGGAAAAATCGGAAATAAGTACAATTCATGTTACATACATGTTATCAGAAAGGGAAGGGGATTATGATTAAAATGTCAGTGATTGAAAATTACATAGATTAGATGGAAAGATAATTCTTATAAATGAGCTACCACAGAAGAGGAGAGAAGAGATTGTAAATACTCTTCATAATAGAATCGTGGAATCCGTCGGATATCAAAAGGTAATAAAATAGAAGAGGATAGAACGGAGGAAGCCGGCAGAATGAGGGGCATCCCGCCGGCTGAGTATGAAAAAGTTACCAAAAAGGTGTTTGCCTTTTATACATATTAATATACAGGATAAATGTGATTATAGTTTGTAGGAAGTGTGAAGAGTTTGTGAGGTAATCTGCTTCATGCATGTAACCATTGCTTCCAGGGATAAAATAGAGAAATAGGGTGAAAATGTTAAAGAGAGAAATATTGATAAAGCGTAGTTATGAGGAGGACGATTGTGAAAAGGACAGTGGTATTTGACTTTGACGGAGTCATTCATAGTTATATGACACCCTTTAAGAGTGCTAAAATCATTCCGGACGAGCCAGTGAATGGCATCAAAGAAGCAATTGATGAGATCAGAAAAGCGGGTTATGAAGTGGTGGTTGTGTCCTCCAGGGCATCAAGCGAAGCAGGCAAAAAAGCAATTGATGCGTATTTGAATCATTACGAAATTAGAGTAGATGACATTACATTCGAGAAGGTGCCTGCCATCTGCTATATTGATGACAGGGCAATTTGTTTTGAGGGGGATCCATCTTCCTTGCTCCGTCAGATTCGATCATTCAAACCTTGGCATAAAAAGTAATAAAAAGCCCTGGAAAATAATTTGACCAGGGCATTTTGTTACCTATTAGAATTAGAATTTAAAGTACAGTCCTGAAATGGAAAGAAAAATTCTGGCATCCCAGTTGAGTATGGAGCAATGTCATACTGCTGGTAATAGATAACAATGCCATCAGGCTTAACATAAAAACCTTCGATGTTAAAATTTCCTTGTACAAGAGAAGGGTAGTCATCAAAATAGGTAGAAGGATCTTTTTGAAGTCGCTCTGTTATCTGCCTGTTAATATCCGCAAGAATGGATTCCATAAATTGTGGATCATTAGGAAAATAATCAGCAAGGCTCAGTCGTTTGCCTGTCTGGAAGTCCCAGGTTTCAGAGGTACGTTCCGTGTTTCCGTGTGCACCACCCAGATAGGTATATTGATCTGTATAAAGACTTACCACGCAGTCATTGTTATATGTGATTTGATAGATGGAAAGAAATTCATAGCTATTAAAGGGATAATCGTTCTCTTTTTGATACTTTGCCTGTTCCACGGCTTCTTTGTATAAGGCGGAACGGGTGTATATTTCATTTTGCTTTGCCTGATATTTGTAAAAATTATTAATTCGCCAGGCCGTGGTGGGGCCGCAAGTTGTTGTAAAATATGGATAGTGAATTGTATAGGTAAGAACAGGGATATCCTGATAATAAAGGGTATCTGTAAGTGTCTTATTGGTGATGGTCTGCATAAAATCCTCACAAAGGAATTGTTTCTACAATATATGGATCAGTTAAAATGATTATGAGCTTTTGTTTCACATATTTTCCCGCCATCAGGGTAGACTATTTTTGAGGTGATAATCATGAGAAAAAATGAAGAAGAGGCTAAAGCATCAGATAATGCCGAAAAAACAGATAACAGACCGGAAACTTTTCAAGACCACTGGAAAACTGGAAAGTTCCTGGGCCCGAATACCCTAAGGTATGAAGAAAATCGCAAGGAATATGAAAATGAGGAATAAGAAGATGCAGGAGGAAGTTTGATAAAAGCTTCCTCCAGTATCTTCTTATTATCTGTTTTTAACTATGGTGGGACTGATGGAGAGATAAGTGCTTTTATGCGGTTATCTTTCCCAATGTTTTGCCAGGGTTTCGCCTTCTTCATTAAATTTCGATTCTCGGTTCATTCTGGATTTACGAAGATATATGTAAAAGATTCCTGTAGGTCAAGTATCATCTCCTTGTATAGTTTACTTAAATTTGGGTATATAAATACGTCCTGTTGTCAGGACGCATTAGAACTGATATAATCAGTTCTAATGATTGTATCTTTTCGGTTTGTCTGGTAAGAGAAATACTGTATTTTTGAACCATTTGGTGTTGGTAGCAACGAGCGGATTTTTCTATTTTTATTTAGTCGAAATAGTCAACATTATATGTAACTTCCACAGAGCCAAATGTATCATTTATGACCCTTATATCCTGAACATTAAATATTGCTATTGTATTAGATACTGATGTGGCTTTATAGTATCGGTTTTCATTTTCAATAGTTGCATCTTTGGATATTTCTACTCCGAATAAGCTAGGAATTTCCTTTTTATTTTTAAAAAAGAACAAATCTCCCTCATGATTCCAGGCATTGTCTGAATATATTGTTAATTTAATTACAGTGTTATCCGCTACTATGAATTCATAATGATTTGAATTCTTTTCATAACTGTAAGTCTCTACCTCAAAATCGCCCTTAGAAGTTTTATTTGTCCAGCTCTCTTTTGAAGCGGGCTCTCCCAGTTTACTAATTAATTCTTCGGAAGAAATATGGCTGTATTGATTCACATCTTCTATGAAAGATACAGTTACTTCTTTTTTATTGAGTAATGCGATTACATAACAAATAAAGATAAATACTACGACTATTTTTAACATAAACCACCCACCTGCCTGCAATCTCCGAAAAGCTCTTTCGATATTTGCGCCACATTTAGGGCATTCTACACAATCGCTACTGATTTTTTGTTTACACTCAGGACATCTGATTAAAGCCATACTCATTCCCTCTTTCTTTTGTATTTATAAAATAGACATGGTCTATTTTAATCTTAATATAAATAGTTCTTCAAGCTATTCCGTGATTACACCGGAGTAATCCATAGGCACATTTTTCAAGCTCTTCGGGGGTGTCCGGTAATCCAGTAAATAAAGGATTACGTTTAGGCTGCGGAAAAAATTTATTCTTAAAATGATCGAATACAGCCTTTCTTAACTCCGGATCTAATTCAAATTTAAAATGACAAAAAGAGTTGCCTCAGAAAATCTTAGAGGCAACTCTTAAAAATATAACAATGACTGTGATCTACTTATCTTATTGAAAAGTTGAGTTTTTCATTACCATTTGAAAACTCCAAAATGATGGCATCTGTTGCAGATGCTACACTATCTGGAATTTCAAAAGCAATATCCCCTTCTTTTGAGGACAATGGATTAATAGTAGAATCAAGTAAGGATTTGCTATAACCTAACAAATTGGTTTTTGAGAATTCATAGCCATCGCCGTAGACTACCTTGGTATTTGTATCATTTCCCATAGAGAAAGATGGCAGGAATGAATTGGCCTGTTTTCCTTCATTGGATACTGACATGGTAACTAGCAGATATTTGTTCCCGGCATCGGGAGTAAACTTGCCATATCCATCTGGAATGTTTTCAACAATCTGCATACTATTTACAGTAATATTCCAATCGCCCATTTTAGTAGCTTGCCCCATAGGTATTGTCTGAGAGGCAGCTTCTGTCTCTGGTACTGTAGTGGTTTCTTCTACAGTAGTAGTTTCAGTAGCAGTAGTAGTTTCTGCTGCTGTGCTTTCTGTATTTGGTGCGGAAGCTTTGCTGCTACATGCAGAAGCACTGATTGCCACTGCAAATAACACTGGTACAAGTAATTTCTTTTTCATACTTTTCCTCTTTTCATTTGCTCTATATTTATTAAAAAGCCCATGGCTAATTAATCTAATGATCTTAATTTCCAATCATCTAGTGATTATAGTAAATATCATCTTTCTAAGGGATGGAATAATTGTTATGCTTTATATAAAACGTCATATTCATAATTAACACAGTATGGAAAATATTACCATATTTCTCATAAAAAAGCAATGAATTGCTCGATTTTTGTCAATAAAGCCAGAAATAGATAAACAATTTTCCCAGTATCAACATGAACATAGAGAAAAAAATCTGCATAATTTATCTCCTCAGTCATAACTTATTCCCCAATAATACCGTTTTTTCAACAAATATTTCCCTTATTCGATTGACGGAGCCAATTTATACTAGTAAAATAAAAACAAATATACAAGAGGTGGGGCATTATTTATGGATAACAGAAATAGCATTTTGACAGACACACTTCCGGATCAGGCTATTTTCGCACTGGATATCGGAACCCGTAGTATTATTGGCATGGTGGGTATGCCAGATGGGGAGAGAATTCATATCGTTGCCATAGAGAGGGCCGAGCATACCAAACGGGCGATGATCGACGGACAGATCGAGGACATTGAACAAGTTGCAAAAATTGCAGGACAAGTAAAAGATAGGCTTGAGAGAAAGCTAGGCTGTAAGCTTCAAAAGGTATGTGTAGCTGCGGCAGGAAGAGCGTTGCGTACAGAAAGCATCACCTTTGAGATGGAACTGTCCAGGGCGCAGAAAATAGATGCAGAATCCGTCAGCAGGCTAGAAGCAGGAGCGATCAGTGAAGCCGAAAAACTATTTATGAACCGAGAAGGAAAAGATTCTGATCGTCAGTTTTACCTGGTAGGGTACACGGTAAGCCGATATTATCTGGATAACTATGTGATTTCTAATTTAATAGATCACCATGGAAAGGTATTAAAAGCGGACATCATTGCAACATTCCTTCCAACAGAAGTGGTAGAAAGCCTTTATTCTGCCATGCATAAGATCAATTTAGAGGTAGCAAGTCTTACTTTGGAACCCATTGCTGCTATCAATGCAGCCATTCCTCAGAATATTCGATTACTGAACCTGGCTATGGTTGATATTGGCGCTGGTACTTCAGATATAGCTGTGTGCCGGGATGGAAGCGTAACCGGATACACCATGGCAATTCTTGCCGGAGATGAAATTACGGAGTCAGTTATGAAAGAATATCTGGTGGATTTTGATACAGCAGAGAAGATAAAAGCAGAGATTGACGAAAAAGAGGAGATTCAGTTCACTGATATTCTTGGATTTGAACAGACCATCACCAGAGATTCTATTTTTCAGAGCATTAAAGAGGCTTCATCTAGGCTTTGTGAGGAGATATCTGAAAAGATCCTTGAAATCAATGGTGGAATGCCTTCCGCAGTATTTCTGGCAGGAGGCGGAAGCAGATTGTCAGGTCTTAAAGAAGGTATTGTTGAGCATTTGAAAATTGATACTAAGCGTGTAGCAATTGCAGGAAATAATTTTAAGATCAATGCTTTTTCCGAAGAATATGATCTGGAAAATCCTGAATACGCGACCCCTCTAGGAATCGTTATTTCAGCAGGCTTTAACATTATAAATGACAGTTACCGGGTTGTATTAAACGACCGTCCAGCTAAAATATTTAGAACTGGTAGCTTTACCGTTATGGATGTACTGATGATGAACGGATACAATTATCAGGATATGATCGGCCGTTCCGGACAAAATATAGTAGTCTCTGTCAATGGAAAACGAACCATTTTCTACGGAGAAAAGGCAGAACCTTCTGTATTAAAGTTAAACGGAGAGGAAGCGCAGCTTTCAGATCCTGTAAACTCAGAAGACTGGATTGTATTTGTTCCTGCGACCAGCGGAAAGAGTGCTTTTGCTAAGCTGTCTGATATAACAGAGATTAGTCCCAATAAACGGATTATGATAAATGAGAAAAAGGTGGTTTCAGACGTTGCCATAAAACCAGGTGACAACATTACAATAGAAGAAATCATAATGGAAGAAATCGTTATGGAATCTGATATGTATCTGGATGAAGAAGAAACAGAGGAATACATAGATTCTTATGAATCAGAGGAACAAGATGAAATCCCTGTAAGACATGTGGAAACAATTTCAAAACCTTCAAATGGAATCCATTTAGCACCTGCCGAGATGAGAGTTGCTTCTATTGACCTTGATCCTTATTCTGAAACACAAAAAAAGAAACTGGAAATAAAGGGAGATCTCACCGTTTTTCTCAATGATAAGCCTTTAATTCTTCCTCCAAAGCCTGACAACCAACCATATTATCTTATGGATGTCTTAGAATATTCAGGCCTGGACTTTAAGAATCTAACCAGACAGGTTATGCTTGAAATAAATGGAGAAAGTGGAGCGTTCCAACAGGAATTGCATAGCAGAGACAATATTAGAATCTATCAGGTATAACATTCTATCTGTTTTAAAATATTATATTTCGATTGATGAAACAAATAAAAAAATTAATAAAATGTTGTTCTAAAACTCACATGTGGCGTATATCAGCATAAAGTATATTACAAGCCTGATTAATGAGGAGTAAAGATAGAATGAGTTGTAATAATTGGAATAACTGTGGATGTAGTAATAATAGCTGGAATGCAAACTGCTGTACTACCAATCCTTGTAAAACTGCTGTTAGTGATGCGACAACAGGAAACATGAATATGTGCTATCGTAAAGGATATGCAGACGGCTTTAAAGAAGGGTATGAAACAGGTTTTCGCGATGGTTTTTGGTCAGCAACAGGTTGTGTAAAAAATACAGTTATGGGTGATACAGATACAAACTGCTGCAGATAATCCATTTTTAAAATAGAGTCCGGTTCCCACTATGGGGACCGGACTTTTCTATGTAATAAAAAATTACATCTATTATAGAAAAAGCCCTACCGGGCGAAAGGCACATGACACGTTTAAGGGAGTTTGACACTCTGGTGTCAACATGTCAGTGCTAGAGTCTGTCAAACCAGACTGTTTATTCTATAAAAAAATTATGACTAAATAAAAATATCATTGTTTGGTTACAATGTATATTGAAAAAGTAGTTACGATATGCTAACATATATACAAGTCATCAAGTTTGTATACAAATATATAAGTTTGAATACAAACTGGCTTACAACGACAATTGAAATAACTGACCCCAAAAAACACAGGAAAAGGAGAATTGAATCATGAATAAGGATTACTTAGCAAACCAGTTTTCCCTTGATGGAAAGGTAGCCTTAGTAACAGGTGCTTCCTATGGTATTGGATTTGCCATTGCAACATCTCTTGCAGAAGCAGGCGCTACCATCGTTTTTAATGATATTAAACAGGAATTAGTAGATAAGGGTATTGCTGCTTATAAAGAAGCAGGAATTACCGCTCATGGTTATGTATGTGACGTTACAAGCGAAGATGGCGTTAATGCTATGGTAGCTCAGATTGAAAAAGAAGTAGGAATCATTGACATTTTAGTAAACAATGCTGGAATCATCAAACGTGTTCCTATGATTGAAATGTCTGCAGCTGATTTCAGACAGGTAATTGATGTTGATTTGAATGCTCCATTTATCGTAGCGAAAGCAGTTATTCCATCAATGATCAAAAAAGGTCACGGAAAGATTATCAACATCTGTTCCATGATGTCTGAGCTTGGTCGTGAGACTGTTTCTGCTTATGCAGCAGCAAAGGGCGGACTTAAGATGCTTACTAAGAACATTGCTTCTGAGTACGGTGAGTTTAATATTCAGTGTAACGGCATTGGACCTGGCTACATCGCAACTCCTCAGACAGCACCTCTTCGTGAGACACAGGCAGATGGTTCCAAACATCCATTTGACCAGTTCATTCTTGCAAAAACTCCAGCAGGCCGTTGGGGAGAAGCAGAAGATTTATCAGGACCAGCAGTATTCCTTTCATCTGACGCTTCTAACTTTGTAAATGGACATATTCTGTATGTAGATGGTGGTATTTTAGCTTACATCGGCAAGCAGCCACAGTAATAGGAATGTATTTAAATGGGGGCAGGCTATGATGGTTTGCCCCTGTTTTTTAATGCTGATAATATAGAGGACGGAGAGAGATCCATGGAAGGAAAAACTAAGACCTATAAAAACCGTGGTGAGCTGGTGTTTGAGACGTTAAAGCAAGAGATTCTGGATCTGGAATTAAAACCTGGTCAGATGATTGGTGAAAACGAAATATGCGAACGTTTTGGTGTTTCTCGGACTCCGGTCAGGGAAGCTGTTAGAAAGTTGCAGGAACAAGGTTTCGTCATTTCGGTGCCTTATTCTGGAACACAGGTAACCCTTTTAAATCTGGACAACATCAAACAGATGATCTATATGAGAGTCGCTGTTGAAACTATGGTAATGCGAGATTTTGTGAATATGGCTACTCCCATGTGGATGGAAGAAGTACGATATTTGATTCGCAAACAGCAGGCTTTGATCCAGGAAAAAGGCTTTGAACCAGAACAGTTTTACCGTATGGATGCACAGATGCATGCCATCTGGTACCGGGCAACAGGGAAGAATAAGCTTTGGGATATGATACAAGCCCAGCAGTTGCATTACACAAGATTCCGTATGCTTGATTTCGTTACTGAAACGGATTTCACCAGAATCATACGGGAACACACGGAGTTGTTTGAACTTCTTGAAAAGAAGGATATAGAAGGCCTGGAACGATCTCTAAGAGAGCATCTGAATTATAGCATGAAGAGAATGAAGCACCAGATCGAAGTGGAATACAAGGACTATTTTGAACAGGAAGAGCAGGAGGAATTCTAATGGCTTTGGTTTCAATTAGTGTGAAAGATAAAAATGGCAAAGTAAAGGCCCTAGCATCAGGTGAGAATCAGGCCATCCTAGCATTTGAAGGTGTATATGAGGATGGAGATGCAATTGTTCTTACAACAGAGCGTACAGACGCTCATTACGTAGTCAGGATTGATGATTGTCTAGACGAGTCACTGGTGTATCTAACAAAACCAGAGATAACATATACCATCCCATTTGGGGAGAAGAAGGTTTCTTATAATCCAAAAGCATTTACGGGAGAACGGCATTATCTTACCATACGGATAGCCGCTGAGCATGAATTTGGTGCCTACCGCAATCTAGCAAAGAATATGATGGATCAGCATGGAGACACCGGTTGCTTCCCTCATGCATTTGCCAATGTGGAAACCAGAGGAGAAGCGGTATTTGCAGCCCGCAATGCCATTGATGGCGTACTTGCCAGTGAATCCCACGGAGAATGGCCTTATGAGTCTTGGGGCATTAACCGCCAAGACGATGCAGAGCTTACTCTGGAATTTGGCCGTTCTATCGATTTTGATACATTGGTTTTATATACCCGTTCTGATTTCCCTCATGATAACTGGTGGATCAAGGCTACCTTTACATTTTCCGATGGGACAACCCATGTTGTTGATATGGAAAAGAGCAAAGAACCTCACGTATTCCCAGTGAAGCGTAAGAACATTACCTGGGTTAAATTAAGTGATTTAATAAAGGCGGATGATCCTTCCCCATTCCCTGCATTAACTCAGATTGAAGTATATGGAAAAGAATCGCAATAGCTTATGATAAAAAGTGTTGAAATGAGCCAAAACGGCAAAGTTTGAACACTTTTTTGTTGTGGTAAAGTTGCAAAAATGTGGAAATACCTCTTTCCCTTTTGTATAGATTCAGTTAAAATAGTGGCAGTGAGCAAAATTGACCACATAAGGAGGAAGCAGATGGAATTTTTGTTTTTAGAGCCTGTCTTTAAAGAGGCCATCTGGGGCGGCACCAGACTGCATGAAATATTCGGTTATGAGATTCCAAGTGATACAACAGGGGAATGCTGGGCAATCAGTGCCCATGAAAATGGAGAATGCCGGGTTGCAGGGGGAAGTTACGACGGAGAACCACTCAGCAGCTTGTGGAAGGAGAAACCAGAGCTTTTCGGACATTATCCGGGAGATCAGTTTCCACTTCTCATAAAGATCATTGATGCCAAACAAGATTTAAGCATTCAGGTTCATCCAGATGACACGTATGCAGGCGTCCATGAAAATGGTTCCCTTGGAAAAACAGAGTGCTGGTATATTCTAGACTGCGAGCCAGGATCAGAAATTGTGATAGGACACTATGCCAGGGATAAAGAAGAGCTGGAGACCATGATTCAAGACGGAAGATGGGGTGAATTAATCCGTAAAGTTCCCATTCAAAAGGGAGATTTCTTTCAGATTAATCCAGGCTGTGTCCATGCCATAAAGGGTGGGACCATGATTTTAGAAACCCAGCAGAGCAGTGATATTACCTACCGTGTTTATGATTATGACCGCTTATCAGACGGGAAGCCAAGGCAGCTTCATATAGAACAGAGCATTGAAACCATAAAGACACCATTTCAAGCGGATGAGAGCAGACCGATTAAGGAGTCTCTAGAGGGTGCAGACCATACTCATTTTGTGAGCTGTCAGTATTATTCCGTGGATAAGTATGATATCACAGGCACATTTACAATAGAATTTAATCAATATTTCACAGATATAAGTGTTATCAGTGGTACAGGAACTGTAAATGGAGTTGCAATAACAGCAGGGCAGCATTTTATCGTGCCTGCAAACAGTGGATTATGCAGATTTGAGGGGACGTTGTCCATCATCTGTTCCAATCCGGAATAAGACGGGAGGTTATTATGAGACTTGGTGCATTAGAAGCAGGCGGCACAAAGATGGTTTGTGCCATTGGAAATGAAAATGGGGAAATACTGGAGCGTGTATCCATACCAACAGAAACACCGGACATAACGATGCCAAAATTGATCTCTTATTTTGCTGATAAGGAGATCGAGGCCTTGGGGATTGGCTGTTTTGGTCCAATTGATTTAAATCGAGATTCTAATACGTATGGTTACATTACGACGACACCAAAGCTCGCATGGAAAAACTATAACATCG
The DNA here is from genome assembly GCA_002478865.1 of Hungatella sp. UBA7603. Lineage (GTDB taxonomy): Bacteria > Bacillota > Clostridia > Lachnospirales > Lachnospiraceae > Lacrimispora. Next base: position 34,534 of record DLJZ01000001.1, read on the forward strand.
TTAAGATGTTTCAGGATGCATTAAATGTGCCAGTGGGTTTTGATACTGACGTTAATGGCTCTGCACTGGGAGAGGCAACTTGGGGGATTACCAAGGGGCTTGAAAACAGCATGTATATTACCATTGGTACAGGCATCGGGACTGGAATTATTACAAATGGAAAGCTCCTGCATGGTATGCTTCATCCAGAAGGCGGACATCTTCTTTTGTCTCGTCACCCAAATGATTCCTTTGAAGGGACCTGCCCTTACCACAAAACCTGTCTGGAAGGACTGGCTTCAGGACCTGCAATCGAAGCTCGCTGGGGAGAAAAGGGGACTGAACTGGCTGAGCGGAGAGAAGTTTGGGAATTAGAGGCTTATTATATTGCGCAGGCATTGGTTGATTATATTATGGTCCTCTCTCCTCAAAGAATCGTAATTGGTGGTGGAGTCACGCATCAAGAGCATCTTATGCCATTGATTCGGGAACAAGTAAAGCGTCAACTAGCTGGATATATTGATACCAAAGAGCTCTTAAATATGGACCAATACGTGGTTTTACCAAGCTTAAACGATAACCAAGGAATCATGGGTGCGTTGAAGCTTGGACTAAACGAATACCAACTGGAAAACAAAGGGTAATTGCCATTTATCTCCTAATGAAATTCCATTTCCTGTATGATATCATATGTTTGTAACAGAAATGTAATCATTATGTAACAATTACGGAGGATATTACCATGAAGAAGTTACCAGTATTTTTATTCGCAGCAGCAACAGCACTTACCGTAGCAGGCGTTCCTATGACAGCACAGGCAGCAACTTGTTCCAGAACATCAAACTATTACAGCTCTAACTGTTCTAATCAGTATGGAAATCTTAACAACTTATTAAACTGTTATGGAGTAAAGGGAAGCAATAGCTTAAATGGAAACAACAGCAACTGTGTGAAAGGAAAGACCACTTGTAATATCAATTTTAGCCAGTGCGGATCTTTCGCAAGTTATTGCAGATAATTACGATAAGACATTATAACAGGCCGGACGGTAATCGTTCGGCCTGTTTTTTAGGAAACTTATTTCCTGGTGTTTACGATATCATCCAGTACCTGAATTAAATCGTAAATGGTGTTAATCTGAACATTTCGCTCCAGAATCTCATTCTTAAGATCGATGGAAAGCGTTTCAAACTTCGCCTGAACGGCGGGAGCTATATAGGACATGGTCATCACCTCATCATTATACTGCGCACTTGCAAATCAATTATGCATTCATTTATCACTCACATAAAATTTATTCTCTCAGCCATACTAAGATAGAGGTGATAAAAATGGATCAAGATAAGAAAAGCAAACATGTGCATAAAAATGAATTTGAGGTACACACCAATACCAATGATAAGGGTAAGGTAGAAAATCAAAATCAGACCCACAATTCCCGCAGAGAGGGAATGGGGCCTAATACGAAGAGAAGATCGGATTAAATAAAAGAGGGTGGAAGCCAGGATGCGCTGGCTTCCACCCTTTTAAGTTCCATACTTATGATCGGGCAGTTTTACAAAACTTCTTACCGAAGAAAAAAGCACAAAGACGTGCAGAAAATGAGTTGTTTATCGATAGTAGGGCAGTTGCGCGGCGGTTTTACACTGTCAGAGTACCCTTTCTCTCTGATCGATAAGTTGTTTTGTAATAGTATTATATGTGGGAATCCTGTACTTGTGAACAAGCAGAATCCTGTCCGTAATAAGAGCCAGTCATAGACTCATTCGTCTTTTGTAGATACGATATGTAGAGAAGGTTTTTCATCAATTTCCAAAAGACCAAGTTCTGAAAGAATGGAGAGTGTGGCAATGGTTGCAAGCTCCACAGAAACGCTGACGGAAGCTGCAGTCACACAGCCAATCAATGCTGCTGTATCTGGAGTGATCTCCATGTGTTTATAAGAACTGTTAGAGACTGTCTTACTTACTTTCTCTATTACATAATCCATATTTTGATTGATTACCTTTGAAGTTATATCTTTGGTCAGGTCATTAAGTTTTGGCATAATAATCCACTCCTTTTCTCAAATCCGGCCCAATCAGGCTTTCGACTATTATTTATAGTAGTAATGCGACAATAGAAAAATGAATTTTAATCCAACTTTTCCACCGGTGACTTAAATAAAATACATAATTGTAGCACCAGTTATCAAACATAAGCTTAAACTAAAATACGTTATAAGAGGCTTGAATCAAGTAACTACAACTTAATCTTAATATACCAAAACAGGATATAGAAGTCTATATTTATTTGAAATTGTAACAAGGAATAAACAATGAATTAAAAGAAAATTTTGAAAAGAATTATAACAGAATGAAAAATAAAATTTAGATTGATAGCCAGAAGAATATGAGATAAAATGAAGTTATTGTTTATTCGTTATAACGTTAGTTAAAAATAAACTGATCTTGGAAGGAGATAGAAATTATGAGTAAGTATAATGCTTTATGGGAATTTGTTGGCAAGAAAGAGGAAACCACATTCCAATTATCTTTTGAGCAAATACAAGATGTATTGGGGTTTGAGATAGACCATTCATTTTTAAACTACAAGAAAGAGCTCACAGAATACGGATACCAGGTAGGTAAGATTTCATTGAAAGGTAAAACCGTTATATTTAATAAGATTGTTTAAAGATAACTTTTTTCTTCTGCTTTATGTGATCTGGTCTATTGCGGTTGATAAAGACATTTTAGAAATAAAGTGTCTGATTCATATTTAAGGGGAGTGGGGGAATGAATAACGAAGTCAGATTGATTATCCTGAGAGGCAATTCTGGAAGTGGAAAATCAACGACTGCAAAGGCATTACAAAGGAAATTTGGCAGAGGTACTCTTGTTATATCGCAAGATGTCATTCGTCGCGATATGCTATGGGTAAAAGATGTAACAGGAACAAAGCCAAATTGCGATGATTTTGGTGAAGAGGATATGAAGGGTTGGTGGAGAGAAGAGGACTATATGGGGATTATTCCAGAAACCTGTATTCCTGAGACAATGAGTCTGGAAGAAACGGTGGAGATGATATCTACTGATATAATGAGTTTAAAATAGACGGGTATCTGGAAAACCAGGCCCGTCTATTTAGTTTTAATCCTTTTATTATTTATTGTCACCATTTTTCTTGTGTATTACCTTTAGATAAAAGGAATCTAACCTTTCAATGCCAAGCGACAGATACCGAAATAGGGATTCGGCGGCGAATGAAAAAACAATCAGCAGTACGATACATACCTTAGACATCTCGCTGATGGCATACAGCCGATGAAGGAATATTCCACAAAAAGCCAATCCCAAAATGTTAATTAGTATTATTCCGTATTTTATTCGATTGAAAGGCGCACTGATTTTGGTCAGTATGATAAAACCAACCACCGCCAAAAGAAGAGTAGAAGCAGTTGCTATATCATTTTTAGGAAGGGAAAATACATCCCCGCAAAATACAAGTGCACCTACAGCCAGTACGTCTGTCAGACCTGCTGGAAGTGCTTTGATCATGACATTCTTTAAGAAATGCCCCTCAATTCGTTTCTTGTTTGGTTCCATGGCCAACAAGAACCCTGGAATTCCTATAGTAAACATGCTAATCAGTGATATTTGAGAAGGTTCTAGTGGATAGGTGAACATAAACACCACCGAAAACAGTGACAGCAATAGAGAAAATATATTTTTCACTAAAAACAACACAGCAGAGCGCTGCACATTGTTTACAACTTGTCTTCCTTCCAGCACAACATCGGGCATATGAGCAAAATCTGAATCAAGAAGAACCACTTGAGCTGCCTGTGTAGCTGCTTCACTTCCGGAAGCCATCGCTACACTACAATCCGCATCTTTCATTGCAAGAATATCATTAACCCCATCTCCGGTCATAGCCACTGTGTGCCCATTTTTTTGAAGTGCCTGTACCAGTTTTTGCTTCTGTTTTGGAGTAACCCGTCCAAAGACAGTATATTCTTCTAACGCACTTACTAGCTTGCTTTCTGTGTCTAATGTGCCGGCGTCTATGAATTTATGGGCATTATCGATACCAGCACATCTGGCAACTTCCGATACGGTCTCAGGGTTATCACCTGAAATAACTTTAACAGTGACACCTTGTTCCTTAAAATAAGAAAAGGTTTCTTTTGCGTTTTTACGGATGGGATTTGATAAAATAACGAAGCCTAAAGGAACAACCTTTTTTGTTAGTCCATTAGTGATATCGTTTCCTTCGTATTTTCCTAATACAAGAACTCTATGTCCTGTTTTTATATAAGAACCAATTTCCGGTATGATTGATTCATAATCTTCCCGCATGACAAACTCAGGTGCACCAAGGATGAAGCTTCCTTCTTCAAATGTAACACCACTGTACTTGGTAGTAGAAGTAAATGGTGTGATGGTAAGAGGAATTCTAGGTTCATTGTTTTTACCGAATGTTTTCGTATATTCCTTTATAGCGTGGATTGTGGCGTTATCGTCTTGTATGGCTAACGAATAATCCACGAAAAGCTGTGTCAATTCTTCCTTTGTATTTAAGATCCCATGATATGTCTGGCTTGGTAAAAATTCTTCAACCTGCATTCTGGTTTCGGTAATGGTTCCGGTCTTATCAACACATAGCACATCCACTCGTGCCAGTGTTTCAATACTTTTCATATCGTGAAGAAGAATATTCCTTTTTGCCAATCGCATGGTACTTAAGGCAAGTGCAATGGTTGTTAGCAGATATAGCCCTTCTGGTATCATTCCGATAAGAGCTGCAACCATAGAGATAATGCTCTTTTGCATGGTTTCCTGACTTAAGAAATACCCTTGATAAAATAAGAGCGCACCGATTGGAATGATTATGATTCCAATCCATTTAACCAGTTGGTTAATAGATCGAATCATCTCTGACTGTTCTCCGCTACCCGTTGCTTTTGCCTCTGCAGTTAGTTTGGAGATGTAGGAGTCATTCCCCACATGTTCTAATTTTGCATAACATTGTCCAGATACTACAAAACTTCCTGATAGAAGTTTGCTCTCGCTGACTTTTTCGATTTCATCCGCCTCGCCTGTTAATAGTGCTTCATTGACCTGCACTTTTCCCTCGACGACAACTGCATCTGCACATATCTGATTCCCAGCGGATAGTAATATAATGTCATCCTTAACTAAATCTTCGGATACAATCTGTTGCTGCACACCATTTCTAAGCACAATAGAGTGTGGGGCATTTACAATATTCATTTTATCAAGTATTTGCTTCGCTCTTAGTTCTTGCACAATTCCAATTAGAATGTTTCCTATGATAATTGGAAGAAATGTAAGATTTCGATAAGAGCCTACGTAAATAAGCAATATGGCGATAATGAAAAAGATCAAGTTAAAATAGGTAAGGAGATTGGACATGATTATCTCCTTTACTGACTTTCCTGTTTGGTTATTCGTATGATTAACGAATCCTTGTTGGACTCGATCATCCACTTCTTGATCTGTTAATCCTTTTAATGTTGTAATTGGTATTTCATCTGTCATATCACTCATGCTTCACCTCATTGGTCATTTTCCCGGCTTATGAAATTCTGTTTTATTGTAATAATACTAAAAAAATAGAGCTTGTATGCAAAACCTGCTAAACTGTGGTTTTTAACAAACTGATAGATGCTTCTTAAGACACCGGAGTGATTGGCTGAAAAACCGAGAAATAATTACATCTTCATTCTAGTGAGACAATAGACTTAACAAGAGTCTTAGCTGAAAACTGATTTTAAACAGTCTATTGATACATAATATCTTTTGTTTTTAGAGTTACCTTCTTATTGTATATTATAATCGTTAAAATATAACCCTTTATAATCTTAAACTACAATAAATATATTCTAAAGCAATCATTAAAAGATGCATGACTGTATTGGTGTCTTTAATTTGGTGATTATCTAAATTAGAAATCGAAGATTGAATATTGAATGTAAGATTTACTGGAATAAATAAAAAGATTTATAAATTTAGAGGGGGTAGTACAACACTGAATATGCGCCGCTGTTGGGGTAATAACAGTTTGTGCTATATCTATGCTTTGTGGCATCCAACAAACATCGGAAAAACTAAAAAAGAGATTATATTAGGCGCCAAAAGAGTTGTACAGCTAGAATAATAAAACCCCTGGTAGATACAAGAATTCCTTGCAACTACCAGGGGTTTCACCCACATAGAGACAACAGGGCTCGAACCTGCGACCTTCTACACGTCAAGCAGACGCTCTCCCAGCTGAGCTATATCTCCATAGAAGAATTGTAACTGAAAGAATTAAAAAAGGCAAGTGATATATAAGGTGAAACAGTGTATTTCTTATCGACAAAATCCGCGTCATAGACACAAAAAAACCGGAAAATCTTATAGTTAAGATCTTCCAGCATCTACTGATATCATTGAATCGGAGTAACAGGATTTGAACCTGCGACCTCTCGGCCCCCAGCCGAGCGCGCTACCAAGCTACGCCATACTCCGTCTCCTGACACTATGATATTATAGCAGAAACTTTATGTTTGGTAAAGTATATTTCTTGAAATAATTTCAATATTAGGATATTATTATAAGGACAAGATTATTAATATTTAGAAAAAGGTGAAAATAGATGAAACCAATCGTAAGCTTTGATGTAGACATGACGTTGCTTGACCATAAAGACTGGACCATACCGGACAGTGCCATGGAAGCCATAGAACAGCTGAGGGGAAATTACACCATCGTGCTGGCTACTGGCAGAGATATGGATTCGATTTTCAGCACAGCCATTCGAGATCGGGTAAAGCCAGATGCCATCATACATCTCAATGGGACAAAGGTGACAGTAGGGGATGAGATCATTTATGAACACACTTTTGATAAGAGCTTGCTGAAGCAGATATTAAAATATACGGAGAAGACGCCATATAGTGTTGGAACCACCGTAGAGGATTATGATTACTATATCAATCCGGAAGGGGTAAAAGCCCATGACATCTGCCTTTGGGGACAATCCAGCAGAAAATTCAATGATCCCTACAAGCTTTTAGAACTAAACGTAAGGACCATGGCTTATATGGGAGATGAAACTGGTGCCAAAGCCATGGAAGAGGAATTTCCGGAAATCCATGTCCATATGTTTGCCGATAAAAAGGGTGCAGATGTGGTAGAGCGAAAGGCGTCAAAGGCAGTGGGATTGCTTCGACTCTGCGATTATTATAAAATACCATTATCAGAAACGATAGCATTCGGAGATAGTATGAATGATTACGACATCATAAAAGCAGCAGGAAAAGGAATTGCCATGGGAAATGCCATGGAAGAATTGAAAAAAGCGGCTGATTATGTAACGGATCCCATTGATCAAGACGGCATTCGAAATGCCTGTCTTCATTTTGGATTAATCCGCTAAATGATGTAATGCAATATTGAAAAAGGAGAGACATAACGATGATTAAGGAAAGACTTGAGAAGCTCAGAAGCTTAATGGCTGAGCGCAATATGGATGCTTATATGATTCCTACCTCTGATTTTCATGAATCTGAATACGTAGGAAGTTATTTTAAATGCAGAGAGTTTATGACTGGTTTTACAGGCTCTGCAGGTACGGCAGTCATCACAATGAATGAAGCTGGACTTTGGACGGATGGCAGATATTTTGTTCAGGCAACCAAACAGCTTGAAGGCAGCAGTATTACTCTGCGCAAGATGGGATATCCAGGAGTACCAACAATAGAAGAATATTTAGACCAGGTTCTTCCAGAAGGCGGTTGTCTTGGATTTGACGGGCGTGTGGTCAATGGTCAGAATGGACAGGAGCTAGAAGCCTTGTTAGGGGAAAAGAACATCACCCTTTCCAATGAAGAAGACCTTGTAAATTTAATATGGGAAGAGCGCCCAAGTCTTTCCACAGAACCTGTGTGGATTTTAAAAGAGTCTTATGCTGGATTAGCATCCTCAGAAAAAATCAAAGAACTGCGCAACAAGATGAAAAAGGAGAAAGCAACTGCTCATGTATTAACAACTCTTGATGACATTGCCTGGCTTCTTAATATCAGAGGAAATGATATTGAGTGTACTCCTGTGGTTCTTGCTTACGCCCTGATTACCCTTGATGAGTTTTCTTTGTTCATTAATGATAAGGTGTTAAATGAAGAAGTTAAGGCTTACTTAAAAGAATTAGGAGTAAGCATATGTCCATATGATAGCATCTATGAAGCTGTCGGACAGTTAAAGGATCAAAAGATTCTTCTGGAAACAGGGAAAGTCAATTACTCCATCGTAAAGGGGTTTGCAGATTCAAACCGAATCATTGATAAGATGAATCCAACGGTACTTTCCAAGGCTTTAAAAAATCCTGTTGAAGTAGAAAATATGAAATTAGCTCACATTAAGGACGGCGCTGCACTGGTTAAGTTTATTTACTGGTTGAAACATAACGTTGGAAAAGAAAGAATTACTGAGGTAAGCGCTCAGAATTATTTGGATCAGCTTCGTTCGAAACAGGAAGGAAATCTGGGATTAAGCTTTGATACCATTTCTGCCTATGGAGCAAATGCAGCAATGTGCCATTATAAAGCCGTTCCAGAAAATGATACTGTTATCGAGCCAAGAGGACTATATTTGGTGGATTCTGGCGGGCAGTATTATGAAGGAACCACAGACGTAACCAGAACCATAGCAGTAGGACCTCTTACAAATACAGAGCGGGAACATTTCACACTGACTGTTATGAGTATGCTGCGTCTTGGGGCTGTGAAGTTTTTATATGGTTGTCGTGGCCTGACTCTTGATTATGTGGCAAGAGAACCATTTTGGAGCCGTGGAATCAACTATGATCACGGAACTGGTCATGGAGTGGGTTATTTATTAAATGTCCATGAGCGTCCCAATGGAATTCGCTGGCGCATGGTCCCTGAGAGACAGGACAATGCGATTTTGGAAGAAGGCATGGTTACTTCTGATGAGCCTGGCGTATATATAGAAGGAAGTCATGGCGTCAGAACGGAAAATCTGATTGTTTGCAAAAAAGCGGAAGAAAATGAATACGGTCAGTTTATGGAGTTTGAGTTTTTAACAATGGCGCCCATTGATTTAGAGGCTCTTGATACTTCCATAATGACAGAGGAAGATGTAAAACTTTTAAATAAGTATCATAAAGAAGTTTGTGAAAAATTATCTCCATATCTTTCAAAAGAAGAAGCTTTATGGCTGAAGGAAAATACCAAGTCAGTTTAATTATAAAGGGAAGCAGAACCATATTGTTTGTGGTTCTGCTTCCCTTTACTGGTCCTCCATTTTTGTAAGTCTTAGCAGGAGTGGAAAAATTGCTTCCAAATCTTCTGTGGTCAAATGCTTCATTAAGGACGCGGCCTCGTTGAATAAAGGTTGTTCCTTTTTTTCCGTATTAAAAAATTCTTTGGGAGATATCTCAAGATAATCGCAAATTTCAAAAAACTGATTCATAGAAGGCATTGACCGCCCGGAAGAGATTCCCTGAATATAGCTTTTGTTTTTTCCTAAATCAAGGCTCATCTGATACTCGGAGATATCTTTTTTCAGGCGGAGCTCTGTGATTCGATTCCTTACGAACTGCTCATTCAACATAATCACCTCTTGGTTAATCATATAGGATAATCTATCCAAACATTACGTATTATATGCGTAATAATACCTAAAAAACAAGTTGCATATACGTTTAAAAAGCGTTATCATATATGTTATACCAGTGGAAAAGATGCGGAATGATGGATTCCGGAAGGTACAGGGGGAAGTATCATGGTAGGAAAATCGAGAAAGGAATTGGTGAATGGGAGCACTCAAAAAGAGTATGAATTCTTCCATTACAGTGAGGCGGATCATCTATATAGAAATATAATCCATTTTGCAGATACAGTTTTATTTGAATATACTTATCAGGATGAACAGTTGTTTTTATCAGCCAATGCAAAAGGGCAGCTTAATATGTCTGCATTCAAAGAATTCTTTGATACATACAAGGATAATGCTCCCCAGTTTGGAGAGGTCTTGTCAATCGAGATCTGTCTTGGAAAGACCGGAGAACCATACCATTGGTGCTCATGCAAATTGAGTACAAAATGGGAGGAAGGAACAAATACACCGGTGAGCCTGATTGGTAAATTACAAGACATCACGAGTCTGAAGAAAAGAGAGGAGCAGCTCTTATTTCAGTGCTTAAAGGATGGATTGACTGGAGTATATAATAAAACTGCTTTTGAACTTCGGGTAGAGGAAAAGCTAAAGGGCGGTCGTATAGGCTGGCTATGCATGATTGATATTGACAATTTTAAGGTAATCAACGACAGCTTTGGTCATCCAGCTGGAGATCGTATGCTAGAGCAAGTGGGAAGAATGCTATGTCATATATTCCCAGAGCCGGACTTGGTTGGAAGAGTCGGGGGAGATGAATTTGTGGTTTTTACCTCAACAGAAGATGTTGGTGAGAGAGCCAAAAGCCTTTTGGATATGGTGGAAAGCATTGTACCGGAGGATGAAGGGCGAATCTCAGCTAGCATAGGAATCGTATCAAGTTCTGGAAAAAAGAAAGAGAATTATCAGGAGCTTTTCTTCCGAGCTGATCGTGCGATGTACCGAGCAAAGGAATCTGGAAAGAACCAGATTGCATTTTACAATAATAGTTGGGCCGCGATATTATAAAAAATACGTGATGTATCATATAGTTACGGGACAGGGGGTGCAGTAATCTGCCCCTTTTTTTACGCCTAAAATTACTGATTTTATGGCAGGTTAACTAATGTATAGTCAATGCTGATAGCTGGCAATATTTTGTCTAAGAGGTCTTTGGTTTTGAACTTCAAACTAGAAGTATTGATGCAGGGGTGGCAAGCAAAATATTCATGAGATAAAACCTCCTCATCAATGAGTAGGCGAACCTGCTTGTTCTTATCATTCATAAGACCGAGAATAGAAACAGAGCCAGGGGTAATATCCAGATATTTCTCCATAAATTCAGTATCGGCGAAGGACAATCGAGCAGACCCTATTTGCTTGGATAGTATAGCGGTACGGAACTTTTTGTTTCCTGGTAACAGGAGAAGATAAAAATTGGTTTTTTGAGCGTTACAAAGGAATAGGTTTTTACACACTTGAATTTCCAAAATAGAATCAACCTCCTGACAGGCCTCAATGGTAGGAAGGGGAGAGTGGTCCAGTCGAACAAAGGGGATCTCCAGTTGATCTAACAAATCATAGGTGCGGATTTCTTTTGGGAGACGTCCAACTGGATTGATAGGTCTTCCTTTATATATAGTTTTATCCAGATAAAAAGAGTCATTTTCACGGTCCATCATTATATTTCCTTTGTGTTTTTTAGATAATTATATCCTTGTTGAATGAAAATGCAAGCCTTTTTAAGAGGTAATAAGGATTTTAATGGTTTTATGGGGAATAATGTATTATAATAGAAGCAAATATCGAAAACAATGATAGCCCGGCGTAAAGTCAGATGCAGATTCCTTAACTGATAAGCCGGGGTTTGTTATGTTTGATGTTAAAAAAAAGGTGGATAAATGAATGGCAGATAACAGGTATAATAAAGACAAATTTCGTGGTGATGCAATGATAAAAGGTGAGAAAAAAGGTGAAAGGACGAGGGAAAAGACCGGCCAGAGATCGGGAGAAAAGGCCTGGTCTAAAGCTGGCGAGCAGACTGGAAAGAAGTATGGCGAGAAAACCTGGCAGAAATCCGGGGAAAAGACCGGACAGAAGTACGGAGAGAAAACTTGGCAGAAAGCTGATGACAAGACTGAGCGCAGATCGGGAGAAAAGACCTGGTCTAAAGCTGGTGAGCAGACTGGAAAGAAGTTTGGAGAGAAAACCTGGCAGAAATCCGGGGAAAAGGCTGGACAGAAGTACGGAGAGAAAAACTGGTCTAAATCAGGCGATCAGACCGGACAGAAGTATGGAGAGAAAAACTGGTCTAAA
>DLJZ01000001.1:46635-116612 GCA_002478865.1 Hungatella sp. UBA7603
GTCTAAATCAGGCGATCAGACCGGAAGGAAGTTTGGAGAAAAAACCTGGCAGAGAGCTGATGAAAACACTGAGCGGAAATCAGGAGAAAAGACCTGGTCTAAATCTGGCGAACAAACTGGAAAGAAGTATGGCGAGAAAACTTGGCAGAAATCAGGGGAAAAGACTGGACAGAAGTACGGAGAAAAAACTTGGCAGAGAGCTGATGAAAAGACTGAGCGAAATTCAGGAGAAAAGACCTGGTCTAAGGCAGGCGAGCAGACTGGAAAGAAGTTTGGAGAGAAAACCTGGCAGAAATCCGGGGAAAAGACTGGACAGAAGTACGGAGAAAAAACTTGGCAGAGAGCTAATGAAAAGACTGAGCGAAATTCAGGGGAAAGAACAAGGCAGAGATCTGATGAAAAGACTGGATATAATGCAGAAAAAAGATCAGGACAAAATTCTGGAGACATAAATGGGGGAAGAAGAAACAAAACCCAATGTCCTGTTTTTCGAATATGTGGGGGCTGCCAGCTTCTAGATATACCATATAAACAGCAGCTTGAGCAGAAACAAAAGCGGCTTGAAGAGTTATTGAAGCCTTATTGTAAACTTGAAGCTATGATCGGTATGGAAAACCCTTATCATTACCGCAATAAAGTACATGCTGTTTTTGATCGTGACAAAAAAGGTAATCCATTTTCAGGTGTCTATGAGGCAAATTCACATCATGTCGTTCCAGTTGAAAGCTGTATGATTGAAGATCAAAAGGCAGATGAAATCATTGGTACCATCAGAGGTATGCTTAAATCCTTTAAAATCCGTACTTACGATGAAGATACGGGTTATGGTTTACTTCGTCATGTTTTGATTCGAAGAGGGTTTGCAACAGGGGAAATTATGGTTGTTTTAGTTACTGCTTCACCAATCTTTCCGTCTAAAAATAATTTTGTGAAGGCATTACTAGAAAAACAACCGGAGATTACCACAGTAATTCAAAATATTAACGGTCGTGGAACCAACATGGTTTTGGGAGACAAGGAACATGTACTGTATGGTAAAGGATTTATAGAGGATATTTTATGTGGATATCGCTTCAGAATTTCTTCTAAATCGTTCTACCAAGTGAATCCGGTTCAGACTGAAATTCTATATAAAAAGGCCATTGAAGCTGCTGGATTGACCGGAAAAGAACGAGTAATTGATGCTTATTGCGGAATTGGAACCATCGGCATCGTTGCAAGCCAGTATGCAAAAGAGGTCATTGGTGTGGAACTTAACCGGGATGCTGTAAAAGATGCATTCGAAAATGCAAAAATCAATGGTTTAAATAATGTGAAATTCTTCTGTAACGACGCAGGAAAATTCATGGAGAATATGGCGGAAAACGGGGAGCATGCTGATGTAGTATTCCTTGATCCTCCAAGAAGTGGAAGCACAGTGGAATTTATTGATTCTGTTGCTAAATTAAATCCTAAAAAAGTGGTATATATCTCATGTGGGCCGGAGACGCTGGCAAGGGATTTAGATCTTTTTAGGAAAAGAGGGTATGAAGCTAAGAAAGGCTGGGGAGTGGACCTGTTTCCTATTACGGGGCATGTTGAGACAGTGATCCTGATGACACGTTGTGGTCAAAATGATAAATAGAATACTGAAACCACAATATGTTACGGTTTTAGTGTGAAAAGGGGCAAAAATCAGGCATAGAAATTACCCGATTTTTGCCCTGATTTTTAGTGAAAAATATAGATGATATAGGTGATTTTGATGAATATTATTTAGACGCAACGCTTGACTTCGTGGAAAGGCATTATTTTATAAAACGCTTACGCATTATAGGAGAAAAAGAAACATGTGTGCATTGTGTACAATTAACACAAGGGTAAAAGTGCCCTTTGATTATGGTAATAGAGAAGATTTTCAAGTTAAATTAGTTGAATGGATTGGTGACGTTTTGTATGATATCCTTCCTGAGCATGGATACAAAGTTCGGGACGAACAAATATTTACAGCTTTTCAGATAGCTGATGCTGTTTGCAGCAAAAAAGTTCACTTAGCGGAAGCTGGACTTGGAACAGGCAAAACATTTGCTTATTTATTATCAGCAATTCCCTATGCCAGGTTTAGTGGAAAACCTGTAGTGATTGCGTGTGCTAGTACAGTACTTCAAGAACAACTTGCTGGTGACACGGGGGATATTAAAACCCTTTCTAGGTTACTTGGATTAGAGATAGATGCTAGGATGGCAAAAGACTCATGTCAGTATATATGCGATGTTCGAGTAAATGAAAATTTAGAAGAATTCGATATGATGTCGGACGAGATTAATCAGTGGTTAAATAAAACAAAATTAGGTGAACGCTCAGAAATATCTACCGTACCAGATCATATTTGGAAGAGGATTGGTTGGAATGAGTCTATGTCGTGTGATATTTGCATGAACCGTGGATATTGCAAACTTGTTAAGGCAAGAGAATATTATAGACTTGCGAGAGATTTAATTATTGTAGATCATGAAACATTTTTTAATGACTTATGGACAAGGGAAGAACGATTAGCGAATGGACAATTGCCCATACTTCCAAATTATTCTGCGGTTATTTTCGATGAAGGGCATAAAATACTGCTACCAGCAGCAATGCAAGCAGGACAACAAATAAACAAGGAGGAGATTGACAATATAGTCTTCACCCTTGGGGAAGTACAGGGAGCAAGAGATTCATTGGTTTCAGTAGCAGCTGCAATGGAACAGGCTTCTTATGACTTTTTCGAAAATTTAAATAGGTCTGTGATAATTGCAGAAAGCTCAGAAAGACTATCCATTCGAATGGATGAGACGTTGCAAAAGACGGCTAAAGGATTTCGAAAGGCATTAGATCACCTTCATCTAGAGATGCAGATTGAGCAAGAACTATATATAGAGTCATTATCCGCAAACCAAATACAAGCATATGAAGGGCAAATTGAAAGAGCCATAATGGCACTAGACAAATTCTGTAGAAATAACAGTACAGATATGATAGCTTGGGTTGATAGAGGGGATGGTAGTTTTTGGGTTGTTCCTAGGAATTTAAATGAGATGTTAAACCGACATTTATTTCAGAAAGAATTACCAGTGATATTTACCTCAGCAACGTTAAGTAATGAAGGCGATTTTGATTATTTTATACGAACGCTTGGATTAAAGGAACCTTCCAAATCTACGGTGGAAAGTCCTTTTGATTTAGAAAAACAAGTTGTTGTCTACTTACCACAGTCCTCATACAGTTTAGAAGAAAAATCTACCCATGGCATTGAAAAATTAGTATCCCTATTAAACATTAATGAGGGAAGAGCTCTCGTACTTACCAATTCGATGGAGGAAGTTCGTAAAATCAGAAAGAGATTGGAAGGATATCAATTTCCATTTGATATTCTGTGGGAAGATAAAGGGGAGAGAGGACACCTTGTACGAAGATTTAAAGAGGAGAAATTCTCGGTATTGATTGGTGCAAATTTTTGGGAAGGAATCGATGTACCAGGTGATGCATTAACCTTGCTAATTGTCTGGCAGCTCCCCTTCCCAGCTCTAGATCCTCTCATTGAAGTACAACGTAAAGAGGCAAGAGAACAAGGATTTGATCCCGTCATAACAGTTGATTATCCTGAGATGGGACTTAAATTAAAACAAGGATGTGGACGGTTAATTAGAACAGAGGAAGATAAAGGCGCTATCGTCGTATTAGATTCTGTTATAGAAACACCTTGGGAAAAAGTTGTGATGGGAGCACTACCTTTTGGAGCGGAGATTAGGGGGATAGAAGGGCTGAAATGAGTTATGATTGAAGAGAAACTTAATAGTACTTTTATTTTGAATATGTGATTTATGGGAACTGGTGTATATGAAGAAGTTCTTTTTGAATGGCTAAGTAAATAGAAAGATAATATTAAACTTGGCTTTTTTGTTTTTGTGCCAATGGATATGCTGATATAATAGAAATTAAGCTTCCAAATATAAAATATATTTCTATTGTAGGAAAGAATCATCGAGAGTATTTTAATTCTGAACTCAACACATATATGACACAAACCAGAGTGTATGCAACATTTTTGATGATCCTAATAATAGAAGATGGTTTGAAAGTAGATATGTTTTAAGGCATATAAACCGATGGCAAAGAAGAACTGATTGTACGGGGGAAAACAATTCGTCAATTTTTAATAGATGGAGTCGCTGAGGGGAGATGGGTAAGTGAACTCTTTAATTGGACAGGAAAGGCTTATAAAATTCCACGTACATAAGGTCTTAGAACCTTCTGTAGGAACCTTTCAAAGGAAAAGAGAACCAGTTTTTCTTTTACAAGATCGTTCTGGTATTAAAGCTTTTGGAAAACCAACATCCGATTGATTTGCTGTTTTAAAAGATTCCACCATTGCGCAGTCAGTAGCTTCATCATTATCCAATCAATATTAAATAAGCGTCAACAGTTATTAGATAAGAGTATTGTTGATTGAAATTTTACGTTTACACAAGATTTGTCATTCAGTAGTTCATCCTTAGCGGCAGCTATTGTGGTGAGATACAGCATTAACGGACGAACCGTCTGGAAAAGCAAAAAAGGAATTTCGCTAAAAGAAACAGAAACAAAAGTTTGACTATCAAGGACTAACTGCCTCTTTCGGGAATTTTTTTTGCAGCCTCAACACTTGTGGAGACGGTGGTGGTGCTGGAGAGGAAAGCCCCGTAACCAAAGTGTTTCGGGGATTTGGGGAGGATATTGCAACGTTCTGAGAAATAAAATAGGATAAAAATAAGCGAAAGCCGTGAGTTGAAATCAGCTCACGACTTTTTTGCATCTTATATTAGAAAAGGGATTGATATAAAAAAATTTAAAAGAATAGAACCTACCAAAGAAGAAAATAAAAAGTTGAAGGTTGCTGCGTATTGTAAGGTTAGCAAAAAATTGAAAGCCAACAAAGTAGAATTGATTTACAAATTTCTAATTATGAAACCATCATACAAAGTAACCGTCAGTGGGAATATGCAGGAGTTTATTACGATTATGGCAGTTGACTAAGGCAAAAAGGTGGTTCTAATTTGGAGAACATGATAAATAAGCCTTGGTTTTGTTGAAAGAGGATCTAAGACATGCGGTTAATTCATTTAAAAGAGGCAGTCAAGGAGAGAACGGCCTTCTAAAGAGAGGTGGCGGAGTTGACGTGTCAAAAACATTTATTTAATACTGACTCTAAAAACAAGAAAGGAAAAAAATATATATTGACACAGGAACTGGAGAAGAGTAAAATCATGAACGTTGATAAATGTTAACGATGTTAAGTGATTAAAAGGGGAAGAAAAATTTTGATGGATGAAAAAGAGAAATACATAAAAAAGGTAAAAACCCACCTGGCAGTTATGATGGGCAAAGGGAGAAAGGTTGATAAGATCCTGCTGTCTCAGGGGTTGACCCGCCTTGAACTGTTTGCGATTCAGCAGATTTATGAAGCAGAAAACGGAGATAAGGAATATAAAGGCATCTATGTATCGGCTCTGGCTAAAAAAATGGATATTGTCATATCCTCCGCATCACGGACTTTGAATTCTCTGGAAAAGCGGGGACTGATATCCAGGGAGATTGATCCTGACAACAGAAGAAATATTTGTGTCATGCTTACGGAGAAAGGATATTTGGTAAGGAAGCAGTGTCTTGAAAAAGTGAATCAGATGGTAGGAAGAGTCGTGGAAGGCATGGGAATGGAAGATATGGAACAGCTGATCAAATTGTGGAACCAATTTATTGATCAGATGGAAAACGCAGTGAATGATATGACGGAAGAAATTAACGCACCGACAGATTGATGAGACAGAAAAGAGGGAACTGACTTGAATGTATTTTTCCGATATTTTAAACCCTATTTGATATCTTTAGTAGCGGTCATGCTACTGCTGTTCGGGCAGGCTGCCTGTGATTTATCGCTTCCAGATTATATGTCTGATATCGTAAATAAAGGTATCACATCGGGAGACACGATATACATAGTCAAAGCCGGATTTCAAATGATGGGAATTGCCTTTTTAAGCGCGTTCTGCACCGTAATTGTGGGACTGATCGGTGCGAGAATGGCGGCGGGAATCTGCCGGAATCTGCGGCAGGATGTATTTACGAGAATTGAAAGCTTTTCCAGTTCGGAGATGGAGAAGTATTCCACTTCCTCATTAATAACCAGAACTACGAATGATATTACCCAGATCCAGCAGTTGATTGTTATGCTGGTCCGAATCGTGTTTTATGCGCCCATTCTTGGAGTCGGCGGGGTCATTCATGCCCTGGAAAAGGATAAATCCATGTCGTGGATTATAGCCTTATCCGTGGGATTGCTGTTAGTAATGATTTTTTCCATGATGATGGTGGTTATGCCCAGATTCCAGTATGTGCAAAAGTTAATCGACCGGTTAAACCTTGTAGTCAGGGAAAGCCTTGACGGAACTCTGGTCATTCGTGCATTTAATACTCAAAGATTTGAGGAAAAGCGGTTTGATAAGGTGAATGCCAGACTGACAGAAACAAATTTATTTGTCAATAGGGTTACCTCTGGTATGATGCCAGCCATGATGCTTATCATGAATCTGACCAACTTATTAATTGTCTGGGTAGGATCAAAAGCAGTATCTAGCTTTAAAATGGAAGTAGGAGATATGATGGCATATATGCAGTATGCTATGCAGATTATTATGGCTTTTTTGATGATGGCAATGATGTTTATCATGATTCCAAGAGCCATTGTATCCATAAAGAGAGTGGTTGAGATACTGACGACGGAGTCAACCATCAAGGAGCCTAAAAAAGCCGCAGTCATCTCAGAGTCCCCGAAAGGAACCGTGGAATTCCGAGGAGTGTCCTTTCGTTACCCCGATGCCGACGAAGCAGTTCTTCGCGATATTACGTTTACAGCACTGCCGGGAGAAACAACTGCCTTTATCGGTGCAACTGGAAGCGGAAAAAGCACACTGGTCAATTTGCTGCCCCGCTTTTACGATGTGACAGAGGGAGAAATCTTAATTGATGGCATTGATATCAGAAAATGGCCGTTAAAAAAGCTGAGAGATATGATTGGATTTGTGCCCCAGAAGGGAATCTTATTTTCCGGAACAATTGAGAGCAATTTAAAATATGGTGACAGAGAGGCCGGCAAAGAAGTGGTGGAGGAAGCCGCCAAAACGGCTCAGGCGGAAGAATTCATCGATTCCAAGCCGGAGGGCTTTTTAACAGAGATCGCCCAGGGTGGTCAGAACGTATCGGGCGGTCAGAAGCAGCGTCTTTCCATTGCAAGGGCACTGGTTAAAAAAGCACCGGTCAATGTATTTGATGATAGCTTTTCCGCTCTGGATTTTAAGACAGATGCAAAGCTTCGTGCTGCACTGAAAGACAAAACAAAAGACAGCGTTACCATTCTGGTAGCCCAGCGAATCAGCACCATCATGTATGCGGATCAGATTATTGTTTTGGATCAGGGCAAAATTGCCGGAAGAGGGACTCACCAGGAACTGATGAAAACCTGTGAAATATACCGGGAGATCGCGCTGTCACAGCTGAGTGAGGAGGAATTGAAATGAGTGAAGAAAAATCCTCAGGCGGACCGATTGGGCGGGGCGGCGGACTTGGCCAGAAGACTGAAAAAGCAAAGAATTTTAAAGGCACCATGCTCCACCTTGCCGGGTATCTAAAACAATACAAAATTTCTGTCATTGTTGTAATCTTGTTTGCATCCTGTTCCTCTGTATTTTCCATCGTAGGACCGAAGGTATTAGGAAAAGCCACCACCAAGCTTTTTGAAGGCTTGATGGCATGGGCCATGGGAACCGGATTGCTTACGGATTTTCGCTATATCAGAAACCGACTTCTGCTTTTAGTTGTCCTGTATCTTATATCGGCTATCTTTTCCTATCTGCAAAGTTACATTATGTCAGGGGTCAGTATGAAGATCACCTATGAACTGAGAAAAAACATATCGGAGAAGATGAACCGCCTTCCGTTAAATTATTATGATACCAGAACTCACGGGGAGATACTTTCAAGAATTACCAACGATGTGGATACAGTAAGCCAGACATTAAATCAGAGTCTAACCCAGATGATTACATCGGCGACCACCTTAATCGGTATTATAGTTATGATGCTTTCCATCAGCATACGAATGACTCTGGTGGCAGTTTTTGTCCTGCTTGTTTCCATGGGCTTAATCGTCACGGTAGTGAAAAAGTCACAGAAATATTTCACCCAGCAGCAGAAAAGTCTGGGGAACTTAAACGGTCACATTGAAGAAATATATGCAGGTCACAACGTCGTACAGATTTTTAACGGTGAGAAAGAAGCCATTGAAAAATTCCAGCTGATTAACGATAAACTCTATGGATCTGCGTGGAAATCCCAGTTTCTATCAGGAATGATGATGCCAATTATGTCTTTCGTGGGCAATCTTGGATTTGTATGTGTTTGTCTGTTAGGAGGATATTTAACGGTGAAAAAGGCGATTGAGATCGGTGACGTTCAGGCATTTATCCAGTACATGAGATCATTCATGCAGCCAATCTCTCAGATCGCCAACGTTTCCAATACCCTGCAGTCAACAGCTGCAGCAGCAGAGCGTGTATTTGAATTCTTAGAAGAAGAGGATGAAGTCAGGGAGACAGATAGTCCCATTGTATTGTCTGAGGTTTATGGAAATGTGGAATTTAAAAATGTCTGTTTTGGTTATCAGCCGGATACCATGATTATCAATCATTTTTCTTCCAACGTGGAGGCAGGGCAGACGGTTGCGATTGTAGGTCCTACAGGAGCTGGAAAAACTACCATAGTCAAGCTGCTGATGCGTTTTTATGAGCTTAATTCCGGACAGATCCTGATTGATGGGCATGACAGTCTTACATTTACAAGAAGGGATTTACGTGCCATGTTCGGCATGGTGCTTCAGGATACCTGGCTTTATAACGCCACGGTTATGGATAACATCCGCTACGGTAATTTTGATAAGACAGATGAAGAAGTCATAGAGGCGGCAAAAGCGGCTCATTGCGATGAATTTATACGAACTCTGCCGGGAGGCTATCATATGGTGATTAATGAAGAATCCAGTAACTTATCCCAGGGACAGAAACAGTTGTTAACAATTGCAAGAACCATTCTGGCAGATCCCAAAATCCTGATTCTTGATGAAGCAACCAGTTCTATTGATACACGGACCGAGGTTTTTATTCAGAGAGCCATGGATAAATTAATGAAAAACAGAACCAGCTTTGTCATCGCCCATCGTCTTTCCACCATCCGCGATGCGGATATGATACTGGTTATGAAGGATGGCGATATCATTGAACAGGGAAATCACGAAACATTGCTTGAAAAGAAAGGATTCTATTCCGATCTGTATCACAGCCAGTTTGCAGAACAATCATAGCGGAGGATAAAGATATGAAGGAAAACGAACACATCAATATTGAAGACCAGGAGATCAGCAAGGGAACGGGAAAACTGAAAAAAGTACTCCTTCCCCTTTTACTGGCAGTTGTTTTATTGGGAGCCGGTACCGCAGGATATTTCTATTATGTGAGTACAAACTATTTTAAAACGGACAATGCCAGAGTAACAGCAAAGCTGTATTCGGTAAAAGCCGTAGCAAATGGAAAGCTTTTATCCTGGGAAGTAGAAAATGGAGATCTGGTGGAACAGGACCAAGTGCTTGGACGTCAGGAAACCCTTCCTTATATTACATCACCAATAACCGGAACCGTAGTGAAAAATGAGGGAGCTGCCAATCAGGCAGTTGCCATGGGTTCAGAACTGGCAGTTGTGGCGGATACATCCGATCTTTATATCGGGGTAAACGTGGAAGAGACAGATATCATGAAAATAAAGTTGGGACAGAAAGTGGATATTAAACTGGATGCCTATCCAGGAAAACAGTTTAAGGGGCAGGTAATTGAGATCGATCCCGCGACCCAGACCTATTTTTCAGGAGGAACCAGTTTTACCACCAGTGGCGACTATACTAAGGTAACACAGCTGATTCCGATTAAGGTAGCGATTGAAAATCAGCAGAATCTTCCTCTTGTTTTTGGAATGAATGCTTCTGTGAAAGTTCATTTAAAATAATAGTCTGAGAAGGAGAAAACGGATGAAGAAGATAGCAGCAGTTTTAATGGTAACAACAATACTTTCGTCGGCTCTTTTTGGCTGTGCGGGAGCTGGAAAACAGACAGAAGTAACGGTTGCTGCAGCGAAAGAAGGAAAAGATTTATCTGCCATGGTATGGCAGGGAACGGTAGAGGCATTAAGTAGCGTTGATATCATTCCCGCTGCAAGCGGTAAGGTGACCCAGATCTTAGCCAAAGAAGGCGATCATGTAGAAGCAGGTGCTTCCTTATTTCAGATCGACAATCAGGATGCCAGTCTGCAGTTAGAGCAGGCGAAAGCAGGCCGCCAGGCAGCCCAGGCTTCTTATGACAGTGCACAAAAGGCAAATCAGTTAAACACCGTGGTAAAGCCTGCTCAGATCAGCTTCACCACGGCAAGCGACAATTTTAACCGGATTAAAGTACTTTATTCAAGTGGTGATGTATCCCAGGCAGATTATGAGGCAGCTAAGGCTCAGATGGATGTGGCCCAGGTTCAGCTTCAGGCAGCCCAGAATAGTCAGACCACAAGCGGTGAGGTGGCAAAGGCTCAGCTTGAAAGTGCTGTGGCAGCTCTTAATATTGCCCAGAAAAAATACGATGACTGTATGGTAGCATCACCTATAAAAGGTCTTGTGACAAAAATAAGTGTGGAAGCAGGTCAGACGGTTTCTCCCCAGATAAAAGCGGCCACTGTTATCGATGACAGTGGTAAAAAAGTGGAGATCAAGGTGGCTGACATGGATATAGACCAGATTAAAATCGGAACAGAAGTAGAAGTAAATCTTCAGACGCTTGGGGAAAATTTAAAGGGCAGTATCAGCGATATTTCTGCAGTCAGTGATTCCAGTACTGGAATGTTTCTTGTGACGGTCTCTTTGGGAGAGGAAAGTTCAAACAATGCAATCGGACTCATAGCGGATATCAGACTTGTCGGCAATAAGGGGGAAAATTCAGTCTATATTCCAGCGAAGTCCGTTCAGTCCGATGATTCAGGGGTATATGTTTATCGGGTATCTGAGAACAGTGCTGTGAAAGCACCCGTCACCCTGGGAAAGAAAAAGAATGCTTATATTGAAGTGACAAAAGGACTTTCAACTGGTGACCTGGTTGTTTTGCAAAGCAGTAAACCATTGACAGATGGAGAAAAAATCAGTATATTGACTGTGAAACAGCAGGGTTAAATAGAAAAAGGGGAAGTTAATATAAAGCTATTTTATGCCCAACCGGCAGGTAATAAGAAACAAAGACCTCCAAACAGAGTTGATTTGCTCTCGTTCGGAGGTCTTTTGCCACAGGGTTCTATAAACTATGCTCTTTCATCCACCCAATCACATCACGTTGTTCCTCTCTTGAGATGCGGTGTTCAATCGGATAGGTATGGAATTGTACCTGTTCGGTTCGTTCTTTAAAGAACTGACAATTCTCTTCTCCAATATTTAATGGAAAGATTGGGTCAGCTTTCCCGTGGGCAATAAAGATGGATAACTCATCGACTGGCTTTAGGGTGTAGTTATCTTTCAAATGCTTTGGAATGTATCCGCTTAAAGCTGCAATTCCTTTTATCTGATTTCCCAGTGTCAAAGCAAGACTCATAGATAAGATGGCACCCTGACTGAATCCGGCTAAAAATTGTCTGGAAGTATCCACTGGATACTTGCTTGGAATGGTATCAATCAGTTCGGTGAGGGCAGTGATTGCATGGTCAAAGGAGTCTGTATTGGGGTTACCAAAGCTTTTGATTGTAAAATATTCATAGCCTCCATTCAAATCTAACATACCTCGGATACCGACAAGAATAAAACGATCTTTTACTTCTTTAAACAAACTCATAATATCTGTTTCATTACTGCCTCGTCCGTGCATGGCATAAAGAACGGGATATTTTTTGCTCTCTTCCATATCATAAGGAAGAGAAATATCATAATATAAATTTGAATTCATAAGATCACCATGTTCCTTTCCTTGTAGAATGGTTTCATTATTACAAATCAAGAGATAGTTGTCAATATCCCTATGTCTCTATCATAAGAAGATAGAGACAAAGGGATATTCTTATTGGAGTGCTTTTATTTTAGGAATAGAAGTTTCGCAGGGAACTGCTACCTGGCATTTCCCACAGCCATATCTTGGCTTATAGATTGCAAGGGTCTGATTGGAAAAGTCAGAGCATAAGGTGTGATTTTTTCCATGTTCCAGTGATATTGCGTGGGCTGGACATCTTTTTGCACAGGCACCGCACATGGAGCAGTATTCATATATGTTATGGTATTGCCTTGAATCACGGGGAAAGTGCATGGTAGTAATTAGACTTCCAAAGCGTCCTGCCATGCCCTTTTTTGTAATCAGTCCTTTAGAAAGCCCAAAGGTACCAAGTCCGCAGACAAACGCAGCATGTCGCTCCGACCAATTGCTGGAATACAAAAGGCTGGAGGCGGGGGGATTTTTAAATATCTGAAATCTGGAATCAAGAGTGGGAATCACACTGTCATACCCGGCCTCTGAAATCTTATTTTGTAAGTGAAGGCAGAGCTGTTCTACCATATGCTGCCCTTCAATCCGCCCGTGAAGCCAGCCGTGAGACGGAACGGAAGGGTCAATTCGGTTACTTTCACGAACTTCTTTTGAGTAGGGAAGAAAAAAGGAGATTACAGTTTGAGCCTGCGGGAGCCACTGGGTTGGAAGCAAAAAATCAGGTCCTATAATATTAGGGTCTTGATACAAGTGAAAGTAGGTATCTTCAGAATCCCCAAAGCCCAGAATGGGAGGGTCAAAGATATTTGTGCCCTCTATTTGTTTTGATAAAGCAACCTCTGGTCCAATCAGATTATCTGCTGAATGGATTAAAAAGTCTTGTGCTTCTTTTATTAATTCATCTTTCTTCATGTTACTCCTCCCGTCTATGATACAAATCCTGATTTGCTCTTTACAAAAGCTGGACTTTATTATAACATAAAACTGTGTTATTATAAAAATTAATAATTATAATAGAAATGATTATAAAATATAATACTGATTAAAGGAGAATAATCATCGAAATCAAACAGCTAAAGACATTTACCATGGTGGCAAAGAAAGAGAATTTCAGCAATGCATCAGAAGAGTTAGGATATGCCCAGCCAACGGTAACAACACATATAAAACTGTTGGAAGAAGAACTGCATGTTAAACTTTTTGAACGTCTGGGTCATAAGATTAAATTGACGGAAGAAGGAAAACACCTTCTTTCTTATGCAGAGAGCATCATACGTCTTTCCGATGATGCTTTGTCCTCTTTTGCTCAGATGGAGTCCATGCAAGGGAAGATTACCATTGGAGCCAATGAATCCTTTAGCGTAGCAAAACTGCCTGAGATATTAAAAGCGTTTATAAAACAGCATAAAGAGACGAGAATCGAATTAAAATTTGGTTCTGTAAAAGAGATACGAGATGGGATGCAAAAGAATGAAGTAGATGTGGCATTCTTCCTTGGGAAAGAAGTGTCCTATCCAGATCTGATAGTGGAAAAACTCGTAAAAGAATCAGTTGTGGCAGTGGTACCGATTAGTCACCCCTTTGCAGCTATGGATTGTTTAAGAATTGAAGATTTTAATGACCAGGACCTTATCATTACGAGAGAAAATTGCACGTATCGGGAATTGATTGAAACTCTGTTAAAGGAAAGAGATGTAAAGCTCAGGAGCGTAATTGGAATTAATAACATTTCTGCAATCAAACAGCTCGTTATGAGTGGCTTAGGAATTGCCATCTTACCACGAGTTTCGACAGAACTTGAACTAGCAGAGAAGCTTCTGATTGAGATTCCTCTAACTGGGTACGAGTTTCCGGTCTATACCCAGATTGCTTATCACAAGGATAAGTGGATATCACCTGTGATTCTTTGTTTTATGGATCAGGTGAAAGAGATGTTAAACCAGGAAGAGAGGTAATGTGAATGAAAATTCGAGAAAATTATACTTGCCCGCTGGAAATTGTTCATGATCTTGTGAAAGGGAAATGAAAAACAATTTTAATATTTCAACTTAGACATGGAACTCGGACATTTTCAGAATTAAAACACATAATCCAGGGTATATCAATAAAATACTGATTCAGCAATTGAAAGAGTTACAGGAGTTTGGAATTATTAGTAAAACATGTCATGAAGGGTATATTCTTTTCTGATTATTATGGCAAGTTACTAACTAAACTGTGGTATCCCCGTATACTGCTCGGTATGTTCGGTGGTATGAAAGGTCGGCTGCTCAATTAAAGGGTAACCTCCAAACCGTTTTATATTAGAAAGCAGCAAGGGCTTAGCACACATCACACATTCTACGCATGCAGCAAGCCCTTACTGCTTACTTATTGAAATATTTATCTAACTTGTTGGGTATTCTTCATTTCTTAGGAAAAACTTTTTATTCAAAATATAAATTCCACACCAGCCTAGCAATAATAATAATTCTGCCAGAACAACAAGCCATAGTACCTCCATATACCCACCAATAACACAAAATAAGGTATTAGTCAAAGGAAAACCTAGGAAAGTAAACATGATAGGAAAATCTTTTCTGTAATTCAAAGAGCTAACAAACCGACGATCCCAGAACTTGACGAAAGCTAACACCAAAATTCCCAATGTAATTACAGAAAGAGAGATCAACATTATCCATTGCATATTAGACGTTCTGGTGAAAAATGGTCCCATATAATTAATGAAATTGGATATAGGTGAAACCAAACAAATTAGAGAAAGAATGGAAGCCAAAATCGGATATATATAACCAATTAGATTACTGTAGCCTTTCTTTTTATGCCACCATTCGCCGATTAAAATAAATGTAGTCCAGTATCCGGCTATATAAATCCAACCAGTAAAGTTCATGACAGGTTCCCCGTATATTACAGGTTCACCAGGGATTGGGTAATAACTCCACCTGCCAATGATTCCTTCCGAAGTTTGAAAAATCTGTTTTACTGCCACTGGATCCAGTGAAAAGTCGAAAATCATAGCAGTAAGCCCAGTAATGAATGGTTTCGTCCATGACGGTATATTTATTGTCTTCAAGACACGTAACGTTGAATAAACGATAAGGAACTCGATAATTGGAACAGTTATTGGTACATTGAATATCATTAGGATACTGTTACCATATGAGTAAAACCCTTCTTTGCCAATAGATCCCATAAATACAGCAACATTTTCAAAAGCTGCGGCGTAGAAAAAGACAAAGCATATGAATTGCATTAATACAATCTTTGGACGTTCTTCATTATCAATTATATAAAAAATCATTAAAGTGGCAATGATTAAAACTAAAATATCTTGTATAATCCATACAGGAACTAGCGTTATATTTCCCATTATTTTACCTCCATTTAAAATTATGATTGAGTTGAACGTTCAAATATATTATACTAACACAGTGTTACTTAATCAACAGGCAGTTCGATAACATTACGTTCGATATATTACAAATCATATAAGTATTGTTCGTTTACTGATTTATTTAGGGAGGACATTATGGCATACGAAAAGGCTGATCAACGAGTGAGATATACAAAGATGGTTATTAAAAATAGTTTACTGGAACTTATGAAAGAGCATCCTATCAGCAAAGTTACAGTTACAGATATATGCAAGAAAGCAGATATAAACCGCAATACTTTTTATTCGCATTATACGAATCAGTTTGAACTTCTCTCCATTATTGAAGATGAGTTATATGAAGAAATCAGACAGGTTGTGGAACATACTATGAACCTTGAAGCGTCTGGAAAACTATCATATGAAATTTGCAAGTATATAAAAGCGAATAGTAATATATGTGAAGTATTATTTTCAGAGAATGGGGACAAAGAATTATTAGAACGTATTCTTTATATTAGCCACGATTTAAATATTGAGAAATGGATGAAAGAAGTTAAATCTTACGATCAAAAATTATTTGATAAATGGTATACATTTACCGCATATGGCAGTATAGCCATAATAAAAAAGTGGGTTAAAAGTGGAATGAAGGAAAGTCCCAGCAAAATTGCTGCTTTTATTGATAAAGCGACAGAAGCAGTATCAAAAGATTTTTATTAATGCGCCATTTCATGATGATAACCGGTAAAATTTACTATTTCGTAAGAGCAAAAGAGCGTTTGCTTGGAACTATGAAACGCTAAAAAAACAAATTTAGAAATATACCCTGCCGCCAAGGCCCCACCAGCTTTAGGTGGCATCTTTATTGACCGTTCAACGCATGCTGAGACGGTTTTTTTGATTTCTAAGGTCAAATAGGAAAGTATAATAAAGGCTTCATTTCAGGTCTTTTTTTGCTATCACGATATAGGAAGTACTCAAATAAGGTCTAAACTCTATGCTCTTTGGAAACAGTGCAAAGGACTGATTTCAGAAATAGCGTGTGTAGTTTAGACCTATGTAGAATTAGATTTTGCAGTTTCATATTCCCATATAAATTATTAAAAAATTTTAGTTGATTCGTATTTTACATATGTGTTTGACTACTAAGATTAAGAAATATATAATACAAGAAAGTTATAAGTATTTGGTTAAGCTAATATGGATGCTTCTAATAGTAATTGGGATACCTTAAAATCAATAAGGAGATACGTTTTATATGACACAGTTTACTGAGGAAATTCTCATAATAATAAAGGGAATACCATATGGGAGGGTTATGAGTTATGGACAGGTTGCAAGACTTGCAGGAAATGCCAGAGGAGCGAGACAGGTAGTCAGGGTACTTCATTCAATGACTGAGAAGTACAATCTTCCCTGGCATCGTATCATTAACTCGAAAGGTAAGATATCAATTACAGATAATAAACATGCAGCTACTCAAAGAGAACTTCTTATTTCGGAAGGTGTAGAAGTATCTGAGGAGGGATACATAGATATTTTAACATATGGAATATGAGATCAATCATGCCGTCGCTATAGTCGGGAACTAATCCGATAATGCATTCTATACTGCGATTCAATAAGCAAATGGGTATGTAAGGTGATATTCTTGTCATAAAGATTATGTACAATAAATGATTGAGGTGTATCAATGACTGGGCCAAAGAAAATTGGATTTTGGAGTGATCTTAAGGCTGTAAATATAGGAAAACAAAGAGGATTTCTATGTAATGGCTATAAATATCTTGTTATAAAAGACTTTATTGATTATGATGGTACGACGCATAATAAAGGTGAGGTATGGACGTTCTTGGCATACTCATTTAGTTGCTATGATAATGGTTTACAGTGGTTTATTACTTTTGATGGTGCCGAAGAATGGTCGATTCCTTTGTTTTTAGATGATATGGAGCAACAAGATATAGATAGCCATCCTGAAGTTTATATTGAAGTATACAACTAATATTTGAAATATTATGAGCATAATGCAAAACTAAAAAATTTAGATGTAAAATTACTAAAATCAGTTTTAAACTGGTGATTTTCACATGCATCAGTTGAAGCAGTCATATAAACCATGGAATGGAGAAGCCAGTGAATACAGCACAAAAAATAAAAGCACTGTCAAGGCACCCTTTAATTGAGTTACTAAAAAATAACAAAGGAAATCCAAGAACTCTAATCTTAATGGAGCCTCTATGGGGAATTCCATATAACTTAATTGCACCTTTTGCCACACTATACATGTATACGCAGGGAATCACTGACGTTCAAATCGGACTGATTTTGTCGATCGCTATGTTTGTGCAGGTTCTTTTTTCCTTCTTTGGAGGTATCATCACTGATAAGCTAGGGCGGAAATTTACGACCATGATGGGAGATTTCTTTGGCTGGGGAATTGCTTGTCTGGTATGGGCAATTTCGGGTAACTTTTGGCTCTTTTTAATTGCAGTTTTGTTTAACAGTTTTGAACAGATTAACCAGACCGCATGGTATTGCTTATTGATTGAAGATGCAGATTCAAAGGATTTATTAGGAATATATACCTGGGTCAATATAGGTGGTCTGGTTGCTATCTTTTTTGCGCCAATTTCGGGATTGTTGATTAATTCCTTTACCGTAGTTCCGGTTGTCCGTGTTTTATATGTTGTCTTTGCTGTAAACATGATGATTAAGGTGATTATTACTTTTCGGCATTGTGAGGAAACACGGCAAGGAAAGATTCGTATGGCTGAAACGAAAGATACCTCAGTTTTACATATGTTATTTGAATACAAGGATCTGATACCCAAAGTACTTATGAACAAAGAAATTATGAAAGTCCTTATTGTCTCTGTGATTTTACATATAACAAATCTTATCAGTACCAACTTCTTTAGCTTGTATGTAACACAAAGACTGGGCATAGCAGATCGTTATTTGGCTTTTTTCCCTATTCTAAATGCGGCTGTGATGCTGATTTTCATGATAGGAATACAGCACCGCCTGGAATCTGTGAAATTCCGGATACCTATGTGGATTGGTCTGGTATTATATGCGGCTTGCTCGATTCTTCTGATACTGACTCCGATAGGCAGTATGCCGTTTATTATTATATATGTCTTTGTAGCGGCGGTAGCCAGTGCCCTTGTGGTGCCGCGTAAAGATGCCTTGCTCCAGTTGAACATTAATCCAAAGGAGCGTGCTCGCATTAATGCGTTGATCATGTCCTTTACCATTGCATTTGCCTCTCCATTTGGCTATTTAGCCGGCTGGTTATCAAGCATTGATCGCCGCTTGCCATTTGTGTTTACATTTACCATTTACATTGTAGCAATCATTATTGTTGGTCGGATTCGTAATCCTGAATTTTCTAACGAGATTAGGGAAGATGATGGGAATCAGTTATTATAAACATGGAAACAATAGCTTTATTTACGCAGAATACTTTCATTTTTCTGATATTATTCTGTACTTGCTAGGAAGGAAAATTGAAAGATGAAAATATTATTGGTGGAAGACGATAAAGAAATCAGTGAGATGTTAATCGATTTTCTTCAGATGGAAGGTTTTGAAGTACAAAGTTCCTTTGATGGAGAGCAAGCAGTAAAAATATTTTTCAGCGGGTCTTATGACCTGGTGATTTTGGATTTAATGCTGCCCAAAATCAGCGGGCTGGAGGTCATGAAGCGGATCAGAAAGGAAAGTGTGGTTCCTATTATAATTTTGTCCGCTAAGGATACGGAATCGGACAAGATTTTTGGATTGGGACTGGGGGCGGATGATTATATTACGAAACCATTTTCTCTTACGGAGGTGCTTGCCAGAGTGAAGGCAAATTTGAGGCGTACCACCCAGTATTCTTCCGGTGGGGAAGCTACCTCTGTTTGTCTTAATCTAGGAGATTTGGAGATGAATCTGGAAAGTCACACAGTGCACAAAAATGGGCTGGCAGTGGACTTAACAGCAAAGGAATATGAAATTCTTCGTCTGCTTCTTTCCAATCCGAAAAAGGTTTATACCAAGGCACAGCTTTATTCTTCCATATGGCAGGATGATTACTTAGGTGATGAAAATGCCGTTAATGTTCATATTAGCCGTCTTCGAACAAAGATTGAGGATGATCCCAGAAGACCGAAATATATTCTTACCGTTTGGGGAATTGGATACAAGCTGGGAAGTTTAAAGGAGTGAAGTCATGTCCTTATTAAATAAAAAGATTTTAATACAAGTTCAAAACATTGCTGATGAACTGAAACGAATTTTAGATGAAAATACGGATGAAAAAGTGATGATATTTACGGAAGATAAGGAAATTAAACATCTTCTGGAACAGATCAACCGCACGTTGGAAGACAGGCAAAATGCAAATGCCGGTTATCGCAGATCGGTATTAAACACCAAACGAATGCTTTCTAATATTTCTCATGATTTAAAGACTCCCCTGACCGTTATCATCGGTTATTTGGAAATGCTTTTGATGCAGGAAACGCTTGAAAAGGATATGGTAAGAAAGGTTTCTCATAAAGCCAACGAATTAAAGGAACAGATTGACCGTTTTTTCACACTTGCTAAACTAGAAGCAGGAGACACGATACTGACTATGTCCAAAATAAACTTAAATGAATATTGCAGGGAAACCATAGTTGATTTTTATAATATCTTAACGGAGAAAGAATTTGAAGTGAACATAAACATTCCCGACCCTCCTGTGTTTGTTTATGCGGACCCAGAAGCATTGGGACGTATTCTTTATAATCTGATTAGTAATGCTGTCCGCTATGGAGATGCAGGGCATTACCTGGGACTGACCCTTCGGAGGGAGGACAACTTTGTCTTTGTGGATGTCATTGACCATGGAAAGGGCATTGCATCTTCAGAAATACCCCGTGTATTTGACCGTCTCTATACGTTAGAAGATTCCAGGAACCGGGAGATCCAAGGCAATGGGTTAGGTCTTACCATAGCAAGAAGTCTGGCAGAAAAAATCAATGGCACACTAACTTTAAAAAGTATTCAGAATGAGGAAACCATATTCACTTTAAAACTCCAGCAGTTCAATTATTGAAATTTTTCTTGCACGAAAGAAATTCGTAAGATTTATTCAAGAGTTTTGAAGAAATCACATGCTAGAATTTTGGATATGGAAAGGAAGTGACAAAATGCAGACAATTTTAACAACAGATCATTTAAACAAACAATTTGGTGCGGAAACCATTGTATCCGATTTAAACATGCATATTGCCAAAGGAGAAATCTATGGCTTTCTTGGGCCAAACGGCGCAGGTAAAACAACGGTGATGAAGATGATCACCAACCAGTGGAAACCAACTTCAGGAGATATCATTTTATTTGGTGAGAAACTGCTCCCTGATTCATATTCATTTTTAAAGCGTATGGGAAGTATGATTGAGTTTCCGGTGTTTTACAATGAACTGACGGCCAAAGAGAATTTAAAACTCCACTGTGAATATATGGGTTATTACAGTCCTGACAGTGTGGAAAAGGCATTGTCCCTGCTATCTCTGTCAGATACTAGAGGAAAAAAGGTGAAGGAATTTTCACTTGGAATGAAACAGCGATTGGGTATTGCAAGAGCCGTTCTTACAAAGCCGGAATTTTTGGTATTAGACGAACCCACCAATGGCCTTGATCCGGCAGGTATGAAACAGCTCCGTGATCTGTTCCTGATGCTGTGCAAAGAGTATGGAATGACCATTCTTATTTCCAGCCATTTGCTTTCTGAAATCGAAAGCATTGCACATACCATAGGAATCATTCACAAAGGCAGGCTGGTAAGAGAAATTTCTATGAAAGAGATTTCGGATAAGGGGCTTGAGTATCTGGAAATTAAAACGCCGGAGACAGCAAAGGCGTCTTATATTTTTACAGACCGTCTTAATATTTCAAATTTTAAAGTGTTAAATGACAATCGCATCAGGGTCTATGACAAACAAGCCACGTCCCAGGAGATAATGAAGGCGTTAACAGAAAATCAGATTGTAATTCATGGGTTCCATTCCCAGTCAGAGTCTTTGGAAGAGTATTTTCTAAAAGTCACAGGAGGTGAAAGCGAATGTGGAAATTAATTTTGCTGGAATGGAAGAAGAATGATACGAAAAAATATGTTATAAATCAGGCTATTGTAATTGCAGTCCTTGGACTTATTTTATTTGCTATGTGCTATTTGGTTCCGATTGATACCGAAGCAGGAATACCGGATTCCGTACCGGAAATAGAGAATATGGCAGCGCAGATTGATTTGCTTACGAATCTTTCATTTTTGATTTTTACTTCAGCCATGCTGTCTTCCTTTATTATCAAGGCATATAAAAATAAAACTCAGAGCCTTATGTTTAGCTATCCCATCTCCAGGAAAAAAATAATTCTATCTCAAATGATGGCAGTATGGATTATCTGTGTAGCAGCTCTTTTTCTTGGAAAACTGCTGATTTATCTACTATTGTATTTGACCTCCTTGGTAACGGACGGTTTTCCGCTTGGTTATGATATGACAAGTGTAAGTTTTTATATACAGATTATCTTAAAGACGGTTCTTACCGTGTCCTTGGGCTTTATTACTTTGTATATAGGGAAAAAGATGAGGTCATCAAAGGCAGCAATTATTTCTTCCTTTTTATTGTTTTTTGTTATGAATGGAAACATAGGAGACTTGTCTTTAAGGGGAAATACAATTCTACCAGTCTTGTTATTAGGTGTTTCTCTGCTTTGCGGATTTCTTACAATGCACAACGTTGAAAAAGAAGATATAATGTAAATTACTGTACGAATAAGACTGTATTTAGTTTATAAGATTTGGGCTATCGCATGGAAAAAATAGTGCGGTAGTCCTTTTTACATAGTCCTACCGGTTATATGATTAATCTGCTTTATAATCACCTAATGAAAACTATCATGAAATAACTATAACTTAGTTTACAAATTAACTTTTTATTTCTTTTTATAGTATGTAACTGAAAAATATATAAAACGCCGGCAACATATTTAATCAGTTATATCCTAACTAAATGTTAAAAATCTAAAGGAGGAAATAAAAATGAATGTTAATTCTTCAGGAAAAACTTTTACTAAGGAACATGAAAATATGGGTGATAATCCCAACTTAACAGGGCTTGAATCTGCAAAAGCGCAGACAAATTATAATTACGGAGAAGCATTACAAAAAGCAATCATGTTTTATGAGTTCCAGCGCTCCGGAAAACTTCCGAAAACCATTCGAAATAACTGGAGAGGAGATTCCGGTCTGACGGATGGAGCTGACGCCGGACTTGATCTGACCGGTGGTTGGCACGATGCAGGTGATCATCCGAAATTCAACCTACCGTTGGCGTACACTGCGGCTATGTTAGCCTGGAGTGTTTATGAATCAAGGGCTGCCTTAAAACAGAGTGGTCAGCTTGATTACCTGCTAGAGGAAATCAAGTGGGCAACCGACTATTTGATAAAATGCCATCCATCTGCCAATGTATTCTACTATCAGGTAGGTGACGGCAATGCTGATCATTCCTGGTGGGGACCTGCCGAGGTTATGCAGATGGCACGTCCATCCTTTAAGGTGGATTTAGCAAGGCCCGGTTCTTCCGTAGTAGCTGGGTCAGCAGCAGCTTTAGCTGCCGCAGGTGCTATATTTACAGAGAGCAATCCGACTTATGCAGCAGAATGCCTCCGTCATGCCAAAGAGCTCTTTGCTTTTGCAGATGCCACCAAGAGTGATGCAGGTTATACCGCAGCCAATGGTTTTTACACCTCCTACAGTGGTTTTTATGATGAACTTAGCTGGGCAGGTACCTGGCTGTATCTTGCAACAGGAGAAACCACTTACCTAAACAAAGCAGAATCCTATGTGGGAAACTGGGGAACAGAATCCCAGTCCTCTATCTTTGCTTACAAATGGGCTCATAACTGGGATGATGTACATTATGGCACAGAAATCCTCCTTGCCAGAATCACAAACAAAGCGATCTATAAGACAGCATCAGAAATGCATTTGGATTACTGGTCCACCGGTTATAACGGAGAACGTGTCTCCTATACACCAAAAGGCCTTGCCTGGCTTGATTCCTGGGGAGCTTTGCGCTATGCTACTACCACAGCTTTCTTAGCAAGTGTTTATGCAGACTGGTCCGGTTGTACCGCTTCCAAGGTAACTGCGTATAATACCTTTGCCAAGCAGCAGGTGGATTATGCACTGGGTAGCGCAGGACATAGTTTTGTGGTTGGATTTGGTGAAAATCCTCCAAAGAGACCTCACCACAGAACGGCTCACAGTTCTTGGGCTGACAGTCAGACAGTTCCCAATTATCACAGACATACAATTTACGGTGCTTTAGTTGGAGGTCCCGGAAGAGATGACAGCTACAACGATGATATCGGTAATTATGTAAACAATGAGATTGCCTGCGATTACAATGCAGGATTTGTAGGTGCCCTTGCTAAATTATACGGTGTGTACGGCGGAATGCCAATTGCTGACTTTAAAGCAATCGAACCGGTAACCAATGATGAGTACTTTGTAGAAGCAGGAATCAATGCCTCCGGCAATAATTTTATTGAAATCAAGGCACTTTTAAACAACCGCTCTGGCTGGCCTGCTAAAATGGGAGATAAGCTGTCCTTTAAATACTTCATCGATATTTCAGAAGTGAAAAAGTTGGGATATAAAGCTTCTGATATTACAGTAAATACCAATTACAATAACGGGGCTGTGGTATCCAAATTACTGCCATGGAATGAAGCGTCCAATATCTATTATGTCAATGCAGATTTTACCGGAACCAAGATTTATCCTGGCGGACAGTCTGCTTACAGAAAAGAAGTACAGTTTCGGATTGCAGCGCCAACCGCAGTAACCTGGAACAATGCCAATGATTTTTCCTATACGGACCTTTCTGGAGCTACCTCTGGAAATACCGTTAAAACAGCATATATTCCGGTATATGATGCAGGAGTAAAAGTATTTGGCAAAGAACCCGGCAGTACCGTATAGTTCCACTATGAAAATTGGGCATGAGAAGTATACATAGCTGTTGATATGCTTTAGAAAAAGATTGCTGATTAAATGAGTAGTGAGAGCGAATGATATGTGTTTGTTGATAGACATTCTGGGCGTTCTGATATTCGACTTATTAAATCCTCAAACCAGGTATCATCTGGTTTGGGGATTTTTTTATAGTCATGAACAGATATTTCTAAAATATCATTGAACGATTATAGGAACATGGTATCCATTGTAAGTCAGCAGATTTATCTTTTTAATGATACAATCAGGAATAATATTTGCCTTTATAAAGATGTAAGTGAGGAAGATATAGAAGTTGCGTGCAGGGACAGCGGGTTAGACGATTTCTTAAAGGAGGTATCTTTAGATTATATTGTGGGACAAAATGGTTCAATGCTTTCAGGAGGGCAGAAGCAGAAAAATTGCACTCGCCAGGGCATTGGTACA
This sequence comes from Hungatella sp. UBA7603, assembly GCA_002478865.1. Classification (GTDB taxonomy): domain Bacteria; phylum Bacillota; class Clostridia; order Lachnospirales; family Lachnospiraceae; genus Lacrimispora. The sequence continues at coordinate 71,600 of DLJZ01000001.1, forward strand.
TGAAAGACCTATCCCATTATTTGATGAAGTTACTTCTAATACAGATGTTTATTCCGAGAACCAGATAAATAGGTTACTGCATACCAGGTAAAAAGACAAAACAGTAATTATGGTTACTCACAGGCAAGAAATCCTAAAAAAGGTGGATCAAATCATTATATTAAAAGATGGAGTTATTGCCAATAGAGGAATGTATAAGGAGTTAATAAATAAAAATAACGAACTAGGTGCAATGTTGCCTCTTTGACTTGCAGAATAGGCGTAAATAAATTATTTACGCCATACTCTTTACCTAGAGCTAACAGTTATATTCTAGGGCTTCGTCCAAGAAATCGAACTGTACCTGGAACCGCAACGCAAAATTGTTGATTTGGCAATGGAAATCGGCACCATCCTCTACTTTCCCTATCCACATAGCCTTCTTCTTGGAAGACGCTTTTTCATAACACTCCGTTGCCTGCCTCACAACCTCCGGACCCTCAGATTCGGCGCGAATAGACAGGAAAGCACACTTGAGATCTCGCGGATCCAGTTCCATATTATTTTCTGTTGCAGGCAGCCATTCTACAATGCTGTCGAAGCCATGCATCCAACTAACTCGATTCAGTGTTACTCGAGACAGCCACGGTAAACTATTAATAATATTCTTGGACTCTTGTGCATCCCCCATAATAAACGGAGGCATAACACCATTTTTAATCACGAGTGGCCAAGAATATAATGGTGCACTGGCAACTAACGCAGCAAAACGATCATCATTAGCCGCATTGAACGTACTCTTCATACCACCATAACTATCGCCGCATACGACCAGCCGTTTCGCATCTACGTCAGGACGGGCAACGAGAAAATCAGTTGCGGCATGATAGGCACCTAACAAATCAACTTTTGGGAAGTTCTTTGCTGTAATCTCGGGGTTATAGGACCTTGGTTGTACATCATAGGGAAGATCTACGAGCAATGCGTTATAACCTCGATCAATGGCTTCTTTCCCTCCAAGGAAGAATGTGTCCTCTTTATGTGATTCTCCACCGTTATGGAAAAGGATTGTTGGTTTTGGCTTGTTACTGTTCTCAGCCTTTAGAAAAATTCCCGGAAACTTATAGCCTTTGTATTCAATTTCCACAAACTCATGATTTATCGTTTTAGACATAGCGTCAAGATATTTCTTGAAGCACTCTACAGTCTTAAAATAGACTGGAAAGAAATCCGCATCTGTGGGATCTATTGCGCAATAGGATGCTCGGTAGTACCCAAAGGCTCGTAAGAACGCTTGTCCAGCGCTAATTCGATGTCCTTTTTTCAGGCAGTCTTCACCAATTGCTTCAATCTTTTTTGCCTCTTTCTCAAATTCCTCTTTCCAGCTCACAGCAGACTTTGCATCAACTTTGCGAGCGACTTTAAACAACTCACCTGGCGTGCAAGCACCATAAGCGATCCATCCAACAAACCATTGAAATATAAAATCCAGATCCTCGTCTTCGGGGTCCATAAAGAAGAGCCTGCTTTCCGAATTCATGCGTTCAGCTAATATCTCATTATTTTTTACTGATGACATTTCTCACATCTCCTTTTCTAAAAAATATTTTCATTATCTGTTGTATAAGATCTTTCAGAATCTAATCCTTGCTCTTAAATAAGTAATAAATAAAGGCTTTATATACCTCCTTCCTGGCAGGCGATTTCATCCACCCGAGCCCCGTCAATAATTATTTTTGCAAAGAATGCCGTAATCAATCAAAATCAATCGTTTAGACGACGTTCCCCTTGAGCAATCATCTGTGTCATACCCCGGGTTACCATTTCCAGAAAATCAGAAATCAACTGTGTTTCTTTCTGATCCAAGCCTGTTGTAAACTCTTGCCAAACTTCCCACATGCACTCATGGTGTTTTTGATGCCCTGCACAGATTTGTTCTCCTAGAGGAGTAAGACGGGAAAAAACCTCCTTTCGATTACCGTCTTTTTTGTAAGACTCGATTAGTTCTTTATCTAGCAGCTTCTTTGTACCTTGGCTCACCGCTCCGCTGGTTATTTCCAAATAAGCAGCCAGTTCTCTTACATTTGCTCCCTCTTGGGCCTTTATGGCCTCCAAAAGGTGAATCTCTGAATGGGAAAGCAAGAAATCACCCCCATAGGACCAAGGTGTTTGCATCTCCTGAATCATCAGGTTACCCATCTGATAAAATTGTTCTATTAAATGTTCTTTGTTTTTCATAGTAACTAAATGATATAGCAACTAAATAATAATGTCAAGAAGTTTTAATTTTAGTTTTTACCCAGCCAATCCAAAAAGATACCATCCTGCTATTGTATCAAAAGATATAATTGATAGAGTGTAAGAGGAAATGAAGTGTTTTTAAATCTGAAAATGTGTTATAATTTATACGTGAAAAATAAACTATGGTGTAATTTAAATAATATCTATTACAACTATATTGATCGAATGAAAGAGGGTTTGAAATGATTAGATCAGTAATGAAGGATGTCATTTTCCTGAATCAGAAGTCAGAACTGGCAACGGAAGCGGACATGCAGGTGGTTCAGGATTTGCTTGATACTTTAAAAGCGAATGAAGCAGGCTGTGTAGGAATGGCGGCTAACATGATTGGTGTCAAAAAGAGAATAATAGCAGTGAGTATGGGCTTTGCTAATATTGCCATGATTAATCCAATGATTGTAAAAAAGTCTGGTGAATACGAGACGGAAGAAGGCTGTCTTTCTTTGATTGGAGTTCGTAAGACTAAGAGATATAAGGATATCGAGGTGGATTTTCAGGATACGAATTTCAATAAACAGAGTCAGAAGTTTACTGGTTGGATTGCACAGATTATACAACATGAAATTGACCATTGCGATGGCATCGTGATATAGGAGAATAGGTTTTGATGGAAATTGTAACAGTGAAATGAATACTAGAAAAGCGGAAGAGAAGTATTTATATTTAACATAAGAATTAGGAGGACAGATTATGCTAGAGATAGGAACAAAAGCACCAGCATTTTCATTGCCGGATCAGAACGGATTGATACACACGTTGGAGGAGTACAAGGGGAGGAAGGTTATTTTATATTTCTACCCAAAGGACAATACTCCGGGCTGTACCAAGCAGGCTTGCAACTTTGGAGAGTTGTATCCGCAGTTTCAGGAAAAGGGAGCTGTGGTTCTTGGGGTGAGCAAGGACAGCGTAGCATCTCATAAAAAATTTGAGGAAAAGTATGGTTTACCATTTACATTGCTTTCTGATACGGAACTCACCTGTATTCAGGCATATGATGTCTGGCAGGAAAAAATGAATTATGGTAAGGTTAGCATGGGAGTGGTTCGAACCACATATCTCATCGATGAAGATGGGGTAATTGTACAAGCCTTTGGTAAAGTGAATGCAGAGGAGAACCCGACACAAATGCTGGCTCAGTTATAGGAAATGAAGATAATAATTTCTCCAGCAAAGAAGATGAATGAGGATACGGATTCCATTGAGGTTACCGGAATGCCCGGATTTATTAATGATGCTAAAATATTGCTGAATGAAATGAAATCCATGTCCTTATCAGAAGGAAAAGAATTGTGGAAATGCAATGATAAATTAGCAGAATTAAACCATAAGCGCTATAAACATATGTCTTTGATGCGTAAACTGACACCGGCAGTAATCGCATATGAAGGCTTGCAGTATCAGCATATGGCTCCGAAAGTGCTCACAGCTAGAGCACTTTCGTACCTATCAGATCATTTGCGGATTCTGTCAGGCTTTTATGGAGTACTGAGGCCCTTTGATGGGGTAACGCCATATCGACTAGAAATGCAGGCAAAGCTATCCGTGAATGATTGTAAAGATTTATATGATTTCTGGGGAGACCGGTTGTATCATAGTCTGATGGACGATGATAGAATTATCCTTAACTTGGCTTCAAAGGAATACTCACAATGCATCGAAAAACATATCACACCGAAGGATCAATTTATTACGATTGAGTTTGGTGAGCTGGTAGAAGGGAAAGTGAAGCAAAAAGGAACAATATCAAAGATGGCTCGCGGTGGTATGGTACGGTTCATGGCAGAGAATAATATTTCTGATCTGAATGGTCTCAAGGATTTTAAGGAGTTAGGATTTGTTTATTCCAAAGAGCTTTCCAGCAGTTCAAAATACATATTTTTGATGTGAGACGAGAGGTTGTCATGAGAACCAGTATAGCTCAGATGGGAGAGCACTTGAGTTCTCCATTCTGCAAAATGCGCAGGCTGTTGTATTGTAAACATGAAAGGGTAAATGTTAAAGCGGTGGCGCGAAATAGGGTGCCACCGCTTTTTTCAATTCCTAAAATATAGTGAATCGATTCAAAAATAGAGCTTTAATCGAACAGGCCATATAAATCTATAATCGCTGTACCATGACTACAATCCTGATATGCGTCCATCCTTGTCGAGAAACAATAGCTCATAATACTTTTTGGGTCTGCCTTTGCCAGCATCTCGTTTTTCAAATACCGTTTGAGCATAATTATGTTCTTCGATTTTGTTGAGGATACGGTTTGCACCTCTTGCGGTGATGGACAGACATTGAGCGACATCCTCAGAGGATAATTTATTTGTTCTCATAATTTCTGCGTAGGACATGATTTTCTGAAGATTGATGTTATTCATTCCAATACGTTTAGATAATGCAATGATTTCCGGATCACCCTGTTCGCTAAACTGTATTACATTCATGTTTTGCATTGGACCGATCACCTTCTGATCCTCGTTTATGAAAAAGCTGCAGCTGCCTGTATAGGCTTTGGCTTGTCGGTGAGCTTTGATGGCGTTTTCGTTAGCCTGATAATATTCATGCCCCGAACCCCACCCGATTTTCACCTTATCGCTCAAACGTTCTTCCAGATATTTCAAAAGAGTGCAATTCTGTGCATTAGAAGTGATCTTTTTAAAACTTCCGTAGGTGGTGTAAAGCTTTACAGTGCCTTCCGAAATTTGTGCTGTGTCAGCAATGTTTATGCTTTGCAGAAATTTGCTGGTGAGGGCTTTCCACTCATAAAGCTGCTCCTCGGTTGGTGAGTGTTCTGATTCAATGGATAAACATGCTACAACTGCCCTTCGATTCTTAAGTTTTAAGATAGTAATTTCGTTAATAATCCCGTTTATGGCCTCCTTGACATTTTCCAAAGTGGACCGAATTAGGATATATCTTACTCCATGTTTTCTGAGCTCTGGAACAAAATGACCGAACGCGGTGATGGATAGGTCTATTTTCTTCTCTTCCCATAGTGCTATATGGTTTTCCAGCATCGTTTCTACTCTCTCGAACAGATCTTGGCTGTCAATAGACTTTCCCTGATCAGTCAGGTATTTTTGAAATTCACTGAAAGAATCTATAATATATGCAAAGTCTACATAGATCCTGGATATGTCAAGCCCAGGTTCTGTAATCAACAATCTGAAAAGTTCTCTATAAAGAAGGGTTTCGTTATCTTGTATAATGTGTGTAGGTATTTTTTCATCCAAACATTCCTTATCTATGGACTCGTAAAGAAGCCTGCCGCTGATCACAAATCCGTCCACCGAACCTAAGTTCTCCAGATATACGTCTTTCGTTTCCCGGAAGTTACTAATTGTAAGAATCCGGAACTGACATACCGACTGCAATTCTTCTTCAATTTCGTGGAAATAGTCTATATAAGATTCCGTCGTGATGATACCCAACCTGATTTTCATAGTAAATTCCTTTCATAAACATTTCAATGACAAAAATTATAACATAGAAAATGTGATAGTTCAATCTTCTCGATTGATCGTAATAGTGTTCTCAAAATGTCTTAAAATATTCTTGACACCATTTAATTCTTGAAGTACAATGGATTTGTTCCTAAAATGTCTTAAAATAATAAGGGGCAAATTACTCTATGTTGCTCCGCAAATTCAATTTATGTTTAAGGAGGTGTTAATTATGGCTGAAAAGACTGGAGACATTTTGAGTATGGCTAATCAGTTACAGGACAAAATGGTTGTGTACAGGCATCATCTTCATGGGATTCCGGAACTTGATTTAAGTTTACCTAGAACAACTGCTTATGTAAAAGAGTCTTTGGAGTCCATTGGCTTAAAGCCCACACCCATGGGAGAATCAGGCTTAATGGTTACCATAGGCGGACAACGTCCTGGGAAGGTAATCCTTATTCGTGGGGATATGGATGGGCTGCCAATAAAAGAAGAAACAGGTCTTCCTTTTGCGTCAACCAACGGAAATATGCATGCATGCGGTCACGACCTGCATACATCAATGCTGCTGGGCGCTGCAGAGATACTAAAGGCAAACGAAGAGCAGCTTCGTGGTACGGTCAAGCTTATGTTTCAGCCGGGGGAAGAAACTTTACATGGGGCCAAGATGATGATTGAAAATGGGATCCTGGAAAATCCTAAAGTGGATGCAGCAATGATGCTTCATGTGATAACTGGAATACCATTTCCTTCCGGGCTATTTGTTACATTTGAGGCTGGAGGCGCGAGTTCAGCTTCTTCCGATTGGTTTGAAATCATCATTCGGGGAAGGGGTGCGCATGGGGCAATGCCAAATGTCGCGGTGGATCCATTAAATGTAGCGGCTCATCTTCACCTGGCCCTACAGGGTATCATAAGCCGTGAAATCTCACCAACTGAGAGTGCAGTCATTACGGTTGGAGTTATGGAAGGAGGAAGTACGAACAACGTGATTCCCGATACTGCCAGGTTAAAAGGCAGTGTACGCACATTTGATGCTGCATTGCGGGATAAAATCGAAACTCGTATCCACGAAATTTCCAAAGGCATTGCGGAGACATTTCTTGCAAAAGCGGAGGTGATTTATAACAGGAGTTGTCCCGAAGTAAAGGGTGACGGTGAACTTAATCGTCAAATGAGAACCACCATAGCAAATACGTTTGGTGATGATTCCTTTATAGATATATCACAATTGATACCTGGTGGTAAATTAATGGGATCGGAAGATTTTGCATTTGTGACACAAGAGGTGCCAAGCACCTCACTGTATATTACGGCAGGTAACGCCAAAGAAGGTTATAGTTACCCTTTGCATCATCCAAAGGCAATGTTCTCGGACGATGTACTTAATAAAGGTGCTGCAGCTTACGCGGCATTTGCCAAAGATTGGCTGGAAAATAATTGATATTTAAAAATAAGGAGGATTTTAAGATGTCAGAGCGTCGTATGATTGGACCAACAAAATTTGGAGAGTACTCAGAGAAGTACAAGGACTTTTTATTAATGACCCGTCGTGACGGAATTATCGAAGTGCGATTGCACACCAATGGAGATTCCTATCAACACTCTTGGGAAGCTCATACTGCATGGTCTAATGCGTGGTCAGATATTGGACGAGACCCTGAAAATGAGGTAATGATCATTTCTGGAACAGGGGATAAATGGCTAATAGGGAACCCTGATGTCTGGAATACAAAATTTATGGATTGGCCGAAACAAAAGAAGCTGGAACAGTATCATGAATCGCTGAGACTGCTTGAAAATTTGATATTCTGCATTGATATCCCCACCATCGGGGCAATCAATGGCCCGGGAACACACTGTGAAATCGCAACCCTCTGCGATATTACAATATGTACAGAAGATGCGGACTTTTTTGATCCTCATTTTCTGGGAGGAACACCTCCTGGAGATGGAATGTTGCTCACACTGCAGAACATGATAGGTTTTAAGAAGGCAGCATATTACGCATACACAGGCAAGAATATCAATGGTCAAACAGCATTGGATTTAGGTATTGTTAGTGAAGTACTGCCCCGGGAAAAGCTTCTTCCTCGTGCATGGGAAATTGCGGAGATGATAATGCAGGCACCACGTTCCACAAGGCATCTTTCACATTCAATTATATCACGTCCATGGAAAAAAGCCCTGGTCAGTGATCAAGGCTTCCAGCTTACTCACCAAATGTACGACATGGCCATTGATGAGGAAGGTGCTTTTGAAAGATTGAAGAAGATGCAAGGACGTTTAATGGGCAAATAAGTTAAATAGTAGTAATAATACAAAGAGGCTGCATCAATCTTTAATTAAACTTTAAAGACCAAACGGCCTCTTTGCTAAAATCCTTTATGAAGGAATGAGAATTTTGTAAGGAGGAATAGATATGTCCGAAAGATGTATGGCTGGGCCTACAAGATTTGAAGATTACTCAGAGAAGTACAAGGACTTGTTCTTAATGACCCGACGTAACGGCATATTAGAAGTACGTATGCACACGAATGGAGAACCGTTACAGTTTGACTGGGCGGTGCAAACTGCATACGGTAATGTATGGTCAGATATTGGCCGTGACCCTGAAAATGAGGTGATGATTCTTACAGGGACAGGAGAGTTGTGGCAGATAGGTAATCCAGAAGTATGGAAAACAAAATTCATGGATTGGCCCAATAGCCGTAAACTGGAAATGTATCATGAATCCTTAAGAATGATAGAAAATATGATTTCTTGCATTGACATACCCACGATTGGAGTGATCAATGGCACAGGATCACACTGGCAACTGGGAACGCTTTGTGATATTACAATTTGTGCTGAAGATACAGAGTTTTTCGATGCTCATTATCTGGGCGGTATTCCTCCTGGAGATGGAATTGTCTTAGCACTTCAAAATATACTAGGCATTAAAAAAGCTGCATTTTACGCATACACAGGCATGAATATAAATGCTCAGGCTGCATTAGACCTGGGTTTGGTTAGTGAGGTACTTTCTCGTGAAAAGCTACTTCCACGTGCATGGGTACTGGCAGAGATGATAATGCAGGCACCTCGCTCTTCGAGACATCTTACTCATTCAATTTTATCACAACAATGGAAGAAAGCCATGGTAAGTGATCAGGGTTTTCAACTCACTCACCAATTGTATGACATGGCGATTGATGAAGAAGGTATTTTGCTAAGGTTGATGAAAATTAAGGAACGTTTTCAAAAGAATGAGCGGTAGTCCTCGCTATGATATCCATAAAACGCAGAGAAAGGATATAAGGCTGCTATGAAATCGTTGACAGAACTATATAAGGTCGGGAGTGGACCGTCCAGCTCCCATACAATGGGGCCGGAAAAAGCTGCCAAAATCTTCAGAACCGAAAATGAGGGTGCAGAACGCATCAAGGTATTAATTTATGGTTCTCTTGCAAAAACAGGTAAGGGTCATATGACGGATAAGGCGATTATTAAAGCATTTTCACCAGTTCCAACCGAGATTGAATTTGTACCCAACACTGATATTTGTTTACCCCATCCGAATACCATTGATTTTTTTGCTTATAAAGATGAATGGCAAATAGCAACCATGCGTGTTCTAAGTATTGGTGGCGGGGATATCATTATTGAGGGGCGGGAGGAGATGCTGGCACCTGAAATTTATCAGGAAAACACCTTTGAAGATATTAGAAAACTCTGTAAAGCAAACAATATGGACCTAAGCGAGTATGTCGAGCAGTGCGAAGGTGAAAAAATCTGGGATTATCTCCAGGTGATTTGGGACGCAATGAAGCGTTCAATCAACGAAGGACTTTCCTCAACAGGTATTCTCGAAGGAGGTCTTAGTGTCCAACGAAAAGCCCAATCTCTTTACAATCAGCAACCTAGTGATGAAAGTCTGGAGACGCGGGAAAACAGGATGGTGTGCGCTTATGCTTTCGCCGTCAGCGAACAAAATGCTGCTGGTGGCGTAATCGTAACGGCTCCGACTTGTGGTTCCAGCGGTGTTGTGCCGGCCGTACTCCGTTATGTAAAGGAGAAGAAGCATGTCACGGACAAGCAGGTGCTCCGTGCTCTGGCAGTTGGTGGTCTTATTGGCAACCTGGTCAAGCAAAATGCCTCTATCAGCGGTGCTAAATGTGGCTGCCAGGGAGAGGTTGGCACTGCCTGCTCTATGGCAGCCGCAACGCTTGCATATCTGTCTGGAATGAGTATTGACCAAATTGAGTACGCAGCGGAGGTTGCATTGGAGCACCATTTGGGGTTGACTTGTGATCCTATTTGCGGACTAGTTCAGATCCCTTGCATTGAGCGGAATGCTGTGGCTGCGATGCGAGCTATCAATGCGCTGAACCTGGCAAAGTTCTTATCTGATACCAGTAAAATATCGTTTGATCTGATTGTACAGACCATGTATGAAACAGGCCTTAATATGAGCAGTGATTACCGGGAAACCGCAGAAGGTGGGCTAGCCAAGCTCTATAAAATATAGGTTGAAGCCAGTTCAAGTTCTAAATAAAGTGGGCATCGTTGACTCTTTGACAATCCTTTTTAGATGTAGTCAAAGAGTTGATGCTCATTTAAAGACATTATTATAGTCATTGTCGTCTAAAGCTTCCTTTGTTTGACTTATGGGAGTCAGTTTAAGGCAGTACCTTTTTTTGTAGATTGAACAGGTGAAAAATTTATGATAATCTGTAAATGGAGGTGCTAATAATGAAAAGCCAGCAAAAAGAAATACCAAGTGAAAATAAAGTGTTATCCGATAATCCTGTAGCTATCAATAATAAGTTACGTAGATATATTCTTATAGGAACGATAGTATATACCGCTTTAATTTTGTACCTCATGTTCTTTGGGTTTAATAGAATCGAGCAGAATATCGATTATAATCAGTATACATTTATATTTGTCCCAGAAGGGATTCTCCTAAGGTTTCCAAAACTAACAATGTCTTGGTTATACGATTTTGGAAACATTGCCGCTTTTATCCCTTTTGGAATCATAATTCCATTGCTGTATCGAACCCGTTTTAGAAAGTTCATCACATTATTTATATTAGTGATCACCTTTTTGGAAGTTCTACAGTCTTTAACATTCCTGGGTACGTTTGACGTTATGGATATCATATCGAATACATTGGGTGCAATCATGGGATTCGTTGCTTATAAAGTAGGGTTTTCCCCAGAGATAACCTTTAAAAAGCTTGTTGCCTCGGCAGTCTCTCTTCTTATATTATTTATTGGTGTTATGACTGTTTCTGAAACAATTGATTATGTTGTACATGTGAATGAAAGAATAGGACCTGTTGAAGCAATAAACGAAATAAGTGGAACCGCACCAATAATTGAAAAAATATCAACGTTCTCGGTTCAAGGAGAAAAAATAGAGCCTACTTTAAATTTGTTTAGCAGCAGTGATGGAATGAGTAAAGATTATCTATTTGAGTTAGGTAAGGAAAATCTATGGTTCTATGCTAATATTGGTATTCCCGACGGGGAAGAATATAGTGGCTCGGCTACGATTATGGTTAATGGAGAAGAGCTGATTCAATTTAGTGATAAAGACGAAGATAAAAATACGTTTCAGATGAAAATGTTTTTTGATTCTAAAATTAAAGATGTTAAAATTATAGTCACCGGAAACGCTAAAGTATGGGACGTTAGCATAGCAGAAATAAAACATTGGTGGGAGTAACTGCGATAACAAAAAAATGTACAATATCGACTTGACAAAAGAGTATAGCAACCATATACTATTGGTATGGAAAAGATGAAAAACAACAAATATGAAATAGCAAATGAATCTTTAGATTTGGCATTTGCCTTAATGGAACTAGATAAAAAGACGCGTTACTACGGAACAGATGTTCCTATTTTTCACTCTGAAATTCATGTAATTAAGGCAATCGCCGAACATTCCTACATTCATGTGGGTGGTCTAGCCGATATCCTAGGAGTAACAAAGGGAGCTGTTTCCGAGATTCTTAAAAAACTGGAGAGAAAGGCTTTGGTTAAAAAGGAAGTTGATGAACTAAATTTATCTAGATATTTGCTGAGTCTAACGGAAAAGGGGCAAAAAGCCCATAAAAATCATATGTTTTACCATGATATTATAAACAGCATGGTGGACACTGAATTGGAAAATGCTACCGAGGTGGAAATTCAATTTTTGTCAAACTTCTTGTTAGCTTTAATCAACAAGATTCAAAACTTTGATGAAAATATGATTAAATAAAAATTTTGTTAAAGAGTATAGCAACCATACACATTTTACACATAATAGGTAGGAGGTACAAACATTAAAAAGAAAATAATAGAACATCATGCCTTTGATAATAAAGAGGAAAGTGAACGGCAGTATCGAGAAAAACTTAAAGTTGACCAAAGAATACTTCAAACATTTTTAAATTCTTTTTTCCATTGCTTCTGCATTACGTCTTATCCATATGACAATACAATATTTCCACAAACCGACTCGTTTATCAAGCAGCCGGATGATAACGAGAATAAAAAGGGTTTAAATGAAGGAAAAATTAATTGAATCAAAGTGTATGGTAACCATACATGTTACATTAAAGTTAAAATGGAGGATTAGTTGTGAAACATAATAAGCATCATCATTTAGAGAAAAAACTTAGTCCTTCAAGAGAAGAATATTTAAAGGCTATCTATAAGCTTTCTGAAAGAACGCAATTAGTACGTTCCATTGACATTGCTGTATATTTAGGAGTTTCAAAGCCTAGTGTTCATAATGCTGTGGCTACTTTGCAAGAAGAAGGGCTGGTTATCAAGCCTTTGGGTGGCGAAATTCAGCTCACAGAGGAAGGCTGCAAACAAGGAGAGATTATTACAACAAAATTTCAGGTCATAAGCGAATTTCTGATTACTTGTTGTGATGTGAATGAACGGATTGCGAGCTCTGATGCTTGCAAGATAGAACATATTATTAGCAATGAAGCTATTTTAGCTCTGAAAAAATATTTGGGGTTGGTACAAGGTGAAGCTCTTTGAAGATGCAAATGTGATTTTTTTTGAACCCAGGTTAGTGTTTACTAACCAAACTGTAAATCTCATACACAACAAAGGAAATGTATGACACCACCAAAAAACCTTTCAAGGACGTGATGGAAGGGAAGAGGGGAGATGGAAAGAGGATAAATGCCCTGGTATCCGCTTATCTTGAAAAATCCAAATATTTTACAGCATGGTGCAATGGATAGATCTATATTCGGAAGGAGAATAGCCAAAGTTTTTTTTGAACATCCTTCCAAAGTGCGTGATATCAGAGAAACCCACCCTCTCAATAATCTCAGAGACAGGTAATAGGGTTTCTTTGAGCATCTTCGACGCTAAATATAGTCTTAGATTAATAAGATACTCCATTACGGAATGACCTGTAATGTCACGAAATCGTTCTGTTAACGTGGTTCTATTGATATGAAATTTATCGGTCAGCTCTTGTATGGTTATCTTATTCATATAATTTGTGTACAAATACAAAATGATCTCTTTGATATCGTCGGGGTCTTTATCAAGCTCTACACTTTCAAGGGCATCATCAATAATTAGTAATCTTGATAACAAAAAAAGCATTTCAATTAGATAGGTTCTGCTTCTGCAGGGCCAATCATTATCCATTTGAATATCCAAGGCATTTTTGATATTGTCAATAATGTTATGTATTCTGCGCGCGTTGCTGGGACCAAGATGCAATAAACCCATAAATTCATTTGTTTTTCTTAAAAACGGGTTTAACCAGTATAGATCTTGTATTTCATTTATAGAGAGCTGATGATCAGATGCTCTAAGTATAGGAAAATCGAAATGTTGATTGATAATTTGTGGGTGAAAGAAGATAGCTATACACTGAAGAGATACTTCTGATTCCAAAGAAAATATATCTGTCTCATTTAGACAAAGGGCAGATGGAGCTACGATGATTTGTTTGCGATTATTAAGAGTAAGTATTCCAGTACCAGAGATAACAAAAATCATTTTATAATGATCTCGCTTAGTTGCACCATCTGTGAAGCAGTTGGCGCTTGTATGGTAGATAGGAAACTGAAAGCCCGGATAAAATATTTTACCCTCTGTAAAGTACGTACTCATATGACCCCTCCTGAGCAATGATATATTTAATTATATCACTGCTCAGGAAAGAAATATAGAATTTTGATTTAATTTCCAAGTATTTTTAGCTGTTCACACAGCTTTAAGCCGAAAGCTACGGAAGCATCTGGATTTCTTCCTGTAACAATATTACCGGATACAACAACCTCTTGATCCACATAGTTAGCCCCATTTTTGGTTAATTCCTTAATGCCATCAATCCAGGGGAACATGGTTGCTTTTCTATTCTTGAGAAGACCAGCTCTTGCCAGAATTGGCGGTGCTGCACATATTGCTGCTATCATCTTTTTTTCTTTATCTGCATCTTTAAGTAGATTTCTCAGATCCTTATCATCCCACAAACTGCCGATCACTCCTGTGCCACCAACGATGACGATTCCATCATAATCCGTTGCCTTTGCATCGGATATCATAATATCGGTGGTACAAGTTGATCCATTTAGCCCAAGTGCTGTTGTTGTAGTGCTTGCTACCGTTACATTAGCTCCGTTTATCTCAAGCAACGTTTTGGGAGCGTAGAACTCTACGTCTTCAAAATCCTTTGGGGCTACTACCATTAGTATATTTTTGGAGAATTTCCTGATTTTTAAAGCGTTACAGACAGCCAGTCCAAAGCTTTTTGATGCAGCTGGATTCTTACCGGTTACGATATTTCCATCCGTAACAGTCTCCTCATTCACATATATGGCACCTCTTGAGGTAAGCTCCTTGATTCCATTGTCCCAAGGAAACATAGTAACTGTTTTATCTTTTAAGATTCCGGCCTTAGCAAGAGCTGGGGGAGCTGCACACATAGCTGCAACTATTTTGCTTTGAGAATTAAATTGCTGAATCAGTGTTCTTAGTTCTTCGTTATCCCATAAAGTACTGATAATGCCTGTTCCTCCTGCTAAAACGATGGCATCATAGTCATCAGTCTTTGCATCACTGATTTTGATATCTGGTGTTATTTTAAATCCATTAATACCAATGGCTGTATCCGTTGTTGTGCTAGCGATTGTTACTTCTGCACCGTTAGCCTCTAAAATAGCCATGGGTTCAACAACTTCGCAGTCTTCAAAATCCTTTGGTGCAATTACCATAAGAACTTTCTTTTGAGCCGATGCTTCCTTTGCACTGACGGTATTGATTGGACCAAATACAAAAGATCCAAGTACCATAAATAAGCTCACTGCAAAACAAATCACATTTATTAATACTTTCTTCATCTCTATTACCTCCTTTTGATATCCTTAGTTTATCAAATGTGTATTTGATCTGTAATAGCGAATTGTCAGTGCTTTTCGGTGTATTAACAGGAAAATAAACTTAAGATATCTTAAAAAGGGGAGATGGGTTCTTCAAAATCTTATCCAAATAGTTAGGTGATGATACGATGATCTGATTATGGTTTGGCAGCGTTTTAGTTTGTGTCTTGTCCATTAAAACAACGGAGCATGTCAATAAATGCTTCAAGGTCGGAATCTTTCCATTTAGAAATACGCTTATAAAATTCTTCTCCTTTTTCTTTAATCGCATTTGATGCCTTTTCACGACCAAGCTCTGTTAAAGATAATAGTACTCCGCGGCGATCTTCCGGATGAGTTTCACTTTTTACATAACCTAAATGTTTCAGATGAGTAACAAGGCGGCTTACAGAGCTTCTGTCCATGGCAGTAGATTCTGCCAAAATAGTCGCATTTGCAGGACCATAAGACAGAAGCCAGCGGATGATCAGAAAGGCAGCTGGTTGTAATGTTGGATCAAATATGGCGGCCGTTCTCATATTAAGTGCATGGGAGGCACTAATTAGTGCATTAAGTTCATTACCGAGAGCTAATTCTAGCTGACTTCGTATCGCATCTTGCTTTTGATTATTATTTTCCATTATTTTACCTCACGCAAACTGTTTGACATATATCAAATAATTCTGTATGATTGATATATGTCAAGTATATTTTGGTTTTTGAGAAACGTCAAGTAAAAGAAATAGAGTTTAAACACAGATTAAGTTCTATTTGGTTTATTTCTAAATTTGAGGAGGATTAATATGTCTAGACAATCCATTGCAGTAATAACTGGTGCGACCAGTGGTCTTGGGCTATTGGCAGCAATTGAATTAGCCAAACGTGGAACACAACTGGTATTAACAGCCAGAAATGAAAAACGTGCAGAAATAACCAGAAATATCATAAAAGATATTGCACCGAACACGAAAGTAGACTTTTTTTACGGTGATTTGTCTCTAATGGTAGATGTAAGTAGAATAGGAAATGAAATAAAAGCAGCCTATCCCCAAATTGATATATTAGTGAACAATGCAGGACTGCATGGATTTGAACAGAGAATAACAAAAGAAGGATTTCCTGAAATGATAGCAGTTAACTATCTTGCGCCATGGTTATTAACACATACACTGTTAACTTCATTGATCAATACAAAAAATGCAAGGATTGTTATTGTAGCTTCTGAAGCATCACGCAATCATGGTGAATTAAAATTACCTGAGGATTTAACAAATACTACAGATTTTACAGACAAAGAATCCTCCATGATTTATGGAAAAACCAAGCTTCTTAATATTATGTTCACGGGGGAGTTGGGACGTCAGTTAGATGTGACTGGAGTCACTGCGAATGCGCTTGATCCAGGGTTTAATGTTACGGGTCTCGGCCGTGAGTTAGGGTTTTCTTCCGTTCTTTCTAGAATATTGAAGTTTTTGCATATAGGAGATCCACGAAAAGGAGCTGATATAATTGTTCGTTTGGCTACAGATGCGCAGTATCAGGGAGTAACAGGAGGATATTTTAAAGTTGGTACAGGCAAGCCTATTATACCAATACATCCGGGTGACGACACTTCCATGCAGAATGAGCTATGGAAGTCAACGGAAAATTTACTGAGACAAAGAGGTTACTTAGAGTAATGGCATTAATAGAAATGAATCAATGTAAGATGATACAAGAATTGGACTTACAGTTTACCCCTTATTGACAATAAGGTGATAATGACAGATCTTTAGTATCAGCAGAAAAGAGAAAAAACAATCAATCGGAACGACTTCAAGGATGGATTTTATAAGTATTAACATAAAAATATTAATGTGTATTAATTAAAACTTAAATTGTATTAAAAACAGTTAAATGTTATACTATATTGAGTATTTGTGAAAAATGGGGGCGATGATTTGAAATTAAAAAGTGATAAAACAAAAGAAGGTAGAGACATCTTTGCTGAAACTTGTTCATCCATTATCAACGGGGTAATCATTTTTTTTTTAATATTACTAATGTTGGTATTTCCACTAATATATAATAATACATACATAGATATCTTAGTGGTTAAGTATCAATTCTATTGGGGCAGCATAGTACTTATGCTAGCATTATGTCTCGTTCTTTCTTTCAATATGTTAATCATCGATAATTTACAAAACAAGGGGAAGCACGCAAAAATACTTTTTTCCAAGCTTCACCCGAAAAAGTGGAGTAAAACATTTAGCATAACCGATGTTTCCGTTATAATTTTTTGGATCATTTTTGTAATTTCTACATTTCAGTCGGATTATTTTAGAATGGATATCTTACACTTCCATGAAAAAATTGCGACAGAAGAAAGGGATATATTTACCTCGACCATAGGTAACATTAATATATATACCGCTTATATCGCACTGGTTTTAGGTGTTTCAGCGGCTTTATTTGGATTCCTTCCGTTGATATTATTTAAAAGTAAAACCGGGATTAAGCGTTATTTATTGATGATTGCAACATTTGGTACGGTGGTGCAATGCATTGCCTTTATCAACCAGGCCTATGCGAATTAGCAATTCAAAAACAGTGTTATTCCATTGAAGTGTCAGATTGGAATTTATGTGAAGGGGATGGTATGGGAATGGATTATAGGTTTGCTTTTTATAAAAAAGAATATTTTGATGAAATAGAAGCGTTGATTTTAAATTCATATCAATGGGAGAATCCCACTTATGGATTGAGTCGGTTAGAATTTACGAATGGTTTGCACCCAAAATTTTTACATTTTTCTAATGTGTGGGAGCGAACTGTTGGTGTGTATTTTCTTAATGAAACTATAATTGCTTGTGCAATCAATGAGGGAAATGATGACGGAACCGTCTTTTTCCTTTTTAGAGAGAAAAAATTTGCGGAGGATAAAAAACTTCTAAAAGACATGATTCATTTTGCAAAAACAACCATGTCGTGTGTGAAAGATAAGAATAAAATACAACGTTTTGTTCGTATCTTGATCCCTCAATGGAATGTGACTCTATCTGAATTGGTTTTAGAAGAAGGATTTGTAAAAGAAGAGGGGGGAGAACGAATACGAATTCGTACATTTGGTGCTGATCGGTATCCTGTTAAGTTACCAGAAGGATATACCTTTGCTGATGGCAATGAAACTCCTCCATTTTATCTGGCGAATGTACATATGGCAGCATTTAACTATAGCATTCATGATGTGCCAGATTGTGCAAATGCTTTTTCTGAAATGCGTAATGAAAAGCATTACGACCCATTCTTAGATCTCTGTATTTTAGATCCTCAGAAAAGACCTGTAGCAATGGCAATTATATGGTATGACAAGAGAATGCCGTATTGTGAATTAGAGCCTCTTGGAGTTGCTTTTTGGGAACGGAGAAAAGGCTTGGCAACCGCTATATTAAATGAGGCTTCCAATCGTGTGTTAGAAAAATACCCAGACTGCAAAGGCATGACTGGTGGGGATCAACCATTCTATGAGGCTACAGGATATTATGTAACAGATCATATACCTACGTATCGCTATGATATGGAAATCTATCCATCTTGGGATGAGAGATCTTTGAAAGGGATGCCCCCAAAAGCCATCTCTTCTGATAACTAATTAAAAGCCAGCAGTTTTCATAGGTTTCTAATCCAATTAACTGTCAGAACTAAAATATCCATTATGGGGGGGCAGATCCTAAAGTTGGGATCATGAAGATCTAGATCATTGATTGATAGAAATTGTCATAAATACCCTCATTTTCACATAAGATTATAAGGTGAGTTATTTTATAATGTACAAGCGAAATAACTTAAAGTAATAAAATGTGGAGGATAGTTAAATGATAAGGAAAACTAAAAGCTTTAAAGCATTGATTACAGTCGTGATGGTGTGTTGTATCGTATGGACAAATGGCATTACTGCTAAAGCTCAAAGTGTGTCTGAAACAGAACCGAATGATAGTATGGATACCGCACAGCTGATACAAGCAAATTATGAAACAGCAGCCCAGGTTGTTAACGGCAGTAGACCCAATCAATATGTAGTGAAAGGCAATACTAGTAACAATGATGAAGATTGGTATAAAGTCTATTTAAATGCTGGTGTACAATATATTACTTGTAATGATCAGCCATTTGATTACGAAATATATAACTCCAATAATAGCCTAGTATCTTCTGGTTCCTATACAAAAAGTCGCTTATTTCCAGTAGGATATTCTTTTAGAGCCGCATCAGATGGATATTATTATGTTAAAATTAAAGGACTTACGTCGGCATCCTCAAGTTATATTCTATTGGTTGGGGGACCTACATATTCAGTTGGAACTTGTTCCGTATCTTTAGGAAGCGTAACTATGAGTGGAAAGAATGTTACAGTGCCTGCTGATTTGCGTTATAAGGGTACAATACCAGAGGGATCTGTTGTATATGGAATATCAATGAGCGGGGTAAAAAGCAATTCAGTAAGCGGAATTACAGTGAAAAATTTAACTAGTAACAATACAGTTGTTTTGAGCAATTATTCTTGGAATAAGACTGGTCTTGCTTCTATGAATATGCCATTGAAAGGTAATTGGCAGATTAATTTTAGCTATAATAAAAATACATCATTTACACCAAAACTTAGTTTGCTTTTTGCATATCCATTGGCTTTAGATTATGTAGATAACTTAGAGTTTTAGTTGGTAAAAATTATTGGATCATATTAAGTTTTAATGACATACATTACCGATTCTCATTCCATTAGTAATATATATGGAGAGAATCGGTATTTTTTTGTTTATTGTAATAGTACAAGTGTAAGCGCCTAATTTAAGGGTGGATTTTGATCCATGTCATTTATCATTATAATTGTTATCAGGAAATGCGAGCGTTTTGCAATCCGTCCAGTAACTGTTGGTCGGAAGAATTGGCTCTTTTCAGACACACCGGAAGGTGCAACAGCTAATTCACTCTATCTTACTATCGTAGAAATGGAAAAGGCATATGGCTTAAATTTCTATGAATATCTGAAGCTCTTGTTAGAGAAACGCCCTAGTAAGGACATGTCGGATGATGATTTAGCAAAGTTTGCACCTTGGGATGAAACAATACAGAATCTTTGCAAGATCAAAATGGAGTAAAATGCTCGCATTCCGGAATTCTAGCAATAGGTTCCGGAATTGTTGAATTAAATCCCATTTTCATTATTTAATAAAATATGAATTATACATCTTTGCAAAGGTCTGTACAGGACGAAGAACAAGAAAAAAGACAAGAAAAAGAAGAAAGGACTTTTCAGAAATGAATGAAAGGTTTAAAATAAACTAAAACGAATAACCTGCTATTTTATAATTTCTATAACAGATTATTCATTTTAGATTATTATTTTTTAATAATTGGCATCCAAAGCTCAGCATTTTTTGCATTGTATTTTTCAATAACAGGTCGCCCAGGTGCTTGCTCATACCCGGAATTTGGGAACCAATTTACATATAAATCATTGTAACATCTACTTATTACTAATCTGTCTCCATCAGTTTTAGCGGTTACAACAACCCATGATGTAAGTGGTATTTCCAAAATCGTAAACTGTTCATTTACTCCGGCTTCAGGTAACTCCCAACCATACATAAAATAATTATTTCCGGCTTCATCCCAAAAATGAATAGCCTGTAATAAATGAATTTTTGCTACATCCCACTCATCTTTCTCAATCATTTCCTGTGCGAGACCAGGAAATCCTGCTGCAATGTTTGTCGCATCATGGCTTCCATTTTCAATAACTCGGTCAGCATGTTCTGAAAATTTTTCTGTTTCCCAACCATCCGTTTGCAAAACATCCATTCCAAATACTTTATAGGGCTGTGTTTCAATAATTCGGTACTGCATTGCTTCTACTCCTTTTAATATAAATTGAAAGGTAAGCGACGGATATGCCATTAGTGGAACACCGTCAATACGGGCTTTTGACGGCGTAACACCTTGAATCAACTGAAAGGCACGTGTAAACGACGAATGGGAATCATAACCATACTTCAGTGCAATGTCAATTATTTTTATATCGGAATTTTGAATCTCAATAGCAGCTAATGTTATCCTTCTTCTACGAATATATTCAGATAACGGAATGCCTATAATAGAGGAAAACATTCTTTGAAAATGATATGAAGAACATTTTGCTTTTTTTGCGACCATGTTGAAATCAATATCATTGGTCAGATTCTCTTCAATGTATTCAATTGCGCTTTCAAAGTCGTGTGAAAATGACATATCAGTACCTCCTTTCTATTGAGAGTATAGCAAATAGAAAATTCATTTGCTGTTCAAATCATGCACCGTTTTGTATAATAAATAATAATTTCTAAGAATCAAATTTATTGATATTATATATTTCTAAATATAGGTAGTCAATCTAAATTGAGAAAAGTGTACAGCCGGACATCAATGGCGCACTGGATCATTACAGCTGGCATCGAATATATGATTACTTCCATTGGGAACTACCAAAACGCAGATTCCTTATGATAGACGAGACTCCAATCATCCTCTATAACTAAACTCCTACGAGAGCGGGAGAAAATTCAAAACAATTCCTAAGAGGAATTAATCCAGGATTCTATCTGATGGCCGATGCTTACCAGGGCTACAACAAAGTGAATGAAACCAACCGTTGTTGCTACTATGCACACATCAGGAGATACCTGCTGGAGGCTATCCCGAAAGGTCATGAGAAAGATTATACTCATCCGGCAGTGCAGGGGTTCTTGTACTGCAATAAGCTGTTCGAGTACGAACGAACTTATAAGGAAAAAGGTCTCTCATATAAACAAATCGAAAATTGTCGTCTCAAGGACCAGAAACCAGTCGTTGAGGGCTTTTTAGCATGGGTAAATCAGGCCACTCCCGGAGATAATGCCAAACTGAAGAAGGCAATCGCATACATCAAAAACCGCCGAGATTTTCTGATGACCTATGTGGAAGATGGGCGGTGCAGCCCGAGCAACAATCTCAGCGAAAATGCAATCCGACCAGTAACTGTAGGTCGCAAGAATTGGCTCTTTTCAGACACACCCTAGTAAGGACATGTCGGATGATGATTTAGCAAAGTTTGCACCTTGTGATGAAACAATCCAGAATCTTTGCAAGATCAAAATGGAGTAAAATGCTCGCATTCCGGAATTCTAGTAAAAGGATCCGGAATTTTTTTTAGGCATACCCCGAAATTAGGCGCTTACGTACAAGTTAATTGACGTAAGATAGATTTACGTTTGATTTTTCTTTGCTGTCAAATATTAAATATAAAAACAGAAAAAAATCTTGTTAACCTGTGCGTTATTACTGCCAAGTTTAAGAGTAATGCCTACAGTCATAGCCTGCTTTCGATAATTGGAGTGACAGTTACAGATAGTACAACAGATGCACTCCAACGTTCTTTTTTTTAATATTTATAGTTTTTATGGATGATGGAGGAATATTGTGGTAATATAATTAATAAATATTACAAGTGTAGTATTTAGGGAATGTATAATCACATGATAGTAGGGGGTAAGTATGAAGATATTAAAGAGTAAAAAAGAGTATTGGTGTTCACAAAAAGGTACGTGTTCAAAAAAGAGTATTATTTATTTTCTAATAATTTTAATATGCTTAAGCTGTACCGGATGTAATAAAGCAGATGATAACAACAATAAAAAGAAATCAGAAAGTATTACAACAGCGTCAGTTACTCCAACAACAATAGCTTCTCAAGATATTTCAATGGAAAAATCTACATCATCAAGTGAGGTTAGGATCAAAGACTCTACACCAAATATTCAAGAGGTTGATTATAAGGAATACTTTGACAACATGAAAGGGTGTGCTGTTTTTTTTAATAGGGATACAAGTGTATATGAGATATACAATAGAGAGTTATGTGAAAAACGCTCATCCCCTTACTCTACCTTTAAGATAATATCTACATTAATAGGATTGGAAAATGGTGTTATAAATTCTGTGGATTCTACTATGGGGTATGATGGTACTATTTATTCAAATGAAAAATGGAATGCAGATTTAAATTTAAAGAATGCTTTTAAAGAATCATGTGTATGGTATTATAAAAAGGTCATTGACCGTATAGGACAAAACAAAGTTCAAAAATGGCTTGATGAATTGGACTATGGAAATAGAGATATAAGTCAATGGAATGGAAATGGAACGAATTCATTCCCATTATTAAATGGATTTTGGTTAGATTCATCATTAGAGATATCGCCAATGGAACAGGTAGATATCCTAGCAAAGATTCTTGAGAATAGGACTGCTTTTTCTGAGAAAAATATTAATATTCTTAAAGATGTGATGTTGATTCAGAAGGATTCCAATGTTACTGTTTATGGAAAAACAGGCGCAGGTAAAAGTATTAGTGCAGGGAATATTGCCAATGGTTGGTTTGTAGGAATGTTTGAAAGTGACAATGGAACATACTATTTTGCAGTACGTTTAACTGACGATAAAGAAAAGGGTGTATCGGGACTTAAAGCAAAAGAAATAGCACTGAATATAGTATATAAGCATTATGCAAATCAGTAAACTATAAAACTTGAACATTAGTATAGCGTAAAAAAAATTAAGTTTACTGGCTCTGTTATATATTAAATCGTGTATTGGTATAAATCAAAAACTCTTCGGATGACAGGAAGATATGATACCAATATGTGTAAAAATATGATAAGATAGAAGTACCAAATAAATTTTATTTTCCTTGAACGATGAAGATTAAGTTTTTTCGTTAATATTTTAAGGAATTCCGCATAATATCCTTGAATTATTATAAAATAAAAGACAATGGTGCATGGAACATTACATTTTAATCTTAAATAAAAGGAGGATTTTACTATGAACAAGTATATATTCAATGATTATTTTACAGAGCCTGAGGGTAAAATTGCAAAACGTATGCTTTTTAAAAGCGACGATGTAATTGCTTTTGTTTTAAACATTGCGAAAGGTGAAATACTCCCAGGGCATACACATATGGAATCAACTCTTTTTTTGCAGGTTATGGAGGGGAATGCTAAGGTTGTCACGGATGGCAATGAGACTTTGTTGCAGACGGGGGAATTGATGCAAGTGGATGGGCAGGAAAGCTTACAGGTTATAAACGTAGGGGAAGCTGTTTTACGTCTTTATGTTACAATTTCACCTATGGGTTCAGAGGCTTTTGCGACAGATGCAAATGTTTAATGACTTATATAGTTTCTTCTATATAAAAGACTTTTATTTACCTTTATAACATTTATAGAAATAAAGGGGGATATGTTATCCTCAAAGCTTTATAAACGAAAGCCCTCATATCGATGAGGGCTTTTTTAGATGGGAACATTTATCTTTACCAATTAAGGTGATCAGTGATTTGTATTGTAAATCAACAGCGTGATAACTTAATTCGAAATCATAAGAAGATTTAGAACTTCGAAGAATAATTACTAAAAAACTCACAATGATCTGTGGATAGGAGTGATGTAAGCGTATAGGGCACTTTGATACCTAATAATTAAAAGGCTGAAAAAAACTTTAATTTAAATATTCTAGAATCTCTTTTGCAATTTGTTCATTCCCCCCAGCGTTAAGCATAATCTCCTGATAGGACTGTATGGTTTTTTTATAAGAATCATCCTTTAACAAATTCATGGCACTGTCTGCTAAAAATTCAGGTTTTAGATGTTTCCTTGAGATAGATTTGCCCATATGAAGAGTCTCTATTTGTTTTGCAACAGCTGGCTGATCATTTCCTACAGGAATTACTAGCATAGGAACTCCATAATAAATGGATTCGTTGACACTATTCATTCCACCATGAGTGATAAATAAGCTTGTGCGCTTTAAGATATCTAGCTGGGGTACAAAGGGATAAATAAAGATGTTATCTGGAATAATGCCTAGTTTTTCTGCTTTTACTATCGTTCCAATTGAAATAATTACAGTTACAGGTTTATCCTTAAATGCCTGAATGCATTTCTTGAAGAATATTGTGGAGGTATTTAAAAGTGTGCCAAGAGAGATATAAATTAAGGGAAAGCGTAATTTGGGAAATTGGAAAGAGGTATCTGTTTCCCTGTCCTTAAGCGCGGTTCCTATGTATTTATAAGATTTGGGATTAAAATCCTTAGAAAAAATTTGAAATTCTTTTATTGTGTAGGTGAAGTTTAGAGGCGGGGCATTATCCACCATCTCTTTTTCAATGCTGTTATAGCGTAAATGGAATTTTTTTTGAAGCTTCTTAGCAATAAGACTGCATAACTTGGGGTAGCGGAAAATGCAAGTCATATACCAGCCTCCGGTCTGACCAAAATATTTCAGGACACGTTCATTCAGGGAAAAAGTAGAAAATAGCCGAAAGGATGGAATTCCCAGTTCATCAGCCAGGGATTTTCCAGGCAAAAACAACATTTCATAAATAAGGCAGTCATAATCGTGACCAATTCTTTTTACCGTATCGTACGCAGCACCCCAGCTCTTTATTTCTTTTTGGGAGGGGGATAATGTTTCCGGGTAATGATCATACGGGATAAAGTGAGCCCCTGTTTTTTCCACCTTTGATTTCCAGTCAGGTGACTGGACGAAAGTAACCTCATGTCCTAAGGAAGTTATAACCTTTGCCAATCCAAGGGTAGGGTTGGTGTGTCCAGAAAAGGGGAGATTGACCATTAGAATTTTCTTTTTACTTATCATAATATTCTTTTAACCTTTCTTTAATCATTTTTTCGCTGGTTTCACTGATAAGTGGTGCTTCAAACTTTTGGAGGAGAGTCACAATAAACTGGATTCTGTTGCATGCTTCCGGGTAAGTGCTGTTGACGATTATGGGATCCAGCCATACATCAAATAGCAGAATAAAGATTTCAGAAACCTCTTTGGGATACTGGCAATTAAATTCCATTGAGACATTTCCTTGGCGGATTATCTCTTCCACGTATTTACTTAAAATATTAATTGAATTTCTCAATGTATTTAGTAAAGCATACGGAACCTTCTCAGCCCAATGATTCTGAGTTAAATTCAAAAGAGCATGATCGGTTTGAAGTTTTCTTACAAGAAGATCAATTTTTTCAATGGAATTTAATTCGTCTTTCAAAATCAGATGTTCAAAAAAATCAATAATATCCTCTTTGCTTTGAATAATAATAGATTCCAGAATCTCTTGCTTGCTAATAAAGTGATGATACAAAGCACCCTTAGATAATCCGGTAGTGTTCATAATTTCTTGCATGGTTGTGTTCTCAAACCCTTTTTGGAAAAATAGAGCGGTGGCACTGGTAATAATTTTCTGCTTTGTGTTGTTAGCTTTGTCTATCCTTAACATGGTTATCCATTCCTCCTCCTCTCATTAAAAGACCGCTGGTCGGTTTTTTTAAATTGTATACAAATATCAAAAGTATGTCAAGTAAAACTATAAATAATGATAAAAAAACATTAAAAACTTATTGTTAGACGGAATGTCCAATATTTAAAAGAAATAAAAGTGGACGAAAAGCGACAGAAAGTGGACATTTTTTCAAATATTATTGATTTTATGCTTTAATCCATAACATATAAATACTAATTACCAACAGATAGAAGAGCTTAGATTTAAAGTTCTTAAGGACAGCTACTACGTGGGGGAAGGGAGGAAATGGGATAATGAAGTTAACATTGCTATTTCCGGGCCAGGGGGCTCAATATACGAGTATGGGGAAAAGTCTCTATGAAAAATTCGATTGGGTAAAAAAGATATATCAGGATGTGAGTGACCGTTTTGCGTTTGATATATACAAACGGATCTGTGAAAGTGATTTAGAATATCTGACAAGGACCGACAATGCCCAGATCGCTATATTTGTAACAAGCTACATAAACTATTTGGCTTTTTTAGATGAATATAAAATCAAACCTGATTATATGGCTGGTCATAGTCTGGGTGAATTTACAGCACTTGTGGCATCTGGGGCATTGTCTTTTGGAGAAGCTTTGGAATTAGTTCTTGAGCGAGGAAGGTTAATGCAGATAGAATCAGAAAAATCCCAGGGTGGAATGCTTGCCGTAAAATGGGACTATGAAAATGTGAACCAGGTATGCGAAGAAATTATGGAAAAACATCATTGCAAAATCAGTATCTCTAATTACAATTCAAAAAATCAAATCGTCCTCTCTGGAGATTCAAACTCATTAAATATTGCGGAAAAAACGTTAGAAATGAATGGAATATTGACAACCAAATTAAACGTTGGGGCTGCATTTCACAGCAGCCATATGGAGACGGCCTCCTCTGCTTTTTCCACCTTACTATCAAAGATTAACTTTTCCATACCAGAATGCAAGGTGATTTCAAATGTCAGCGGTCTTCCCTATGAAGGAGATTTTTATAGTTTGTTGTCAAAACAGATGGTTTCTACAGTTCGTTGGCATGAATCAGTGAAATATCTGGAAGAGGAAGGTGTTGATATCTACATAGATTTAGGGCCAAAGAGTGTTTTAAAAGGCATTATGAAACGGAATTTAAGTAAGGGAAAAATATATTCTTATGAAGATGAGGAGGATAAGCTCTTACTTAATAATATACTAAAAAATAGGAGGGACTCTAGTTAACAAAATGAATTTTATAAGAGAGGTGAATTATGAATAAGGCAGCGGTTGTGATTGGAGGTTCAGGAGCCATTGGAAGTGAAATTTGCAAAAGGCTTGCAGGCGAAAACTATAATACATATTTCACTTATTTAAAAAATCAGGTTTCTGCCAGCGAAATGGAACAGGCCTTTCCTGGATATTTGCATGGTGTTTCCTGCGACGTGCGCAATCCTGAAGAAGTGGAAGCTTTCATTGACAGAGTCAAAAAAGAATGTGGCAGAGTGGATGTTTTAATAAACTGTGCAGGCATTTCAGGGGAGAGTCTCTTTGTAAACAAAAGTGTTGATGAATGGAAACAAGTCCTAGAAACAAATCTATTTAGCGTTTTTTATTCTTGCAGGTCAGTGGTACCCATTATGCTGGAGCAGTATAGTGGTGTGATCATAAACGTCTCTTCTATCTTAGGGACCTTTGGCATTCCTGGCATGGAAGATTATTGTGCATCGAAAAGCGCCATCATCGGATTTACACAATCTCTGGCTTCAGAAGTGGCCAGGTTTGGAATCCGGGTTAATTGCATCAGTCCTGGAATGATCGATACCCAGATGTCAGTGGGGGCACAAAAACAAATTGGTAAAAGTGTAAAAAAATTAATTCCATGCAGAGAATTTGGTACAGCAGAAAATGTTGCTGATCTAATGGAATTTATGATTTCTGATAAGGCAAGTTATATTAATGGTGAAAATATACTGGTAGGCGGTGGCCTTGGGAGAACACTCCCGGTCAGCTAAAAGAAAGGTGGAGAAACAATGGAGACTATGGAAAGCATGGAATTATTCGATATGGTACAAAGTACGGTTGCAGAGGTTTTGGATGTAGATAAAGAGGAGATTAATGAGGGCACGAGGCCTGTTGTTGATTTGGATGCGGAGTCTTTGGATCTGCTGGATATCTTGTTTAAATTAAGCCGGTTGACAGGTAAAAAGATCACGATGCAGGTCATTCAAAAGGATGTAAGAGGCGGTCTGACGGAAGATGAATTTATAGATGAAGATGGATATATTACGGAAGAAGGCGTCAAAAAAATCAAAGCGGCAATGGGGAATGACAATATACAGACGGAAAATATAACTTCAAAAGAAGTTTTAAAGTTGATTGACATTAAATATATTATGAAAATTTTCAGAGAAACCCCGGCTGGAGAAGTGTAATATGCGGTTTCATTTGATTGATAAATTGCTTTCCTATTCGAAGTGGAAGGAAGCCCTGGCACTTAAGAATGTGACGTATGGGAATCCGGAATTTATAAATGACAGCCATTATATGGATGATACACTTTTCCTGGAAAGCATATTTCAGTGTGCCGCTTGGCTGATTGTAATATCTTCCGATCAAAAACTGAGGCCCACTATTGTGACGGCAGAAGGATATCAGATATTCGAACAGGTGTGTCCGGGTGAACAGCTGAAAATTAAGGTCGATATCCAGGATTATAATGAGGAGTACGCAACCATTCGCGGAGACGTTTATAAAAAAGATAAATTATGTGCTTCGTTAAAAAATGCCATTTTAAAGCTGGTTGATACCTCAGAATTAGAAGATCCGGAATTAACGAAAAAGTACATAGAGTACTTGACTCAAATCAAAGGGGATGTTGGAATATAACATCCCTTTTTAGAAAGGCGAAAATATTATGTCAAATGAGGATAAAAAAGTTGTTGTCACAGGAATGGGTATGATAAGCCCTATTGGTAATAATGTGGCTCAATCGTGGGATAACTTATTAAATGGCAAGTCAGGGATCCAAAAAATTACACTATTTGATACGGAAGGATTCTCCTGTAAAATTGCAGGCCAGGTGAATGATGAGACTTATCACACCGATCTGCCATACAGCAGGGGTACCCATTTTGGCTTAGTTGCAACAAAAGAAGCTCTTGAGGATGCGAATATAATAAATGACGAGGCAATCCTTGATGAGATGGCAGTTTTCATTGGCAATTCAGGGACCAGAACTGGGTTGGACGACTTTTCAGAAGAATTCCATGCCCGTAATTTAAAAGAATTAACCTTGAGAAATTTAAACAGTGACAGCCAATTTGATAAAAGCAGATATTCGGCCGCAGCAGAAACCATTGCAAAGAAATATAAAATGTATGGAGGCTGTTATTCCATTACCACAGCATGTGCATCAGGAACCCAGGCGATTGGTCTGGCCTGTGATAGTATCAAGACCGGAGAGAACACGGTTGTGCTTGCAGGAGGCTGTGATGCCATGATTACGGAAATAGATTTAATGGGATTTTGCATGTTAGGAGCGGTGACAAGCGGGTACAATGATAATCCTTCCAAAGGAAGCAGACCCTTTAATAAAGACAGAAGTGGATTTGTTTTGGGGGAAGGAGCCGGTATGTTGATACTTGAAGAGAAAGAACATGCGATGAAGCGGAATGCAAAGATTTATGCTGAAATAGCTGGCTTTGGGAATGCCATTTCCGGTTATAGCATTCTTGACACACCTCCCAATGGCGAGAATTTAGCTCAAGCTATGCGAAATGCCATGAAGGAAGCTGGGATTGACAAAAAACAAGTAGGTTACATCAATGCCCATGGGACGTCAACACGTGATAATGATTCGTCGGAGTCAGCAGCTGTTATGGACGTATTTGGAGAAGATACTTTAAGTGTCCCAATAAGTTCCACCAAGGCCTCCACCGGGCATTTGATTTCCGGGGCAGGAGCGATAGAAGCTATTTTTTCAATTATGGCTCTAAACGATCAGTGCCTGCCGCCAACGCTAAACCTGGAAGATATTGATGGAAAATGTTCTTTGTGTCATATTCATAGTGCATTAGAAAGAAAAATTGATTACTCCATGTCAAACTCTCTTGGATTTGGTGGATCCAATGCAAGTGTCATTTTCAGGAGGTTTGAAGAATGAGTTTTATTATGGTTGATCGAGTTTGTGAAGTCAATGACTCCAGCATTAAAACAATAAAGCTATTGTCAATTGCTGAACCTGTTTATGAAATACATTTCCCTTTCTTTCCGGTACTTCCGGCTGTGCTCTTGTTGGAAAATGTCAAACAGAGCATTGATTTATTCATGAAAAAGAACGGGGAGGAGGAGAAGGTATATTTTTTTAATGGCATCAAAAAACTAAAAGTATATAAAGCCCTGTTTCCTGGAGATGCGATCATTACGGAGGTATCCTTAACTCGGAAAGTCGATGATTATTATTTGTTTGATGCCAATATTTACAATAATGAAATGATAGCAGCTAAGTTAAAAGAAGTTAAAGTTGTAGTGGGGAAGGAGAGCTGTATATGGGAAAAAGAGTTGCAATCACAGGATTAGGTATTACCTTGGATACAGGTATTACTGGAAATGAAGAGAATAAGACATTTAAAAATAGAAAAATAAAAAAGCTTTTGTCCAGAGGAGAAAAGATATTTTGCAGTTCTGCCAATCATGCAGTTCTTGATTCGGGAATATTAGAAATCGATACGGCAAAGGAAAAAAGAGGAATCTTTCTTGGGACTACAAAGGAATCTTCTTCAAGAAATGAATTATTAAATGTGTTAAAGAGTATTTATGATGGAGAACTTAGACATAAGGAATTTTCGGAAGCAGTGGTAGAAAACATGTCTCCTCTTTTTGTGGTGAAATCTCTGCCCAATGCATGTTTGCATTATGCGGCTGAAGAATTCGGCATTAGAGGAACCAATTCTTTATTTATAACAAATGGGGTAGCCAGTTCCCAAGCGCTAGCCGCTGCGTACCATACAATCCTTAGAAGAGATTGCACCTGGTGCCTGGTTGGGGGATTTGACTCTCATATGGAAGAAAATGAATTTTACAATTATGAACAATATGGTTTTAGAGTCAGCGACATGGACGATGAAAAAAGTAGTGAAGTATTAGGCGAAGGGGCTGGAAGCATGATCGTGGAAGATTATGAACATGCTGTTTTAAGAAATGCCAAAATATATGGAGAAATCATCGGGCATGGGGAAGTTTTACTGGATTTGGAAAACAATGAAGAAGACAATATAAGAATTTTAAAGCAAGGTATATTAAAAAGCTTAGCAATGGCACATAAGGATGCCAAGGATATTGCTTTTATCAATACGGACGGGATGTCTTACAAAAAATATAATGAAATAGAAGAGAAAGCCACTGGAGATATCTTTCCTGATATACCGCAGATAAACTTAAAGGAACAGTTTGGAAATCTCATGGGAGCAGCTTGTATTGTGGAAATTGCCAGTGATTTAAATGATAGCGGATCAAATCATAATACACCCCAGGATTTTATGAAAATATCCGCTGGCTTTGGAGGACAAGTATCCATAATGATAATAAGGAGGAATGAATTATGAATTCTAAAATATCCGGAATAGGTTCTTATTTCCCAGGAACTGCTGTATCAAATGAGATGTTGTCAGAAGAGTTTGATATTGACCCCTGGTTGTTAAAGGAATTAGGGGTAGAAAACAGATTTTGGGCATCGGATCCTAAGGATTATACCCTGAATGAAACACAAAGTGAAATGATGGCAAAAGCCATAGAATCTGCGATTGTGGATTCGAAAATTAAAAAAGATGAGATTGATTTACTAATTACTACATCAACTGTACCAGATTATACCCTTCCTACCACCGCCACTTTGGTACAAGAACTGCTAGACATTAAAAAGTGCAATGCCCTGGAGATTCATTGTGGCTGCGTTGGGGCACTGCAGGCAATTGATATCGCAAATTGTTATATTAAATGCGGGAAGGCAAAAACTGTCGCAATCGCAGCTGGCAACCTAATGAGTACCTACTGGCTTAGGGATTGGAAAAATAATGAAATAGAGGGGATGGCAGATCAATTAAACATGGCAATGTTTTCAGACAGTGCCAGTGCCATTATTATACAGGAATCCAAAGAAGAAGGAATCTTATACAGCTTTTCAGAAAGCATCGGAACTGGGATCGAAAAGGGCATTTTTCTGGACATGGGTGGAGCTGTATATCCAGGAGACAAAACCGCTTTTGCAGAGAATCGGCATAAATGGAGTCAGAGGCCAAAACTGATTAAGAAGCACGGCAGTACATTATCAAAGAATGCAATCGAAAAACTGGCAGAAGGTACTGGTATAAGAATCGACGAGTTGAAGTGGATTATCTTTCCTCAGGCCAATCCATCCTTACTTCTAAATGACATTGAAGGATTAAAATCTAACGGGTTCCCAGTTGAAAAGATCAGATATAACGTAGATAAGGTTGGAAATAGTGCAACAGCATCGCTGTTTCATGTGCTATACGAGATTGATAAAAATGGGGAGCTTACTGAGGGAGATAAAGTTGCCATCATTGGGGGAGAAGCCTCAAAGTGGATGTATGGAGGCGTGTTAATAGAATGGAAAAAATAGCGCTGGTTACAGGAAGTTCCAGAGGAATCGGGAAAGTGATCGCCGAAAAATTACTGTTAGAAGGTTATACGGTATATCTTCATTATTGTATGAATGAAGAATTGGCTAAAAACACATATGAAGAATTTTTAAACCGAAAATTTAAGACTAGACTGATCTGTTCGGATATTTCTAATGAAGACGAAATAAAAAAGATGTTTGAAAAAATTAAAGAGGAATCAGGATACATAGATGTATTAATAAATAATGCGGCATCAGGGGTTCATAAAAGCATTGTAGATATCAGGAAAAGAGATTGGGATTTTACGTTCGAGGTAAATGCAAGAGGGACTTTTCTTTGCAGCAAATATGCAGTTCCCTTAATGAAGGCAAGTACATCTTTATATAAGTCAATTGTGAATATAACCAGTACCGGGAGTCAAAGGTACATACCAGGATATTCTCTCATAGGAGGAACAAAAGCGTACATCGAAAATCTCACAAAGTATATGGCATGTGAATTATCCAGCTATGGGATTAACGTAAATGCCGTTTCTGGAGGTCTGGTTGAGACGGACTCTTTAAATTACTTTCAAGATAAAAAACTGGTAATGGAGGAATTTAAAAAGAGAGTTCCTGCAGGTCGCCTGGTTATGCCAGAAGACATTGCAAATTTAGTATCATTTTTATGTAATTCTAATTCTGAAATGATTCGAGGTCAGACAATTGTAGTGGATGGTGGTGCATCTTTGATTTAAAAATACAGTTTTGGAGGGTATGCATATGAAATACAATAGCAAAAATAGGGATGAAGTATATACAGGAAATACATGCTATCCTGGAAAAAAATCAAGATTTGATCTCTGGACAAGGGGGAATGTAGCGGAAGCCTTTCCTGATATCATGACACCGTTAAGCTGGTCTCTGTGGGGAGAGGCCATGAATGAATTATTAAGGGATTCTTTCCGGCACTATTCGTTCTCACCTGAAGTGAAAGAAAAGTGTTTTATCATGCTAAATGGCGGTAAGCTTTACTATAACATCGGCCTGGTGAATTTTTACATGAAAAGAATCGGTCTGTTTCCCATGGATACGATTATAGGAGGGGAAACGGCTTATAGTAACAAACGTCGCAAAGAGAGAATACATTGGCTTCGATTTATGCTTCATATGCCAGGAAGTATAAAGGCGGAAAAAAATAATAAGCAACTGGAAGCAGAATCAAAGCTGAAATGGAGAGAATTTCTCCGTTACCAGAAAAAATGGGTTGATCTTGATTATAATACCTTTGATTTAAATATGCTTTTTGGTTTGCTTAATGAAAGAATTACATATGGAAAAGAAAACATGCATCTGCATACGGATGCGACAACGGCCGCATTTTCTAAGATGGCATTACTCCAATGGAAGCTGAATAAATATGGCTATGACAATTCAACGTTATTAAAGCTAGTGAATGATATTGAAGGCATTGAAATGGCTGAAATCAGTAGCTGTATGGAACGTTTGAAAAATATAATCGTGCCATCAGAAAAAAGCCAAGAGATATTAGAATGTCTGAAAAGCGAAAACTGGCAGCAGCTTTTAATCGATTCCGGTTTTGAAAAGGTTTATAATTTTATCAATGAAAATATCATTGAAAAGTATGGACACCGGGGAAAAAATGAATTGGAAATAATGGAACCTTATTGGGCCGAAAATCCGCGTATGCTTCTAGATATGATAATAGAAAGATGTTTAAATAAAGAAGCAGTTAGATTGAGAGAGCAGGAGAAAACAAGCGTAGATGATAAAAAGTTTGGAAAATTAATTACCCAGGCCAGAACTTTCACGAAATTAAGAGAAAATAATAAACACTATTTGTATATTATAATAGCTGAGATTAAAAGAGTTTCAAGAGTGTTAAATAACAAGTTATGCAGCGTTATTCCAGAAATGGAACCGGATGATATTTATTTTATGCATTATGATGAAGTAAGGCGTTTGATTAAGGATTTCACAGAGTTTGCTGAAATAAAATCAAAAGTCATACTAAGGAAGAAAATTTATTCTGATTGCATGACAAATAGTAAAGAACCAGAGATCAAAAAATCATCAAAAAAGGTCCTCCGAGGAATACCAGCATGCTATGGTAGGGTAAAAGGAAATGTAAGGGTAATCAATCATAATTATGCCGGCAATATAAAAAAGGGTGATATTATTGTGATTAAATCGCTTGATATTAGCTGGACCCCTCTTTTTTCCGTTGCGGGTGGTCTGATTACTGAATTGGGAGGCATATTATCTCATGCAGCAATCATAGCAAGAGAATACAATATACCTACTATCGTTAATGTGGAAAATGCCACGACAACTCTGGAGGATGGAGACCGGGTCTTATTAGATGGTGAGACCGGAGTGATCTATTATGATAAAGTTCTTCCTACTTAAAAAAAGTACCTATTCCTTTCGCTCAGTAATCCATATTGTTCGTTCCGTTGATTGGGCGTCTTAGGCGTGGGAGAAGAAAAGAAATATTTGAATCTTATGTTGTTTGTGTTTGCAGTGAATCGTCTTCTATTCTTAAAGAAAGGATTAATTTCGAATGACAAATCGTGTTTTTATAACCGGAATGGGTATGATATCACCTCTGGGTGATAATGTTGATCTCAACTGGAAGAACCTTTTAGAAAGAAAAAATCACTTTGTTCCTTATGAAATATTTATGGGGAAAGGTAGAAGGAAAGAAGAATTCTATGTAGGAAAGGTTTCTTGTAATTCAGAAGAGAAGAAATACAGTAAATTGGCGGAAGACGTTTTGATTCAGGCCATTCATGAATCAGGAATTAATCCAGAAAAAAATCTTGGAAGAACTGCATTGATCATCGGCAGTAGCTTAGGAAATAGTGAATATATATTTAATAGTATAACGGATGAGTCTGGGGAGCTGGATTTAGATGAGATATTACCTGAGGTCCTGGCTCATAAACTTGCTGAAAAATATTTTGTAAATACCACTGTAATGGTTATAAACAGTGCCTGTTCTTCCTCGTCAAATGCAATAGGGAAAGCATATCGACTAATTAAAAATAATCGTATTGATTGTGCTTATGTTATTGGTATTGATGCGGTGCTTTCTGATATGGGTTTGGCCAGCTTTGCTGCGTTAGGGGTCTTGAGTGCGAGTGAATCAATGAGACCATTTGATGTCCATCATAACGGATTTATTTTAAGCGAAGGATCGGGTGCCTTAATATTGCAAAGAGAAGATTTTATTGAGGAAGACCATTTGAGTGCCTGTACTGAAATAATTGGGTATGGTGCCAGTTGCGATGCATATCACATCGTTGCTCCTGATCTGAAAGGGGACGGTGCTGCATTGGCGATGAAGATGGCGCTAAAGGATGCAGAGATTCCATCTACAACAATCGATTATATCAACTGTCATGGAACAGGAACGAAATTAAATGATGAATCTGAATACAATGCAATGGAGTTGATCTTTGATCACATGGTTCATGCAAGCTCAACAAAGGGAATGACAGGTCATTTGCTGGGAGCTTGTGGGATCGCGGAAACTATTTTTTCCTGCCTATCAATGAAACATGATTTGATTCCTGGAACTGTAAATTTGATGGATCCTATAAAAAGAAGCAACATCAATTTGCTGTCGGAAGATATAAAGACAAAGGTGAACATTGTCATGAATAATACATTTGCTTTTGGAGGTCAAAATGCGTCGCTGATATTAAAAAAATGGAAAGGAGAATCCATTTGAAGCGTACATACATCAAAGATATTGTTTGCCTTTACCCGGATGCATTTAGTGGCTGCATTGATATAGATTCTTTTTTGCATCCGAAGGAAAAAAGAAAGCTCGACCGGTATTCTCAGATATCATTAGCAGCTTCCAAAAGAATACAGGAAAGCAATCCGGATTTTTTTAGATATGGAGAGGATATATGTGTTTTAGCAGCAACCTGCTTTGGAGCTTTGAATACGCTAGCAGAAGATGTAATCAAATATCATGATACCGGTTTGGTATCGCCAATCTTTGTCACCAAGATACTTTCCAATATGCAGGCGTCTGTTATAGCAATCGCTTTGCAGTTAAGAGGTACTAGTTATACCGTATCAACAGGCATGAATTCGTCCTGTGATGCTGTGATTGACGGATATGAGCTAATCATGGAAGATAGAGAGAGACATGTGTTGGTTGCCAGCAGTGATTCTTGTTCTAGTGAATATGGAATGAAGATACTAAATAATTACACCAGTGCGGATGGGAAAGATTTTGGTGAGAGCGGGGCAGCAATATTACTAGATTCCCAGTTAGAAGCAGGAGCTTTGGCGGAAATAACAGGTATCTACAGGGGGATTTTGCGTGAACAGGAAACGATCTGGGAGAGATTAAATGTTGATGCTGGTAATGAAGTGACTGGAAGTCATGGAATATACTTAAGAGAAACAAATAAACAGATCTATGGTTTGCCTCTTTCTTCCGGTTCCCAAACAATCTTTGATATAAAAAAAGGAATTGAATATTGTAAGTATAACAATGAAAAGGAGTTCTTTGTGTATAGTATTTCAAAGAAAAGAGAATTTAGTGCCATCAGCATAAAATACGTTGCAGATTAAACACATATTTCAGGAAGATAAGGGGATATATGCATATGTATGCTAAAAATCTGAAAAATTTAACTATTCGTGATAATGTCAGTGTTGGTAGTAAGGCCGCAAATTTAGGAGAACTATACGCATTAAAAGTGAACGTTCCAGAGGGGGTTTGCATTACCTACAATGCATATGAAGAATTTGTAAAGGAGAATGGAATCAATAAATTCATTCAACTTTATTTAGATGAAAATAAGAATGGTAAGATATCATTGGATGAGTGCAGTGTAAACATTATAAAAAGTTTTCTGCATGGAAGTATACCAAATCATATGGGAATCGAGATTTTCAAGCAATACCGGGCCTTGGGTAAAAATGCCAGTGTTGCCATAAGATCCTCTGCCAATATGGAAGATCTGGAAGAATCAAGTTTTGCAGGGCAGCAGGATACGTTTTTAAATATCTCTGGAGATTATAACGTTATAGAATATGTGAAAAGATGTTGGGCATCACTCTGGTCTCCGAGAGCCATTGATTACAGAATGAAAAGAAATTATGAAAACAATAACATCAAAATGGCGGTTCTTATTCAGAAAATGATCAGTCCCAAGGCATCTGGAGTTGTTTTTACCTGCAATCCTATGAATCATCGAAAAGAAGAGGTGCTGGTTAATTCCGCATACGGTCTGGGTGAAGCGGTTGCTTCCGGTGTAATATCACCAGATACTTATATCTACGATATTAATAATAAGAGGATTACCTACAGAAAAAAGGGGAGAAAGGAATTTCGATATGTAAATTCCGATTCTGGTATAAAAAAAGTATTTAATAGCAGTAAAATGATTCACTCATATTCAATGAATTATCTGAATGTATGGAGATTGGTGAAGGTTTGTAAAAAAATTGAAGGTAAGTTTGGCTGCCCCCAGGATATCGAATGGGGAATTGTAAATGGGAAGATATACATAGTGCAATCAAGACCTGTAACCAATAGAAGATTAGATACTAGGTAAAAAGTACAATAAGAGCGGTGATTTTTACATGGTGAAAATAATGAGCATAAAACAAGATAACCTATTACCTGCGGAGGTTAATAGTATGAATATTGGAGTTTATACGAAAGATCTATGTTTCATGAGCTCGGTCAAAAAAGTAATACATACCTTTATGCAATGTAAATATTCCAAGCTGGACCTATTTGTCTGGGAAGATATAAAGAGCGCATTATTTCTTATTGATGAAGAGTATTGTGACGGTTTTATTATTGATATCACGAACAATACAAAAGAAGAGTTGTGCGGATTTATATCAAAAGTAATCAAGCAGTATCCTCACACTAAAATCATAGTTTTAATTGATGATCTGGAATGTATCGACTGGTTTTTAAAGTATAAAATATTTAAGTATATGTCTAAGAAAAACATTATGAAGGAATTAGAAACAATTCTTGGAATCTTACACCATATCGTTATTGGTAAAAAAAACAGAGCTCTGGAATTAACCAGTAAAACAAGATATGATAAAATTTATTACGACGATATTTTGTACATTAATCGAGTTGGGAAAAATGTGAATATATTTACTGCTGACAATCGATGCGTAACCTTTCGGATGAGTTTACTTCAGATCTATGAAAAACTAGATAAAAAGATTTTTATCTATATAGATAAAGGTTGTATCGTAAATAGCTCCTATGTGACCGAGTGCACGACACAACAGCTCCAATTGATGAATGATATAATATTGCCTGTCAGTAGGGATGGAATAAAAAGACTGTCTAAGCTTCTTTATTTAGAAGCGCCCCTATCAAGTTAAAGTCATGTGCCATCTATTTCCTGTTTATAAATATCTTTGTGTTCTTCCAATATTCAACATTAAACAGATAAAATATGATGCATGACGGAGTATCATTTGCTGCTATTATCAGCATTTAATTTGTAATTATGAAGATGAATTTTAATTGTGAGTTAGTCTTGGATAACTAAATTAGAGCATTACAAGACAAAGTAATCAATATTTATATAAATATCCTTATGAGATTTTTAAGATAATATAGAGCAAATGAGAAGTCGGTGGCTGATATTTTTAGTCACCGACTTCTCATAATTTCATATGAAAGAGTAATTGGAATGTAAGGGCTGATTGAACTTATTGAAGTAGTCCATTTCTATAGAGTGATACTTTGTTGTGATAATTGAAAATGAAATAATCAAACCTATTTCCATCACTTTGCCCTAATCATCTGATATTTCGATTACATCAATAAAAACAATCAATTTTACCTATTGAATCTTGGATGTTATCATGATATCAAATAAAATAAACACCAATGCTTGGTTTCAAGTTTTTATTAAGACAGAACATGGAGGTAGTCCTGTGAAAGAAATTTTCATTCGTAGAAGTATTCGTAAATTTAAAGACACACCTGTAAAGAAAGAAAAGATAGATCAATTGTTACGGGCTGCTATGCAAGCACCATCATCATTAAATCAACAGCCATGGGAATTTATTGTAGTTGAAAGCAAGACAGCTCTACAGAAGCTATCCAAAGCGATGCCAGATGCTAAAACAGTTTCTAATTCCGAGCTAACAATTATTTTGGTAGCAAATAGCAAGAAATTCAGATATGAGCCTGATTGGATGATGGATATGAGTGCTGCTGCCCAGAATATTTTATTAGAAGCGGTTCATTTGGAACTTGGAGCCGTGTGGATGAGTATCACATCGGTTGATTCTGCTGTCAATTATGTGAGGGAGATGTATGAACTTCCATCAGATATTAGACCATTTGCATTCATTGCCATTGGTTACCCGGAGAGCAATAAGAATCAATTTATAGATCGATATCATGCTGAAAAAATCCATTATGAAAAGTGGTAACATCTTGATTCACAGAACTATACGCAATAGTATTAAAACATTTTCCCAAATAGTATAAGAGTATAAAAGGAGAATTAATCATGTCTAAAAAGATTGTTTTATTAAATGGGAGCCCAAGAAAAAATGGAAATACTGAGATTTTGGCAGATGCATTTATACAGGGAGCGGAAGCTAGCGGGAATACAGTCACTAAATTTAGTGTGGGTAGAATGAAGGTCACGGGATGCACTGATTGTAAATATTGTTTTACTCATTTGGGAGAGTGCGCAAAAAAGGATGACATGAAAGAGATATATAAAGCTTTGTATGAAGCGGATCTATTAGTATTAGCCAGTCCTGTTTATTGGCATGGCATGACAGCACAATTAAAATCCGTAATAGATAGAATGAATGTAGGCACTGCGAAACCGATGCCAATAACCGATGCGGTCTTGCTTGCAGTATATGGAGATACAGATACGGAAGCAGTAGAAGCAACTATTAGCCATTATAAAGCGATAACAAAGTATATGAGGTGGAGAGACTGCGGAATTGTAACGCAATCGGAAGTTATGGAAAAAGGGGATATCAGTGGTCTTTCTAGTCTAGCGGCAGCAAAAGATTTAGGGAATAGCATTCAATAGAAGTTATATCAACATTGGACTAAGTACTCCAGCCCTTTGCATGAGTATAGGCATTTGTTTACAAGGCCTATCAGTAAGTTTCAAAAATTATTATGTGGGATATCATATAAAAAAGCAAGCAGGGCATGTGTATTAAAACTTGTCCTGCTTGCTTTTTCCTTATTGTTCATCAATAAATTGAATTATACTTAAGCTTTAATCGCCCAACGTAATTTA
The DNA here is from genome assembly GCA_002478865.1 of Hungatella sp. UBA7603. Classification (GTDB taxonomy): domain Bacteria; phylum Bacillota; class Clostridia; order Lachnospirales; family Lachnospiraceae; genus Lacrimispora. The sequence continues at coordinate 112,988 of DLJZ01000001.1, forward strand.
GCACACCGAGCACGACTATTCTCACCGCGTTCAGCTACAGATGGTCGAATCGCCTCAGGCGCTATTTCTTTATAGAGGCCATCACGATAGAAGCGCTGGAATGATTTTTTAACAAGACGATCTTCTCCAGAATGAAACGTGAGAATCGCAACACGCCCACCCTCAGCCATGGCAGCAGGAAGTTTATCTAAAAATTCATACAACACTTCAAATTCTTTATTGACATCAATCCGCAGTGCTTGAAAGCATCTTTGACAGGATTTTTTTATTTCAATGTCTCTATCTTTTTCTGGAATGAATTTAAGCGTATCTTTAATAATTTGTTGAAGCAGACTTGTTGTTATAATGTCTGTTCCTTTTTTTATCGCGGAGATAATGGCTCGAGCGATTTCTTCGGAATGAGGCTCGTCCGCGTTTTCTAATAACATACCGTGCAATTCATCTTGTGAAATACTTTTAAGACGTTCCGCAGCAGAGATGCCCTTCGATGGATTTAGCCGTAAGTCCAATGGTCCCTCAGTCTTAAAAGAAAATCCTCTTTCAGGATTGTCTATTTGCATAGAAGAGACACCCAAATCTGCCAATATAAAATTCAATGGTCCGGATTCGGAAGTGATTTGATCTATATTGGAAAAGTTTGTTTGTTTGACTGTTAAAATTTCCGGGCCATAACCTAAGCGCTCTAAACGCTCCTTTGTTCGCGGCAATTCGATGGGATCGACATCAGTAGCATACAAGTGTCCCTTTGAATCTAAACATTTAAGCATTTCTAACGTATGTCCTCCATAACCTAAGGTCGCATCTAATCCAGTTTGTCCAGGGGTTATTTGTAAGAACTCCAATATCTCTTTCACGCAAATGGAACGATGCATACCGGCAGGCGTATTGCCCTTTTGTATGACCTTTGCCACAGCATCAGCATATAACTCTGGTTGCAGTTCCTTATATTTATCTTTAAAAGCTTTGGGGTGAGTACCCTTATACCTGGGTCGACGCTGATGTTTTTTTTCCTGATTATCCACTCTTGCTTCCACCTTTTTATATGTTTTTTATTTTATGATCCAAAGCGTCTGCAAAACTGACGTTTTGGAATATTCCTATAAACTACATGATATCAAATGCATGTCATAATAGCAAACGCATAATAAAGAACTTGCATAAAATATCAAGCCCATAGTGAATAAAACGAATGAAACTGCTTTTATTGCTTTTTCTAAAGCTTTCTATCTAAGTGAACGTCCACATTTTACTATTTAAAAGTTTTAAGTTATATTTCTGGCAGTGAAAAATTGTCTATAAAATATTTTATATATTTTTCCTTTGGCTTGCTTTGGTATGCAATTCCATATTCCATTGTTTCCTGTTCCTGTATAGGAATAGCTATTATATCTTTTATGTCAGCAGAAATACAATATGCCGGTAAAATGGCGATTCCGTAACCTGATTTTGCAAGCAAAATCCCCACCTGGTCGTTTTCACATATAAACCCCAAATGTTGTTGTGAGTGAAATGTTAATTTTTGCTGTACTTTATCTTTATATAGAAAAGGGATCAAATCGGGATGTAAGGTAATCAGGCAGCTTTCATTTAAATCATCAAACGTCAATTTTTTGTAGGCACTCAAAGGAGAATCAACAGACATAACAGCATATTTTGTAATGACTTTTAATTTTTTAAACGTGCAATCTCTAGTATCTTTAATCATCTCTTTTGTTGATAGTATAATATCTAATTGTTTGTCATCAAATAAAGCTATAAGCTGAGAATAATCTTTTATGATAATAACGGGATAAACTCTGGGATATTCAGTCTGTAAACTTGATAAAATGATAGATAAACTTTGCAGTTCCGCATTACTTGTACAACCAATGCGAAGAAAGCTGATATTTCTCGTAGCTGCTTTTTCAGCACGTTTTTTGGATATATCAATTTTCATTAATATTTCTTTTGCATCACCATAAAAGAATGTGCCTGCTTCTGTTAATCTCACCATTTTAGAAGTGCGGATAAATAATTTAGTATTTAGTTCTGCTTCCAGAGTTTGAATGTGATGGGTGACTGTTGGCGGTGATAAATAAAGCTCTTCTGCAGCCTTAGTAAAATTTAATTTATCAGCTACGCTTATGAAGCATTGTAATTGTTGCGTATTCATATGACCATCTCCTTTTTTATTATAATTTATTATAAAACAATGGACCGTTCATTTCAATATAACATTAGATTTTATCTAATGTTATAACATTTTTTAAAATTCTCTTTATACTATTATAGTGTTACATTTAATATAGTAATTTACTATATGGACAATACACAAAAAAATATGAAACCATACAAAAAACAGTAAAAACAGACAGAATGAACCAGACAATCAACAAGTAATATTGTTGTGGTAAGAGCTATAGGTAGAGTCGTATCTGATCGATTTAATATCGTACATAACTTTACTATAAAATTCATATAAAGGAGATCATAATATGCGCTATATTGTAACGGGTACAGATGGGAAACTTGGTGGAAGAGTTGCAGAAAATATGTTAAAAGAGGTAGAGCCAAAAGATTTGATTTTTACTTGTCCTAATATTAAAAAATTAAATCCAGAGAAGAAAGAATATTGGGAACAGCTTGGAGTAAGCGTAAAACAAGCGAATTATGATCATGTTGAAGAAATGACAAAAGCATTTACCGGAGGAGATAGAATATATATTGTTTCTGGCGTACTTATAGGAGAGGTTAGAGTGCAGCAACATAAGAATGTTGTTGATGCTGCTATTGCGGCCGGAGTAAAGCATATTACATATACCTCATTCCTCGGTGCAAGCGACCCAGCATATGAACATATATATGTAACGCCAGATCATACAGAAACAGAAAAGTATATTAAAGAAAGAGCAGAAGAAACGGGTATTACATATAACTTTATGAGAAATAATTTGTATATGGAGAATTATTTTACAACATCAGTCATGCTGGCACTGATGTCGGATAATAAGTGGTATACTACTGCAGGGGAAGGAAAAGCTACCTTCATTCCGAAGGATGACAGCGCGAGAGTTGCAACTGCCTTGCTGTTGGGAAAGGGAGAATTGAATACAGCATATAATGTATGTGGTTCCGAATCAATTTCCCAGAGGGATATCGTAGAATTAGTCAGTGAGTTATCGGGTATAAAAATTGAATATTGTCCTGTTAACCATGAGGAGTTTTTTGAATATTTGGATTCCATGAATATTCCCAGAGACTGTTCTGCTGATTTTTCAAAATCACCAGTTCCATGGTGCGGAAATGATATGGTTACAAATGAGGCTAGCATAGCAGAGGGATTAGCGGATGTAAAAAGTGATGCTGTGGAGAAATTAACTGGTCACAAACCCAAAACTGCGAAAGAGATAGCATTGAATTATAGTTATATTTGGGAACAAAATATTAGAAATTGGAAAGATATCAAATAGTTAGTTGATGTGTTTGACTCTGACTTCTCTTGACCAAAGAATTATAAAATCAGTAATATGTGCTATTATATAAACATGACCTTATACAGCAGATTTTCGTTATGTAAAATCTTCATCTACATAAAGTTGAAATTATCTTAGAAGCGAAATAAATTAATCATAACCACCGGCTTAGC
>DLJZ01000012.1 GCA_002478865.1 Hungatella sp. UBA7603
CCTACTGGCGATACCGGACCGGCCGGCGCTCCTGCTATAGCTGCATTGGCATTTAGTAATAATGTTGCCTCGCTTGATACTGTACCACCTTTAAACACTGAAGTTTCTGTTGCAACTGTTTCTAATGCAGTAACAGAGGGCAATGACGTGAAGGTTGATTATTCATTAAGCTTGTTATATGTTACAACAGCGGACTACCAAATTGCCGCAGAAACGCGGTTATACCGTGATGGAACACTATTAGAAACACGCGAATTTAATCGAAGTGGATCAACTGCTGGCACACACACGTTTGCCATGCTTGGAACTCTTGTGGATACTGCTCCTGTAACGACTACTTCCACTTATGAAATACGTGTTATAACAACAACAGCTACCAATGTAACTTCTGGGTCTGTTGCCACACGAAATATGAACTTGATTATATTCTAGTTTTAATCACAAGGGCGTGTTGCTAAACCGTTTGTAAAAACAGTTTTGCAACACGCTCTTAAAATGAAACGAATGCTGGGAGAGCAATCAATAACATAATAATTAAGAGCATAATCAGGACAATTAAGTAGGCGCAAAAAAACCGCAGTGACAAAGGGGAATACAAACGTATACAAAAATCTCCAATGGTGTTTGAGGTTAAATGTGGCAGCACTTCCTTTATAGGATCCTCTTGACCACTCTTATAATATAAGTTAAGCTTATGGAAAGTATCTTCAGGAGGTTTGCCATGGAATTTCATGAAAAACTACAACAGCTTCGAAAGCAGAATCAACTAACCCAGGAACAGCTTGCTGAACAATTATATGTATCACGAACTGCTGTGTCCAAATGGGAAAGCGGCAAAGGATATCCAAATATTGAATCCTTAAAATGTATATCCAAACTTTTTTCAGTCACCATTGACCAGTTGTTGTCAAGTGATGAACTGATTGTTTTGGCGGAGACAGAAAACCGCATAAACATAAATAACATCTCTAACTTAATTTACGGCCTATTGGATTTATCCACAATAATATTTTTGTTTCTTCCCTTTTACGGCCAACCAGAAGGAGGTCATGTACGATTTGTAACACTTATCTCTTACAATGAATCAGGAACCATACGGCTTGTTTATTTTACTTTGTTAATCCTAATGTCTCTTTGGGGCGCCGCAGAACTGATCTTACGAATATTGCAATATGAAAACGCATTTAAAGCAATCAGGATCTTCTCCTTCCTTCTTCATTCCATTGCCATACTGTTATTTATTATGACAAGACAGCCTTATATCACCGCTCTTTCCTTTGTGCTTCTGATTATAAAAACAGTACTGTTCGTAAAGCAAGCCAAATAACTAAATACCTGATAACCCCTTATAAACTGGCATCTGACACGTTTCGTGTCAAAGCTTTTTGTAATTGTGACATCAGGTTTCTTGCAAGTTTTTTGCCTTGAATCTATAATACAGAAGTATACCCAAGCAAAGTATCTTTTGTTTCGGGATTAAAAATTATTGTGATAAAAGGAGGCACCCTCACTATGAATATTGATGTGATGGAAATTTTAAAAGTTATTTTTCTTGGAATTGTGGAAGGAATTACAGAATGGCTGCCGATTAGCAGCACCGGACATATGTTGATTGTAGATGAATTTCTACAGCTAAATGCCAGCAAAGCATTTAAAGAGATGTTTTTTGTCGTCATTCAACTTGGAGCAATACTTGCAGTCCTCGGAATCTTTTGGGAGAAAATGTTTCCCTTTCAATTTAAGGACAATAGAAAGTCCTTTATTCGTAAAGATGTATTTACCATCTGGTTTAAAACAGCCTTCGCCTGCATCCCTGGTGCGGCCGTCACACTTTTGTTTGATGATTATATTGAAGCTCATTTCCATACTCCATTTGTAATAGCCGCGGCCTTGATTTTCTATGGAGTCGCTTTTATACAGGTTGAAAATTGGAACAATAAACGTGTCCCCAAAATAAATAAACTTTCTGATATTACTTGGCAGACGGCTTTTATCATTGGGGTGTTTCAGGTTCTATCCATTATACCTGGTACCTCTCGTTCTGGAGCAACCATCATCGGTGCACTTTTAATCGGGGTATCCCGGGTGGCAGCGGCAGAATTTACATTCTTTATGGCAGTTCCTGTTATGTTTGGTTTAAGTGCCATAAAACTGATCAAGTTTGGTTTTAACTTTACCGGATCAGAATTACTTATTTTAGGCATTGGTATGATTACTGCTTTCATCGTATCTATATATGTTATAAACTTTTTAATGAGTTTTATTAAAAAGAACGATTTTAAAGTATTTGGCTGGTACCGTATTGCTGTAGGTATCCTTGTAATCGTGATATCATTGATTTTTTAAATCTCTGGTAAATTAAATTTCAATATAAGAAAACCGCCTTTTCTGAAAATGGAGATACCTTTCTTCCATTTCTAAAAAAGACGGTTTTTATTCTTTATTTCAATTCTCTTTCCCTCTGATTATTATGTTTTTCAGACGCAGGCAGGAAGGCCGAGCTATAGAGATAGGGCACCAGAACCGTAGATACGTTTCTATGTCTCCTTAACCTCTGCATGATAAAATATGTGGTCTGATTGTGAAGAATATTTGCGAACCAGCTTTCTTCCATAAAGCGGGACATGACAATTGTGATCATATCACCAGGCTCTAGGTTTTGTTCTCTTTTACCAATATAATCCTCAACCGGCTCAATCAGTTCCCGGTAAGGGGAATTAATCACTTCTAAGGGCACATCAATCCCTGTTTCCACCCATCGTTTTCTCAACAATTCGCTTTGCTTTTCATCGGTTGAGATATGAAGGGCAACCACATTTGAAGTAATTAAATTGGAATAATTTAACGCCTTTAATACAGACCGGTTGATTCCTCCCACCAAAACAATGCAAAGGTTGGTGTCCTTGCTCACGCTTTTATGATAATGATGCATAAAGTCATTTACTTTTAGCTGGCACCCTACAAATTGATAGTGCTTATGAATTCGATACATAATGTATACGATTACCGGGACAACAATTGCCAGCATCCAAGAACCTTGTGAAAATCTTGTAACAAATACAATAATCGTACCAGTTCCAGTCATCAGAGCTCCAAGACCATTGATCAACATCTTGTACCAATAACCTTTTCCTTTTACACGAATCCAGCGAAGTACCATTCCTGTCTGAGAAAGGGTGAAGGATAAAAATACGCCGATGGCATAAAGAGGAATCAGATAATGAGTTTGAGCATTAAACACAATAAGCAGCAATGCTGCCAGGAAAAATATAAATAAGATTCCGTTTGAAAAGCTGAGCCTCGTTCCACGATGTTTAAACTGACGTGGTACATACCCATCGTCTGCAAGTATGGCAAGAAGAGTCGGTAAGCCGTTATAAGCGGTATTCGCTGCTAACAAAAGAATCAAAGACGTAGCAAACTGGAGAACATAATACATAACCCCGTGTCCGAACACAGCTAATCCAAGCTGGGATATCACAGTTTTTCCTTCTAAGGGGATGATGTGAAGGGAGGTAACAAGAATTACTGCTCCCCCGAAAATCACGATGATGATACCTACAAGGATAAACAGTACATTCTTTGCATTCTTCTGGGAAGGCTCCCGAAAGCTAGGGACTGCGTTGCTGACTACCTCAACTCCAGTAAGAGCAGAACAGCCAGAGGAAAAGGCTCTAAGTAAAAGGAACAAGGATACAGTACCTACACCGTTTGTAATAGACTTAGCAGAATCCGGATAATGAACCGGAGGTAAATTGCCGGTAAACAATTTAAAAAGTCCAGTGAGGATAAGTGCCAGCATAATTAGAATAAACGCATACGTAGGAAAACCAAAAAGCTTCGATGACTCTCTCATTCCTCTTAAGTTTAAAAGTGTAATAATACACAAAAACAACAGTGCAAATAACAAGCGGTAATGGCTGACTCCTGGAAATGCAGATACGAGGGCAGCCGTTGCAGCAGATAGGCTGACAGCCACAGTCATAATATAACCAATCATCAGAGCCGATGCAGCTACAAGAGAAGCTGTTTTTCCAATGTTTTCAGCGGATACTACGTAGGCACCTCCGCCATTGGGATAACAGGCTATTATTTGTGAATAAGAAAATGCAAGCACCAAAAACAAAAGGATGATCGGCGAGGTAACAAGCCCTAAATAGTCTACGGCTGCCAGCCCAAGAATTGGAACCAGTACCAGAAGCATCTCTTCAATGGCATACGCCACGGAAGATACCGCATCGCTTGCCATAATAGGAACTCCCCAAAACGGTCCCAGCTTTTCTCCTTCCAGGTCATTGCTTTTTAAAGCATTTCCCAATAGTATATGTTTTAATTTTTTCTTCGAATGCATGATAAATTCCTCTCTAGCATATCTTCTTCGTAATTTTAGTATAGCTATATTCCAATGAATTAAATATACTGATGAACCATCATAGACTTAATTTTAATTATTGTCAAGTGTAATTTCATACAGAAGGACATAAAAAAACGTTAAAAATTAAAGACTCACTTACAAAGCAAAGGCAACGCTCTGCATGTTTCATTGCAGGGCATTGCCTTTTGTCATATTATAATAAATGTATCAAAACATTAACTGAAATATTTAACTCCAGATTCAAATATCTTCATGTCCTGCTCTCCGTAAATGTTTCTGGCTACGGCCTCGCCTCTACGTTCAGAATGTGCCATCTTTCCAAGAATACGTCCGTCAGGGCTTGTAATACCCTCGATTGCCATAAAGGAGCCGTTGGGGTTCCAACTCTCATCCATGGTAGGACAACCATTGCCATCTACATATTGAGTTGCCACCTGGCCATTTTTAAACAGCTTATCAAGCCATTCTCCAGTTGCCACGAAACGGCCTTCTCCATGGGAAGCTGGATTACAGTACACACTGCCTAATTCTGCTTCAGATAGCCATGGTGACTTGTTGCTAACAACCTTGGTGTATACCATCTTTGAGATGTGGCGCCCAATGGTGTTCATCGCCAGAGTTGGAGAATCATCCCTTTGCTCTACAATGGTTCCTTCCGGTACCAGTCCAAGCTTAATGAGAGCCTGGAATCCATTGCAGACACCTAACATCAATCCGTCTCTCTGATTGAGAAGATCGTTGATTTCCTCTTTTATGAGTTCATTGCGGAATACGGCTGCAAAGAATTTGGCAGAACCCTCTGGTTCGTCACCTGCGGAAAAACCGCCAGGGAACATAACAATCTGTGAATTTCGAATATCATTTTTATATAGATCAACAGATTCCCTGATATCTTCTGCACTTAGGTTTTTAAATACTCTTGTGGTCACATTAGCACCAGCGAGAGCAAATGCTTTCGTGCTGTCATATTCACAGTTGGTTCCTGGGAAAACTGGAATGAATACATTTGGTTTTGCAACTTTGTTTTTGCAAACGTAAATATGGTCCTTTTGAAACAAATCCTCACGTACCGGAGTCTTCTCTACTCCTGACTCAGTAGGGAATACCTCTTCCAAAGTGTCTGTCCAGGATTTTACCGCGTCTTCCATGGAAATTGTTACTTCTCCATACGTAAAGGTCTCTTTCTCTGTCACCTGACCCAAGAGGGTGTAGGAGAATCCAAGCTCTGATAATTTATCTTCCGGAATTTCACAAATTATATTTCCCCAACCAGCTGCAAAGAAATCTTCCGGTTTTACGTTCTCATCTATTGATACGCCAAGCTTATTGCCAAAAGCCATCTTGCTGACTGCTTCACAGATTCCATGGTTCTCCACTGCATAAGCAGATAGAATACGTCCAGCTAAAATATCTGCAAACAACGCCTCATATCCTTCCATGATCTGGCTGTAATCTGGTAAATCATAGGAATCCTTTTGGATGGAGAACAGAACAATCTTACTACCTGCCTTTTTAAATTCAGGGGTAATGATATGCTTCTGATTTGCTATGTCCACAGCAAAGGATACAAGGGTAGGGGGCACATCTATATCCTGGAAGGTGCCTGACATGCTGTCCTTACCTCCAATGGAAGGCAGACCAAATCCTATCTGGGCATGGTACGCGCCAAGAAGGGCTGCAAAAGGCTGACTCCAACGAGTTCCTTCCTCAGACATTCTTCTAAAATATTCCTGGAAGGTAAAACGAATATTTTTATAATCTCCGCCTGCTGCCACAATCTTTGCAACAGAGGATAAAACAGCGTATATAGCTCCATGATAAGGACTCCAGCTAGATAAATAAGGATCAAACCCATAACTCATCATAGTAACGGTATCTGTAGTCCCTTCAAGCAAAGGTAGTTTCGCTACCATACACTGTGTTTCTGTCATCTGGTATTTGCCACCAAAAGGCATGAATACACTACCTGCTCCGATGGAACCATCAAACATCTCCACAAGGCCTTTTTGGGAGCATACGTTTATATTAGAGAGTACCTGTAACCAAGATTTTTTAATGTCTGTTATCTTTTTCTTCTCAAATACATTGCCAGCTTTATTTGGAACCTCTAAAACAACGGAGGCTTCCAGATGTGCACCGTTGGTATCAAGAAATGCCCGGCAGATATCCACGATGGTTTTCCCTCTCCAGCTCATAACCAATCGTTTTTCTTTTGTTACCTCTGCCACAACCACTGCCTCTAGATTCTCTTCTGCTGCATAAGAAAGGAACTTATCTCTGTCCTTAGGATCAATGACAACAGCCATACGCTCCTGGGATTCGGAAATGGCAATCTCAGTCCCATCAAGTCCTGCATATTTTTTCGGTACTTTATCAAGATCAATTTTTAATCCATCTGCCAACTCGCCGATGGCAACTGAAACTCCACCCGCACCGAAATCGTTACACTTCTTAATGAGTTTACTTACTTCTTCTCTGCGAAACAGACGCTGGATCTTACGCTCTGTAGGGGCATTTCCCTTCTGCACCTCAGCACCACAGGTTTCAATGGAAGCCTCTGTATGGACCTTAGAAGAACCAGTAGCACCACCACAGCCATCACGGCCTGTACGGCCACCAAGAAGAATGATGATATCCCCTGGATCAGAAGTCTCACGAATGACATTGGCTCGTTTGGCAGCTCCCATAACAGCTCCAATTTCCATTCTCTTTGCCACGTAATTTGGATGATAGATCTCTTTTACAAATCCGGTTGCAAGTCCGATCTGGTTTCCGTAGGAGCTATACCCCTTAGCCGCTCCAGTCACGATCTTTCTCTGAGGAAGCTTTCCCTTTAGTGTCTCATGAAGAGGCTTAGTCGGATCGGCTGCTCCAGTAATACGCATCGCCTGATAAACATAGGTACGTCCGGATAGTGGATCACGGATTGCCCCGCCAAGACAAGTGGCTGCACCACCAAACGGTTCAATCTCTGTGGGGTGGTTATGAGTTTCATTTTTAAAGTTAACCAGCCACTCCTCTTCCACTCCATCTACCAAAACAGGAACTACGATACTGCAGGCATTGATCTCTTCCGAAACCTCCAAATCCTCAAGCTTTCCTTCCTTACGGAGTTTTCTCATTGCCATGAGAGCAAGGTCCATAAGGCATACATATTTATCACTCTTTCCCTTTAAAACCTCTTCCCGATCCGCCAGGTACTGATTGTAGGTGTCTTCTATGGGTTTTCTATAATCTCCATCTGTAAATGACACATCCTTTAACTCAGTCTGGAAGGTGGTGTGGCGGCAGTGATCGGACCAATACGTATCCAGCACACGGATCTCAGTCATAGTAGGATCCCTGTGTTCCTCATCTTTATAATAATTCTGGATATGCAAGAAATCCTGAAACGTCATAGCAAGGTTCAGTCCTTCGTACAGCTCCTTACATTCATTTTCATTAAGATCCTGAAATCCAACAAACTCTAAAACATCTGCAGGTGTTTCAAATGTGGTCACCAAAGTCTCCGGTTTTCTCTCGTCTGCTTCTCTAGAATCTACCGGGTTGATGCAAAATGATTTGATTTCTAAAACCTGATCCGGGGTAAAAGTGCCTGAAATAACATAAGTCACTGCAGATTTGATCACAGGCTCCTCATCTTCTTTTAAAAGCTTGATGCACTGCTCTGCAGAATCTGCTCTTTGATCAAACTGACCAGGGAGATATTCAACGGAGAAAACAAGATCTTCTTCCTCGGCGATATATTCTTCTAGATAATACTCGTCCACTGGAGGCTCGGAAAAAATGGTAGTAAGAGCCAACCCATAGATTTCATCAGACAGATTTTCCATATCATAACGGATCAAAACCCGCACGCCCTTAACATTAGAAATGCCAAGATAGCTTTTGATCTCTTCTTTTAATTCATTGGCTTTAACGGCATAGGCTGGTTTTTTCTCCACGTATACTCTTCTTACACTCATAATTTCCTCCTTGTAAAGAATCCATTGGTCCATTTATACCAACATCATACCATAAGATACATCAATAAGTGAAATTAATATATCTTATGTTATTAATCAGTACAATTAATATAAAATGCTCTTAAATCTCTTTTATCATTTATTTCTGGCTTCATTCGACATTTTTCGATATTTTTTTCAAAAATACTTGAAAGTTTAATTAAATTACAATATAGTAATAAAGGATTTTTTACTAAAGGAGCGCAATATAATATGGATCTTAATCAACAATTAAAAGAATTATCCCAGAAATATTTATTTGAGGACACAAACTTCAAAACAGACGAGCAAACACCAAACCTGGAGGTGTGCTTAACACTACAGGAAGATCATATCGAATGTTTCATTGAGAAAGCGAGTCAGCTTAATTCAATCATTGAATCCTGTACCAATATGATTACTATGTTTGATACATCTGTGCCAAAAGAAATTTTGATGCAGACATCTCTTCGCTGCGGGAAGGACAACCAGCTTTACATCCGCACCACTCCCTCCATGCTGAATATACTGGTGGAAACACTGTTTGGTTAAGGATCAATATTCTTCACATAACGTGAGACGGGTCCCATGGAAACAGGGGAAGCTGACCGGTCATACTGCCGGCCTGTTTCCCCTGTTTGTATTTTAGTAAGTCTTTTGACCGATTATTGAAGGTGAGAACTTTCATTTCTTTCTAATAATCGAAACTCTTTAGTCACTGGATCAAACTCTAAGGTAGTGATACTGGCATTTTCTACGATTCCAGGATCTTTATTTTTATCATACCCCATCATGAATGAAAATAAATGCTTTAAAGTGGCTCCGTGAGACACAATGGCTACATCTTCCATTCCTGCAGTGATTTTTCGTATCTCATTCCATGCGCCTATACATCTTTCTTGAATATGCTCCAGCGCTTCACCGCCAGGAGGAGATACCATCTCTGGTTTGACGGTCCAGCCCTTAAATTCCTCTGGATATTCTTTTTGAATCTCAGCCCATGTAAGCCCTTCCCATTTGCCAAATTCCACTTCTACAAGCTGTTTCATGGAACAAATTTCAGTTTTTTGCCTCTCACCAATCAATGCTGCTGTATTGGCTGCACGTTTTAGAGGACTAGAAAATATCTTAGCCACTGGCCTTGTATCCATGGCTTCTGCCAGCTTTAGTGCCTGTCCTCGTCCAGTTTCATTTAAAGGGATATCATGAGTTCCCTGAATTTTTCCTGCTATGTTCCAATCCGTCTGTCCATGACGTATCAGATATATCTTCATCCTTTTTCTCCAAATCTATTATCCTTTGTAGTCTTCTTCCTCTTGTTCAATTAAATCAAATCCATCTGCACCTTCCAGCGCTTCCAGATCTATATCTTCTGTATTAATGCTCATGGCATCCAAAGCAATCTTCATAATTCCATGGATCTCTTCCACTGTCATCTTCATCTTATCCGCTAATTCCTCTATGGTAGCTTCTCGTCCCAGTTCTTTTGCAAGGATTGATGAGACTGTCTGAAGCACGTTGACTCTGGCCGCCAACTCTTCTGCGGTCTGTTCTGCTGACACTTCTTCTTGCACTGCTTCAAGAAGGTATTCGTTTATAAGATCACCAGCGAAACGATCAAACTCCTCTTTCGTTGGAGAACCGTCATATTGCTCTACTGCCATCATAAGTGCCATGTTCGCTTCCTGAACAAGATCGGTAAGCAGTACTCCCTTACCATCAAATTCCTTTGCATAGGAAAGGGCTGTTTTTAGATTCCCTTCCACAAGACGCTTTTTAGCGTCTTTATTGCCTTCTTTTATATTCTTCAAAAGCATCTCAGTCTCTTCTTTTGTACAAGGACTGATGCCTTCCATTTCTTCTAAATATATCTGGTAAAAATCATCATTCATATATTCTTTCCACTCCTTTTTCGTTCATTCCTGATACCTGTGCCCGTTACTATACCGCACCCCAGGAAATTTGTCAAATTCCTTTACAAACCAATCACTATCGTGATAGAATAGCCTTATACTTATAAGGAGGACTAATAATGGATATTAATTTCGAACTTTATAAAGTCTTTTACCATGTGGCTGCAACCTTAAGCTTTTCAGAAGCCTCTAAGCAGCTATTCATCTCCCAATCAGCAGTCAGCCAGTCCATTAAGGTTCTGGAGAAAAAGCTGAATCAGACTCTTTTTATCCGAAGCACAAAAAAAGTCCAACTTACCCCGGAAGGTGAAATTCTTTTAAAGCATATAGAACCAGCGATCAATTTAATTCAAAAGGGAGAAAACCAACTATTAGAAGCCAATACCTTAAACGGGGGGCAACTTCGCATTGGTGCCAGTGATACCATATGCCGCTACTATCTGGTTCCTTATTTAAACAAGTTTCATAAGGAATTCCCAAATGTGCATATTAAGGTCACAAACCAGACCTCCATTGAATGCGCTCGCTTATTAGAAAATGGTCAGGTGGACTTTATCATTACCAATTACCCAAACTCCGGCCTTTCCAACGCTCAGAATGTCCGAGTTATCAATGAATTTTCGGATGTGTTTGTTGCCAATGAAGAATACTTTCCATTAAAGGGAGAAGAAGTAAGCCTTCAAAAGCTTCAGACTTATCCGATTCTAATGTTGGACCGAAAAAGTACCACCAGTGAGTTTTTGCATCACATGTTCCAAAAGGAGCAACTGGACCTGGTTCCAGAAATCGAATTAAGCAGCAATGATCTTTTAATCGATCTCGCCCGCATCGGACTTGGCATTGCTTTTGTACCTGATTTTTGTATCCCTGAGCATGACAGAGATTTATTTCAGGTGAAGCTTACAGAAACGCTTCCGATTCGCCAGATGGTTGTTGCCTATAATGAAAGTATTCCCGTTTCTCAGGCCACCAGACAATTTATGGATATGTTGTAATAAGCCTATTTTAAACCTGCCTTCTAACGAAATGGCAGGTTTTATTTTCTTATACGGTGTAAGCCATAATTGAGACTTCCCACATTTCATCCTGATACGAGAAACCTTCTTCCATAATGCTCTCCACAGAGAATCCAACCTTTTCATAGCAACGTCTAGCGCCTGGATTGGTGTCAAATACCTTTAATGTAAGTCTTTTCATACCAAGAATTTCTACTGCGTACTGGACTGCCAAAGAGACCATCTCATATCCTGCACCCGTGCCCCGTAATTTAGGGTCTACCACAATATATCCCAAATGTACACTCTCTGCCTTATAATCTGCCTTCATCTGAAAACTTCCAACTGGTGTCCCCGCCTCATCAAGGGCGGTAAATCCCCAGGAACACGTTTCCATTTCAAGTTTATCATAATATTCCACCATTTGTTTCTCCGTAAGAGGAAACGCAAAACCATCTCTGCACCACAAACGCATCATGCGTTCATCGGTGAACCATTGAATGAGGGATTTACCATCAGCTTTCTTACAGGGGCGTAGTCTAAGTGTTCTCTTCATATTCCTTCTCTCCTTTTTTCTCTCGTTTGTGCCAGAAATCTTTTACAACATCTCCTACATTGTTTCGTCGGACTTCATAATACTCATCCCATTCTCTTGGGAAAAGGGCTTGGTAATCCGGTCTTAAGAACCGTTCATCTAAAAGAGCGATAATACCTTCATCGTCAACCGTTCGGATTACTCTTCCTGCCGCTTGCATTACTTTATTCATGCCAGGATATTGATAGGCATAATCAAAACCTTTTTGTTCTTTTTCATCAAAATACTCTTTTAATATATGCTGCTCCGTACATACCATAGGAAGACCGGTTCCTACGATGATGGCACCGATCAACTGGTCCGCTCTTAAATCAATTCCTTCTGAAAAGACGCCACCCATAACGCAGAGCGCTACAAAGGAATTCCCTCGCTCTTTGGAAAATTCCTTTAGAAACTGTTCCCGTTGTGCTTCATTCATGCTGGAAGCCTGGGATAAGAAGGTAAAACCAATATTCTCTTCAGATATCTCATGAAGAACTGATTCCACTTCTTTTAAATAATGATAGGAAGGAAGAAACACCATATAATTCCCTTTTCGTTCCGAAACAATGACCTTGAAATAATCCACCACCTTCTGATACTCTCGTTTGTTTCTTCTAGTGTAACGGCTGCTGACATCGCCTGCAACCATAAGAAGTCTTTTTTCCTGATCAAAGGGTGAATGAGCGTAAACTGCATACTCTTCCTGGTCTCCACTTAATAGTTCTTTATAATAAGAAACAGGAAGTAAGGTTGCAGAAAAAAATATGGTTCCATTTCCTTTATTCAGGCATTCTTTAAGATTTCTGGAAGGGTTGATGCAAAATAGACGAAGCATAAATCTTCCATCGCTTAAAAGCTCTGTATAAATCCGATAATTTTCATCCACACGCTCATAAATATTAATAAAATCCCTAAGAGCAAAATAAAAATCCAAAACCAAATCTCGGTCTCCAAACTCTTGATGAATCTCCATAAACTTTTCCATTTCGCCAAATAAGGATAAGATACTGGTCATAAAAAAACGGACATCTTCCAGTATCCGGTAACTTTCGCATTCCCGTTTCAACTCAAGAAGTTCTTTGTTACACCGGTCCAAAAGCCTTGCTATCTTTTGATCCATTGGTTTTATAATCTTTTTCACCAACAGAAAGTCTTCCTTATATAAGACTGCGCTGTACATCTCTCTTGCTCTTGGAACAAGATTATGTGCCTCATCTACCAAAAATAGATATTCTCCAGAAACTCCTTCAGAAAAATACCGTTTGAGCCGAATATTTGGATCAAATACATAGTTATAATCACATATTATGGAATCTGTCCAATTGCTGATATCCAGACAAAACTCAAACGGACAAACCTGATGTTTCTCGGCATAAGCTAATACAATGTCTCTGGTGATCCCCGTCTCCTGATGAATGATATCATAAACCCCATCTCCCACTCGGTCAAAATGACCTTTTGCATAGGGACATGCGTCTGGATTGCATTCTGGAGTATCCAAAAAGCAAAGCTTCTCTTTCGCGGTTATGGTGACTGTATTCAGATACAGGCCTTGTTCCCTCAACAATTCAAAGGATTCCTCCGCTACACTTCTTGTAATGGTCTTAGCGGTTAAATAAAACAGCTTATCTCCCAGGCCCTCTCTCATGGCTCTCACCGCAGGAAATATGGTAGAGAGAGTCTTTCCGACTCCTGTCGGTGCTTGAATGAACAGATTTCTTTTTCTTTGAATACTTCGGTACACAGAAACTACCAAGTCCTTCTGGCCTGACCGGTAAGGAAATGGAAAGGACAGCTCCTGTATAGATTCATCTCTTCTTAATCCATGGATATACAAATATCTGGCCCATTTGACATACTCATGGATCAATCCCTGGAACCATGTTTCCAGTTCTTCAAAGGTTTTCTCCACTTGAAAACGCCGTATTTCTTCTGTTTCCATATTGCAATAGGTCATCTGAATCACTGCTCCAGCAAGTGTGTGGTCAAAGCAATAAAAGTAGCCATAGCACATCGCCTGAGCAAGATGAACTGGAACAGGTTCTTCCAAATAAGATAAATCCTTATAGACGCCTTTAATCTCATCTATGGTAACCCCTTCCGGCTTTTCGATAATTCCGTCCGCTCTGCCTTCTATTAAGATCTGGAACTGATCTTGATCCACCATATGTTTAAGCGATACTTCGGGCCGATAGTCCGGGCCCATACGACGCTGAATCTTTCTATGAATTCTGCTGCCTTCTTGCATGGCAGTTTTTTCAAAGGCTTGGGTCCTGCGATTATCAATGTCGCCAGAACGCAGTACATACTCAACCAGATTTCTGACTGATATCTTAATGATCTTAGTGTCTGCCATGTTCCTCCGTTTCTTTAACAAGATAGAGTCTGACTCGTCTGACTCGCTGTCACTTTAGTGACATCTTTCTCTTAAGCGTTATGCGCATCCTGCAGGGAGTGCTTTTTATTTTATAGGGGAGTTCGTAACTCTTTCTTATATAATAAAAAAGGAAACTGTATGCCTAGTGGCTTACAATTCCCTTTTATGAGTGTTTGTTTATGCTGCGGAGCACTTCTCCGGAGCTCTCTCCTTTAAAAATGCTTCAAAATTTGCATCTTCCCCATGGAGTTGAACGGTCAACACCTGTGTTAAATCCAGGCTCAAAACTCCTAAAATAGACTTTGCGTCAATGGTCACTCTATTGTAATAAACGTCTATGTCGAATTTACATTTTGCAGCAGCGGTAACAAACTTTTTTGCCTCAGCAATGGTCGGCAACATGATCTTAACCTGTTTCATAATAAAAACTCCTTTATATTAAAGAAAAAGTCACAAATTACTTATATCATGATTGACACGATTTGTCAAATTATGCTTTGGACTTGATCCCAACACACTTTTTGTGCATGTTTTGCAGATATAGAGTTTCTTAAATTGTAATACCTATACATCTTTTTGCTGAGTAACATCATAATTGGGAAATCTTTGTCTTAGATTCTTAATTCCGAGTCAGAGGTTTACAATTCCTGATATGCCTTCTGAACTTCATTTTATTTAATTTTACCACAATCGTTTTCTCTTTAATAGTAGAATTAATTTTTTATTTTATTCGAAAAAATGGTTGCAATTTAAAAACTTCTATGCTATACTTTCTAAGTGCTCGGCTAAGGGTACAAAATGCTTACCAAAGGGGAATAGTTCAATGGTAGAGCGGCGGTCTCCAAAACCGTAAATGGGGGTTCGAGCCCCTCTTCCCCTGCTAATTATAAGTCTTAATATCCTCGTTTTATAAGGATTTTAAGACTTTTTTGTTGTCTCAATTTTAGTAATATGCACAATAAGGTATTACTATCTTAAAGTTAAACCTTTTTCTTATTTCGCTCTTCAAATATATTCTTAAATGCAAATAAGAACAGAACCCCTAACCGCAGTTGCATTTTGGAATTCTGTTCATTTAATTCTGTTCTTATAAATTAATTCTATTAATCTTATTTCATATGACGGTCTGCAAAATCCATGTAGCAGTTCCAGTCATATTCATCCATATCATGATTGCCTGTTTTAAAGTGATGACCGATTCTACCTTCCTGCACCGGATTCTCCGGTAGAGGTTGGCTTTCCTGCCCAATTCCTTTTAAACCAAAAAGCTCATAGACAGGACTGGCCTCTATACAGGACTCAAACTGTCCTTGTGGGTCTGCCCATTTGTCAAAGGTCTTAGCGGAGGTATAAACAAGCCTTGGAGCAATGAGGCCAAGAAGCATATGCTGATCAAAAGGAAGTGTTTCTTCCTTATTAATGTATTTCTGATAGTTCTTACAGAACCAATAAGGGAAGCGATTGACAATATCACCGATTCTCTCACCTTTGGCTCCTCTAGATAATGCATCTCCACTGTTCCCGGCACAGCTACTCACTGCCATGGCAAAGCGTTCATCCTGTGCGGTGCCCCAAAGAGCTGTTTTCCCACCTCTGGAGTGACCTACCAAAGCAACTTTTCGCTCATCAATCAGAGGCTCTGTTTCAAAATAGTCCATGATACGGCTTGCTGCCCAGGACCAAGCCGTAATTGCGCCCCAGGCATCATCTGGTCTATTTTCCACGTACTCAGGAAATAGTCTGGAAAATCCGGTGGTAAAACCTTCTTCATAATCTGGAGAAATCTCCTGGGTACGGAATGCCGCGCAGGCATATCCCCTTGAAATAATAGTCTCTGCCGGATAAAAGGGGCTTAGAAAATGTCTGGCTGGATCGCTGTCCTTTATTCCCCTGTTGCATATAGTGACAAAAGCGGGAACTGGTTTTTTCGCCTCTGCCGGAATAAATGCAACAAATGAAAAAATAAAAGAAACTCCGTTTCTCACCGCTTCCACTTCTACCGTATTTCTAATAGCTCGTCCTTGCATAATATCAGTCGATCTTTTAGAATCTGCCACTCGAATCTTTATTGTAACATCACTCATGTCAGGAAGAAAGCCGTACTCTTCTTTAGAAAACAGTGTAAGAAGTTCTGGTCTTCGCTTTGTAAGCCAGGTTTCCTTATCCTTGACCTTTGTCCCATCACAGCACGTTAATATGGAGGGGAGGTTTCTATTATTTTCTATCATGCCTTCTCCTCTTTCTTATTTGCTGTACTGCTTGATGTCACTAGGAGCAAAACCAAAGCATTTTTTAAATACTTGAAAGAAGTAGGAGTAATCACTATATCCCAACATACGGGACACTTCATTCACTCTATTTTGAGGATTTCGAAGGAGTATCTTGGCATTTATCATCTTCACCATAGTGACATAGTTAGAAAACCCTACTCCTGTTTCTTTTTTAAAGCACTTACTAAAATAAGAAGTTGAAATTAATAACTCTTCGCAAATATCTGATAGAGAGATATTGCGTTGAATGTTTCGCTCCACATGATCGATTGCATTATATACAAGCTTTGAATATACTTCCCGGTTAGCACGAATCGATTGAACTTTTCCTTCCAATGAATCTGTCTCCTCTTCTTCTTCATCTTTTTCTTTTTTTCTAGAGAGCGTGTCAACGGCCTTTTTTAATGCCTGCTCAAGTTCATCTGTCATAATAGGCTTTAACAGAAAATCACTGACACCGTAACGAATTGCTTTTTGGGCATACTCAAACTGACTGTACCCAGAAATTATAATAAACTGGGTATCCTGTCTTTGCTGATTCACTTTTTCGATGATATCAAGACCATTAAATCCTGGCATTTGAATATCGATAATTACAATGTCTGGAGATTCTCTGTGAATGAGCTCCAGACCAGCGATTCCGTCATAAGCTACCCCTGAGACTCTACAATAAAAGTCTTCCCAATGGGTTGATTGTGATATCGCTGTTACTGCTATTTTATTGTCATCAATAATTACTACTGAATACATAATGATCACTCCTTTTTCGCACTGCTAAGGCAAAGGAAATTCAAGCCTCACCTCCGTGTAATGAAGATATTCCGACTCTATGAAAACACCATAATCAGGTCCATACATAAGTTGGATACGATCCTGAACATTCTTAATTCCAATTCGTTTTTTTCCCCCATGGGTATGAAGGACAGAAACCAGCTTTTCGGGCGGAATTCCCTGTCCGTCATCCCATACTTTTATAATCAGACGATCTTTGTCATGATATACAGATATGCGAATGGTACACAAACCTATCTTTGGCTCCATGCCATGAACCAGAGAATTCTCAATAATTGGCTGTAAGATACAGCTTGGTATCATTGTATTTATAAGGCTATCGTCCACATCCCACATAATGTTTAATCGATCCGGATAAATATTGTTATATAGTTCCAGGTAATTTTCTGCATACTCTATTTCTATGCTTAAGCTACAAGTAGTCTGAGTGCGGTTAATGTTACCTCTGAAAAATTTAGATAAGAAACAGATCAGCCGGCTGACCTCTTTATCTCCATTAATCTGAGCTATACCATTGATGGATTGAAGAACATTAAATAAAAAGTGAGGGTTAACCTGTGCCTGGAGCTCATGATATTTGAATTCCAGAAGCAAATATTCATTCTGCTGCTGTATTTCTTTTGCCTTTACAATCTCACCCATGAGATTTTGTATTCTACCTGCCATCTCATGAATGTGGGTTGAGAGTACATCCATCTGATCACCTTTAGAGAAAGTGGTGACTTCCATATCAAAGTTACCCTTTGATATTTCACCGATGTTGTGTAGCAATATCTGAAGATTCCTTGCCATATTTCCAAACATCAACCACAAAAAGATAACAATAAATACGATCAAAAGAAGCCCCATCGCAGATATAAAGTAAAGTAGGTCAGAAAGCGCCCTGTACTTTTTCGTCAAATCCACCTCATGGGAAATCCGTAGCCGACTTCTGCTAATAAAGTATTCTGCATTCAGATAATTATGGTTTTTATCCTTTTGACTTATTTCCAAGAAGTTACGTTTCCCATCCTTGCCAACCATGTTAGTGGTAGAAAAGAGCAATTCCTCATTCCTGTCATACAGAGTGTAATTTCCCACTTTATTGCTGTCGATATTTTGAAAAATTTCTTTTAGTGAAGCATTCTGTACCTCTGCGATAACGCTACCGCTGAACTTCATGGTTCCCTGATCAAACAAATTTCTCATTAAAATAATCCCACTCTCGTTGGGACTGCTGGTCCATACGATATTACCTGGTTGATCGGAAAGATTTTCTAAATTCTTAAAATATAGCTCCTGAACCGCCTGATTATCTGGCTTTTCTTCTCTTATTCTAGAATCTCTGTAAACAAGATATACGTTGTTAGATGAATCAACGATAGCAACCCAGTTAATATCATAATTTGCACTAAGCATCTCTTCCAGGCGTTTTTGAATTCTCTGTTTTAAGATAGGTAATTCTGTTTCACCCGATCCATTCATCTGACTTAAAAGTGGAGCAAATCGTTCATTCGTGGCAGATAGGGGTATGGTATCCTCTACCAGTTCCTTTAAGGAAATATCGATATTTCTGCAAATCTGCTCCGTTAAGGTATCTGACTGGTTGGTTAGCTCTGTCTTAAACCAGTTACTACTAACTTTATAAATGCATATCAACGCTCCCAGAAATGTAACACCTAAAAGAACGGTGACCGCTATCATTTTAGAATAAAGGGTCTTTCTAAAACGGATTCTTTTTTCGGCAGGTTTCATCAGCCACCTCCTGTTTTTTCCAACTATATCAACTCATAATAAGAATGTCAACGACAGAAAGCGACTGCTAGCCAAAGATCAACCCTTAACCGCGCCGGAAGTGATTCCTCCGATAATATATTTTTGTAACATTAGATACAGCATCAAAATCGGGATAATGGAAAGAATGAACAGTGCAAATGCAAGACCTAGTTCAATGCTGTTCTCTCCAAAAAAGAAATACTGTGTCAGCGGAATGTTTCGTACCGCCTTTTGTTGAAGCAGTGTCAGAGACATCTGGAAATCGTTCCACACATTTAGCGAATTTAAAATGATAGAGGTCATTACAATCGGCTTCATAAGCGGAAATACGATGCGAAAGAAGGTGGAATATAATCCAGCGCCATCAATGTTTGCGGATTCTTCCAGCTCCTTTGGGATGCTCTTTACAAAGCCAGATACCAAAAGTACCGTAAAGGCTATCTGAAACCCTACTTTTGCCATAATGAATCCATGAAGGGTATTTAACAGCTTCCATTTTGTCATATCAATATAGAGCGGCGTCATAATCGACTGAAATGGAATGATCATCGCTCCTATAAACAGATAATAAATTCCGTTATAAAACCAGTTGTTCTTTCTGGCAATAATATAGGAAGCCATGGTACAAATTAAAGTGATAATGACTACGGATACCACCGTAGTTACCAAGCTGTTTTTAAGGGCAAGACCATAATTTGAGGCTTCAATGGCACGTGTAAAGTTATCCCAGTGAATCATCTTTGGAAATGCCAGACGATTGGCAACCATCTCTGGTTTTGATTTTACGGAGTAAATAATTGCAATATAAAAAGGACTGGAAACCAAAAGTGTTACTGCAATTTTCAAAAGAAGTGTTAAGCTGTTTTTTAATGACCGGCTCATTATATTTCCACCTCCCTGGCTCTTAGATTCTTTGATACCAGAGTACTAACAGCAAAAATAGCTAAGGTAAATACCACCGCAATTGCCTGTCCGTAACCTGCTTTAAAGTAAGTAAATAAATTATTATAGATTAACATAGCCACTGTCTCTGATGCTCGCCCCGGCCCGCCTGCGGTTGCTGCCATGGGATAATCAAACACCTTCATTCCCCAAGCTAGTAAAAGTGTAAAGTTTGCTGTCACTGCCGGAGCAATCATTGGAAACGTAATTGCTTTAAACTTCTGCCATGGGGTAGCACCTTCTAGTTCAGCCGCTTCATAATAATCTTTGGAAACTCCTTGAATTGCCGCGATGTAAACCACCATGCAATATCCCGTATCTCTCCAAATTGAGATCACTGAGAGTCCAAACATAACCCAGACTGTGCTGCCTAGTGGACTCGGAATCCCAAAAACATCAAAAAACACATCACTGTATACATATCTCCAAATATAAGAAGATAATACGAGACTAAGACAATAAGGAACAAAGATACAAGTCCTTAAAATATTGTTGATTTTTGATTTCTTAGATATCATCAAGGCAAAAAGCAAACCAAAAATATTAGAAAATACCATTGTGACTGCAGTAAAGATTAGTGTGTTTTTTATGGCATTTAGAACATTAGTATCCTGAAAAATGCGGATATAATTGCTAAATCCCACATATTTTTTTACAGGACTCATTCCATCCCACTTTGTAAAGGAAATGGGGAATCCTTGCAAAAATGGGTAGACCACAAAGATTGCGAATATAATCAGTGCCGGCAATACAAAGGTAAATTCCTGTAGCCGTTTTTTTGTTTTCCGGTTCATTCATGCCTCCAATCTATTAAAAAAGTCAGGGTTACACATAGCTAAAGCTACTGGCCACCCTGACTTCGTGATTTATAATATTACTTCATGAAATTACTGTCTGATGGATGCGATCTCATAATCAATATCCTGAAGTAATTTTGCTACATCACGCTTGCTGTCATCCAAAGTGACAAACTCCTGAAGCTTGGTGCGGAATGCAGTAGAATATTCAGATGTATAATCTGGTACAAGACTCTTAGATACAATCATATCGTTATCGATATATGATTTGATCTCCTTGATAAATTCGTCTGCATCATCGGTTGAAACAGTTACGTTACTTGTCATTAACTTAGCTGTATTCATCCATACCTTAGAGCTATCCTCACTAGCAAAGTAGTTTAATAAAGTCATAACTGCTTCTTTTTGCTTTGTCTGAGATGATACTACGAATACGTCATCAATACCAACCCATAATTTATTTTCCTTAGGATTGTCTGACCAAGGAGTTGGGAACATTCCAAATTCTCCGTCAGGACTAGCTGCAATTACATCTCCCATGAGCCAGCCACCGTTCATGTACATAGGTCTCTGACCTGCTGCAAAGTTCTGAATTCCCTGAGTCTGGTCAACGGCTGTATCACCTGCATCTTTATAAGAAGCGAATTTAGAGAACATTTCCATTGCTTCTTTTACCTTCTCATTGTCAGACAGTTCTTTCTTGCCTTCCTGAGAATCTCTCCATACACTTTCGTTTCCAGTTGCTGCTGCCATACTTGTAAAGAAGGAGTCAAGCTCATGGAATACTCCATGAATGAAGTTGTAAGGGTGAATGAAAGGTTTAATTCCTTTATCATTAAATGTATCAGCTACTTTAAAGAATTCTTCTTTGGTTTTTGGAGCTTCTACTCCAGCTTCTTTAAACATCTTCTTGTTGTAGAAAGTTGCCTTTACCTGAGCATCGATTGGGAAGCCATATACTCCGCCGTCAATGGTACACTCGTCAGCAAGCATTGGAAGAACATTCTTCATGCAATCTTCGCCTTTTAAATCCATAAAATAGCCGCCATCAACAAATTCTTTCATTGTCTGAGGTTTTCCAAACATAATATCTGGAGCTTCGCCTGCAGCAATATAATTTTTATAAGTAGCGATGTAAGAGGATGAAGCTACAA
Organism: Hungatella sp. UBA7603; assembly: GCA_002478865.1. Taxonomy (GTDB): domain Bacteria; phylum Bacillota; class Clostridia; order Lachnospirales; family Lachnospiraceae; genus Lacrimispora. The sequence continues at coordinate 21,931 of DLJZ01000012.1, forward strand.
CTTCCACGTCTACTTTAATACCTGGGTTTTCTGCTTCAAAAGATGCGATCATAGCGTCCAAAGCATCTCTTTTTGACTGCTCTCCCATGTAATGAACCAGGCGTACAGTCACTTGATCTCCACTGCCTGTTTTAGCAGTGTCAACTTTGCTCTCTGTCTCTTTTGTCTCCTGGCTTGAAACCTCCCCAACGGTTTCTGTTTTACTTCCTGAGGAGCAGCCTACCATAGTTGCGGCCATAAGACCGGCTAACAAGAGGGCTGAAGCACGTTTAAAATACATTTTTTTCATTTTACTTCCTCCTTAAAATTAGGTTAGTAATACTACCTTCTAAATATTTTAGCAAACGAAAGCGTAAGGTCATATATTATTTTTTTGTTGTATTATTATTTTTCTTGTCATTTTTACGCAGCCTAGGCATAATACAACAATATATTCTAATTATTGTGTATCAACAATTCATTTTATCGGTTTATATTATAAGAAGGCATTAAAATACCTGAAATGATACCACCTATGTTTTCATAACTTTAAAAATCATAAGCATAGGTTGCATCTTTTCAGGTATTCTATATCAATTAATCTGACAATCCTACAATTGCGTCCCTGACATTTCCCACTCCAATCAGGCGAATGCCGGATATAGGACCCATCTTTTCCATACATATCTTGGGAAGGATACAAGTCTTAAATCCAAGTTTTTTGGCTTCATTGACTCTTTGCTGAGCCATAGAAACTGCGCGAACCTCTCCAGATAAACCCACCTCTCCAAATATAATGGTTTTGGAATCCACCGCCCGATCCTTCATGCTTGACACTATGGCCATGAGGATTGCAAGATCAAGGGCCGGCTCGTTCATCCGAAGCCCTCCTGTGATATTCACATACGCATCAAAATGGGAGAGGTCATAATGGCATCGTTTCTCAAGAACTGCCATAAGAAGGTTCACTCGGTTATAATCGGTACCTGCTGCGGTTCGTCTTGGCATACCAAATGCAGTTGCAGTAATTAAGGCCTGAACCTCCAAAAGCATGGGTCTTGTCCCTTCCATGGAGCAGGCTACTACAGCACCAGAGGCATCTTCTGGTCTCCCACTTAACATAAACTCAGAAGGGTTTGCTACTTCTGCTAAGCCGCTTTCCACCATTTCAAAGACTCCAATTTCGTTAGTAGAACCAAATCTGTTTTTAACTCCACGTATAATTCGGTAAGAGGCACTTCTCTCTCCTTCAAAGTAAAGGACCGTATCCACCATATGCTCTAGAACTCTTGGACCTGCCACAACTCCTTCTTTGGTCACATGGCCCACAAGAAACACAGCAATTCCTGAACCTTTCGCAATTTGCAGAAGAATATTTGTAGATTCCCTCACCTGACTTACACTTCCTGGAGCAGAGGAGATCTCCTCCCGGAACATGGTCTGTATGGAGTCGATAATTACAACATCTGGTTTTTCCTCCCTTATGGCACCTTCAATTAAATCCAGGCTGGTCTCACAAAGAAATAACAAATCTCCAGTTATTTCTCCAATCCGGTTTGCCCTTAACTTAATCTGTTTTAGAGATTCTTCTCCTGATATGTAAAGAACCTTTCGTCCGGAAGCAGCAAGGTTTTTGCAGACCTGTAACAGTAAGGTGGATTTCCCGATTCCTGGATCTCCTCCCACCAATATTAAAGATCCTTTTACAACGCCTCCCCCAAGCACCCGGTCCAGTTCATCGTATCCCGTTTTCATACGGTCTTGTTCATCTAAGAGAATTTCAGACAGTCTGCTGGGCTTCGCCTTTATGCCAGAATGACCACCTTCACTTACGGCTCCTATCCCTCTTTTCGTGACAGGCTCTTTCTTCCCCACAGGCTCTTCCACAAATGTATTCCAATCCTTACATCCTGGACACTGTCCCAGCCACTTTGCAGACTCATATCCACATTCCTTGCAAAAAAATGCGGTCGTCTTCGCCTTTGCCATCTGCTTCCTCCTTAAAAAAACTGGGCCCAGCTCTTTTTAAAGAACCGAACCCAGCTAGTATTTCTTTTATTTACGGTTGATCTTTACAGATACCGGTGTTCCTTCATTTAGCTCAACGCTTACATAAAGCTTACCACTCATATTGGTTCTCATGCTTCCAGCAGCTTCGCCTTCTACATAAACCTCATATTCGGTATCTTCTGCTAACTGAACGGTTAATTGTGCATCTTTATCACCCTCAACCAAAAATACTACTCCGTCATTGGATACTGCAAAATTCTCTACTGCGGTACCAGGTACGGATTCGTATACAAACATGCCGTTTCGCTCCAGCTTGGTTATCTCATAGAAAGTCTTAACTTTATATAAATCACCTGCGTGTTCAAAATCCTGTAATTTTGACTTTGTTCCTAATTTGTAATTACCAAAACTGATTGTTCCGTCTTGCTCAGTGCGGATTAACTCTTCAATTACCGGCATCGGTTTGCCCTCCTAGTATTTTGTTTACTTATCCCTAATTGCGAAGCATAGATGCCATCGCTTGTAGCTATTATACACGAATCAGCGGGAAATGGCTAGCTATTTTACAAGCTCTCTGACAGAAAATTTAAGTTCCTCTTCACCTGCTGTAACCACCACTTCATCTCCATTTTTCACTACACCGCTTAAGATCTCTTCTGCCAACTTATCTTCCAGACTATTTTGTATGGTACGTCTAAGAGGTCTTGCTCCGTACTTTTCATCATAGCCTTTCTTGATTAGATATTCATTGGCATCTTCTTCTATGACAAGTGAAATATTCATCTGTTCTACCGTACGTTTCATAATATCCTTTAGCATGATGGATACAATATCCTTCATATGATCCTTATTCAGTGTATGGAAAACAATAATCTCATCAATACGGTTGATGAATTCCGGCTTAAACAGACGTTTCACTTCCTCCATGACACGGTCTTTCATTAATTTATAGTCCGCTTTTTCATCCGCAATGGCACCAAATCCCAAACGCTTTGGTGATATAATATTTTCAGCTCCAGCATTGGAAGTCATGATTATAATTGTATTCTTAAAATCAATCTTTCGACCCTGGGCATCTGTAATATGACCATCATCAAGTACCTGCAGCAAGATGTTAAACACATCTGGGTGGGCCTTCTCTATCTCATCAAATAGAATAACAGAATAAGGATTTCTTCTTACCTTCTCGCTGAGCTGTCCGCCTTCGTCATAACCTACGTATCCTGGAGGGGAACCAATAATCTTTGAGACACTGTGCTTTTCCATGTACTCAGACATATCTACCCGGATCAGGGCATTGTCAGACCCAAACATTGATTCAGAAAGGGCTTTGGATAACTCTGTCTTACCTACTCCTGTAGGTCCTAAGAATAGGAAGGAACCAATCGGACGTTTTGGATCTTTTAATCCCACTCTACCACGACGAATCGCTTTTGCCACAGCAGTAACAGCTTCCTCCTGACCAATGACTCTTCCATGAAGAATGGTTTCTAAGTTTCTAAGGCGCTCGCTTTCCCCTTCTTCTAATTTTCTGACTGGAATCTTTGTCCAGTTGGAGATTACATCTGCGATCTCAACCTCATCCACAATAAGACTTTTGGTTGTTTTTTCCTTCTGCCATTTTTCACGAATCTTTTCTATCTTCTCTCGCTTTTTCTCTTGCTTTTTCTTAACGACACCAGCTTTTTCATAAGCTTCTGCTTTAATAAAGGCTTCCTTCTGGTCTTCTATCTGTTCGATCTCAAGTTCCAGTTCCTTAATCTCTGCAGGCTCTGTATACATGGTCAGACGCACCTTTGATGATGCTTCGTCAATAACATCTATGGCTTTGTCTGGAAGAAAACGGTCATTGATATAACGAGAGGATAATTTGACAGCCGCTTTGATGGCTTCATCGGTAATTGTTACCTTATGATGTTCCTCATATCGCCCTTTTAATCCTCTTAATATACTGATCGCAGCTTCTTCAGAAGGTTCTTCAACCGTCACTGGCTGAAACCGTCTTTCAAGTGCGGAATCCTTTTCAATGTACTTACGGTACTCTTCTATGGTGGTGGCTCCGATTAACTGAAGTTCTCCTCTTGCCAAAGAAGGTTTTAATATATTGGAGGCGTCAATAGCACCCTCCGCACCGCCGGCTCCGATAATGGTATGGATCTCATCAATAAATAAAAGAACCTCTCCATCTTCAATCACCTCAGCAATCACCTTTTTAATTCTTTCTTCAAATTCACCACGGTACTTCGATCCTGCTACCATTCCGGATAAGTCCAAAGTCAAAAGGCGTTTTCCAGCTATGGTCTCAGGCACATCTCCATCGGTAATTAACTGAGCCAATCCCTCTACCACTGCGGTCTTACCAACTCCTGGTTCTCCAATGAGACAAGGATTATTCTTGGTTCTGCGGCTTAATATCTGAATGAGACGTTTGATCTCAGATTCTCTTCCAATGACTGGGTCAAGCTTTCTTTTTAACGCAAGCTCTGTTAAATCTCTGCTGTAACTGTCCAGAGTAGGTGTATTGCCCTTTTTATGTGTCTTCATCAGTTCTTCCTTATTTGCAGGCGCATCCTCGCCCATGGCAGCCAAAACGTCAATATAGAGCTTTTGTACGCTAACCCCAATGGTATTTAAAAGTCTGGATGCAACACAATCATTATCACGAATAATGGAAATAAGAACGTGTTCTGTTCCAATTAAGTTTGCTTTAAAACGAACTGCTTCCCGGTAGCTATTTTCTAAAACCCTTCTTGCTCCAGGAGTATAACCCCCGTCCTCTTGAAGGCGAACTGCCTGATCCGGTGCAATAAGCTGACTGATTAAATTTAATACTTTATCTTCTTTTACTCCATTTTCTTCCAATACTTTGGAAGCGACTCCGCTTCCTTCTTCCAGAAGGCCGATAAGCAAATGCTCTGTTCCTACATAGCCATGCCCGAGACGTTCTGCTGCCTGTACGGCCAGATTAATAGCCGTCCTGGCCTTTGTCGTAAATCTGTCTATCATAATTACATCCTCCTGCTATTTTAATTCCGGCAATTCTTTGCGAATAAATTCTGCCCTGGCAATATCAAGATCTTCCTTGCTAAGGGGGCGGTCAGAAATTTTTTGAAGAACAGCCGGCTGTATTCCAAGCATCAAGCGGTAAACTGAAACCTCTTTCTTTGCCAGTACCAATCCGTCTGCAAGCGCAGCCATCAACTGGGAAAGAAAAATCATGGCATCACGAAAGGTTAGTCTTCTGGCATATTTTAGTACTCCGAACGATTTATAAACTTCATCTTCTCTTTCGATTCTTCGTCTCTGCAGAGAAAGCTTTCTTACCTGCATCTCCTGATTGGTCAACTGAATGGCGGCTTTTGTTACTGTATCAATGATTTCCCGCTCGGTCTGGCCTAAAGTCTTTAAGTTTGATATCTCATAAAGAGAGCCAAAATTTTCTTCCACGTCTCCGTAGACGCCTCGGACAGCAGCTCCAAAACGGCTCATATCCCCAATCAGACTAGAGAATTTTCTTCCCTGAGAGAGCATAGGAAGGTGAACCACCACGGAGGCACGAAGCCCGGTGCCTACATTCGTAGGAAATGAAGTCAGATATCCAAATCGATCATCAAATGCATATGAAAATCTTTCATTGATACAATCGTCTATCTTATCGGCCTTCTCCCATAACTCATCAAGACAAAGACCTGCTCCCAAAAGCTGTATTCGAATATGATCGTCGCAGTTTAATACGATCCCCATATCTTCCTCTTTGGAAAGAAGGATTCCAGAAGGGTTTTTCTTTAAGAGTGCGGCTGAGTTTAATACTCTTCGTTCTTTTAAAGCAGCCCTGTCCAGTTCTTCCATCTCATTTAGAAGGGAAAATTCAAAGTTTTTTTCAGCAAAATCTCCAATATCCTTCAATCCGAATTCCAGTCGGTGAACCATCTCGCCGCTTTCTTTTTCATCAAGTTTTGCAGGGAAAGAATACTCCTGCAGATTCCTGGCAAGACGAATCCGGCTGCTTATTATCCCTGGGCGACCTGCAGGAGTCTGCTCAAACCATCTATGCATTCGTCTCATTTCCTTTCCTAAGTTCTTTGATACGGTCGCGGCAAACAGCTGCGGTTTCGTAATCCTCAAAACGAAGTGCTTCTTTCAGTCTAGAATCCAGTTCAGACAATTCCTTCTCTACCTCAGAAATCTCATCTTTTATGGACATTCCTCTGGTTTTGCCAGCACTCTCACTTAAACGTCCCACATTTTGATTAAGAGGAGATTTTCCCGTATGGAGCAAGCTGCCTTGTAATTGTTTTATACTGTCCTCCATTAAAGGGCCAAACACACTGTAGCAATCAGAACAACCAAACCTGCTATCTCTGACAAATGCATCATAAGTGGTGCCACAAGTGGGACAGGCAATCTGATGAAGCTTATCAGGTCCTTGGTTATCATCTTCAATTCCTAGTAAGCCAGAGAGCAGCTTACCGATTGGAAACTCTCCGTCAAAAATGGCTGCGTATACTCCAAAATCCATCTCTTTCGCACACTGAGCACAGAAATGATGCTCTTTTTTTACTCCATTCACTACTTCTGTATATTGTATATTTGCTTCGCGAATTTTACATCTCTCGCATAACATAATGAACCTCCAATCCAGTGAATCACTCTTCCCTTTGGTCTGCTATAAATGACTGGAATATCTCATCTACCAGCTGGTGCATTTCTTCACTCGTTACATTCTTACAGACGCCCCTAGCTAATACAACGCTTAAATCTCTGCGCATCTCGTCAAGAACCTGAATTTTATCCACATCCAGAGATACAACGGCACCTTTGCGGCGGTCAAGCTTTACAAAGCCTTCCTGTTTTAGAACAGTGTACGCCTTATTCACCGTATGCATATTAATTCCTATGTTATCGGCCATCTGGCGTACGGAAGGCAAGGGATCCCCTTCTCGAATACTTTCTGTGGCGATTCCTATGATTATCTGGTTACGAAGCTGAATATAGATGGCTTCGTTACTGTTAAAATCAATTTGCAAAAACATATTTTCACCATCTTTCGTTATATCTGTTATATGAATATTAGCACACATCACTTATTTTTTCAATAGTCTCATCCTTTCCAGATTTCAACCTTTTCACCTTATTAATTTTATCCTTTTTTGTTTATTTCCATTTTATTCTGCAGGTCTTCCATATTTTCCTTTTGTAGGTAAAATACATTTTTTATATAGTTCATTTTTGAAAAAAGTTGCTGCATGTCCGGATAATCCAGCCATCATGCAGCAACTTTTTTTAATTATATATTATGAGATAATCTTAATTTTTAATCATCAAGATCCATAAATTCAAAATCATCTTCATCCGGATCAGACTCTTTGACAGGTTTAGGAACTGATTCCTTCTCTGGAATCTTTGGTTCTACTGGCCTTTTACGCACCTGGTCATAAGCTACATGAGTGGCTAAATCCCTCTCAACATCTTCAAGGCTTGATTCTACAATAAAATCATCCTCATCCAGTTTTTCCCGGTTGATGGTAGGTGGCTTGTCCAGATTTCTTTCCGGACGTTTCGTCTCTGGAATGGTTTCTAATGCTTCCCGGTCAAATTCATCCCGGCTGTAGCGTTTGATCCTGCTTGCTGGGGCATCAGCTTCTGGCTCTTTATAAAAACGAGAATCTTCAGATCCAGATTTTTTCTTTCTGCTGTTATCAAGGTCATCTCTTACCGTGCGGTCCTTTCCAGAACCATTGTTTCCTTTTTTCAATAAAAGGATTACGATAACAAGGAGAACTAGTGCAATCACACTTACAGCTATCATGATATAAAACTGAATGCCATAATCTTTTCTAAGAGCTTCATATGTCTTTACAAGCTTCACATGCTCGTCATAAGACACTTCTGATGCAAAATATCTCTGAACTGTCTTCTCTTTCAGATCGTAACGGTAGAAAGCTTTTTCTCCATTCCAGTTCATGGCATAGAATACACAGTATTCTGGTTCTGCCTCAGAATTTACTACCCAACCTGTCACTCGAATGCCATCAATATCCACGCTGCGCTCTACAAAACCTTCCGGCACCTTTGTATCGGTATCAAGAGGAACGACTACAATTGCCTTTGAGCTGGTTTCAACTTGTACAAACTGAGACCAGGTATCGGCTTTTTCATTGTAAACAAAGAAACCACCGTTCCCTCCTGCGTCTTTTAAATAAAGGAGAAGAAGGTCTTTTTCCAGTCCTTTTCCAGACATCACTTCTGTTCCCTTATAAGAATAGCTTGCTGATTCAAACCCTTCGGGAAGCGTAGATTCATCAAAGGAGGATGCAATGCTGTATTCCGTTCCGTTTACAGTTACCTTTGCATCTGCAAACTCTGCTTCCTTTGTCTCGCCATTTTCGTTTGTAGCAGGTACCGTTTCTCCGCCTTCTGGCTTTTTCACGGTTATGGTATAGTTTTTAACGGTTTGCCCATCTTCGGCAGTGACCTTAATTACAACCGCATTGTCACCGGCTTTTAATCCTTTTTCCCCTTGAAGTGTTACGTTTGCTCCAGCATTGGCTGCCACCGCATTGACCACTAAGTCAGCCGTATTGGCATCCACCTCTGCTGTGTACTGGTCCACAGAAGCTGAAAATCCAGGGCTTAATGTTCCAGGAGAGATTTTCAAAGACTTTAATGTGGCATCCTTGGAAAACGTAGCTGGAGAGGTAACCTTAACCGTTGCACTCCCCTGTTTACTCAGAGTAATGGCTTGGGAGTTCACATCGTAAATTTCCTGGGAAGTAACCTTAATTGGTGCGTTTCCAGCCTGTAATGTCTTAAATTTCAAAGAGAAGTTAAACGATTTCTGGTCTGCGGAATCCATGGTTCCCAGAATCTTAATGGCTCCTGCACCACCGTTGGCACTGGTACCGCTTACAAATTGTAAAATCCCTGGATCATATGACAGCATAATTTCTGCTGTTCCCAGTGCAGTGTCACTGGTGACCTTCATATTAACCGTCACTTCATTCCCCACCATAACGGAAGGGTCTGAAAATGATATCTTTGCGTTGGAAGCCCAGGATATCATCTGACCAAAAGGTCCAATCACAGCTATCATAAAGGCGGTCATTACACTGAGTATGAGTTTTTTTAGTTTCCTATTCATATTGTCTCCTATTTCTGCCGAGCATTAAAGTCCCAGAACCTTCTTTTTCAAAAGAAGAAGATCCTTTGAATCAACCTTGCCGTCTCCATTTAAGTCAGCGGCCTTTTTTTCTTTTTCAGACAACTTTTCAAGTCCAAGGATGTAACGCTGAACCTTCAGGACATCCTTACTGCTAATCTTTCCATCTCCATCAATATCTCCAGAGGCGAGAGATGCCGTCTGCGTAGCAGTCGTCTCCTGGGCTTGTGTCTGGGTCTCCGTTACTTGTTCCGTCACCGGTTTGCTTCCTCCCGGTCCCTGTGTTATAACTCCTGTTGATGTCTGTACGGAAACATTCGTGTTTCCTACCGGGACAACGGTTACATTGCTTCCTCCCGGAGTTCCTTTGTTCGCTTCTTCATTTGTTGTCTTACCAGGACCACTACTTCCAGGGCCGCTTTTTCCAGACCCACTGCTACTTGATCCACTGTTGTTTGATCCACTGCTGTTTCCGGATCCACTGCTTCCTGATGTGCTGCCTGGATTGTTTGGCATACTACCGGAATTATTGTTCCCTGTTCCAGAAGAATAAGTAGGGCCATTATTCTGACGTACTACATGAAGGATATACTCTCTGACGGTACCATTTTGTGCTGTAACTGATATCTTAATGTCGTTATTGCCGTTTTGGAGTGCTATGGTTCCAGTTCCACTCACTGAGGATGCTGATGTTAAGGCAGAAGCGGAAACCTTGATGTTTGTAACGGTTGGATCAACAATCAGATTATATTCCAGGGTATCTCTGTTAAACGTTGGTGTCATAACAAAACCTTCCACGTTTAAACCTGCTAACATATTATTGGTATTGCCATCACCGGTAGGCTGACTACATGGAGTTTCCGGCATATTGTTATAAATTGGTACCTTAAACTCAAGAGATGTTTTTTTCATATCGCTGTTATAGGCCTTTGAAAAAACTGCTCCCTCTGATGCTGCACCCTGTACATTGGTCATATACTGGTGTTTATATATGTTTGCACCTTGTACATTAAATTTCTTCAGATAAAATGTATCCTGCCCAACTTTTACATAGTTATTACCATAATATAGAGCTCCCCCTAAAATTGATTTATCGGAAGAGTTCCATGGTCTACCGTAATTACCAGTTTGAGACGCCCACCATAAGCCTCTTTGTACCGCTGACATGTTGCCAGACTGATACGCTTCAATATTAAAGAAATTATAAAATCCTTCATAACCAGATTCAGTTCCTGAAACACTCTTTCCATTACCTGCTGATCCCTGCTCCTGAATGATCATAGCAGCAAGTACATAGGGATTGACTCCTGATTGAGTAGCCGCATNNGCCGCATTCATAATCATATTCGCATAGGATGAGCTGCCTGACACCGTACCGCTTGTATCATTGGAAGAAGGAGCCGAGTTCGAAGGCCCCGTAAGACTAGCCCCTGGACCGTATTCCATAAGCACACGAGGATTCTTAGGCGTAATGGAGGCATGAGGTGCCTCTAAGCTTACATTGCCAGAGCCAGAGCTTTCTGGACTTCCTCCTGTTGCCGGACTTACTGTCCCGCCTGGACCAGCGTTTTGTGTGTTCCCGGTTGGATTTGATGTATTGGACGAATTTGTAGAATTCCCGCCACTGGAAGAACCACCGGATAAAAAGGTTCCTTTTGTCATTGTTTGAAGTCCATCCATAGTCTGCTTATTGCTGTCATAGGAATGGCTTAAAAACTGAAATACGTTTGTTTCATCAAGAAAGTTTCTAGGATCCATATAATACTTTACAATATCTTCAGAGGCAGTTACCCAACTGCTTCCGTCAAAACCTACCCAGGTGCTAGTGTCCCAATTATAAGCCCCATTAAGCATGGACTTCCATGATGACATACTACTAGTATGTACCAGAGTCTTACCTACCTGACTCTCTTCCCTAACGGCTGTATTCCAGTCAAGGTTGGTCTTTTGAGCACGAAATACCCACTGAGGGTGCTGTGCGTGAAGTTCACGAAGACGTATCTTGTAACTCTCCGGAAATCCTTCCGCAGTTAACTGGGACTCAAAATTTCCATCCTGAGTATAGGTAGTAGGAAACTTAAGGTAGCTTTTGGTTACATAGCCAGTAACCTTTTGGCCTGCTGAATTAGATACACGTATTTGATACCACAACGCTCCGTCAGATCCATTCTTCTCATCGGTAACGCTTACAGAAGCTCCGTTAGTCAATTTTGTTACGATAGAATAGGTCGTACCTGGCCCGCTCCTCACATTTAGTGAAGTAGCATTCACCGTGGCCGACCTCTCTGTGTAAGCATACGCATTTATGTAAGGCGTGACAACTCCAAAACTGGAATCCAGCACCAAAACACTGGCTAAAATTGCGGCCATCCTACGAGCCTTTTTATACTTTTTCATCTGTTTCTCCCAATATGCCCTAATGTATTTTAAAATTAACAATTATATGTAAATTATCCATTTATTCATTATAATGACAAATCATACCATGTGTCAACCGAATCATCTAAAGTTCAGACAATTGGAATTATTTGTAAGAAAATCTTTATAGTTTTAAATGTCATTTCAAGAAAAGAATAGGTCCTTGCAATCAAATATTGCTTATGATAGACTAAAAATCACAAGAAATCCCTATCTATAAGAACAAAAATTCATATGATAGAATCTTCACGCGATCAACTGCAGTTTTACAAAGGTAGTTTTTCTCTTCCATCAATGAGCAATTGATACAATTGAGATGGCTCCATTTTTATTAAGATACGTATTACGGAAAGGAGTATATGATGATTCAATCATCATATAACACAAAATGCATACAGCAGATTATTTTATACAGAAGTTAGATATGACACCTCATCCAGAAGGTGGCTTCTTTAAAGAAAACGAAACCTCCAGCGATCATACACTGGTGACCAATGACGAAACTGGAACATCAAAATCACGAAAATTATGGACAAGCATATACTTTCTCCTAAGAGACGGTGAAGTATCAAACTTTCACCGTTTAGAGTCAGATGAAATGTGGTATTATCATGCCGGATCTTCCTTGACCATATATATAATAACGCCAGAGGGAGAATTATTAACAAAAGAACTTGGACTGGACATGGAAAAAGGGGAACAACCACAGGTTTTGGTTCCTAAGGGGACTATCTTTGGTTCTGCTATGAACAAAGAAGGATACGCCTTAGTTGGCTGTATGGTTTCCCCAGGATTTGTATTTGAAGACTTTGAGTTAATTGACCGTACTGATTTATTAAAGAATTACCCTCAGTATAAAGAAACGATCATAAAGCTTTCCATGGAAACCACTTAACTATTTATCATTAAAAAATATAAGGCTCCCCTTATCGGGGAGCCTTATGCTTTTTAAACTGGATACGCTTTGCTATCCTTATCTGCTACCGTTACATCAACACCTGTCTGCTGAGCTGCACGATATTCAAAAAATTCTTTTGCAACCGCTGGGAACAGTGCGTAGGATAATACATCCTCATCCTGCTGTTTCCACTGAGCGCATTCCTTTTCAAATCTAGGAAGCTGTGGCTTAATATTATCCGCCGGACGACAGGTAATAGGAGTTTCGTCTCCGATGACCTTTTTCTGGATTTCAGCATTAAACGGTTTTACCGTCTGGCCAAATTCTCCTAAGAACATCTTTCTTGTCTCTTTCGTAACCATCTTGTAACGCTCACCGCTGATTACATTTAAAACAGCCTGTGTACCAACAATCTGGGAAGATGGAGTTACAAGTGGAGCTTCACCAAGATCCTGTCTTACTCTTGGAATTTCCTGAAGAACTTCCAAGTATTTATCTTCCTGACCTGCTTCTTTTAACTGGCTAACCAGATTAGAAAGCATACCGCCTGGTACCTGGTACTGTAATGTCTTTATATCAACACCAAGAACCTTAGGATTTAAAAGACCACTCTTTAATGCTTCTTCACGGATTGGCAGAAAAAATTCACAGATTTCTGCCAGAAGATTCTGGTCAAAGCCTGTATCATATGGAGTCCCTCTAAAGGTCTCTACCATAACCTCAGTCGCTGGCTGGCTGGTTCCAAGTGCAAGAGGAGAAATTGCAGTATCAATGATGTCACATCCTGCTTCCACTGCCTTTAAGTAAGTCATAGAAGCAACACCAGAAGTGTAATGAGTGTGAACGTCGATAGGAAGCTTTGTAGAATCCTTTAACGCACTAATCAGTTCTTCTGCTTTGTAAGGAGTTAAAAGTCCTGCCATATCCTTTACGCAGATAGAAGCTGCTCCCATATCTTCAATTCTTTTTGCAATATCTTTCCAGTATTCTAAAGTATAGGCATCACCTAGAGTATAGCTTAACGCTACCTGTGCATGGCCATTTTCTTTATTACAAGCACTTACAGCAGTCTGTAAGTTACGGATATCGTTTAAGCAGTCAAAGATACGGATAATATCAATACCATTTGCCAGTGACTTCTGAACAAAGTATTCAACTACGTCATCAGCATAATGATTGTAACCTAAAATATTCTGTCCGCGGAAAAGCATCTGCAGTTTTGTGTTCTTAAAACCATCCTTTAACTTTCTAAGTCTAGTCCAAGGATCTTCCTTTAAGAAGCGAAGGCTCGCATCAAAAGTTGCGCCACCCCAGCACTCTACTGCATGATATCCAACCTGATCCATCTTCTCTACAATCGGAAGCATCTGATCGGTTGTCATTCTTGTAGCAATCAAAGACTGATGAGCATCACGAAGGGCTGTCTCTACAATCTTGACTGGCTTTTTCTCTATATCTGCCATTGTCTTACCTCCTGGTCATTGTTAATTCTGCTCTGATTTGAGCGTTACAGGTACCGGCAGTAACTACCGGCATTGTCATCTTAATTCAGTGTTACTAATGTTGAGCCAGACTCTACCGTATCGCCATTAGACACATTGATGCTTGCAACGGTTCCATCAGATGATGCTACGATTTCGTTTTCCATCTTCATAGCTTCAAGAATAACTAATACATCGCCTTTTTTTACTGCCTGTCCTACGCTTACTTTAACACCAAGAATCTTACCTGGCATTGGAGCTGGAACGGTAACAGAACCCTGAGAGCCTGCTGGTGCTGGAGCCGCTGTTGGTGCTGGAGCTGCTGCTACTGGTGCTGGAGCTGCTGCCACTGGTGCTGGAGCTGCTACTGGAGCTGCTGCTCTTGGTGCTGCAACCTGTGTTGTACCTTCTTCTACGGATACGTTATAAACATTACCATTTACTGTGATTGTATAATTTTTCATGATGAAAATCCTCCTGATTATTTAAGCATTTTTCCATTTACTAGCTGGTGCACGTTTGATTGAACGGACAACCAGACCGCTTGGTGAACTTCCTGTACTTGCTGCAATTGCAGCAATAAGAACAATCACCAATTCCATATCATCCATAAGATTTACTTCTGCCTGACTTGCTGTCCCTACCTGTGGTGCAGATGAAACAGCTGCTGGTGCACTGGTGCTTGATCCTTCTGAAGAATCATCAGATCCACCGTTGAATTTGCGCACACCTATAATTGCCAATACAAGTATAATAGCTCCAACTGCCAGCCAGCCATATAAATCTTCCTGGCTGTTAGCACTCTTCTCTGGTGTGAAGTCTACTGACACTATCTTTGTTAAAGTAGAATCCATTGCGACTGTGAACGTTATACTCTTCTTTTCAAAAACAGCATTCACGGTTGCACTGTATCCTTCTGGTGTAGTCGTTATCTTAACATCGTCTCCGATGGATACCAATTCTCCCAGTTCTGGCTTTAAGCTCTTCCAAGAATCTGCTGCCTTAGAAAAGATAGCCGCCTGTTCAGCCTGAGTCTTAAACTTTTCCACATCTTCGTCTTTTAAATCTACAAACATCTGAAGAAATGGTTCCGCAATCTGCTCAAGCTGTGACTGTGCATTGGGATCTACCTGTTGTGGAGCGGTTTCAGCCTTACTGCTTATGGAGAATGAAAGGAGGCAGACAGCCATAGTAAGTCCCATTGCGATTCGTTTCAAATTCAGTTTCATATTCCTGTCACCTCATTCTAAATCGTGCCATGTTTTTTAGCGGGACGATCCTCATTTTTTGTAAATAACATCTCAAATGCAGCTGCAACCCTTGCTCTAGTCTCGCTGGCATCAATGATATCATCAACATATCCTCTCTTTGCTGCGGATACAGCGCTGGACTGAATCTGCTTGTAGTTCTCAGCCTTCTCTGCAATCAGAGCTTTTCCATCATCAGCTTTTGAGATCTCATCAGCATACATAATTTTTGCAGCTTCCTGTGAATCCATCATGCCGATTGATGCGTTCTGCCATGCATATACAACATCAGCTCCAATGGATTTGCTGTTCATGGTTAAATAAGCGGTTCCAAATGCATTACCGATAACAACTGTTACTTTTGGTACTGTTGCATTCGCAAATGCATAGGTCAGCTTTGCAGAAGCTTTAGCAATTGCTTTTTCTGCACACTTTGTCGCTTCATAACCTTTTACATTAACAAGAGTAAGAAGAGGAATTTCAAATGCATCGCAGAAATTTACAAATTCAGCCGCTTTTACACAACCCTCTGCTGTTAATAAAGCGTCATACTGAGCCGTCTTAACGCCGCCTTCATCATAAGCTTCTGTCTTATTTGCAACGCAGCCAATTGTCTGACCGTTTAAGCGAATAAAGCCGGTAACCATAGAAGGTGCATAATTCTTCTTTGTTTCCATAAAGAACTGATCATCGGAAATCTGAGTCAATGCGATGGTTGTATCTCCAACGTAATTTGACAAATCAGAGCTGATGCGATTTAAATCATCACTGCACTCGCTGTAAGAAAGGTCATCTTGATTGTTAGCAGGAAGAATGGAAATCAGTGTCCTAATCTGTGACAAGATCTCTTCTCCTTCTCCAATAAAATCTACCAGACCAGTTTCTTTGCTCTGAAAATCAGCGGAAGCTGTGTTACACTTCTCTGTGTAATTTTCCTGAATAGCATTAGGAGCATTGACAAACAGCTTACCGCCTTTTGTCTCCATGAATGTGAAGTCTGACATCGCTGCTGATACAGCCATTCCGCCACCACAAGCTCCAAACACTGCTGTAATCTGAGGAATTACTCCAGATGCAAGTGTCTGGCTTAAATACACTTCGCCAAAACCATTTAATGCATCGGTTGCTTCCTGAAGTCTTAATCCTGCACAATCAACCAGGCCAACGACTGGAGCACCTGTCTTCATAGCCATATTGTAAAGTTTTGTGATCTTTTTCGCATGCATCTCACCTACTGAACCACCGAGAACTGATGCATCCTGGCTGTATACATAAACAAGACAGCCTTCAATTGTACCGTAGCCAGTAACAACACCGTCAGCCGGAGTTTCTTTTGCTGACATGTTAAAGTCAGTGCTCCTTGCTGTTACGTAGCCGCCAACTTCAACAAAACTATTCTCATCAAGCAAAGCATGAATTCGATTACTTGCTGATGTTTGTGTTGAATTACTCATTTTGCAATCCTCCATTTTGTAATAAATATATAATTCTATGCGATAGGAAACCGATGAATTATAATTAACACTTATTTCTGCCGATTATAATTGTATAATTAAACCAGATGATTTACAAGCAGTTTTTAACAAAAAAAGAACAGAAAACTATGTGGTTTCCACAACTAATTGTTCCCTGTTCTCTACGATTCTAATCACTTTGACGTATTATGTCGAGATATCCGTCGTTTTGTATATTTTTGTCTTGTAATTTTGTTAATTTTGAACATAGCTATTCTTTGATTTCAATTATGCCAAAACTGCCATCCTCGTTCGACTGGAATGTGATTTTGGATTCGCCTTCTCCCAGCACTATATTCTTTTCTATCGTATTAAGAGAACCAGTGTCGACATTAGCCACCGCTATCATCAAATCATCTCCAAATACCATATCCGGATTTAACTTTATTAAATCTTCCCTTTTTTCAAATACTATGGTTTCTTTATCCATGCTTATAAAACTACAAGGATATCGTAATAAATCTGCCAATGACTCCAAGTCCCGGTCTGCGATTGCCTCCTGGATCTTCTCAGCAAACGCCTCTGCCCGATTATCTAGCTCAAGACTTTCGCTGCTTTCCGTTGCTCCCGGTCCTTCCTGGCCTTCCTCTTCTGCAGAATCTTCCTGTATCATTGCTTTTTCCAAATTGCCGGCCGCAGTTTCTGATTCCGTTGTTATCCCTGGGGTCTCTACGGAATCTACAGCTTTCTTACTGCCGCAGCCAGCCGTTAACACTGCCGTCATGATTATGACGAAACAGATACAACTGGTTTTATTCCTTATCATGTTATTGATTCCTCCCTGCGTCCTATCTTTGCTTCGGCCACAGTATAGCACCTAAAAAGATTATAAGTCAATAGAGTTTTTAAAACTGTAAACCTTAGACTGTATTCTGTAAGAACCCGTAATTTATCCTTACCTTCGTCTGTATTCTTTATGAAGAGTAAAGCCCCTTCCTCGTACTTCATTGACCTTATTAATGATCATAAATGCCTGAGGATCGATGCTCATTACAAGTTCATTTAACTTAGATAGCTGTCTGCCAGATATCACCGTAAGTACGGTAAATGAGGCCTGACGCATATAACCACCTTCGCTGCCTAAAAGAGTGGTTCCCCGATCCATCTTTTCCTGAATATTATGGTTGATTTCTTCATATTTATCACTGATAATTTTAACCTGCATCTGATTTCTGCCAATCAAAAGTACCTTATCAAGCACTACCGTATAAATAAGCACTAAAAGTATTCCATATAAGATCTGTTCTTTATTGGAAAAAATCATCTGGGAAAGCAAAATCATACAATCAAATACTGACATTGTAAGTGATACGGACAAATGTTTCTTCTTATTTAAAATCAAAGGCGGAATATCCATTCCTCCAGTTGATGCCCCGGCCCGAATTACCATTCCAATACCAACACCAATTAAAATACCTGCAAATACGGTCCCCAGCATCCGATCATCTGTAAGGCCAGATTTGCCCAGTATCCGTTCAAAAACCCCTAGAATAAACGGATAATAAAAGGTGCTGATCAAGGTGGTAAATGCAAATGCCTTTCCAAGGACCATGACTCCCGCAATAAACATGAAGATATTAAAGACGGCTACGAAAGCAGCGATGGGAATGTTAAACTGGTTGTACGCCACCAGTGCGAGCCCAGTTGTTCCCCCTGTAATCAAGCCACCCGGTAATATAAACAGTGAAACTGCCAAAGCATATATCGTATTGCCAGCCAGAACCGTTGCAATTTTTTTCATATCCATAGTACCAAACTTCCTTTCCCACATTAAATAAGCATACCTACTATATCACGGGATATTATTTTCTACAATTTATTTTCTTCTTTTCTTATAGTGGAATTTTATGCTATACTTGATTCTGACACCGAAATCAAGGAGGGAATTCATGGAAATATATCTAATCGTAGCAGCCATTATCTGCATTCTCTGTATTCTGGCAAGTAACCTGTCTTACCGCATCGGCGTTCCGTCACTGCTTCTTTTTATACTTTTAGGCATGATGTTTGGAACTGACGGCATCTTTAGAATTAATTTTTCCGATTATGCACTTTCTGAAACCATCTGTTCCATCGCATTGATTTTCATCATGTTTTATGGAGGATTTTGTACCAACTGGCATGAGGCAAAGCCGGTTGCAGCCAAATCCATTATTTTGTCCAGCTTAGGCGTGATTTTAACAGCAGTTCTGGCCGCATACTTTTGTTATTTCGTTTTAAAAACATCTTTGCTTGAAGGCTTTTTAATCGGCTCTATCTTAAGCTCAACGGATGCCGCAAGCGTATTTTCCATATTAAGAGTCAAAAAGTTAAATTTAGTAAATGGAATGGCCTCTGTTCTTGAGGTGGAAAGCGGGAGCAATGACCCGGTTTCCTATATGCTTACCATTATTGTTCTTGGGATTATGAACGGGAAGTCTTCTCCTGCTACTGTGGGTCTCATCTTTGGAGAAGAGATTGTATTTGGACTTCTCTTTGGGGCGTTAGCCGGTTTAGCTGGGTATTTTATATTCCGCATGGAACATTTCAGGTCCAGGGAAATGTTGCCCATATTTGGTCTGTCCGTGGCTCTCTTGACCTATGGCTTGTCCAATTCCGTAGGCGGAAATGGATTTTTAAGCGTATACATTGCGGGTATCATTATAGGAAACAGCAAAATACATTACAAGGCGGAGATGGTCCACTTCTTTGATGGAATCACTGGAATGATGCAGATTGTATTGTTTTTCCTACTTGGACTTTTGTGCTTTCCTTCGAGAATCACCCCCGTTATTCTGCCATCCATAGGCATCTGGGCATTCTTACTTTTTGTAGCCAGACCTTTAGTGGTATTCTTGATTCTAACTCCTTTTAAAGTTCCCCTTCGTCAACAGCTGCTTATTTCATGGGCCGGACTAAGAGGCGCGGTCTCCATAGTCTTTGCCATACTGGCTGTTTTAAGCCCTTCCGTACTGGAACTTGATATTTTTCATATCGTCTTTTGTGTCTGCCTTTTGTCCGTCTCCATTCAAGGCTCTCTGCTTCCATGGATGGCGAAAAAGTTAAATGTAATCGGTGCTACAGACAATATCTTTCGTACCTTTAACGATTACAGCGATAACCCGGCAGTTAACCTGACTGAAATACGTCTTCCAAAAGGACATCCTTGGATTGACAAGACATTGAAGGATATTATTATTCCAAACGGAATGATGGCTGTTATGATTATTCGAGATGGCAAAACCATAATACCAAGAGGGGATTCCATGGTGCTTGCAGATGATTCTATTATCTTAAACACACCTGCTTATACCGATCATAGTATGAAGCTTCGTGAGGTTCAGATCGGACCGTATCATCCTTGGGTAAACCAAAAGATCAGCGAGCTCACTCTGCCAAGCGATACATTGATTTTTCTGATCCAAAGGGCTGGGAAATCTTTGATACCTGATGGACAGACTTCGTTACAGGATGGGGATTGCCTTATTTTAAATGCATAAAAGCATTAAAAAATTTGCAAAACACCGCCTAGTATCTTACTATATAAAGTAAAATCAATATGACAATAAATTAAAAAAGCAATTAAAAATACCCAGATGATAAGACACTTTTTATGTATCTTACCATCTGGGTATTTATCTATTATAGGAATGCGATACCCATATTCAATTATTCTACAAAACTAGAAGTCAAAAACTTCTGCCTTAACAAATTCTTTTTCTCCAAAGAAAGACCAATCCGTTTTGTAAGATAGGTATCTACGGTATCGTAACAAGATTCAATCGCATGAAATGCCTGATTGATATAATCTTCTGATACCATTAAAAGTACACGAACGCAGTCTGCCAGCATGTGGTCTCCTGTCTTATCTCTGACACCCTTAGCAACATTCTCTGCTCTGTCCATTACGTAAGTATTGGTCTGTACAAAATCTTTTACAATGGTCTCACGATCAACCGATAAGGCAGATAACAAAAGGGCCGTTCCAATCCCTACTCTGTCTTTGCCTGCGCTGCAGTGCCAGAGTACGGCACGGTCATCCGCTTCAAGAAGAAGATCGAAAAAACGTCCGTACTGCTTTGCCGCGAAATCGCTGAGAACAAGGTCTTCATATAACTTACTAATATATAGTTCCGGCTTACCGCCAAGAGATGACGCATGGTCTATGAGACCTGCAAACAATTCCCTTTTCTCATGCTTTTTCTCTTCTTCAAAGGTAATCCCTACTGTCTTTTCATCAAGAATTGGATTGAATATATTTAATATCCCCGGTATCTCAGGGTCTGGTTTTTGTTTTCGTTCCGTCTCAGTCCTAAAATCAATGACTGTCCCAAGACCACATTCCCCTGCTAATATCTGAAGATCTCCTTTAGTGGCCTCAAATAAGGTGCCACTGCGTATCAGCCTTCTTGGAAGAATGCTTCTTCCGTCTGCAGTCTTGATTCCGCCCAGATCCCTTGTATTTGGAAGCTTCTCAAGACGGATTCGTCCAATTGCCATATTCCCTGCTTCTTTCATCTTTATGTCTCCTCCAATTGTAATCATACTGTCAGTAACGTCCTCTAGTATACCATATTGAATTTTTAATAGAAAGAAAATATGGATTTACAACCTGGCATAGATAGATAGTTTTTTATAATGGTCTTTGCATACCAGAAAGCATTCAGTCGATTGGCACCTTCTTTTAAGGAGACGGGATAACTTTTTAAAACTTCTCCATTTAACAGGTAGACCACGGAACCAACCGTCTGGCCTTTTGTAACAGGTGCCTTTAATTCCTTTGGTATCTCAGTCTGTACCGTTACTTTTTCATCCTCCGCCAGGAGCATCTTTAGACTCTTTTCTTCTGAATCACTAATTCCGCAAGATACCATAACTGGTTCTTCCAGCCTGCCTGATGGGGGCACCCCTTCTTTTATATAGATATCTTCAAACCTGGTTTCCTGGTAAATATCTTTGTAATTGAAACGCTCTAACCCATATTGGAACAGCTTTCTGGCATCCGACCATTTATAGGTCTTATGAGGCGGCCACCCACACCCTAAAAGGGCAATGGTAAATACTCTATCGTTATCTTTCAAAGCTCCAACATACGAATAACCGGCGCCTCCTGTGAAACCTGTTTTTCCAGAGATGGCTCCGTTCATGGAGTTCAACAGTGCATTGTGGTTGTTGCAACTAAAGTTTTGTTTTCTTTTCAAATCCTGGAACGAATAGTTTTGAGTCCCAGTTATCTCCAGAAACTCCTTTTTTTTAGGTGACTGCCCGATGCAGTAATTCATGATTCTGGCAAGGTCTGCGGCTGTGGTGGAATGCTCCTTTACCTGTCCATCTTTTTCTTCCTTCGCATCTAACCCATTTGGCGTAATAAAATATGTATTGCTGCATCCCAAATCTTTGGCCTTATCGTTCATCATCTTAGCAAAACCTTCCATGCTTCCTCCCACATGCTCTGCAATCATCATTGCTGCATCATTATGGGACTCCAGCATCAAACTATAAAGCAAGTCTTTTAAAAGGAATGTTTCCCCCTTGTAAACGCCTAAATGAACTTTAGGCTGAGAAGCTGCATTCTGACTCGCAGTTACTTCATCCGAGAGATTTCCATACTCTAAAGCAACAATGCAGGTCATAATTTTAGTCGTACTGGCCATGGGACGTTCCAGATCCTCATTCTTTCCATACAAAATGCGGCCTGTTGAGGCATCCATTAATACTGCGGATTGAGCATAAAGGTTTAATTCATCCTTAGTCTGGATGGGCTGTGTTTCTTTTTTCTCTTCTTCTACCGTTATTTTTTTATTGGCAGTCTCTGTTTCTTTCAGGTTAGAAACTACAGTTCCCGTTATTAAAAGCAGAACAAAGGCTGTTGCTGTCAGTAATGCTCCTATGACATGCCTCATAAAAGAGCCTCCCGCTTGACTTTATTTTATCCTATTCCGCAGTTTTTTTAAATATGCCCTTTACTTTTCGAACATATTTTCGGTATAATAAGATAGAAAGAAAGGAGTCTATTATGGAACTTAAGCGCCTGATTTTTCATATTGATGTAAATTCCGCTTTTTTAAGCTGGGAATCTGTAGACCGACTGGAAAAAGACCCAGACGCACTAGACCTGCGTACGATTCCTTCCGCAGTTGGAGGCGATGAAAAAGCCAGACACGGAATCGTGCTGGCGAAATCTACATCTGCTAAAAAGTTTGGAATTACTACCGGCGAACCTCTCGTCCACGCTTTGAGAAAATGCCCTGATCTGACAATCGTACCTCCACATTTTGAAACTTATTTAAGAAAATCACGACAACTCATGGATATTTTATCCGATTATACACCTGATATGGAAAAATTCAGCATAGACGAAGCGTTCCTTGATATGACCTCTACTATCCACCTATTTGGATCCCCCATTACGGTAGCAAACCAAATACGGGAACGGGTCTTTAAAGAACTTGGATTTACGGTAAATATTGGAATTGCACCTAACAAGCTTTTAGCAAAGATGGCTTCTGATTTTAAAAAACCAGACCTATGCCATACTCTTTTCGCTCATGAGATTGAGAAAAAGATGTGGCCACTTCCTATCGGTGAACTATTTTTTGTAGGTCATTCTGCAAGAAAGAAGATGGAAAATATTGGCATTCATACCATCGGAGATTTAGCCGCCTGCAACGTCAGTTACTTAACTCGCCTTCTGGGGGAAAAGTATGCCATACTTATTCATAATTATGCCTGTGGGATTGATAATGATCCGGTAGAAGAACGAGAGCCTTTAAACAAAGGGTATGGAAACAGCACCACTCTTTCCCATGATATTGAGGACTTGGATTCCGCTAACCAGGTTTTGTTGTCTTTATGCGAGACTGTTGGAGCAAGGCTTCGTCAAGATCATGTGCTATGCGACTGCGTTTGTGTGGAGATTAAAGACTGGGATTTTCACAGCCAGTCTCACCAAACCACCATTAATAATCCTACGGATTCTACATCAATCATTTATGAGACTGCCTGTAGGTTATTAAAGGATTTTTGGGACCGTACACCTCTTCGTCTTATTGGCGTGCGCACCACCAAAATAACGGAAGAAGGATACTGCCAGTTAAACCTTTTTGAATCAGAGCAAGTGAGAAAGAGAAAAGAGATGGAAAAAGCCGTTGACCATATCCGCAATAAGTTTGGAACTGACAGCGTGAAGAGAGCCAGCTTCTTAAAAGATGACCGCATCGTCGACCACGTATCTGGAAAAGAGAAGCATTACCACTGACCTCCGATTTCTTTAAATCCCTCTCCATAAACCTCATTGGAATCTGTTATAATTAAAAATGCCCCGGAGTCCACTTCATGAATGGCTCTTCGAATGGGCACTACCTGTTTGTTGTTGCAGGCGCACATAACAATCTTCTTATCATCCAGAGAGTAGGAACCTTGTCCATGCAAAAAAGTACAGCCTCTTCCGGTGACTTCTTCAATATGCAATGCCACCTCTCTTTCATGATCAGTAACAACAAAGACCAGTTTCCCCGCTCCCAGCCCATACATAATCTTATCTATGGCCATGGTGGTGACTATGGAGGAAACAAGACCAAGGATAACCGCATCAACATTTTTAAATACGAATCCACCTAAGAGGATTACTATGGCATCAATGACCAAAGAAATCTGGCCAATGGTAAAATGAGGGAATATCTTACGGATGGCCATGACCAGGAAATCAGTCCCTCCAGTGGAACAGTTTCTCATATAGACGATGGTCAAACCTAATCCAGTAAAGATTCCGGTGCAGGCTGAGGCGTAAAGAGGATTTCCATTATAAACAGGAAAAAGAGGAACCACATAATCCAGTACCAAGGCAAATATAACCATGCTTTTCATGGATCGGAGCAAAAAACGTCTTCCAAGAAGCCTATAACTTACAAGTATGATAGGAATATTTAAAACAATGGACATAATTCCCATAGGTAACCCAAACAGATAGCGCAGAATCAATGCAATACCTGATACACCTACCGGGGCGAACTCTGCATTTAGGGCAAAATTATAAATACCAATATTAAACAAAAGTGCTCCCACCACATCGCACAATAAATCAATTCCTAATTCCTTTGGCGAGTATTTCTGACGAAATAAATTCATAAGTAATACGCCTCCATTTCCTATTAAATTATAGATTACAGAAAATAATCTTCTATCTCAAATTCTTTCTTTCCAATCTTCACTCGCTTGATCAGTACTACTACTTCTTCCTCTTCTTCCGAGCATATTCCTACCGCTTCAACAACCGTCTTTCCATAGGATTCCTTTAAACTTACTTCTTTATCCATAATTCCCTGATCTGCCAAGGCTTCTGATAAATCAAGTAAAACTTCTTCCACATCTTCTTCTAGATGATTCTTTTCAAATTCCGCCTCTAACAAATCATAAGTTTCCTGATTGAACATAAAATGTCCTCCTTTGTTTTATACAAGCTAATTATAACCTCTCGTTTTATCTTGTCAATCCCATGATGACATGATAGAATCCCTTTATGAAAATGACAATGACTTACCAAATAACACAACCTTATAATGATATAACAGTAGAACGATATCTTCTGGAACAAGGATATTCCCAAAAACTCATCCGGCACCTGCGAAATACGGAAAATGGTTTAACCATTGATCAAAAGCTTGTATACACCATCCACAAGCTGAAGGAAGGGGATATACTTACGGTTTTG
Source organism: Hungatella sp. UBA7603 (assembly GCA_002478865.1). GTDB lineage: Bacteria > Bacillota > Clostridia > Lachnospirales > Lachnospiraceae > Lacrimispora. Next base: position 47,326 of record DLJZ01000012.1, read on the forward strand.
ATTTCCGAGGAGGAAAGTTCTGAGAATATTGTACCCACGAAAATGCCTCTTCATATCGTCTATGAAGACGAACACCTTATGGTGGTGAATAAGGAAGCCGGAATTCCTATTCACCCGTCCCAGGGGAACTTTTATAATACACTGGCCAATGGTATCGCCTATTATTTCAAAGAAAAAGGAGAGAATTTTATTTACCGGGCGATTAATCGGCTGGACCGAGATACCACAGGTCTTTTAATTCTGGCAAAAAATCCTTTTAGCGCATGCATTTTATCTGATATGGTGAAAAAAAGAGAGATCAGCCGTAGATACCTTGCCATTGTATGCGGTAAGCTTCCAGAACAGGGGATAATAGATACCCCCATTAGTCGAGTGGAAGGTTCTACTATCGAACGCTGCACAAGCCAAGATGGAGAAGATGCCCGCACCCACTATAAGCGGTTATATTACGAGCCAACCACAGATCATTCCCTGGTAGGGCTTAAACTCGAGACAGGACGCACCCATCAGATTAGAGTTCATTTAAAGTCCATTGGATTTCCTCTTCCTGGTGATTTCTTATACCATCCCGATTACCGATACATCAAGCGTCAGGCACTTCATTCCTTTCGTCTTGATTTCCTTCATCCAATCAAAAAAGTGCCCCTTTCTTTCGAGGCACCAATCCCTGAGGATATGCAATTTTTGGGAATTACATCCGCAAAAGACCTATGGGATTGTGAGTTCTAAGCGTTTATGTTTCCTGCAAACTTATATTTTTTATAAAAAAGCTTAAATTTGCTATTATTTTCAACAATTTTTGACACAATATTAAGAGATAACTTTTGGGAGGTTCCATATGCTCTTAATAACCATAACGGCTTATATTATAATCCCCATATATACTCTGCTCTTTGCCTGGGGAACTGATTGGTTTACTACTAATTTTTCTGTACTGGGAAACTTATACGGGCGAAAAAATATATTTTTACTTTGGGGCATTATTGTGGGAACCTATTTTTACTGTGTTCTAAAGCGAGTCATCTTAAACCTTCCCCGTAATGAAAAGGAGAAAGCCTTTAGCATAGCTGCCCTATTATTCCTGACCTTTGGAGTTTTAACGCCTTACTTACCAGATGCCCAGCCGTTTCAATCCGTACTTCATGTGGTCTTATCCTTTATGGCTTCCTTTTCACTGCTTATCTGCCTGTACATGGTGATTTGGAAATTATACTGCATGAATCAGGCAGAGTACCAGCCTTATCTCATCTGTATAATGGGAATCACCATGATATCTGCTGTTTTACTGATAATCTCAGGCATTGTAAGCACAGCCCTTGAAATCTTTTTTATCTTGTCCTGTTCTGCACTTCTTCAAAAGCTTTACAGCAAAGTAAGCTCCCCCAGGTTATATTTTAGGTGGCCAGAAGAGCTATAATTCAAAACCGGGGCATGCCCATATAAGGACATGCCCCGGTTCTCAAACGATTATTCCTCGTCTTCGCCTACTACTTCATCATATTCAGCTTCATCCAGTAATTGGTCAAAAGCATCTGCAACGATCTCATATTCATCATCATTTTCAATATTCTGAAGATCTGGCTGTCCATCTTCACTTTCAGAATAACGATACAGATACACTTCTCCTTCTTCTGCCTCAGGGCCTTCCATTGGTAGAAGTGCAATGTAGTCTCTCTCCGCTGCTGTAAAAATGGTAAGTACTACGCACTCCAGCTCTGATCCGTCATCCAAGGTAAGTGTTACTGTCATCTCCTCCTGGGATTCCATCTCTTCGTTTACTAAATTAGGATCCTGTGCCATCCTGTTACCTCTCTTTTTCAATTAATCTAGTTGTGGAGACATACCTACATGTATGTCTGCCTCCACTCTAACAGACAATTTATGAAAAATCAAGGGATTTTGCTTTTAATATTCAATTCCTCTTCTCGCATTAAGTCCCTGGTCATAGGGATGCTTTACTTTTTTAATCTCTGATACATAATCAGCCATAGTAACAAATGTTTGGGATGGGTTTCTTCCAGTCAGAACTACCTCTAGCCCTTCTGGGCGTCCAGTGAGAAACTTAGAAACTTCTTCCTCGTTCACCAGTCCATAGTTGCACACTGCCATAATCTCATCCATGATCAAAAGATCGTATTCCCCATCCACCGCTTTTATTAAGGTAGACTCAAGCAATTGGGAATAATAGATTGCCGCTTCTTTTTTTTGCTCCTCAGTCATTTTAGTAAAGAATCCAAAGCTCCGTTCGCAAGGCGTAACCGAGATACCAGGGATGTCACCTAAGGTTTTCACCTCACCAGAATGGTCTGTCTTTAAAAAACGAGTGATAAGAACTTTTTTACCGCAGCCAGCCGCCCGTACGGAAAGACCGATCGCTGCTGTTGTCTTACCTTTTCCATCACCACAATAAATGTGTACGCATGACTTCATCACCAATTCTCCTCTCTTAATCCCGATTGAGATATTCTTTTACAAAGCGGGAAACCTCTTGCTTTTTACTATATCTTTCCATGACATAATTGACATGAAGCCGTTCCTTGGCCCTTGTCATAGCTACATAAAACATCCGCCTCTCTTCTTCTAAATCAACAGGAAGCACGGCCTTATGATGAGGCGTTACACCTTCATTTGCATCTAAAATATAAACAATTTTGTATTCCAGACCTTTGGAGCTATGCATCGTCATAAGAGCAACACCGTCGATACTCTGCCCTCGTTTCAATGCCTGGGTTTTAAGCTCTTCCCCATATTCTTTCATATGAAGGAACCACTGCTCATAAGTCGGATAACCTGCCGCGCTATCTTTCATCTGATCCAGGACCTCAAAAAGCTCCTCCGGTTTCATCCTTCGGTACTGAGCGTATTCCCTGATATAATCATCGTATCCAATCACTTTCCTGATATAATTTATGGCAGCAATTGGGTCCATGGTTTTAATCATTCTAAGATCATATTCCATCTGTTCCACTCTCTCCACCATAAATCCCTTATCCTGATAAAAGGATTTTATAGATTCAAAGCTCACCGTTGGTCCTTCCAGGGCATCCCGGCTGATATAACGGTTTGGTCGGTTTAAAAACTGAAATACATTGGAACGGCTTAAATCTCCAAGGCTTCCCTTTATATAAGCCACAATATTTTTACAGATCCAGTGATCATAGAGATTAGGGACAGAATCCTTCATGGAAAATGGTATGTTGTATTCCATAAGCTTTTCAATGAGAAGTCCCGGCCCCATATTGGTACGATAAAGAACCGCTATGTCTGACCAGGAAAAACCAGCTTTTTTATAGTCCATGATTTCCTGGACGATTTCCGAAGTTTCCTCTTTGGGATCTTGCCAGGTTCTTGTAATCACTGGCTTTCCAGGTCCTTTTTTAGGTACAATATTTTTAGGAAAACGCATTTCATTGTTGGATATTAATTTCCCGGCGGTCTTTACAATATCCCTGGTACTTCTGAAATTAATGTTTAAGAGAACTTTTTTGGCACTCTTATAATCCTGTTCAAATCCCAGCATGATCTCAGGTTTTGCTCCCCGAAACCGGTAAATTGACTGATCATCATCACCTACAATAAAAAGGTTATTTTCTGGTGCTGCCAACATCCGGATTATTTCATACTGCACCCGATTGATATCCTGAAACTCATCGATCAGTATGTACTGATATTTTTTCTGCCATGCTTCTAAAATATCCTTTCTCTGGGTGAATAATTCATAGCACAGCACCAGCATATCGTCAAAATCAATCAGGCCTGCCCGTCGCAAACGGTCCTCATATCCATGATAAAGCTGTTTAAAGATTTCCTCGGAGCAGTTTTTCGAATAATAGTGGTCCAGTCCAATCATTTCCCCTTTTACCGAACTGATCTCAGTGAGAATTGAAGCTACAAAATCCACTTCATCCTCTACCTCTACACTGCACTTATCCATTTCCTCTTTTATGTACTGGATCCTTTGATCTTCTCTTACAATGCTTCTAGCATCATAGCGATAGGCAAACTTTAGGATTCGGAAAAAGATGGCATGAAATGTACCAAAGCTTACAGAGGTGGTTCTCCCACCCATAAGGTCCTCAAAACGGTCCTTCATTTCCCCTGCGGCTGATTTGGTGAACGTAATGACCAGGATATTTGCAGGATCCACACCCTGGTTTTTAATCAAATGACAAATGCGATGAGTAATGGTAAAGGTTTTCCCGGAACCCGGCCCGGCAAGTACCAGCATGGGACCTTTAAAATGAAGGATGGCTTCTTTTTGTGCTCCTTCGTAAATAACCTCTTCCTCCATATTTTCCTCCCTTGTGATGAAAGAAAAGCAGGGGCTCGGACGAACCGAAACCTCTGCTTCTCCTTTATTTGCTTATAAAGACTGGTTGCTCAAAAGCTGGATTCCTTTTCGGATCCTGCTTAAAGATTCCTCTTTGCCAAGGACCTCCATAATCTCAGTTGCACCAGCAGGTGTCATCTGCTTACCAGATACAGCGGTACGAATTGGCCACATAACAAAACCTGTCTTATATTCTTTTTCTGCGACATACTTTGAAAGTACGCCATAGAGAGCATCATTGCTATAATCCTCCTGAACTTCCAGGATAGGCAGGATCTCCTCTAATAAAGCAAGAGAGGTCTCGCTGCTTGTCTTCATCTTTTTATTGGTGTACATGGATAGATCGTATTCCGGCAGGGATTCAAAGAAATCAATAAGATCCGCAATGTCTGGGAAAACTTCAATTCTGGTTTTCACCATAGAAGCGATTTTCTTAAGATTCATATCTTTTTTAATTACTGCTTTTATATGTGACTCTGCAAGCTCATAGAACTGATCCAAATCCATGGATTTCATATATTCGCTGTTCATCCATTTCAGCTTTGTCATATCGAATACAGCTGGAGATTTACTTAAATTATGGTAATCAAATTCCTTTATCAGCTCATCAAGAGTAAATATCTCCTGATTGCCTTCTGGAGACCAGCCTAATAATGCCACATAATTAACGACTGCCTCTGAGATAAAGCCCTGCTCAATGAGATCCTCGTAAGATGCATGTCCGCTTCTTTTGCTTAATTTTTTATGCTCTTCATTGGTAATCAGAGGGCAATGGACATAGACTGGAACTTCCCAGCCAAACGCTTCATAAAGACGATTATATTTAGGAGAGGAGGACAAATATTCATTTCCTCTAACCACATGAGTAATGCCCATCAAATGGTCATCTACCACGTTAGCGAAATTATAAGTGGGATATCCGTCGGACTTAATTAATACCATATCGTCAAGTTCTGAGTTATCTACGGAGATATCTCCATAAATCTCATCATGAAAGGTAGTTTTCCCATCGGTAGGATTGTTCTGGCGGATGACATAAGCGATACCTGAAGCCAGCTTCTCTTCTACTTCTTCTTTGGAAAGGTGGAGGCAGTGCTTATCATATGTCATAATCTCCTGTCCATCTACCACCTTTTTTAAGGTATCCAGTCTTTCCTGGTTACAGAAGCAGTAATACGCTTCTCCCTTTTCAATCAGCTTCTTTGCATAATCCAGATAGATACCGGATGCCTGGCGCTCACTCTGAACATAGGGGCCCACGCCTCCGTCTTTATCCGGACCTTCGTCGTGAATCAAACGAGTCTCTTCCAAGGTTCTGTAAATAATCTCGACTGCGCCTTCTACAAAACGTTCTTGATCTGTATCTTCTATACGGAGAAGAAAATCACCGCCTTCATGTTTTGCAATCAGGTAAGCATACATTGCAGTTCTTAAATTACCTACGTGCATGCGGCCTGTAGGACTCGGTGCGTATCTTGTTCTTATTTTACTCATTGTGAACACACTCCTATATCTTCTTTCTTATGATGGGCCAGTCCAAATGACTGGATCTGTGGCAATTTAGTTGCCGCATAGCCCATTATATACCCAACTACTGGAAAAAACAATGTTTTGAAGCAATTATCATAGATTACATACCCGGTTCCTCTTGGACTGGACCATAATCGAAACCGCCTGGACTTCCATCTGGCTGCCCCACCCCACCGGGATCCATATCTCCAGGAAAAACAGGGGTTGTGGTTTCAACTGGCTTTGTCATACCAGGGCCAATCTCCTGAGGTTTTGTGGTAGAATCTTCTTTTTTGGGAAGAGACATGGCATGGTTAATCGCACTCTCTAACTGAGGACTTAAGCCATCATAATACTCCGTACCAACCAACTGTTCCAGTAGCATTCGAGCCGTATTTATCTTATCATCGGTTGTGCTGTCCCGGTATTGAAGTCCATTTAATTCCGCGATGGTTGCCGAAATTGCAGCCGCAGCCTGATCTGCTGCCATCTTTGATGCCTGGGCTGCTTCTAAGTTCTTCTGGGACTGGGAGTCTAGCTTTTTACGCTCTTCCTCCTGCTGCCACTTTGAAGAATCAGCTCTTGCTGCTGCTTCTGCTATGGAAGAGAATAAATCCTGTCTTCCTGTCTCACTGGTTGTTTTCTCTCCTATGGAGTCTACATTTGAAAGGGATACCGTAGCTGGCATATCCCAGTCCATGGCAGGAAGATCTTTGTTGATCTCAGCCATGAAATCGTGCCATATTCTTCCGGAATAAGTCTTACCATAAACTCCTGGCATGGCTTTTGGAGTATCGTATCCTACCCAGATAGCAGTTGTGTAATACTTCGTATAACCACAAAACCAGGTATCCTTGTTGCTGTTGGTGGTACCAGTTTTACCTGCTGCCGGAACATTAAGGCCAAGACCTGCTCCGGTTCCGTAAGGCTTATCAAGAGTTCCCTTTAAGACATCTGTGACCATGTATGCAGTATCCTCTGTAAAAATCCGGTCATCTGCCTGATTTTGGTTATAAACCTCACCATCATACTGGCTTTTAATGCTGGTGATACAGGATTTGTTGCTGTACATTCCTTTGTTTGCCAGCACGGCATATCCTTTTGCCATATCAACAACTCTTGCGCCCTCAGTGAAGCCACCGATACTCATACTGGAATTTCCGTTATCCATATAACTTAAGCCGATAAAACGCATCTTTCCAAGATATGCAATTCCCTTATCCACACCAATATCTGCAAGCACCTGCCATGCAACGGTGTTTAAACTTCGGTTTAAGGCTTCTCTGACTGAAATAGGGCCAAAATACTTACCACCACTGTTTTTGGGTCCTTTATCAAATAAATAATCGTTAACCAGTCTGGAAGGATAATAAAATCCGCTTTCAAAGGCTGGGGCATAGTCTATCAGAGGCTTAATGGTGGAACCTGGCTGTCGTTTGCTCAGAAACCCTCTATTATATTCATCATCAGTTCCACGACCGCCTACTATGGCTACCACATAGCCGGTTCGGTTGTCGATACATACAGCCGCTCCTTGAAGAGCAAGCTTACCATTCTCCTGAACGTCCTTGAATTTCTTAAGCCGCTCATCAATATTGCTTTGAAGTAGATTCTGAATATTAGTATCAAGGCTTGTATGTATTTCAAACCCGCCTTTTCTTATCATATCGCTTTTTGTTTGATAAACCTCTTGATACTCTTCCTTATAGGCATCGTAAGCTGTCTTATTATTAAATACATATTTAAATACAAACCCATCATTCTTCATGAGTTCTAAAGTAGTCGAATGAATGGCATAGCTGGTCTGATAATTTTCCTTCATTCCAGGTTCGTATATCTTTGCCACAGTTAAAGGCTGTTCTTTTGCAAAAGTACTTTCTTCTTCTGTAATCAGTTTACGTAGTGCCATATTGCTAATAATCTGATTTCTCTTTTTCTGAGATGTCTCAGGATGGGCGACTGGATCGTATTTTGATGGATTGTTGCTGATTCCCGCAAGGGTGGCAGCTTCCCAAATAGTCAGGTCCTTGGCTTCCTTATTGAAGTAATACCTGCTGGCCTCTGATACGCCATAGCAGCGGTTGGCATAGTAGTTGGTGTTGCAATAAAATTCCAGGATCTCTGGCTTAGAATATTTTTTCTCCATCTGAGGTGCTGCAAAAAATTCTGTCAGCTTTCTTTGAAACGTCCTCTCCTGAGATAAATAAGTATTCTTAATTACCTGCTGGGTTATGGTGCTTCCTCCCTGGGTAATGGCTCCCTTATTCTTTACATATACAAATCCAGCACGTAGAAGGCCTATATAATCAATTCCATGATGCTTGTAAAACCGCCTGTCCTCCTGAGCAATATAAGCATTCTGAAGACTTTCGTTGATTTCAGTAATCGGTACGTACTCATAATGACCAGAATTAATGGTTCCTATTAACGTACCGGAGGAATCGTATATTCTCGTGTCAGTAGGCTGCGAAAAATCAGACTTGCTTGTCTTACTCATAATAGACTCTGCTTTTTCTTTGCAAGCTAAAATTTCTTTTTGATATTTTAAAAACACGGCGCCGCCAGCCAAGCATCCTAAAACCATGACTGCCAGAAACGTATAAAGAATAATTTTTATTGGCTTTAAAAATATGGACCACTTACTTTTTTTCTTCTTTCTTGTTTTCTTCATATCCGTGCGCCTCCTTCTTTTCATTTTTATATGACAAAAACGGGAAGTCTCATAACTAAGACTTCCCGTTTGTTTTCAGAGCTGCTGACGGGAATCGGACCCGTGACCTCCTCACTACCAATGAGGTGCGCTACCATCTGTGCCACAGCAGCATCTATAAGGTTCTACTTTCGAACCTCGTATATCATAGCATGGGAAAATCTCTTTGTCAATATTATTTTAAAGTTTTTACATTAATGCAAATAATTACAAAAATTTCAATATTAATGACTTGAGAATGAGGAGAGAAATGACCTAGCAGCTCCCCCCTCGTTCCAAAACATGTCCTTGTTAAAGAATCCCTTCAAAGCTTTCCCGAAGGGTATTACAAGAATTATTAAGATGTTCCTTCTCATCCTCTGTTAAGGTTAAAGAGAGGACCCTTTGGATTCCATTTTTATTTATGATACATGGTACACCTGCGTATACCTCTGACTGTCCGTATTCTCCGCGGAGCATGGCTGATACGGTAAACACGCTGTTTTCATCGCCTAGTATAGCCTTTGTAATTCTGGTAAGAGCCATACCAATTCCATAATAGGTGGCCTGTTTTGCTTCTATAATTTTATAAGCAGCTCCACGTACATCTTCTTCAATGCGTTTTAATTCCTCACGGCTTACCATATCTTCTTCTCCACCGGATCCGCAAAGAGACAAGATTGGCTTTGTGGCTATCATAGCCTGACTCCATGGAACAAATTCACTATCCCCATGCTCTCCAATTACATAAGCATGCACATTCCTTGGGTCTACTCTTAAGGATTCTCCAAGAAGATACCGAAGCCTTGCCGTATCAAGAGTGGTTCCGCTTCCGATGACTCTTTTTGGATTAAATCCAGATAAGGAATAGGTAATCCTTGTCATAATGTCCACCGGATTCGTCGCTACAAGGAAAATACCATTAAAACCGGATTCTGTTACTGGTTCCACAATGGAACGAAATACAGAGGCATTTCGTTTTAACAGATCAAGTCTGGTTTCTCCTGGTTTTTGAGCCACTCCTGCACAAATAACAACGATATCTGCATCGGAGCAATCTCTGTACTCTCCTGCATAGATTTTCATATTGGAAGAAGAAAAAGCAAGGCCATGATTTAAATCCATGGCTTCCCCTTCTGCCCTCTTTTTATTAAGATCAATCAATACTAATTCATCACAGATTCCCTGGTTTAACATGGAATAAGCATAGCTCATCCCTACCATACCTGTGCCGACCAATGCAACTTTTCTTTTATCTGTTCTCATAATCAAACACGCTCCTGTCATTGTTATAGTTATTTTATCGTTTGATCCAGAAAGTATACACCTTACATTCCTCGGTCAATCTTTTTAGCCATTAATTCACTGTTACTGCTGTAAATAACTGCATTTTCACGGGTAATCTTTCCTTCCCGGTACAAGTTTAGAAGACTGGAATCCATAGATACCATTCCTTCTGACTGACCAGTTGCTATGACAGAATCGATCTGATGGGTTTTTGACTCTCGGATCATGTTACGGATTGCATTATTAAAAAACATGATTTCAAATGCTGGCTCCACGTTTCCATCCGTGGTGGGAATGAGCTGCTGGGAGACTACAGCCTGAACCACCATAGAAAGCTGCATCCGAATCTGCTGTTGCTGATTGGGTGGGAAACTGTCGATGATCCGGTCTATGGTATTGGCTGCACCTACCGTATGAAGGGTTGATATGACCAGATGACCGGTTTCTGCCGCCGTCATGGCGATGCGAATGGTCTCATAATCCCTCATCTCTCCAACGAGGATGACATCAGGCGCCTGCCTAAGTGCTGAGCGTAAGCCAGTTACATAACTGTCTGTATCTGTGGTAATCTCACGCTGTGTTACTACGCTTTGCTTGTGACGGTGAAGATACTCAAGGGGATCTTCCAGGGTAATAACATGGGCATTCCTGGTATTGTTGATTTTATCTATGATACAGGCAAGTGTGGTTGTCTTTCCGCTTCCCGCAGGCCCTGTCACAAGTACAAACCCTTTGTTCATTCTAGCTACATCCATGACTGTTTCAGGAATATGAAGTTCTTTATAATCTGGAAGATCAAAGGTAACCACTCGTATCACCGCCGCCAGAGAACCCCTTTGACGAAATACACTGGACCGGAATCTGCATATACCGGGTAAGGCAAAGGAAAAATCATCATCCCCATGCTCCCTTACCTTTTCCATGCTCCGGTTCCCTGCCAAATCATATAATTCCTCAATTAAGGCTTCCATTTGGGCCGGAAACAGCTTCTCTTCATTTTGGTATACGATCCGACTCCCTATCTTATAAGAAAATGGCATACCTGGAACAAGAAATATATCTGACGCATTCTTAGCCACGGCTGCATTCAATAATTCAACTACCTTCATTTTCCTGTCTCCTGCTTATTTGATTCCCCTCCGTCCCAAACGGGCATGGTAGTATCAACCGCATAATCTTCGGTCTGAATCACCTTCCATTTCACCACCCGGACGCCTCCTTCTCCATCAAAGCTTGGAGAAAGTACAATAGAAAGGGCTTGGGAATGTGCCATTGGTATCTCGGTTGACACAGTCTTATTCTCCGGGTTGTAATAATCCCCCAGTTCCTGTTTCAAGACCTCTTCATATCCCCCAGACTCTATTCCACTTCTCTTTATTTCTTTTACGTCTTCTAAAACCATCTGGTAAAATTCTTCTCCCTCAACGTCTGTTAAGTAGTATTCTGTAACTGCAGAAGCATTGCGATGTGCCAGGTCTCTCTCACTTTTTGCTGCACTTAGGGAAAGCATTCCAAATGTCACAAGGCACATAACAATAAAAATTAGAATGAGGGAAGGACCACCAATATTGGCTCTATAAGTTATTTCCTTTTTTGCCATATTCCCACCTCCATCAGCCACCGTTTTCATGGCGCTTTACTGTAAGGCTATACAGAACCTTTTCGCCTTTTTTTATTGCCAGGATCATCTCATCTTTTTCCTGAAAATCAGCTTCTGCGACAAACACAGCCTGACCGCTTGTGATAGCGTCTCCATTCTTATCAAATTTCATAAGGTAAGAATCTGCTTTTGCATCTTCTTGTAGAGAAAAAATTTCCTTTAATCCTTCATTTCCTCTTTCTTTATAAACCTCACCTGAACTTTGTGCAATCAAAACTGCTCTGTTTAAATCAGCTGCTTCCCGGCTCATAAGATCTGCCTTTACAAAGATCCTGGTGCATATTCCAGCACAGAGAAGAAAGAAAAAAACAACACCTATCATTTCCATAAGAAATACACCTGAATGACTTTTTCTATTCATCTTGTACTCCTTTACTTCTTAAGGAAAGCCACAGAGAACCACCCTCGTTTCCCTGGGTTTTTATATGAAGAAGACCGTTATTCATCTCCATGGAGACAGGACTGCAAGATAATATCTCATTGCCTTCTCCCAAAAGAAGTCCACTGCCCTCATCAGAGAATAATTCCCATAGTTTTCCATCCTGATAATAAATAGCTGTTACATAGACAGAACCTTGAATTTCTTGTTTTATCCGTAGAACCTTAGTGCCGGACACTTCTTTTAGAGATACACTACCAGATTCATCTCCCTGTCTAACTTTGTTGGCAATATAACTTAGAGCCACGTCCTCACGGTAAGTCATTTCCGTCCTATTATTAATATTCTCATATACTTTTCCACCCATAAGAACCAAAAACAGAGCGCTTAATACAAATACAAGAAACAATAAAAGGGTGAAAAGGGCACCTGTCAGCCGGACTCTTTTATCATCGTTCCCGCTCATTTGCCACCTCCCGGTGATTCTTCATGTAGATTGACGGTGATATCCGGCATAAAGTTTGAGGCGAAACCACTATAAAAAACATCATACCGTTCTTTATCAATCTGTATTCCATAATGTTGCGCCAGATACTCCAAACTAGGTGGATATCTTCCCTCGATGGCGTAGCATTGTACCGATGCCCTCCGCAAAGCATCCCGAAGAGTATCGGCTCCTTTTGCATCTGCCTTTTGGGAAAAAAGTAAAATCCCCATTATAAAGGCCACAATCATACAAGGGAATAGGGCAAGAGAAAGAAAATTGCCTAGAACTTCTTTTAAGGAATTTCTATACTTCACTATTTTTTCCTCCTATCCAATCGCAGATAATACACCCATAAGAGGTAGCATAACAGAAAGAAGGATCAGCCCTACCGATATCGCTAGGACGGCAACCACAGTTGGCTCAAATCGGTTAATTATGTTCTCAATCCCAGTATCTGCTTCTTCTTCATATTTATTTGAAATTTCCTGCATTACACTATCCAAACGTCCACTTTTTGTTCCAACCTTAATCATCTGAACATAAAATCCAGTAAACAAACCGGTGCTCTTTAAGGCCTTATAATAATTGGAGCCTGATTCTAGTTCCTCAGAACATAATCTTATTTTTTCTTCCACGGATTGATTCTCCACCAATTGACCAGCAAGCTCCATTCCTTTTTCAAGATCCAGGCCTGTCTTTAAGGTAAGTGCCAAAACAGCAGTAAAACGACGTTTCGCCGTTGCAAGAGCAATCTTATTTTTATTTTTAAGACGGCCAATCAACTGCTCTGCTGCTGGAATCTTATTTCCACTCTTTCCAAGAATCCATATGACGAATACAGCCACTCCCAAAAGACCTCCTAAAACAAGAGCAGCTCCACTGAAAATACCGCCAAGTCTGGCGGCGGCAATAGAAGCCGGCGGCATCTCTGCCCCCAGCTGCTGGTATACACGTTCAAATATAGGCATTACCTTCGTAAATAAAACCAGCAGAACAACTAAAAGCATAGTAATCATGATGATAGGGTATGTAAGTGCATGTCTTATATTTTTATAAAGCACATCTTCCTTATCATAATACTCCGCCAGAGATTCCATAATTTGATCCAAATTACCGGTTTCTTCCCCCAGCTTGACCATACGTATTACATAGGTAGGATAGACATCTGCCCGTTCCAGCACTTTTGAAAATGGAATTCCAAGCTCTGCTTCCTCCGCCATGGAAAGCAATATCTTTTTCTCTTCTCCCCATACCGCATCCTCCGCCATAACAGACAATCCCTCGTCAAGAGGGATTGCAGCATGAAGAAGAAGGGATATTTGAAGGCAGAAAGCGGAAATTTCTCTGGAAGAATAAATTTTTTTCGCACTCTTTGCCATATACCGTTTCTCCTTTTCTTATATGGTTTTATTAGTAAGTGTATTTTCCTTTATAATTGGTGCTTTTAGTTATATATTCTTTTATAGACGGATCATTACCGCCAGATGATGCAAACGTAGGGTCCATGAGCTTCCAGTCGTATCCGTCAAAATAAATGACATTATCTACCCAGCCCTGGCCTTCGATATAGACATTGACCCAAGCATGATATAGACTTCCTGTATAACCAACCACTAACTTGGTAGGAATCCCCTGAGAACGTAACATAGAAGTCATAACCGCTGCATAATCAAAGCAAATTCCTTTTTTCTTAGCTAAAACCTGGTCAACATCGGGCAAATATCCGGATTGAACTGAATTAGCCAGCGCAGTATCATAGGTAAAGTTTTTAACCACGTAATTATAGACGTTGGTCACCACACCCAGAGAATCTGGTGCAGACACAGCAAGTTCTGCCCCTTTTGTGACCACCGCACTGCCAGAAGAAAAATTCACATACTGGTTTGGGTAGAGAAAAGGTTCAAACTCATTGGTCAGGTTAACTTGCAATTGATTACTGGATTTTATGGCATACTGAGTTCCCTGGACCTGTTCCAGCACTCTAACTGTATAAGTTCCATTTCCTTCTGTCAAAGGAAATACCTCATATGCAGATCTGGCATTCAAGTCATAGGTATAAGTCTCTCCACCACTTTTTATTACCTGAACTTTTATTTTTTGTGAATCACCGCTATACTGAACCATGACATAGCCACTGCCCGTATTGGAGGCATCCACAAGCACTGAATTGTTGTTAAAGGTAACGGTTCCAGAAGCCTTTGGTACTTTTACACTACCTCCGGCTGGTTTTGATGCCAGTGGAACAGCTTCTTCCTTAATACTTACTACCGTCTTCCATTCAATGCTTTCATTTGTATTTTCAGATGCAGAGATTGATCTCTCTGGGCCCCAGCCAGCGATGTAGAACATACAGGCTGCAAAAGCCGCTACAAATAGTGTAACACCTTTTTTCATCATTATCATTCCCCCAATGCTATCCCAGACGTTGTCTCACGATTTCATAGGCAAGAACCCCAGCCGCAACCGAGGCATTTAAAGAATCAATATTTCCCTTCATGGGAATAGAAGCAACCATATCACATTTTTCTTTTAAAAGCCTGCTTACGCCGCTTCCTTCACTTCCAATCACAAGTCCGATTGGACCCTTTAAGTTTGTACGATACATGACCTCGCCTTCCATATCGGCACAGACAAACCACATACCTTTTCCTTTTAACTCTTCCATGGTAGCTGTTAAATTTGTAACTTTAGCCACTGGTGTATAGTTAAGCGCACCTGCAGAAGTTTTTGCAACCGTTGCTGTCAGGCCAACTGCACGACGTTTTGGAATTATGACACCATGAGCTCCAGCTAAATTAGCAGTACGGATAATAGCTCCCAGATTATGAGGATCTTCAATACCATCTAGTAAAAACAAAAATGGAGCCTCTCCCTTTTCCTCTGCAGCCTTTAACATATCTGCCACTTCTCCGTACTCATAAGCCGCTGCATGAGCAATTACACCCTGATGATGTCCTTCTTCTGACATCTGGTCTAGGCGCTCCCGCTCTACATAATTAATGATGGTATCTACCTTTTTTGCTTCTCTAATAATGGACTGGATTGGTCCATCCTGAACTGCCTTTTGCACATATAGCTTATCAATTGTTTTTCCGGCGCGAAACGCTTCCAATACTGCGTTTCTTCCCTCTATGGTAAATTCCTCTATCATTCTAATTCTCCTATTCGTTCTAGTCCTTTGCTTACTACGGCTATGAGCCGTTCTAACTCTCCATTTAAATAAAGATAACCACAGAGTGCTTCAAAGCCAGTGGCAGTTCTATAATCTGCCATGGTGGCATGCTTGGCCGTTGTTACTGATTTGGCATTACGCCCTCTCTTATATACGGCAATCTCTTCCGGTGTTAAATCTTCCTCTTCCAAAAGTCGTCTGATGATGTCTGCCTGGGTTCCAGCATTGACTAACTTAGCGCTCTTTTTGTGCATATTGTTAACCTGAGTGCTTCCATGATT
The DNA here is from genome assembly GCA_002478865.1 of Hungatella sp. UBA7603. Classification (GTDB taxonomy): domain Bacteria; phylum Bacillota; class Clostridia; order Lachnospirales; family Lachnospiraceae; genus Lacrimispora. Next base: position 63,120 of record DLJZ01000012.1, read on the forward strand.
CATTACCTTTGTTCGGATAATGACTTCATAGACTGCATCACCCATATAGGCGAGAGCCAGAGGAGAATAACTTTTTATATCTACTACTTTTAAATGCAATGATTCTTTAAAAAGATCAGAAAATCCAGTTAAGGTAATTATATTCTCTTCCATTTTACACCTTCCCTGGTGTCCTCCAGAACAATTCCCTGATCCAGTAATTTTCCCCGGATCTCATCTGCAAGGGCAAAGTTCTTGTCTTTTCTTGCCTGCTGTCTTCCTTCTATCATAGCTTCAATCTCTTCCGCAAGAATCTCTTCTTTCTTTTCGGTTATGATACCGAGAACGCCGCAGCACTTTTCAATGGTTTCCTTTAAAAATGTTACATATTCTTTTGAGCTGTTCCCATCAGTCGTTGAATTACTTAATTTCACCAACTCAAATATAGCAGAAATAGCATCCGCTGTATTAAAATCATCATCCATGGCAGCTTCATATTTGGCAGCCAGTTCCATGGCAGACTTTTTATCTTCTTGGTCGGAAAGAGACACTGTCTTTGCTTCTGTCTCAAGATCTTTTAACTTATCTACCGCTGTCAAGATACGATCCAGACCGTTTTTAGAGGATTCCATTAACTCTTCGCTGAAATTAAGAGGACTTCTGTAATGAGAACTGAGCATAAAGAAACGAAGCACCTGCAAATCATACTTTTCACTGATGTCTCTCACCGTAAAAAAGTTTCCAACCGATTTTGACATCTTCTTATTGTCAATATTTAAAAAGGCATTGTGCATCCAGTATCTTGCAAATTCTTTTCCGTTTGCCGCCTCACTCTGAGCAATCTCATTTTCATGGTGAGGGAAAATTAGATCCTCGCCACCAGCATGAATATCAATCTGGTCTCCTAGATATTTCTTAGACATGACTGAGCATTCAATATGCCAGCCAGGTCTTCCCTCACTCCATGGGGATTCCCAGAAAGGTTCTCCCTCTTTTTTCGGTTTCCAAAGAACGAAGTCAGAAGATTCTTCCTTCTCACTCTCTCCAGTCACCTTAATCTCACGAAATCCGGACTGCAAATCTTCTAAATTCTTATGAGAAAGCTTTCCGTAACCATCAAATGACTTGGTGCGGAAATAGACCGTACCGTCAGTTGCCTGGTACGCATGGCCGGATGCGATTAAGTCCTTTATCATATCAAGCATACCGCATATTTCCTCAGTGGCAAGAGGATTTTTGGTAGCAGGCTTTACATTCATGGCTTCCATATCCTTTTTGCACTCTTCAATATAGCGTTTGGATATGGTATCTGCATCTACCCCTTCTTCAATGGCTTTTTGGATGATCTTATCATCTACATCGGTAAAGTTGGATACAAAATTAACCTCATAGCCTTTATATTCAAAATATCTTCGCACTGTGTCAAATACAATCATAGGTCTTGCGTTGCCAATGTGAATATAATTATATACCGTGGGACCGCATACATACATCTTGACCTTTAATGGCTCTAATGGCACAAATTCTTCTTTTTGTCTGGATAATGTATTAAAAACCTTCATAATTTTCTCCCTTCTGTTAATTGTTCTCTATCTCCCGCAGCAGCCTCCTGAACAGCCTTCGCAACCTGAAGACATGATCTTGTCATCAAAACAATAATCTTCCACAGAGGTAAGAAGGGTGATGGCCTGAGCAGAGATGCCTTCTCCACTTCCGGTAAAACCTAGCCCCTCTTCCGTAGTCGCCTTTACATTTACCTTGCCCACTGGCAGATTCAGTGCATCTGCAATATTCTCCACCATCTTGGGACGATAGGACAGAAGCTTTGGTTTCTGAGCAATGATGGTAGCATCAATATTCTCAATGATATAGCCGCCTTCCTCCAAAAGCTTTCCTGCCTGCTTTAATAACTCAATACTGGATACATCTTTATATGCCGGATCCTTATCGGGAAAATGCTCTCCGATATCTCCCATTGCCGCAGCGCCAAAAAGCGCGTCGATAACAGCATGAACCAGCACATCTGCATCAGAATGACCTAACAATCCTTTTTCATATGGAATCGTTACGCCTCCAATGATAAGATCTCTTCCTTCTACTAATTTATGAACATCATATCCCTGTCCAATTCTCATAATTATTCCTTTCTTCTATATATATACATTCACAGTTAAACAATCACCCGCAATTTTTTACTAATACATCGAATCTGTACATCCTTTTGACAAAAACAACTTTCTCCGTCTGTATGAACTGCCATGGGATGCTCCATATGAATGGCAATTTCCTCACAAGTATAAAAACGAATCCCAGTATTGGGTATCTTCATACCTAACAAGGAGCAAGCCAGTACCGGAACAAGCTTACGCTTCTTTCTATTATTCATAATACAGACCGTAAGCTTCCCATCTTCAAAACTTGCACCAGGTGCAAACTTAAACCCGCCGCCTTCATATGGATGAATGTGGGCGGATATAAAATACACGTGATTAAATTCTACCTTCTGAACGCCGTTTATTAAAATATGACCCTTTGATGGCTTCGCCAGAGCAAGCTGCTTGATTCCGATTAAAAGATAAGCCAGCCTTCCTATATGAAGCTTATGAAGCAGTCCCTTTGATTTTGAAAACAATATATTATGACAAACAGCCGCATCCATGCCGATTCCTGCACTTACAATGAACCGTCGATGTGCTACTTCTCCATCCCCATAGGTAATAACCCCGTAATCCATTAATTTAAAGTATTTCGGATGCAAGATCCTCTCCAAACAACGGACCGGGTTCCTTGGTAGTTTTAAGCTTCTTGCCAAATCATTACCGGATCCAGCCGGAATATACCCTAAAGTTATCGAACCGCAAAAGCAAAGTCCGTCTAAGATCTCGTTCACTGTTCCATCTCCGCCTACGGCAACAATCACATTGGATTCTTTACATCCATTTGTTAATTTGCCGGCATAGATTCTTGCATCTCCCGGCTTCTCTGTAAAATAAACTTCATACTCTATACCGGATTCCTTTATGGTTTCCTCAAGTTTATTCCAGGTATTTTGTCCACGTCCGCAGCGTGAGTTGGGGTTTACAATAAAATAGTACATGGGATCCCTCCACTTTTTGCTATTTGATAGTATATCATAAAACAGGAGAAATGAATATAAAAAAAAGGGAAAAGCTCGGCGGTACTTGACAGAATATAAAGAAATATTAACTTTATTATTTTTATCTTTATATTATCAAGTTTATATTGCGCTTCTTCTTGACTTTTTATATAATAATTATATATATGTCTGTCAGGTTTATCACCTGTAGCAATTTTAAAAAAATAAAATGGGGGTATTTCACATGAGAAAAGTTTATCTGTTTCTCGCCGCTGCGATATTGACCGTAGCATTCAGTATTACTGCATATGCAGGGGATTGGAAAAAGAATGATCAGGGATGGTGGTATCAGAATGACGATGGTACCTATCCCGCAAACAAGCTGACAAAAGTTGGTGAAAATTGGTATTATTTTAATGAAGTCGGTTATGCTCAGGGCGGCTTCGTTGAGCTTCCAAACGGTTGGTTTGAACTTGCTGACAACGGAATCTGCAAAAACCCAATCGATCCAACCACTCAGGAACCAGCAGGAGCCCCTTATGGAGGCTGGATTCAATATGTTGACTGGTTTGGAAGCAAAGAAGAACTTGGCGCCGTATATCATAATAACTTTTACTGGATCAAGTTTTATGATGTAACAAAAACTGACACATACAGTGCTTCCCAGGTAATTGAAACGCAAAACTAAACACACGAAATACTTTGGCCAGTGTCTCTGATACCGGCCAATTTGCTTCCCAAAAAACCCATTTGCAAAACAAAAAACACATTGAACCCGACTTTAACATCAGACTTCCAATGTGTTTCCTTTAGTAGCGGAAGGGAGATTTGAACTCTCGACACCACGGGTATGAACCGTGTGCTCTAGCCAACTGAGCTATTCCGCCATATGAATTTGTTTGATAGACGCTTGTCTATCAGTGGGACCTACAGGGCTCGAACCTGTGACCCTCTGCTTGTAAGGCAGATGCTCTCCCAGCTGAGCTAAGATCCCAGTGCTTATCAGGACTTTTTTACTCTCGTTCCCGACTGCTTCATTAGTATAATATGAATTGTATTAATTGTCAACACTTTTTTGTCAATTTTTTTCTTTTTTCTTTTTTCTTCCAAAACCCTGATTTCTGGGTGGTTTTACGCCTTATTTTGCACCCAATAAAAGACAAAATAATTCTTTATAATTGAATTTAGAAGTAGAAAGGCCGCCCTGGAAACATTCCCGGACAGCCTTTCTATCTTATTCAATACTATTTCAAAAAAACTGCTTTACTATTATTCTTATTCTCACGCACTTCCAAAGAGGAAATGCTGTGGACAAATTTTGAAAAAGTGGAATATCCATAATCCTTTACCTTAAAGTCTGCAAATTTCCGATGCATTCCATTGCCCAAAGCCGCCAGCTCCATACCGCTTTTACCAGAGCCTTTTACAAGTTTGACAGCATAATCATCAAGCTCCTGACGCTTGGTGCGATTATCCTTAATTCGGACGGTAACTACGTTATTAGACTTTCTCAGTTCAAAGTTATCCATCTCTTCCAAAAATTTAGAGAGGGAGCTGTATCCATAATTTCTTACGTCAAAATCAGAATACTTCTTCACAAGTCGATTGCCAATCTCTCCTAGCCCTGTCGCCTTATTCTTATCATCATTCTCTAATATAATAGAAGCAATGTCCTGTTCAATCACTTCTTTGCCGATAGCTCCGCCTCCGGTACCTTCTTCATCTTGATCAAGAAGGACTTCCAGATTCGTAAAAACCGTACAGGCTGCACGGAAGGATTTGGGGGTTTTTTCTTCGCCCATGCCAATGACTTCTTTTCCAGATTCCCGAAGTCTACTTGCCAATCGGGTGAAATCACTATCACTAGAGACGATGCAAAATCCATCCACATGATCTGTATAAAGCAGATCCATGGCATCAATAATAAGTGCAGAATCAGTAGCATTCTTTCCAACGGTATTGGAAAACTGTTGAATTGGAGTTATGGAATTTTCCAAAAGCTCCATCTTCCATTTACCCATCTGGGCGCTTGTCCAATCTCCGTAGATCCTTTTGTAGGTAATAACACCATAACGTGTCATCTCATCCAGAATACATGTAATATACTTCGCTGAAATATTATCTGAATCAATTAAAACTGCAAATTTTTTGTCACTCAAAACCCTATTCTCCCGTCTTTAATTGTTTTCCCTTATCCTGTCTTTCTTCTCTCGTCCACTTTTATTATATTTCATTTTTCCATTTATTACAATAACATGACAGTGGTTAATATGGGAGAATTTTAGTCACGTAATATTTTTTTTTATGTTCATAATAAAAAAGAAGTTATTAAGTCAGCTTTGAAAGGAGCGTTATGATGAACAAAATTTCTTCTAGTGATACTGAAATGCCAAAAAGAAGTCCTGCAACACCAACGGAATTTGTTCCCCTTGCAATTGCCACCGTACCCATGCAGCCTTGGGAACAACCATATGACCCCGCATCTGCTTTAAAGAATGGAACAATTTTCCCATGTCTTAACCTTCCTTTTTACGTTACAGGAGGTGATTTGTAATGGCAGACCGATGTAATCTTCTTCAACAAATCAATGAAATTAGTTTTACGGTCAATGATTTAAATTTATATTTGGACACTCACCCTTTGGATGAAAATGCGCTTGATGCGTTTAAGCAGGCCATGGAACAACGAAAGCAGCTCTTACAAACTTATGCCGAGAACTTCGAACCTCTAACCATGAACTGTATATGTCCTGATACAAACAACAAAAGCCAGACAAAGACAAAATATCCAGGTCAGAGACATTTTACCTGGTCGGATGGCCCGTTGCCATGGGAAGGAGGAACTTTATAATGTGGACCTATGAAAAAAGATTACAGTTTCCTGTAAACATCAAAGAAACCTGTCCAAAAACTGCGTCACTTATTATTAGCCAATTTGGCGGACCAGATGGAGAATTAGCTGCTTCTATGCGATATCTTTCCCAAAGATACACCATGCCATGCAAAGAAGTTGGCGGGCTATTAACTGACATTGGTACAGAAGAGCTAGGACATTTGGAAATGATATGTTCTATTATCTATCAGCTTACCAAGAATCTTTCCGTAGAGCAGGCGAAAACAGCCGGATTTGACGCTTATTATGTGGACCACACAACAGGACTTTGGCCTACTGCTGCTGCAGGAGTGCCTTTTAATGCATGTGAATTCCAGTCAAAAGGGGATGCCATCACAGATTTGATTGAAGATTTAGCCGCTGAACAAAAAGCCAGAACCACCTACGACAACTTAATTCGGATCATCCCGGATCCTTCTGTAAGAGAACCGCTTAAATTCTTACGGGCTAGAGAAGTGGTTCATTTCCAAAGATTTGGAGAAGCTCTTGAAAAAATAAAATCTGACCTGGATGCAAAGAATTTCTACTACTTCAACCCTGAATTTGATAAACAGTTTGTAAAAAAGCCAGCAGATCAATAAAAAAAGAAAGTCCGTTGATGCAAACACTGCATCTTTCGGACTTTCTTCTATATTAATGTGTTATCTCTGTTCTTCGTAACTGTATTTAAGAAGCTCATATATCTCATCGGTAACCGGATCATCTTTATAATATTCATCTAAAAGTGTTATTATCTTTGCAGCAAACTCCGACGGGACAGGAAGATTTTTCACCGCTCCATGAAAATCCTCTTTCATTTGGCTTACCATTTCCCGTTTTACGGGAATAGAAAGTCCGTATATCTTATAGAGCATTCCCATAGCTGCACATGCCTCATTGGGTGAAGTCAGTGGTGCGTTCTCAAATCTAGTTTTAATTTCTACCGCCTGTTTGTTGATGTAAAATATCATAAAATCACAATCCTTTATACATTTTTTACCTGTGCAATATCAATGAGGGTCAATTCTTTTGCTCTGTTCTCCATACTTGTTACTAAGGCTGCTGCCGTATCCAAGGAAGTGAGAACGGTTACGCCAGTTTCAATGGCATTTCTACGGATAACGAACCCGTCCTTGCTTCTATCAGCACCTTGAGGAGGTGTATCAATGACAAGGTCAATTTCATGACCAAGGATTAAATCCATGAGATTTGGAGATTCCTGTTCCAGCTTGCGGACCATAAGTGCCTTTACTCCGTTGTCATTTAATACCTTAGCAGTACCAGATGTGGAGAAAATCTTATAGCCCTGTGCCTGAAATCTTCTAGCAATTTCAATGATCTCTTCTTTGTCAGAATCCTTAACTGTAATAATCATATTTTTATGCTTTGGAAGCTTGATGCCTGCTCCTGCGAACGCCTTATACAAAGCCTCATTAAAGGTCTTTGCAATTCCTAGACACTCACCTGTGGATTTCATCTCTGGTCCAAGGCTGATGTCAGCGCCACGAATCTTCTCAAAGGAGAATACCGGCATCTTAACTGCAATGTAATCCGCTTCCGGCTGAAGTCCTGGTTCATAACCAAGCCCTTTAATGGTATGACCACAGATTACCTGAGTCGCTAAGGATACGATTGGGATACCTGTTACCTTACTGATGTATGGTACGGTACGGGAAGAACGGGGATTTACTTCAATTACATACACATCACTTCCGCAAACGATAAACTGAATGTTGATCATTCCTTTTACATGAAGGGCTCTTGCCAGCCTCCTGGTATATTCCACCAGCTTTTCCTTCACTTCTTCGTCAATGCTTTGAGACGGATATACGGAAATACTATCTCCGGAATGGACACCTGCACGCTCGATGTGCTCCATAATTCCAGGAATTAAAATGTCTTGTCCATCACAGACTGCATCTACTTCAATCTCTTTTCCCATGATATACTTATCCACCAGGATCGGGTGCTCCTGGGCAATTAAGTTGATGATTGCAATATATTCTTCTACATCTTCATCGGATATAGCAATCTGCATTCCCTGACCACCCAGTACATAGGAAGGCCTTACAAGTACAGGATAGCCCAGCTTATTTGCCGCTACTTTCGCTTCTTCTGCAGTATATACCGTGTGTCCTGCTGGTCTTGGAATCTCACATTCTTCTAAGATCTTGTCAAACAGTTCTCTGTCTTCTGCTGCATCTACATCTTCTGCTGCCGTTCCAAGAATGGGAACTCCCATCTTCATTAACGCTTCTGTCAGCTTAATGGCAGTCTGTCCGCCAAACTGTACCACAGCTCCATCAGGCTTTTCTACATTAACAATACCTTCTACATCTTCCGGTGTCAGTGGCTCAAAATAAAGCTTATCTGCAATATCAAAATCAGTACTTACCGTTTCCGGGTTGTTGTTTACGATAATTGTTTCGTACCCTTCTTTGCTAAAACTCCAGGTGCTGTGAACAGAGCAGTAATCAAACTCAATACCCTGACCGATACGGATCGGACCGGAACCAAGAACAAGAACCTTTTTCTTTCCAGAAGTTTGAATGGCTTCATTCTCACTTCCAAAGCAGGAGTAATAATAAGGAGTCTCAGCTGCAAACTCTGCCGCACAAGTATCTACCATTTTAAATGCCGGTATAATTCCGTTATCATTTCTTTTTTGATGAATCTCTTCAACAGAAACTCCTGTCAGTGTGGAAATCACTGTATCAGGGAATTCCAGCCTTTTTGCCTCTTTTAACAATTCTGTGGTAAGTGGACCTTTTTTAAGAGCCACTTCCATCTCCACAAGGATTGCAAGTTTATCAATGAACCAGAAATCGATTTTTGTAATCTCATGAATCTTCTCATAGGAAAATTCTCTTCTGAGCGCTTCTGCTATGACCCAGATTCTCCGATCATCTACCAGATGAAGCGTTTCTGTCAGCTCTTCGTCGGAAAGCCCGGTAAAGTCATAAGACATCAGACTGTCTACGTGCTGTTCCAAGGAACGGATTGCTTTCATTAAACCGCCTTCGAAATTGGTACAGATACTCATAACCTCACCAGTTGCTTTCATCTGGGTTCCAAGGGTTCTTTTGGCACCTAAGAATTTATCAAAAGGAAGTCTTGGCATCTTAACAACACAGTAATCAAGCATTGGCTCAAAGCTTGCATAAGTTTTCTTAGTCACCGCATTCTTGATTTCGTCTAAGGTATAACCTAAGGCGATCTTAGCTGCTACCTTAGCGATTGGATATCCAGTCGCCTTCGATGCCAGGGCCGATGAACGGCTTACACGAGGATTTACCTCGATTACGCAGTATTCAAAACTTTCTGGGTGAAGGGCATACTGAACATTACAACCGCCTGTGATTCCAAGCTCACTGATGATATTTAACGCGGAAGTACGAAGCATCTGGTATTCCTTATCCCCTAGCGTCTGGGAAGGAGCCACAACGATGCTATCGCCGGTATGAACGCCTACAGGATCAATGTTTTCCATATTACATACGGTAATCACGTTTCCAGCACCATCACGCATTACTTCATATTCAACCTCTTTCCAGCCAGCGATGCAACGTTCTACAAGAACCTGTCCCACACGGCTTAAACGAAGTCCGTTTTCCAAAATCTCACGGCACTGTGCCGGATTTTCAGCGATACCACCGCCGGAACCTCCCATGGTATAGGCTGGTCTCAGTACGATCGGATATCCAATCTCTTTTGCAACTCTTAAACCATCTTCTACATTCTCAACGATATCAGAAGGAGCAACCGGCTCACCGATTTTTTCCATGGTGTCTTTAAACATCTCACGGTCTTCCGCCTTTTTAATGGTAAGAGCGGTGGTTCCAATGAGTCGCACGTTATGCTTTTTTAAGAATCCACTGTCATCTAACTCCATGGCCAGGTTTAAGCCTGCCTGTCCACCAAGAGTAGGTAGTACACTATCTGGTTTCTCTTTTAAGATAAGCTGCTCTACCACTTCAACCGTAAGAGGTTCAATGTATACCTTATCTGCAATATCTTTATCTGTCATAATGGTAGCAGGGTTTGAGTTTAATAAAACTACTTCCACGCCTTCCTCTCGTAAGGAACGGCAGGCCTGTGTTCCAGCGTAGTCAAATTCTGCAGCCTGACCAATGATGATCGGACCGGATCCGAGAACGAGCACTTTTTTAATATCCTGAATTTTCGGCATTATTTCCCCTCCTCCATCATCTTTATGAAACGATCAAATAAGTAACTGGAATCCTGAGGTCCAGGACAAGCTTCCGGGTGATATTGAACTGTAAATATGTTTTTGTTGGTGTATTTTAATCCTTCATTGGTTCCGTCATTGACATTAACAAAAGCAGGAACTGCTACGGAAGGATCCATGGTATCTACATCTACCACATATCCATGGTTCTGGGAAGAAATATAAACACGTCCTGTTTCCAGATCCTTTACCGGGTGGTTTCCACCTCTGTGTCCATACTTTAACTTATGAGTATCCGCTCCTGTCGCAAGGGCCATAAGCTGATGCCCCAGGCAGATAGCAAAGATCGGTACGTTAGAATCATATAGCTTTTTAATTTCAGCAATGATCTCTGTACACTCCTTTGGATCACCAGGTCCGTTTGATAACATGATTCCGTCTGGATTTGCAGCAAGTATGTCTTCTGCTTTTGTAAGAGCAGGATACACAGTCACTTCACACCCTCTCTCATTTAATGAGCGTGCAATGTTCTTTTTGGCGCCCAAATCTAAAAGTGCAACTTTCTTCCCGCTACCAGGAAGAACATGGCTTTCCTTACAAGTGGTTGCCTTAACTACACCTGTAACTCCATATTTTTTCATACGTGAAGTGACGTCATTGAGATCAAAACCTTCATCGGTTGTAATCATGCCGTTCATCGTACCTTTTTCTCTTAAGATTTTTGTTAGGGCTCTTGTATCGATACCACTGATACCTGGAATGTTATTTTCTTCTAAGAAATGCTGAATGGTACCCTCGCTTCTAAAGTTGCTGGGCATTCTAGATAATTCTCTGACAATGTAGCCATCTGGCCACGGTTTTAATGATTCCATATCTTCCTGACATATCCCGTAATTACCGATCAACGGATAAGTCATGACTACTGCCTGCCCCGCATAGGAAGGGTCTGTGAGAACTTCCAAATAACCTGTCATGGAAGTATTAAATACAATCTCACTAATAACTTCCCTTGTAGAACCAATGCTTGTTCCCGTAAACACAGTACCGTCTTCCAGTATTAAAAAAGCTTTCATACGCAAAGTCCCAATCCTTTCTTAATTGTATGGTTTTGAGCTGTCTAATATCAGCCCAAATTGAATAGATTATACATTATCCTGTGACATTTTTCAACTGTTTTTTCGTATTTTTTTTATTAAATTTTATACATATTATTTGAATATTTAGTATCATATGATGAAAACGGTGCATAATTATGCGTTTCCATCCTTTGAATCATATTTCACAGTATACTTTAGAGACAATTCGGGGAAAATAGAATGGAGGTGATGAATATGATAGACAACAGTGATCTGCCCATTGGATTTACCATGGAATTAGCTCAGCACTCAGAAATACTAAACCGTTTTGCAGGACTTCCTGAAACTCAGAGAAACTCCATTATTGACGGCGCAAGAAGCATAGAAAGCCGAAATGAAATGCGCAATTATGTGGAATCTATATTCCATGAACCAAAAACATCATTTTTCTAAAAAGTCCCCCGCAGAATGGATTTCTCCCAATCTGCGGGGACTTTTGTAATGATTCCATTTCTATTGTAATATATTTATAATAATTATTTATATAAGGGGCATTCCATGATTCCATACCAAACATATAGTACGCAGGAGAACAATTCAACTGGTCTTCTTCAGATTAATGTGGTCTCTGCGGAAACCAATTTTCCCATACCCGATGCAGAAATTTCCATTTCCTATACAGGAGATCCTGAAAGCTCATTGGAGCAGGTCGTCACCGATTCTTCCGGTCAGACAGAGGAAGTCAGCCTAGCAGCTCCTCCTGTGGAATTAAGCCGTTCTCCCAGCCTGATCCAGCCCTACTCTGAATACACGCTTTTGATCCGGGCACCAGGATTTGAACCTGTTGCTATCTCAGGTACGCAAATACTTGCAGATACCATCGCTCTTCAACCGGTTCGAATGACTCCCATCGAAGATGAAGTATTTCCAGATGTACCCATCGTTATTCCGGATCATACTCTATATGGGAGTTATCCTCCTAAAATAGCGGAATCAGAAGTAAAGCCTGTTGCAGAAACCGGCGAAATCGTACTTAGCAGGGTTGTGGTACCCCAAACCATTATTGTACATGACGGAGTTCCTACCGATCCGACCGCCCCCAACTATTATGTGCCTTATGGGGAATACATTAAAAATGTGGCTTCCAGTGAAATCTATGCCACATGGCCAAGAGAAACCATTATTGCCAATGTTTTAGCAATTATGAGCTTTACATTAAACCGGGTCTATACAGAATGGTACCGAAACCAGGGATATGATTTTACCATCACCTCTTCTACTGCCTTTGACCACAAATGGATTCGGGAACGCAACATATATGAAAGTATATCTGAGGTTGTAGATGAGATCTTTAATAGTTACCTATCCAGACCTGGAATCAGACAGCCAATTCTCACCCAGTACTGCGACGGGCAACGCGTTCAGTGTCCAAATTGGATGACACAATGGGGTAGCAATACACTTGGCGAGCAGGGCTATACTGCGATCCAGATTTTAAGAAATTTTTATGGAAGCGATATGTACATTAACACGGCGGAACAAGTCTCAGGCGTTCCATCTTCCTTCCCAGGCTATAACCTTACCATTGGGGCCACTGGAGAAAAGGTACAGCAGGTTCAGGATCAGCTATCTGTCATAGCAGGTGTTTATACTGCAATTCCTAAAATCACGGCTGACGGCGTTTTTGGTGAGCAAACAGCGGAGGCCGTCCGTCAGTTTCAAAAGATTTTCAAACTACCCGTAACCGGAGTCATTGATTTTGCTACCTGGTACCGAATCTCTCATATTTATGTTGGAATCACAAGGATTGCCGAATATTCATAGATTTCTTTGTTCTTGCAACAAAAAGGAAAGCTCTCTCTCATACATTNNAATGTATGAGAGAGAGCTTTCTTTTTGTTTATAATATAGTTAACCTTCTCCACCTAAAAGATCTGCAGCTACATATCCAAGTAGAGCAAGAGATATTCCACCCAAAAGTGCATAAAGTTCTACACTCTTCCAATTGACATCCCACAAGATAACAAATGGGGATGAAAATACAAGACCAATGATAATCCGGTACATCTGGCATTCATGTTTGGTTAAGAGCCGCTCAACCACTTTTGCAAAAAGAAATATCCCAAAAGCCATACCTATAAAATATGGGACCAGGACCAGGATATTAAGAAATAAACTCGAAACATTCATTGTGGTTAATGCCCGGATACACGCATTGTTGGTCTGAAGAATGGGTTCATAAAATCCCAGCATCATCATAATCATGGAACCACTGACTCCCGGAACAATCATCGTAGCCGCCGCCAGCAAGCCTACAAAAAACAAGGTAATCACCCAAAATTTTCCTGAGGTAAGATAATCGACTCCTGTTAAAACAGCCATCCCTGTGTCTCTTCCCGATGCAATCACAGTCTCTGCTACGAACGTGATTAAAATAACGACTCCGCAGGTAATTGCGGCTGTTAAAACACCTTTATTCCGGTCTGGATGTTCCTTATTAAAGGACTTTTGAAACAGAGTAGGAAGCCCACCACCAATCAAACCTAAAAATGACAGCTTTGTTTGTAGGGGATATGTATGAAATAGATATTCAAAGGCAAGAGAAAGGAACACAATACCTGCTACAGCCCCGATTCCATAGGGAAACAGAGTTCTTATACTTTTTATTGGCTCCTTAAATAGCTGTGTCACTGCATGGATAATCGTATCGTATACTCCCATAGTGATAGCAAGCATTCCTCCACTAATCCCTGGAAGTATGTTTGCTACGCCTATGATAACACCCTTTAATAGCTCATTGATATACTTCAAGTAATTCCTCCCAAACTTCTTGGTATATCATATCCTATGCCTTTTTCACCGCTTCTAATACATCTTTTAGCCGTGTAAGTCGGTAATCTGCCAGACTCTGATCAAAGCCGTACCGTTCATCTATTATGGCCGCAATTTTCATACCTGCCCTGTGGGCCGCCGTAATACCAATGGTGGAATCCTCAACCGCCATACATTCCTCCGGCTTAACACCGAGGCATCTTGCTGTATGTAGATAGATTTCAGGATCTGGTTTACTCTTTTTAAACTGATTGCCGCTGACAACGGTCTCAAAATAACTCCGTATGCCATTTACCTCTAACACATGCTCCACCAGTTCCAAGTGAGTGGAGGAGGCAAGCGCCAGTTTGCAGCCCTCTTCTTTAAGAAATGCAAGAACCTCAGTCGCTTCCTTCCGGTATAACTCTCGGTAATCAATCTCCTCATAGATATCCCGTTTTCTAAATTCCTCCCGTAGCTCCTCCCAGGTTTGTCCATTGTCCACTGCCCGTTCTACTACTTCCCAGGAATCCTTCTTTGTCGCGCCCACCATGGGATAAAGCTGCTCCATTTTTACAGCAGGATTTTTTGTCCTTGCGAAATCAAGCTGGTATGTGAGATAGATGCCTTCGCTGTCAATTAAAACCCCATCCATATCAAATATAACTGCCTTAATCATGTTGTCTCTCCTTGTCTTTCTTTCTGATTCAGACATTACGGGAAGAGAGACGGTTTGTCAAGCTGAAATACAAAAAAAGCCGCAGGGGCGGGGCCTTTCTCATAAAGCCTTCGTCCCGGCGACCCATAAGTGTCAATATACAGCCGGCCTTTTAACCATAAATGTATTATATCCGTACCGCCTGAGGGCCTGCTCCATACGTGCCGCATTGTCAACATTGCGGAAGGCGCCTACCCGAACCTTGTAGAGTCCATCTTCCATCACTACAAAGGCTGGAAATGCCTGGGCTTTTAAATCATTGACCTGAGCTTCCGCAAGAGAACGAACCCGATACGCTCCGGTTTGAACCTGGTAATATTCCACTTCAGATTCTGATTTATCTTGAATCGTCTTTAAGATACTATCTGCAATTGACTGTGCAATCTCATCAAACTTCTGATCAAACAAGTAATTATCTGCCTCATTGTCTATGAACCCAGCTTCTATCATAACCGCCGGAATATTTGTCCTTCTAAGAACTACCAACCCCGGGCGTTCAATGACTCCTATTTCACTAAATCCGGTCTTACTTAAGGCTTCCATAATGTTTTTTGCCAGCATAGCCTGTGTGCCCTGGTTTTCAAATACAAGGACTTCCACCCCGGAACCGGATCCAGGAACAGGCATCGCATTGCGGTGTAAGGAAACAAAGAAATCAGCTTCTGCATCATTTCCCATCATGGTTTTTTCAAGAGGTGTATTATAGGTATCGTCAGTTCTTGTAAATCTAACATCAAGTCCGTTGTTTGCAAGAACTTTACCTACTGCCAGCGCAAGCTTTAAATTATCATCCTTTTCTTGCCGTCCGTTATAGGTCGCACCTGGATCTGCACCGCCGTGGCCGGCATCTATCACTACGATCTGTCTCTCAGCCAAAAGAAAAACTCCTTTCACATATCTCTATTGTATAACTTATGTGAGAGAAGCATCTCAAGTACCACTTTTTTAATTATTTTTATACTTTTTTTCTTACAGTTCTGCCATCACATCCACGCCTCTTGGACCTACTGGAGTTGAGAACACAATCTGAGTGCTGGTTTTTCCATACTTTTGAAGCTGCCCGATAAATACATCAAGTTCCATGGTGCTTTCAAAAGCGACTTTAATCAGCATGGAGAAATCTCCTGTCACACAATTGCATTCTAGTACATTTGGGATAGACTCCATGGAAGAATAAAATTGAAGCTTATCCACTGGAGATACATCCAGATTTACAAATGCAGTGATGTGGTAACCAAGCTTCATTGGGTCTACGCTTGCATGGTATCCGGTTATGATTTTTTCCCGTTCCAGCTTCTCAATTCTGGAAGAAACCGCAGGTGAGGATAAAAAAGTATTTTCTGCTATATTCTTTAAGGATGCTCTGGCATTCCTTTGCAGGGTCTGCACTATTTTCTTATCAATATCGTCCATATCTTCCTCCTTGAAATAAAAAAAGCGCCAGTACTTCCTAAGTACTGAACGCTTTTGTTCTTATATTTTTAGCCGTTATCTTATATATCTTTTCTAATTTTAATAATATCTAATTATCAAATACTTGTCAATATTTATTTTATTAAGGAAGGCATTTTTTTAAGTCTTTCCATAGCTTCCTTTGTATTTTCATACGTTCCAAAAGCAGTGAGTCGGAAATATCCTTCTCCACTTGGTCCAAATCCGCTTCCAGGAGTTCCAACGACGCTGGCTTCCTTTAAAAGCAGATCGAAAAATTCCCAGGAGGTCATTCCCTTTGGTACCTTAAGCCAGATATATGGAGCATTGACACCTCCATAAACCTCACAGCCAACTTCCTTTAAGCCATCGTAAATAACCCTGGCATTTCTCATATAATAGGCTACCTGCTCTTTTAGCTGCGCTTTACCAGCTTCTGAGTAAACTGCCTCACCAGCCTTTTGAATGATATAAGGAGCACCGTTGAATTTGGTTCCATGACGTCTTGCCCACAATGCGTGCAGGGCAACTCCTCCACGAATCAGCTCTTTTGGCACTACGGTAAATCCAAGACGAACTCCAGTAAATCCAGCATTCTTTGAGAAAGAACGGAATTCAATGGCACAGGTTTTCGCCCCTTCAATCTCATAAATAGAGTGAGGGATATTATCCTCAGCAATATAGGCTTCATAAGCGGCATCATAAAGAATCACTGCGCCTGTCTCATTGGCGTAATCCACCCATACCTTTAACTGGTCTCTGGTTAAAGTGGTGCCAGTAGGATTGTTTGGAACACATAAGTAGATAAGATCTGCTGCCTCTGTTGGAAGCTCTGGTACAAACCCATTTTCTGCTGTACAAGGCATGTAAACCACCTTGCTCCATTTCCCAGTCACTTCATCGTAGGTTCCAGTTCTACCTGCCATAACGTTGGAATCTACGTAGACTGGATACACAGGATCACAGACTGCAATAATGCTGCTCTCGTCAAATATTTCCTGAATATTGCCACAGTCGCTTTTTGCGCCGTCAGAAACAAAAATCTCATCGGCTTCAATCCGGCATCCTCTTGAACTATAATCTTCTCTTGCAATGGTCTCTCTTAAAAATCCATATCCAAGATCCGGCGCATAGCCGTGAAATGTTTCTGCTGCTCCCATCTCATCCACTGCTCCGTGAAGAGCTTCTACAATCGCAGATGATAAAGGCATTGTCACGTCGCCAATACCAAGGCGTATTACCTTCTTATCAGGATTTTCAATCATATATGCATTCACTTTTTTTGCAATTGTGGAAAACAAATAGCTTCCCGGAAACTTTAAATAATTTTCATTTACCTTAACCATGGGTTCCTCCTGCTTTATCTTATAGATTCGTTATGTCAAATTCCCCTTCAAATACTTCCACGGCAGGACCGGTCATAAATACATGACCGCTCTTTTCTCTGTCCCAGAAGATGGTCAGATTGCCGCCCTTTAATTCTACTTCTACCGTATTTTCAGTCCGTCCACTAAGCACGGAGGCTACTGCGCTGGCAGTTGCTCCCGTACCACAGGCCCAGGTCTCTCCACTTCCTCTTTCCCATACCCTCATTCGGATATAGTCTCGGCTCTTTACTTCAATATACTCTGAATTCGTCCGTTCCGGAAATCGTTCATGGAATTCAAATGAAGGACCAATGGATTCAAGATCCAGTTCATTGATATGATCCATAAAGTAAACGGCATGAGGGTTACCTACGGATATTCCGATAAATTCATAATCCTTACCATCAATTACAATTGGTTCTGGCAGAGTGCTGGTGACCTCAGGTATTCCCATGTCAACGGTGATCTTAACCGCTTTGTTATTTTCCTCAGTAATCTTTAAATGCTTGATTCCTGCATCTGTCTCAACATCAAATTCAGTCTTATCCACTAACTTATGGTCAAACACATATTTTCCCACACAACGTATCCCATTGCCACACATGGCACTTTCTGATCCATCTGCATTGAACATGCGCATGCGACAGTCCGCAACCTCGGAGGGGCAAATAAGAATCAGACCATCAGAACCAATCCCAAAATGGCGGTCGCTTACCAATTTAGAAAGCTCTACCGGATCAGGAACCGTTTCCTCAAAGCAATTGATGTATACATAATCATTACCAATTCCCTGCATTTTTGTAAATTTCATAACTATTTCCTCAATTCTTATTGATTAATCAAACTCATGATCATTTGAGCGGTCTCCACCATGTTGGTCCCGCTGTCCATACTGCACTTTTGGATGTATCGGTGCGCTTCTGTTTCCGACATGTGGTTTCGCTCCATCAAAAGCTCCTTTGCCTGTTGAATCATCTCTGCTTCTTCCCGGCTCCGCTCTTTTGGCTGGTTTTTTAATTTCTTGCGCCTTCTTGCGAGAGTTTCAAGCATCATTCCCAGAGTACTTACAAGATCTTGAACCTTTAAGGGGAGTCCTAGGCAAACCATATCATCTGGCACTCTTCCAGACCACTGGCTTGGAGAGGCCACCAAAAGCATCTGCATTCCAGAAGGAAGGCATTCGTAAATTTCCTGATAAACCATGTCTGCAAATCTGCATCCGCAGACCACAACTCCGCTTCCAAGTTCATCTGCACTGTTGACCGTTTGTGAACCAGAGGTGCAAACTGCGGAGACCGAAAAGCCGTTTTTCATAAGAATATTCTTTATATTTTTCGCATCCTCCGCTTTGGAAAATGCCACAATCACATTGGTCAAACACTCTCACCTCCAGATAGCTGTATCAGGGATACAAAAGTTAATACTTATACAGGTATTCTTCTACTTCCCAGTCAGTTACTTGGGCACGGAACATGCGCCACTCAGCTTCCTTTGCTTCCAGATATTTGGTGAATATATGCTCTCCTAATACTTCCTTCACAAATTCGTCTTTGCGGAATGCCTCAATTGCTTCTCCCAGAGTCTCTGGAAGCTGTTTGATTCCTCTGCTTTGAATCTCCTCCTCAGGCATGCCAAAGACATTGCTGTCAACACTATCTGGTGGAGTCATTCCCTTTTCAATGCCATCAAGTCCTGCGGCAAGACAGGCTGCCAGTGCAAGGTATGGGTTTACAGCAGAATCTGGACTGCGAAGCTCGATTCGAGTACTGGACCCTCTGGAGGAAGGAATGCGAATGAGCTGACTTCGGTTTGCTTTCGCAGACCACGCAATATAAACAGGTGCGTCATATCCTGGAACCAGACGTTTATAAGAGTTAACAAGTGGATTGGTTAAAATTGTCATGCTCTCCATATGATAGAGAATTCCTGCGATGAACTCATAAGCAGTCTTACTTAATCCCTGCTCATCTTGCCCATCTGCAAATACATTGTTTCCGTTTAAATCAGAAAGAGACATATTAATGTGCATACCAGAACCATTGACTCCTGCCTTTGGCTTTGGCATAAATGTGGCATGAAGTCCATGACGTTTTGCGATAGACTTCACAGCCAATCGAAAGGTCATAATGTTATCTGCTGTCACAATGCCTTCTGCATATTGAAAATCAATCTCATGCTGTCCCGGAGAGATCTCATGATGAGAGGCCTCAATCATAAAGCCCATCTCTTCTAAAGATATCACCATATCACGGCGAACATTCTCTGCCTGGTCAATGGGAGCTACATCAAAATAACTTGCGGTTTCATGGGTATGGGTGGTTGGTTTTCCCTCTTCATCTGTATGGAAAAGAAAGAATTCACATTCTGGGCCAGCCTGAAACACAAATCCCATATCATGAGCCTTTTTAAGTACCTTTTTTAATACAAATCTGGGATCACCTTCAAAGGGAGCCTTATCCGGGCAGTGTACATCGCATATCAGTCTTGCCACTTTCCCTTGTTGAGGACGCCATGGAAATATCTCAAAGGTATCCAGATCTGGATGGAGATACATATCAGACTCTTCACTTCGAATAAAGCCCTCGATAGAAGAACCATCAAACATGCAGCGGTTGTCTAAGGCCTTAGGAAGCATGTTCTTAGTAATTGCCACATTCTTCATCATACCGAAAATATCCGTAAACTGGAGACGGATAAATTCCACATCCTCTTCCTCTACAATACGGAATATATCTTCCTTGCTATATTTGCTCATAATACATCTCCCTTTCTTATTTCTAGAATAAAGAGTCCTTTTTCTAGGGACTCTCTGTCACATTACGTTCCTTAAAAAAGCATATTTGCTTTAAAAACAACAAAACATCCTATAGGAAGTATCTCCAAAAAAGGGTGAGCAAACACAGCCTTTTAATGGACCGTCTTTGCACCACCCTTATATGTGTAAAATATAACAGCTAACAAAAAATTTGTCAATGTTTTTTAATCTTTGAGTTTATATTTTAAAGCCCGGACCGCATTTAAAATAGCCAGGACAGATACGCCTACGTCGCCAAATACGGCTGCCCACATGGAGGCAAATCCCAGAGCTGTTAATATGAGGATAATCACCTTTACGCCAATGGCAAAAACAATATTTTGCTTCACAATTTTCATTGTTTTTCTAGCAATCAGTATGATGTCAGTAAGCTTTGAAGGTTCATCGGTCATAATGACGATATCTGCCGCTTCCACTGCAGCGTCTGAACCAATTCCGCCCATGGCGATTCCTACATCTGCCCGAGCCAAAACAGGAGCATCGTTGATACCATCTCCTACGAAAGCCAGCATGGTTCCTTCCGCTTTATTCTTAAGGAGTTCCTCAACTTTACCTACTTTATCTCCTGGTAACAATCCACCATGGACTTCATCAAGTCCTAAGGCTTCACCTACCGCTTGACCAACCTCTGGTTTATCACCAGTAAGCATTACTAGTTTTTTAACGCCAGCTGCTTTTAGTCCCTTTAAGGCCATAGGAACATCTTCTCTGACTGTATCGGATATGGTGATAGAACCAAGATAGGTGGTTTCTTCTGCTACATACAGGGTAGTACCCATAACGGCCTGATTCTCAGGAACTAAAATTTGTAGTTGCTCCATGAGTCTCATATTGCCAACGGAGATCTCACGTGTTTCTCCATCTAACAAAAGTTCGGATCGAATGCCATAACCTGGAGTCTCTTCCACAGTTCCAATCATAGCTTTATCTAAAGGCTCTCCATAAGCCTCCTTAACGGATATGGCAATGGGGTGATTGGAATGGAATTCTCCGAAAGCCGCCAGTTTAAGAAGCTCTTCTTTTGATCCCTGAACCGCTTCAATCTCTGTTACCTTAAATTTTCCAGTGGTAAGTGTGCCTGTTTTATCAAATACTACGGTGCCCAAAGAAGCCATGGATTCCAAGTAGTTGCTTCCTTTTAAGAGGATTCCCTGACTTGATGCAGCACCAAGACCTCCAAAAAAGCTTAAAGGAACAGAGATAACCAGGGCGCATGGGCAGGAAACGACTAGAAAGCTTAAGGCACGGTAAATCCAGGTATTCCAGTTTCCACCAAATAAAAGAGGAGGTATCACAGCTAGAAGCAGGGCCAAAACCACAACCGCAGGAGTATAAACTCTTGCAAATCGAGTGATAAATGTCTCCGCTTTTGCTTTTCTAGAACTTGCATTTTCCACCAATTCTAAGATCTTTGCTACCGTAGAATCATCAAACAGCTTTGTCACTTGAATTTCAAGTACGCTGTTTAAGTTAATGGAACCACTAATGATGTCATCGCCCTCTTTTACCTCAGCAGGCATGGATTCTCCAGTAAGGGCCTTTGTATCAAGTTCACCTGCTCCTTTTATGAGGATTCCATCAAGAGGTACTTTTTCTCCTGGCTTAACAACGATGGTATCCCCTACTTCTACCTCATAAGGATCTACTTTTTCTTCTTTTCCATCTCTTATGAGATTTGCATATTCCGGGTTGATATCCATGAGTTCTGTAATGGATTTTCTGGATTTATTAACTGCGTAATCATTAAAAAGTTCACCAATCTGGTAAAACAGCATAACGCCAACGGCTTCTTCCATAGCACCAATGGCAATGGCACCAAAGGTCGCAATGGACATAAGAAAATTCTCGTCAAAAAGCTGACCATTTCTCATGCTTCGGATCGCTCTGATTGGAACGTCATAACCTGCCGCAAGATATGAGATGATAAACGGAATCAGGTACCAGGAAGTCTTTCCTTCAAACACCATTCCAATTGCAAAAAATACAGCGCTTGTAAAAAGCCTGATCACCATCTTTTTTTGTTTCTTTGTCATAGCAGCTCCTTTTGCCTTACCGCAGTATTTTAAATTCTGCTTCAGGCTCAATCTTGTTTGCAAGTTTTCTAGCTGCTTCCATAATCGTTTCGGATTTATCTTCTTCAACTTCCATGGTCAATCTCTGAGTCATAAAGCTTAAAGAAGCACTCTCCACTCCAGATAACTTCTTAACACCTTCTTCAATCTTGGCTGCACAGTTGGCACAACATAAACCTTCTAATTTAACGATTCTTTTCATATTATTACACTCTCCTCAATCATTTATTTTAGTTAATTATTATTCGCTGATATGCTCCATTCCCTGAGCCAATATAGTCTCAATGTGACCATCTGCCAGAGAATAAAAAACCGTCTTTCCGTCTCTACGAAACTTCACCAGACGCATCTGCTTTAACACTCTAAGCTGATGAGAAATGGCTGACTGGCTCATCTGCAAAAGATTGGCAACATCGCAAACGCACATCTCAGATTGGCTGAGTACATAAAGGATTTTAATTCTGGTGGCATCACCAAATACTTTATAAAAATCAGCCAGGTCAAGCAACTCCTGTTCTTTCGGCATTGCATTTAATACTTGGTTCACAACACTTTCATGAACGCAGATAAAATCGCATTGGTCGAAATCACATTCCGGCTTATTATTTTTTAGATCCGGTTCCATAATGTACCTCCTTTTGTTACTATTATTATATGAATAACTGTTCATATGTTTATATTATCATACTTGAGTTCTTTGTCAAGGCAATTTTGTGCCTGTACTTGACACCTTATTTTAACAGTGGTACACTAAGATTCCTTTTCTAATTCTATTATCACATCTAATTTCAAGAAAAGAGAATATTAATGCCACGGTAGAGTCCCCAGGAACATAAATCCTGGAGAACAGCGCTTTCACGAACGGACTGCGCTCGCCGCTTGGAAAGATATTAGAACGCTCCAACCAGTTAAGACAGCTCCTACTGTCCGCTGCCGGAAGGATCACGTTCCCAAATATTACTACCAGGAGGAACTAACATGATTCAAGTGGAACACATGAACAAGACTTTTAAAGTCGCAAGAAGAAGCGCCGGCTTTTTAGAAGCTATGAAAGCACTTTTTCGCAGAGAGAGTGAAACCATCCATGCTCTTTCCGATATCTCCTTTTTCATAGGAGATGGAGAGATGGTAGGCTATATCGGCCCGAATGGAGCAGGAAAAAGCTCTACCATTAAAATTTTAAGCGGAATTCTTACCCCGGATAACGGTACCTGTATCATTAATGGCCGCATTCCATGGAAGGAACGCAAAGAGCACGTAAAGGACATTGGCGTTGTATTTGGCCAAAGAACCCAGCTTTGGTGGGATGTCCCCATTATTGACTCTTATGAACTTCTCAAAGACATCTACGAAATCCCAACACAAACCTACAAAGAAAACTTAGAAGAACTGACTAGACTTCTATCCCTGGAAGAACTTTTAAAAACTCCCGCCAGACAGTTATCCCTTGGTCAGAGAATGCGTTGCGAAATCGCCGCTTCTCTCCTTCACAGTCCAAAGATTTTGTTTCTTGATGAACCTACCATTGGCCTTGATGCAGTTTCGAAGCTGGCGGTAAGAGAGTTTATCCGAAATCAAAACAAAAGGCATAACACCACGGTTCTCATTACCACTCACGATATGCAGGACATCGAAGCACTGGCTGATCGGGTTTTATTAATCGGAAAAGGAACGCTTCTTCTTGATGGCTCTCTTGATGACTTGATGAACCACCGCCCAAAAGAAGATGCGACCTTGGACGAAATCATCGCAACCCTTTACCGGGATTACGACATATAGGAGGCGTACATGAAAAAATACGGTTCTTTTTTTCGCATCCGTTTTATCAATGGTCTGCAGTACCGAATGGCCGCTCTTTCCGGAATGACCACTCAGTTTATGTGGGGGATTATGGAGATTCTTTTATTCCGTGCGTTTTATCAGGCATCTCCGGATAGCTTTCCAATGACGTTTCAAGCACTTTCGTCTTACATATGGCTTCAACAGGCATTTTTAGCGCTCTATCTCATCTGGTTTTGGGAATCCCAGTTATTTGATTCCATTACAAATGGAGATGTTGCTTATGAGCTATGCCGTCCGATTCGCCTCTATAATATGTGGTTTGTAAGGGGAATGGCTGTCCGTCTTTCAAAGGCTACACTACGTTGTTTCCCAGTTTTATTTTTTGCATGGCTCTTGCCATCGCCTTATGGTCTTACCTTACCAGATAATTGGAACACCTGGTTTTTTACCTTACTTGCCATGACATTGGCCTTTCTTCTTGTGGTAGCCTTTGGAATGATTGTTTATATGTCCGTTTTTTATACCATCTCGTCTCAGGGCGTGAAGTTATTAGCTTCCTCCGTTTCTGAATTCTTAGGGGGATCCGTAATACCGTTGCCCTTTTTGCCAGATAAGATTCGGGGAGTTGTCAATATGCTTCCTTTTGCATCTGCTCAAAACGTACCCTTTCGTATTTTTGGAGGAGATTTGGTTGGTAAGGAAATGTATCTAAGTCTTTTGATGCAGTGTTTCTGGCTTACTGTCTTTCTTTTGATTGGACGGGCCATGGAACGAAGGGCATTGAAACGCGTTGTCATTCAAGGGGGCTAAAAAGGAGATATCTCATGAATTCAATTGGTTTATACAAAAAATATTGTCTCATTCATTTAAAATGTGTTATGCAGCATAAAGTGTCTTTTTTCCTAACCACCTTTGGACTCTTCCTTATGTCATTTAACATATTTCTGGGAGTCTATTTCATGATGGTTCGGTTTCATCAGGTAAATGGATTTTCTTATCAGGAAGTGCTTCTTTGTTTTTCAATTACACTTATGTCTTTTACCATTGCAGAGGCATTCTTTCGAAGCCTGGATACCTTTGATTCTATCATCAGAAGCGGCGAATTTGACCGCATCCTTCTTCGCCCAAGGAATTGCCTATTCACTGTGATATGCAGCAAGATAGATTTTACAAGAATCGGTCGACTGTTGCAGACCATACTTATGTTTGTGTATGGTATTTTATTTAGCTCCATACACTGGACTCTCTTCCGGGTTATCGTCATTGTGTTAATGGTTTTAAGCGGAATTATTGTGTTTGTCTCCATCTATCTTATATTTGCTTCCATCTGTTTTTTTACTCTGGAAGGGCTGGAATTTATGAACATATTTACTGACGGCGCCAGAGAATACGGGAAATACCCCATTGGGATCTATGGCAAAACCATCGTCACCATCTGTACCTACATCGTGCCCTTTTCCTTATTTCAGTATTATCCCTTTCTCTACTTAACGGGTAAAACGGAGAATGCATGGTATGGACTATTGCCAATCGCCGGCTGTTTGTTTTTGATTCCTGCTATACTATTTTGGAGATTTGGATTATCCAGATATCAATCCTCCGGTTCTTGACATGAAAATAACAAGGGTATATAATGATTTTAATATAGTTAGTTGTAACTAATCGTTATGTGCACTCAAAAAGGAGGAGCATTATGTCTACAGAGCTTGGCGGAGTTATGGAAACACTATTAATCACACTTTATATTCGGGCAAAGGATGCTGAAAGCACGAATCCTGTTATCAATGACCAGAAGTCGGCTGAGATCGTCAAGAAAATTGATTACGATTTTAAGAAGTTTGACAATGGCACTTTGTCTTATTACGGTGTGCTGGCACGAGCGAAGACGATGGACCAACAGGCCGCTGATTTTATCAAAAAAAATCCTGACTGCGTGGTGGTTTCTGTTGGTTGTGGTCTTGATACCAGATTTTCACGTGTGGATAACGGAACCATACTTTGGTATAATCTTGACTTTCCTGAGGTCATTGCTCAGCGTGAGCGGTTCTTTGAACCCAATGAACGTGAGATCAACATAGCGAAGTCGGCTCTGGACCCCACATGGCCAGACGATGTGAAAACAAACGGAAAGAAGCTTTTAATCATTTCGGAAGGCATGATGATGTATCTTAAGGAAGAGGAAGTTAAAGAATTACTTCAGATATTGACGAATGGTTTTGACCGCTTTGAAGCTCAGTTTGACCTTCTATATAAAGGAATGGTCAACAAAGGAAACATACATGATACCGTGAAAAAGACAAACGCCCATTTTAACTGGGGTGTAAAGAATGGCAGTGAAGTTACAACACTTTGTCCCGCTCTGAAACAGACAGGGCTCATTAATTTTACCGATGAACTCAGATTTCTGATGCCAGGTTTTAAAAAGATTTTGATTCCGTTCTTATACATAACAAATAACAGACTTGGGATCTATCAATTCAAAAAAGCACAATAAGATTGAGGATCTAATATGTAGATTCGGATCAAAGTATAAGGCCACCCATTTGGGTGGCCTTATACTTTACAGAACATTCATATGTGAATTACGTTATCTTCCTGCTTTATATCTACTTCGTTACGGTTCCATCGGATCCAAAGCGAAAGGTCGCTCCATCTATTACCATATCAATATCATGAGCCATAACTCCATTCTGATCCAGGTAATACCGCTTTCCCTCCAGTTGAATCCAACCAGTCTGTTTTCGGTAATTCTTCATGTAATAATGATTTCCGTCAATGGTTCTCCAACCATCTGGGGAAATCAGGCCATTGTAATCTTTAAAGGAGAACTCAATGGTCACATCTCCCTCGATTCCAGCCACTCGTCCCTGGTCCGTACACTGCCATATGGTTCGGTTTTTGCAGTCATTAACGGTGCCATATCTTGCATACCAGACATCGTATGGAATCTTACTCATATCAATATGGTAATTAAGCCACTTATTGTTGGCATATACAATGGGACGATACCCTGCATCAGTAATAATCTTACAAAATGCATTGATATTATCCGTAATCTGTTGTCTGGTCAAATGATTGTCCAACAAATACTGAGATTCTACATCATAAGCAACTGGGTAGGAAATTGGTAAATCCTTAATTTCACGAAGCACATATCTTGCCTCTTCTTCTGCTGTCATCACATCCAGTGCCTGAGTGTAAAAAAATACGCCTGTTTTAATTCCACTCTTTGCTGCATTTGTCATATTAACAACATAGAAAGGATCCTCATCATTAAGATAACCAAGTCGTATCATAGCAAAGGATACGCCTGACTGAGCTACCTTATTCCAGTCAATCCCGCCATTAGCTTCATTTTGGCGGTTCTGGTATTTAGAAACCGTAATTCCTTTTTCCAAAGCACCGTCGATGGGTTTTCCTGACGCATCTATATACTGACCATTTTCCTGGCTCCAGGCTTCTCCTGAAAATCCATTCATAGGTGTGGCAAATAATGTTGAGGTCACAAGGCCTGTTATGATACCTACGGTAATCCTCATTCTTAAGTTCATGTTATCATTTCCCCCAAACAAAACTATTTATTCTTCTTTATCCGGCTCTTTTCGGAACACATTGATATCATGAATCAATGTCCTAACACTGCTTAATAGCAAATCAAATGCTCCAAATTCATATAAACTAAGAAATAACATTCCAATGGGAACCGCTAAAATCATTCCTGCAATTCCACTTATCTTAAATCCCAGATATAAAAACAGCAACGTCATAAGAGGGTCTAGACCCATGGTATCCCCAACGATCTTTGGCTGGATAATCTGTCTTAATACAAGTGTCAGCACGTATATGGCTACAAGTCCAAGTCCAAAAGCGTAATCACCTGATACCATACGAACCAAAGCCCAAGGAATTAAGATAGTACCAGTTCCAATGATGGGAAGAAAATCAAGAAAAGCGATAATCACTGCAAGTAAAAGAGCATAATCGACTCCGAGCACCAAAAGCCCTATTGCTAAAACAGCGCCGATGATAAACATAATCTTAAACTGTGCCAGAAAATAACCACTTACCAAATGCCTGACATCCTTTTTGAAATAGCTATAATATCTGGTTCCGCCTTTGGGAATGTAGCGATGAACAAACTCCATGATCTTATCTCGATCAACAATAAATAGATAAGAAGAAAAGATTGTCACAATAATATAGACAAGGGCTGCCGGAATACTTTTCACCACGCTTCCTGCTGCCATGACTGTTGGAGATGCTATCTTTTGAACTGCTACATTCAGATATTGCTCGATATGAGCAAAAAACTGATTGACGGATTCCTGCATTCCCTGAGGTAAAAACTTTAGTAGTCCCTGTACGCTTAAAAGAAACTTCTGAATCTCTACCCAGGCCATCTCATAATACTGAGGTACATGCTCAACAAAACCAATGGTCTCATAAATAAGTTTGGAAATCAAAAAATAAAGTGCCGCTATAATAAGAGTAAGTACACCTACCACAATCAGCACAGAACTATGCTTTCTAACAATCTTTAAACGTTTTTCAAAAAAACGCACCAAAGGATTGGCTATCACCGAGATGACCCAGCCAATCACAAAAGGCAGAAAAAAATTTATCACCCTTGGTCCCCATACACAGATTAAGTATAGGAACAGGATTGGTATTACAATATTTAATATGAGTTTCAAATATTTTTTCATAGAATCCAATTTCATCACCTGTCTCTATTATACTATCCCAGGGACTTTCTGGCAAATAAATTAATTCGAAAGAAAAACCTCTAAAAATTCAAATAACTGCTTCATCTCTTCGTCGGTTCCAATGGTAATTCGCAGATAATTGTCAAGTCTTGGCAGATTAAAGTACCGTACAAAAATACGATTCTCTCGAAGAGCCTTATAAATATCTTCTGCTCTTCTATCCTTATGAGACGCAAAGATGAAATTTGTCATAGAATCTGGAAAGACAAAACCAAGTTTAGAAAGACTTGCTTTTGCTTCTTCTCTGGTTTTTATGATTTTATCAAGGCATTCTTTGAAATACTTATCGTCCTTAACAGCTTCCACTCCTAATATCAGGGAAGGCATATTCATGGTATAAGAGTTATAGGAATACTTCACGTCATTAATGGCACGAATCAAGTCCGGGTGTCCGATGGCATATCCGATTCTAATACCGGCTAAGGAACGGGATTTGCTAAATGTCTGCACCACAAGAAGGTTTTCATACTTTTTAGTAAGTTCTATCGCGCTTTTGCCACCAAAATCAATGTATGCTTCATCAATGATAACCACAGAATTTTGATTATGTGCAATCAGCTCTTCTATCTCTTCAAGGGGCATTAAAAGACCAGTGGGAGCATTGGGATTAGGGAATATGATTCCCCCATTTGCCTTATAATAATCTTCTTTCCGAATGCTAAAATCTTCTTGAAGAACTGGCGTCTGATAGGGAATCTGGAATAGATCCGCCCAAACCTTATAAAAAGAATAACTCACATCGGGAAATAGAATAGGAAGTTCTGAATTAAAAAAGGTGAGGAAAGCCATGGCAATTACATCATCAGAACCAACACCTACAAATACTTCATCTTCCCCAACATGGTAATATTGTGAAAGCGCACTTACCAAATCAGAAGCTGTTGGATCTGGATATTTACGAAACGGATCATAGTCCATCTCCTTCAATGCTTGTTTTACCCCAGGTGCTGGCGGGTATGGATTTTCATTGGTATTAAGCTTTACCAGATCCATACCTTTTGGCTGTTCTCCAGGTACATATGGAGCAACCTTTCTTATGTTGTCTTTCCAGTGTTTCATCTATCCTCCTCCTTCTTTTTTCCAAGTCCATACGCTGCTGCGATTTTTTCAAAGACTGGGAGGGAACGAAGAATTTGATCATAGGAAACACAGTATGCGATTCGGACATAGGATGGGCAAGCAAAGGAACTTCCCGGAACCATAAGAACTCTGTGCTCCTTGCAGAACTGGCAGAATTCTTTATCGTCTACAGGAGTCTTAACAAACAGATAGAAGGCTCCCTCCGGTTTAATGCATTCAAATCCATATTCTGTTAAATGACCATAAAGCAGCTCACGATTTCGATTATATGACTCTAAATCCACCTGCTCGTCCACGCAGCGCATAATCACCCGCTGCATAAGGGAAGGAGCATTGACGCAGCCAAGCACACGATTGGCAATGGACGCGGCGGCAGACAATTCTTGAAAATCATCCATTTCATCTGGAATGACGAGATACCCAATTCTTTCTCCAGGAAGAGATAGGGATTTGCTGTAGGAGTAGCAAACTATAGTATTGTGATAAAAAGGCGTCACATAAGGAACCTTAGCTCCATCATAGGCAAGCTCTCTGTAAGGCTCATCGGAAATCAACACGATTGATTTGCCATACTCCTTTTCCTTCTCCTTCATGATCCGGGCAATGCTTTCTAACGTCTCAGAAGAATAAATAACGCCACTCGGATTATTGGGGGAGTTAATAATAACTGCCTTTGTTTTATTTGTAATACGAAGCTCAAATTCTTTCAGGTCTGGCTGAAACGTTTTTGTATCAGGCGGTACTATGGACAGCACACCATCATAATTCCTTACATAAGAACCATATTCCATAAAATAAGGAGCAAAGACCACTACCTCATCTCCTGGGTTTAGTATGGTCTTAAATATAACATTCATGCCGCTGGCTGCACCAACCGTCATCAGTATGTTTTCCAAACGAAAACCAGTCCCAAATCGTCTGTTTAAAGACTGGGCGATGGCATCTCTCACGTCCTCGTAACCGGCATTGCTCATATAACCATGTACTAAGGTGGACTCTTCCTCATTAAGGATATCTATAATAGCCTTATTAACTGCCAAAGGAGCCGGTACATTGGGATTTCCCAAGCTAAAATCATATACATTTTCACGTCCGTATAACGCTGCCAGTTTTTTTCCTTCCTCAAACATGGCACGGATGGCGGAATTATTTTCTACGAGAGGTCTCATCTTGTCTGATATCATTATCGTTACCTTCCTTTATCCTGAAATGGTTTTACGGAAATTATATCACAAGTACTCATAGTGGTCTATGCTATTTAATACTTTAATTCATTAAATCAAGGTTGTCACTGAGAGTTCCTTTCGCCTTTATAAAGCAGGTACTAAACTCTTTCTCACTTATCCCAATCATGGCAAATGCTCCTCTTACAGGTTGGAAGTTTCTTTTTTCTTCCCCTGACATGTCTTGATTTAAACTTTTTGTGATTCCACTGACTTTCATCTCTATATCACATTCCCGAATGTTTTTACAAAGCACAACAACCTCGTACCCGCCATTTAAGCAGAGCAAATCCTCCTGCCGGAAAAAGCTTTTCAAGCGTTTTACCTGTTTGGAAAACAGAGTCCTCCCATTCTTAGCCTCCTGGTCGTTTTGGTTTTTCGGACAACTCAGCTCAAAAACTGCCAAGGAGGAAGTCTGGAATCGTTCACGCTCTAAATACCCTTTTAATCGTTCTTGAAATCCCATGCGATCCAAAACTCCATTTACTTCAGCAGGCAGCCATAATTCCTGAGGGTCAAGTCTAAGAGTGGTCCCTTTGCTATCATTCCATATCGTGCGGTAGGCTTCCATATCATTCCTATCTATCATAACTCCATAAAGGGTGCTATCGTCCTTGGCTGATAACCTGAAGTTGGATAGGACTGTAATAAAGCCCGCCTTAGTCTGTACCCGATACTGGAAATCCCACAACGTAACTCCTGGGCTAAGCTCCTCTGACATTCTAAGGATTGCTTCCCTGTCATCGGGATGAACCATCTCTAGAAAGCTTCCCTGAAACTTTGCAGCCAGCTCTTCTCTTTTATATCCAGTGATATCATGAAAACGGGAGCTGGTATACTTAAATCTCATGGATTTGCCTTTGCTGCATCTAAAATATCCACCAGGGATTCCTGAGCTTAAAAAATCCAGCTCGTCCTCCTTCTTTTCAAGCACTTCAACCGTGTGCTTAAGCTTTTGTTCTGCAAGAACTGTATTGGTGATATCCATGCAAGCGCTTACCACTGCCAGTCGACCATCTTCTGCCTGTACCGTACGGCCTTTGGTCATAATCCACAGATAACTTCCATCCTGCTTTCTGATCCGATGTCTGAGATTATATTCCATACCAGGATCATTGCAACACAAAATAACTTCCCGTATGAGGCCTCTGTCGTCAGGATGAATGATCTCAACTAGTTTTTCTCCAATATCTCTTGAAAATCTTTCATAAGAATCGTATCCCATAAGGCTTAACATCTCGTTATTGGCAAAGTAAAGAGGCAGATCTTTCTCACAATATACGCCTAGAAGACCACCTGGAGCTGCCTGAGCAAAAATGGCACTTGCCGCCCACTGGTTCTCCTCCGCTAAATTGTCAAAGGAAAGGTTCCGTCCGGCTAGCTTTAATACCTCACTTAGCATTTTCTGAGAATCTTCCAGTTGTTTTCTTTGTTTCATTTGTTCGGTGGCATCTTGGACCGTTCCATAATAGAGCCGGTGTTCATCCTGTTCTCTTAAGAAGAATACACGCAGATGCACCCACATCAATTCTCCACTTAACCTGTAACGCCTAAAAATACCTTCCGCCCCATGAACCGGATTCTTATATGCGTTTTCAAAGATACGAAGTACCCAGTCAATGTCATCTTTATAGACCTTATGAAGCATGAATTTTCCGCGATCCCCTCCATCTACCGGATTATCTCCGGTAATGCGGTAATACTCCTCATTCACCCTGAGTACCTCGCAATGATCTTCATATACCTCATATAAGGCAATTGCCCCCAGCATGTTATTTAACATTGCCTCACTGGTGATATCTTCGTTAAACAGATCTTCCAACTTAAGCTGCTTCATCTGTCTCGCCTGAATACCTCTATAATCTAGATTCTTCTCATTCCTTAAAAGCACCTCTACATCTTTAACCGTCATCGGTTTATAATAATAATACCCTTGTCCGTAAATGCAGCCAATGTTAATTAAGAAATCAGCCTGTTCCTTTTCTTCTATTCCTTCTGCGATCACCTTAAATTGCATCACTCTGGCCATTCTCACTATGGTTTCCAGAATTCCCATTCCCCGTTTGATGCTGTTTTCATTCATATCCAGGAACTTGGTATCAATTTTTATTACATCCACATTCACATCTTTTAACATGTTAAGGGAAGAATAACCGCTCCCAAAGTCATCCATAAATACTGGGAAGCCTGCACGTCTAAGATCTTCCACCACCTTACGAATGAGATCGTAATCCTCAGCATATGCACTTTCCGTAATTTCAATTTCCAGGTATTTGGGATCTATCTCATATTTTTCTGCCAGCTCCTTAAAGGTCTCAACCACATTGATGCCGTAAAGATCCATACGAGACATATTAACAGAAACAGGCACCGGCACAATTCCTGACTTGATCCAGATACTTAGCTGCTGACAGACCATCTCCCAGATATAAATATCAAGGTGGGTAATAAATCCATTCCGCTCCAACAAGGGAATGAATTCTCCCGGTGTAATGATTCCCCTTTTTGGATGGTTCCACCGTACTAAGGATTCCATGCCAACGATCTTCCCGGTTAACATATTACACTGAGGCTGTGCATAAAAAATAAACTCTTTATTTTCAAGGGCAGTCTGAATCTCAGATAAAAGAACCTGGTCGTTTTCCATCTTACGCTTCATACCAGGATCATACCATCCGATTCTTTTTGCATAATTGCCTTTTACAGAATTCAGTGCGATAATCGCTCTGTCGTACATGGTGCTGACGGTTAGATCCCTTTCCTCGATGCAGTAGATGCCAAAAGCAGGCAGGAATCCGGCATTTCCGCCATATTGTCTTGCATAGCAGTTAATCTCTTCTTCCAGCTCTTTTAAAAGCTCAGAATCCTGGGGCTGAATGATGACAAAGTCATCCCCTCCCATATAACCTGCTATGGTATCACGTGTGGCTTCCATCTTTATCAAATGTTCACTGATTTTTATTAAAAAGCGATCCCCTTCTTCTTCGCCGTACCATTCATTATAAAGTTTAAAGTGCTCGATATCGATTGCTATCATAAAAAAGTGTTCTTGTGGTCGCTGCTCTAAAAACTGCCTCGCTCTATCAAAAAACGGACCATATCTTAGGAGACCCGTCAAAGAGTCGGTTTCATCTCTCCTCGCCTGCTGTTGCTTCTGCTCCTCTTCCTTCTTTTTCAGATTGTCCACATCTTTTACATAACACATTACAAGGGATTCATCCCTAAGTTCATCAAGAAACAAAACTACAGTAAGACTGACCCAACGATAATTACCATCTAAAAGCTGTCTACGAAATTCCCCTTTTAAAATCTTCTCACTCTTATTAAGGCGGTCAAACAAAGTGAGCCGATCCCAGAATTTCAAAAACTCCTCCCTGTCATTTGGGTGAATCATGGTTCTGAGCACCTCAGCGTACATAGGAAGTAGCTCTCCCTCTTGCTCGGGAAGCTTAAATTTGTCCTTTTCACTAAAAATAATTTTATATGTATTTGAAATCAGATTCAGTTCAAATAATTCTTCATACGTTGTATTATTTGTAAGGCTATAAAACAGGTTTTTATTCTGTTCGCCAACAGGGCAAAACATAATTAACCTGCTCCCCGGATATCCCGGCCAGTCGATCTGACCTGAGGATAGATTCAGCCACAGCTTGGAGGCAGCATCATAAAATATCACTTGTCCAGTATTATTTAGCACTCCTGGACAGACCTTACAAGGAACCGAATTCTTCCCTAATTCCTCATAACAGTACATTCCTGCTTTCAGATTGGGATAATATGTTCTTGCCATATCATTCATATAAATGATCCGGTATTCCTGGTCAATGATGTAGATACCGGCCTCTCCATTATCAGCCGACATTTGATTCATACGTTCCCGCCTCTCCTGCATCTCATTAACTACGCACCTACTAAATTATTGTTTATTATAGTATGAAAACGATGGTTCCGTCAACAGATTCACAAAGGGATTGAATAGTATTTTTATGCAGTTTTTTGACGTTTTACTCGCTTTTATGCAAATATATAAGTAAAATACAAATAAATCTGTAAGAAATGCGACACTCAAATTAAAAAGTTATTGCATATCATGCGTTGGAATTTTCAAACATTTTTTTTGAGTTAGAGTTCACAAAAACCAACCACGTGTCTGGCAGGACTTATGTCCTGTTTTTCCACATGGCTGGTTCTATTTTGAGATAGTAACATTCACTCATTTATTGAAGGGATTTTAGCTGCTCCGCCATTTCATGGGAAAGGATAAACCTACCCACATATCCTACTTCTCCGGTCATTAATACATTTTCATCTGCTTCAATTTCTACCTCTAATACACCGCCTGGCATATGAACATACATCTTAGGATCTGTAAGTCCCATCCGATATGCTGCTCCGGCGGCTGCACAACCACTGGTACCAGAAGCGAGGGTATACCCGGCACCTCTTTCATAGATTTCAATTTCTATGTTTGTGCGGTCTAAAACCTTT
This sequence comes from Hungatella sp. UBA7603, assembly GCA_002478865.1. GTDB lineage: Bacteria > Bacillota > Clostridia > Lachnospirales > Lachnospiraceae > Lacrimispora. The sequence continues at coordinate 98,885 of DLJZ01000012.1, forward strand.
AATAGCTGAGTGTTAACTTTTTCTGGGAAACAATCAGCAGATTCTGAATGTTTTCCGATTCGGCATACCAGATCTTTTGAGATGTCATTTAACCAGATTACGCAATGAGGATTGCCTATGTTTACGCAGGTAACCCGATAAGGAATGCTACCAAACATCATAGTTTCATTGAGCACTTCTCTTCTCGGTCCTGTTACGGGGATTTCGTCACTGTAAAAGCTCAATTTTCCCATGGATACCTTAATTCTGGTTCCTTCTTCATTTAAGTACTGTAAGGTTTGCTGTCCGCTTAATGTATTAATGGTAAAACGATTTTTTTGTACATATCCAGCGTCTTTTAAGTATTTTCCAAAAATTCTAACTCCATTACCGCTAATTTCTGCTTCGCTACCATCGGGATTAAGGATTTTTACTTCCAGCTTGTCATTCCCAAGAATAGGTCCTACTAAGAGTCCATCAGATCCCACTCCAAAGTTTCGGTTACAGATTAACTTGATATTTTCAGTTGTCAGCTCCAGGTCGTTTTTATTCGGATCAAAGATCAGGTAATCATTCCCCAGTCCATGGTATTTTTCCAAAGTTATATTCATTATAAAACTCCTCTCCAATGTTTGGCTATATCGTTGCATAAATCAGCGTATGAGATTCCGGCTGCCAACGCTTCCTGAGGGAGAAGACTGAAGGGAGTCATACCTGGCAGTGTATTTGCTTCCAGGCAGTAGATGTTTCCGTTCTCCTCCATTAAGAAGTCTATTCTTGAATAATATCCAAGGCCAAGAGCTTCATGAACTTGAAGGGCATATCGATTCATCTCATCCGCCTTTTCGTTTATATTTTTTGCAGGACATATTTCCTCTGTCTTATCTGGTTGATACTTATTTTCATAATCATAAAATCCTGTTTTGGGAATTATCTCTATGGCCGGCAACGTCTTTCCCCCTAATACCCCTACAGAAAATTCTCTACCGGTTATTTTAACCTCAGCAAGTATCCGCTCTTCATACTCAAAAGCGGTACGAATTGCCTCTTCCCACTGGTTTTGATCCTCTACCATAATAACGCCTATACTGGATCCCCCGTTACATGGTTTTACTGCAACCGGAAAAGAAAAAGCTTCCGTCGCATTTTCTTTTGTATATAGCCTCCAATCTGGAGTCGGGATACCAGACGCTCGCATGATTAGCTTTGACAGATGCTTATCCATAGCTTTCAAACTGCCCGCATAGTCAGATCCAGTATACCGTATTCCATAAGCATCAAGGACTGCCTGTATCTGACCATTCTCACCTGTTCCCCCATGAAGAGCAAGAAACACTACATCTGCAAGACGACAAATTTCAATTACTCCATTCCCAATAAAACCATGTTCCTTTGAACCATCCGATAAATGCTTTAAATCAGGAGCTTTTATACCAATCTGATGATGATAATAGCCACCATCTTTTTGGCTTTCAAACTGTATTTCTCCCCTTTCAGTCAATCCTAAATAAGAATCCACAAGGCATACATTATGGCCTTTTTCCATGAGTGCATTGGTTATCATTGCACCGGAGGATAAGGACACCTCTCGTTCAGTACTGTTTCCTCCTGCCAAAACTACAATATTCAATATCATCATCCTTCTTCTTGCGATCAATATTTCTATAGTTTAATTATATACAGCACTATTTATCATTTCTACCAAAATAATGCTTTTTATATTGCAGATTGTGTTGTATTATGAAAGAGAGGAAAAGGAGGTAGCTGACACCTATGGACAATTATGAAAAACGAGGATATTTAAACAGTGATTTTAAGTTATTCCATCTCCTTGATACGAAAAAACAGGATTTCGAATACCATTATCATGATTTTGATAAAATTATTATCTTCATCCAGGGAGAGGTAACCTATCGGATTGAAGGATGTTCATATAAGCTGGAGCCTTACGACATTTTGCTGGTAAACCACAATGATATTCACAAGCCGTACATAAACCCGTCTGTTCCCTACGAGAGGATCATCGTATATCTGTCTCCTGGTTTTTTACAGGCTTATCAGTCAGAAAGCTATGATTTAAGTTCCTGCTTTCAAAAATCAAAAGAACTTCATTCACACGTTCTCAGGCTTCGTTCTATGGAAAAAAGCAGTCTCTACCGTACACTTATTGAACTTGAATATGCCTGTACCCATGATGGGTATGCCAGAGATCTATATTGTCAGGTCGTGTTTCTGGAGTTTATGATCCAACTTAACAGGGCCTCTCTGACCAATTTAGTCACGTACCTACCTCCTTCCACCGGAGACCATAGGATAATAACGATTATGGATTATATCAACAGCCACTTAATAGATGATATGTCCGTGGATACCATTGCAGAATCCTGTTTCATCAGCCGGTATCATTTAATGCATCTGTTTAAGGACGAGACTGGATATACCCTGTTTGATTATATCACTGAAAAACGGCTCCTCATTGCGAGAGAGCTTCTAAAGACCGGGATATCGGTGACGGAATCCTGCTTTCGAAGTGGTTTTAAAAATTACTCCACATTTTCCAGAGCTTATAAAAAACATTTTCATACTTCCCCTTCGGAAACGATAAAAGAAAATCCCCCCATATAATCAGCTTTAAATGGGGGGACTGTAAAACTTTGGCAGAGCTAATAATGCCATTATTATATTAAATTCTTCAGAACAACAGTTGAAAGACTATCCAGTTTCTCGCCTTTTGGAACAAAGGAAAGCGGCTTATCAATGCTTTCTTCCTCCTTGCATTCACCCCATGCAGCAGTTGACCAAATCTGTTTTCCCCACTATTCTCCATATTTATCTCCACACTTTTTAAATATTATAATAGCTACATTGTAGAATCTTTAATCAACACATTATAACCAAGTATTATTTTATTGTAGTCTGCTTTTCCGTTTATAGCATCTAATAGTTTTTTAGAAGCAACTCCGCCAATTTCTTTGATGTCAAATTCCAGACAGGTAACTGGCGGATAAGAGTTTGCTAACAACCTGCCGCCATAGCAGGACACAACTTTTATATCCTGAGGAATCTTTACCCGATTCTTATTCAGTGCATTTAACACACTCATACAAATATTATCATCAAGGCAAAGAAGGCATTCCACATCTTTTTTCAAAAGTTCTGCCACGTCTTTTTCTACAATGGAGGGATAAACGGCTCCCGTATAAAGAAGATCTTCCTCCATAGGAACACCCGCTTCCCGAAATGCCGCCCGTATTCCTTTTAAGCGACTCTGTGTTACAATATGTCCTGCATCACCGCAAACACAAGCAATTTTCTTTATATTCATTCGGAAAAGCACTGATGTTAAATCCTTACAGCCTCCTTCCTGGTCAAAATCCACCTGAATCACTTGTTTATCCGGCCAGCTTCCAATTACAACAAAAGGAATCTTTTGTTTTTCCAGGTAACGGATCGCCATGTCACCTTCCATCGTCCTCGTAAATATCGCTCCATCTATTTTCTGCTGTTCAACCAAAGACTTTAACTCTTGAATATTGGTTGAGGTTGTCTTAACCAACAGTACCCCGTAATTCCATGAAGAAAAGTAATCATATACGTTTAACAAAATATCCTGAAAGTAAGGTAACTGCGCATGTCCTTCCTCCCCAGGCAAAAGCACACAGATGTTTTTTGATTTCTTCTCTGTTTTTTCTATTATATTAGGGACATACTGGTTCTCCTTTATAAATTGAAATACCTTATCTTTTGTCTCCGAACCAATTCGTCCGTTTCCTGAAATAGCTCGTGATACGGTGGTCGGAGACAGGTCTAACTTTTTTGCAATTTCTTGTAATGTAATTTTCTCGTATTCATTCTCTTTCCCATGGCGGAACTTCATAATTACCTCCTGGTCCCTCTAGCTCTAATTATTTATACCATTATACCTATTTTCAAACTCAGAAGAAAGAGAATTATCAGCCTGCCGCCGTTTTATTTTAATCCTGTTCGGAACAGGTAGGCCTCATATTGTTTTTTCAACTCATCAGTCACTTTATCAACTCCTGCACCACTTAACTTCTTTTGAAAATTAGCAAATTCTTTTTCTGTATTGTCACCATAAATACCAAGCGCAAAACTCTGTTTATACTCATCAATAATTGACTTAACTACCGTATATTCCGTTTCTACATTCTTAGGATCAAATGTAAAACCTGCAACCTCCGGATGATACTCATGATCCTCTAATATCTTAGTGATTGCAATCTCTCTTTCATCCAATCCTTTTTCATCCGGCTCATCTTCGCGATTCAAAGCCCATGCCCAGTTATTCCAGCTATAGTTTTTCCATCCATCTAGTTTAATACGAGTCCCTTCCTCTGATAATTGATAATGCGTTCCTTCCACTCCTCCCAGCAACAAGCGGTTCAAATTCACATCACTCTTCATATAATCTAATGCAAGTGCAGCTCTTTGCTGATCTTTCGATTTTGATGTGATTGCAATTGCATCGGTCGCATAGCTTGCACGGCACCTAAGTGCATCTGGTGTTAAATCATACACCGCATAGGTTCCAATGTTTGCTGACTCTAGGTTTTTCCCCGCCTGGAACACACTTGTATTCCATATAAAAGAACCGGAAGTTCCGTTTTCAAAATAAGCCTGTGAATCTGTTGTATCATTGATTGCATCTGCTGACCAAAAGCCCTTCGAGGCAAATTCTGACATCTTCTTGCAATATTCCAAATTTAAATCAGAGCCATAGAAATAAAAGATATCGGCCGGATCTGGTGCATCTTCTTTTCCGTTGTTATAATACATCCAGTCATATCCTTCCGCAACATTTTGGATCCCTTTTGTCTGTAGAAACGTAGTAAGTAATTGCTCACGATTTGCATTGGTATTTAATGGGACTACACCTGTTTCTCCTTTTAATCCTGCTAATTCTTCCAGATATTTTTGGTAGTTATCAAAACTATCGGGTACGGTTAATTTATATTTATCAATCAGATCCTGTCGTACTGCAGTAATGTTATATGCAGTAAAGGCTGCTTTTGCTTTTGGTACCGCATAGATTTTTCCATCAATAGAAATCTGATTCCAGCTTTCCTTGGGCTGCTGTTCCTGCGTGTATGGCATATTTTGTTTTAAAAATTCATCTGTCAATTCCACAAATGCTCCCTTGGCTGCCTCCTCATTATAATAGCACCATGCCGCAGTGTAAATTAAATCAACTGGTTCTCCACCGGAAAGCAAAAGAAGATACTTTGTCGTATAATCACTCCAATTCAAAAATTTAATATCAACCGTTGTATTCAAATTAGGTTCAAAATAATCTGCATTGGCCTGATCAGCTATTTTTTGCATATCTTTTGGTTCATCCCCTAACACATACAAAACGATATTTTCTCTTTTTGATAAATCAAATCCTTTCCCTGCATACGGACTATCACTTGCAATTTCAGTAGAGCCTGCTTTATCTGCACCTTCTTTTAGTGCATTAGCTGCTTCCTTACCTGATCCTCCACACCCTACCAGAGTAAAAGCAGTTACCCCCGCCAACGCAAGAGACAGTAATTGTTTCAATGTCCTTTTCATTATAATTTCCCCCTTAGAACCTTTCTTTTTTTAAGCTTAAACCTTACTCACCCCTTAACCGCCCCAATTGTAAGCCCCTTTACAAAGTACTTCTGTAAAAAAGGATAAAGCAATACAATTGGTCCAGTTGCTATTACCGTCATTGCAAGCTTCAATCCTTCTGAAGGAAGTTGCCCAACCTGCATTCCCGTTTGTGCCGCAATACGTTTTAAAGCATTGGTACTGTTTAAAATATTCTGTAGTGTATACTGTAAATTCCAGTTATCACTGGTACTCATAAACAGCATACAATTATACCAGTCATTCCAATAAGCCAACGCAACAAACAGAGCCAGTGTTGCAATTAATGGTTTTGTCATTGGTAATATCACTTTATAAAAGATATAAAAATCTCCTGCTCCGTCAATTTTAGCAGCTTCTGTCATCTCAAACGGAATCCCTTTCATAAAACTTTTTGCAATAATCATGTTCCAGACTGAAAATAGTCCCGGAATAATTAATGAATAAATATGGTTACTAAAATTAAAATATTTTGTACAAAGCAAATACCAAGGAACAAGACCACCGCTAAACAATGTCGTAAAGAAGAAGAAAAATGAGACTCCATTTCTCCATGGAAAATCAGGTCTTGACAATACATACCCTGTCATTGTAGTAAAAAAGAGAGACAACGTGGTTCCTGCTACCGTCGCAAATATAGTCACGCCATATGCGCTTAATATACTCTCCGGGCTTTTCAAAGCCATTCCATAGGCTTCCAGCGAAAATTCTCTTGCTGTAACAAAAAATTGATATCCTACCGTAACGATAATATTTTCCTTTGTTATGGATCCAACAAGAATCAAATAAAAAGGGATTACGCAGGCAATCGCAAAAATCCCGACCAATATGTATGCCATAATATTAAATGCAATTACATCTTTTCCTTTTTTAACCTTCATCTTTTCTGCCCCCTAAAATAATGTGTAGTCCGGCTCAAACCTTTTCACAATATAATTAGCTGTACAAATTGTGATAAAACACAATACGGACTGATACAGCCCTGCAGCCGTAGACATCCCGATGTTTGGCGTTGTTATCAAAGATCTGTAAACGTACGTGTCAATCACATCCGAGGACTGAAGGAGTAACTGATTGGATCCCACTAACTGATAAAACATTCCAAAGTCACCCCTGAAAATATTACCAATTGCCAAAAGTGTCATAATAAATATGGTGGGTTTTAAACTTGGTATTGTAATATAACGTATTCTCTGCCATACCGATGCACCATCAATTTTTGATGCCTCTGTCATCTCTTGACTAATGCCAGCAATGGCTGCCAAATAAACAACAGTTCCGTACCCTGTTTGCTTCCACAATCTAACAAGAAGCATTACAAGCGGCCACTGGGATACTTGTTGATAAATGCTAAATCCCTTTATTCCAACTGCTCCTAATATGGAATTTAAGACTCCATTCTCCCCAAAGATATTTAACATTATTGTTGATACAACTACCCATGAGATGAAGTACGGAAGGAAAATAAGTCCTTGAGTTACCTTCTTAAATACCTTACCAGTGATTTCACTTAAAATAATCGCAAACCCTACTTCAAAAATGATGCCAAAGAAAATAAAAGCCATATTATAAAGCAAAGTATTTCTGGTAAGCTCCCAAATCTTTCCGGTCACAAATAAATAATGAAAATTATCAAACCCAACCCAGGGGCTTTTTAAAAAGCCATCATAATAATTATAATTTTTAAATGCTACAACAATACCAGCCATTGGAACATAATTAAAAATAACAACAAATATAATTGACGGCACCAACATCAGTAAAAGTGTTCTATTTTTTTTAATATTTATTTTTAAGCGGTTCATGAATCCATCCTTTCTCTTCCGATACTCCAGGTTTCGAATCATTACACCTAATTAAAATTAATGGGCGGCTGCATCCTTTATCCTACGAAACACCTGCAAAGAATCCAATGCCTTTCCCTTGGAATCAAACATGGCCATATTATCCCAAGAGCTTCCTTTATCCTCTGTCGCATATTCTACTACCTTATCGTGGAACAACAATTCATAATTGCCAGATACCTTAGATGCAAAACCAGTTCCGTACCGTCCACTTTTTTTAATATCTGCACCAATCCACGCAGGTTCCCAATAAAATCCACCCAAACCATATCCTTTTGTTCCTTCCTGCATATTCACAGATGCAACCGCCATAAAGACTGCTTCAATTGCTTTCTTTTGTCCAGCCACACTTACGTCATAACCGGAATATGACATGTCTTTCAAAGAACTGACATTGTTACCTGTAGCGTCAGCATTTGCAAATGTATACGGATAAGCGGTTTCTGCTATCATCACTTTCTTATTATAAGTCTTAGCAACGCTTTTTAGGGAAGCGGCCAATTCATCTGGACTACCGTGCCAAAACGGATAGGCAGAAACTGCAAATACATCATAATTAATTCTTTGCAAAGCTGCTTGCTCAGCATACCAGGAAGCTGTTGTATTCGTATCTGTAAAATGAAGAGCTTTCAAAATAGCTTTATTTCCAGATAAGCCATATTGTTTGTTAATCGCATCAACAGCCCCGCATCCTTTTTGCATTGCGGCCCCGACTCCAGTGGTAAGGTTCCACGTGCCATCATAAAGCCCTCCCATCCCTGCCATCGTTCCCATTGTTTCGTTTCCGATCTGTACCATTCCAACGTCCACTCCTGCAGACAGAAGTTTAGAAAGTGAGTTATAGGTAAAATCATAAACTGCATTCGCCTTTTGTCCTGGAGTGTAATCCTTCCATGCTTTTGGAGCATATTGTTTTGCAGGATCTGCCCAGAAATCAGAATACTGAAAATCTACAAGCAATCTCATTCCATGTGCCTTCGCACGCTGTCCGATTTTAATTGCTTTTGAAATATCACTATTCCCTCCTCCATATCCCAACTTGCTTTGAGTATCATAGGGATCGTTCCATACACGAACTCGTATATAGTTCACTCCTCCATCTTTTAAAATATCAAACATATCTCCTTGATTTCCATTTGCATAGTAAAATTTCTGCCCCGCCTCCTCAAAGGCTACAATACTAGAAATGTCAACTCCCCGGATAAAACCCTCTGTAATTCCCGTTAGCTTCTGTGTAGCTTCCACCTCACAGTTCGCTTGGAAAGTCATTGCCACACTTGCAATCATACTAAATGCCAATGTCACACTCGTAGTTACCCATCTCCACTTTCTTTTTTCCCCCATTGCTCTACCTCTCCGTTCCATATTTGCGCAATTTAATAATATTGCATAATTTTATTGCACCACATTTATATTTTATGACAATTTTAACCAATTGTAAATAGATTCAGCTATACAAATACCACAATATTTTCTTGTTTATTTTTCTACCTATCGGAAATTACGCAATTTCAGGAAATTATTGCGCAATTTCCGATGCTTTTTAAGATTCCTTTTATAAAATCACTGTTGAATTGGAGGGAAGTATAAAGGAGGTTGGTAATATAAAAAATACGCTTTGACCTGGCTCTTAAAGCCATCTCAAAGCGTATCTTTCTTGCCTATTTTTATTCAAACTGCATTCACGGATCCTTTGTAGCACCCTCTCTATTTACCCATGTCTCCCATCATTCCTCCAAGAGCAGAATAGATACAATATACCAGTAAACCCTAAGTAAAACCATGTGGCTGGATTGCTAAACCAAGTAGTAAAAAAGGACAGGATCATATATATGGCAAACTGAGCGTAAAACAGGTAGCCAATGGGATTGCGGACTCTTTTTGCCATGCGCATAAGGAAAAATGCTATAATCCCAAGAATGCAGCCAAAAAGAAGCACTCCAATGATTCCAAAATCATAAAAGGAATCATAAAAAAGTGTAACCGTAGTCAGTTCTTCCTTTGTTACGTAGATTGGAAAATCCACGAGAGCCGGGACAAGGAACTTAAGTCCTGTAAGTGCCCATAAGGGAAACAGCATGCGAAGCCCAAAGGTATGGGAAGGAAGCCACTCCACCATACAGTTAAAGTTATCATAATTGTTTGCAATGTACATATATGGCTGAGTAATAAAGATTGGCATACCACTATTCTTCATCTGGAAGATTCCGTTTAAATAAGATACATCATGACCTCTTGCAATGGTCAGCACCACATAAATTGGAATTATACCAAGAGTCAGCCCTACTGCATAAGCAATCTTTAATCTGTGTTCCATGGCAATATAGGTAAGAACTGCCAAACCGATCGATAAGATAAGCTGAAATCTGGATACACACAATACAGGGATTGCACAAGCAATGATATCCATAAGCACCGCCAGTACGAGCCTGATTCCATTTCTTCCCTGCTCTATACTAAAATAAATCACAGATAAGGCTGGAGTGAGAACACATAATACGGTAAAATAATGAATGCCTGTAATGTGAAAAGTGGAGTAGGCATGAGGTACTCCCTTTACAAAAAACGGAATAAATCCAAGCAACATTGCCTCAGTAATAAATGCCGTGAGGGATAAAACAGTGACTATAACCATAGAAAAAAACAATGGTTTTTCATAACCTTTAAAGCTGAACCAGCTGGGACGATGGCCGCCTGTCTCACCCTGCATTCGGGCGAAAAACTCAAACGAAACCCAAAATCCCAAAAAGGCGATTAAAAAGCAGAGCCAGGTGATAATATTCCAATCGCTTGATAGCTCTGAAAGCTTTAAGCAAGCGATTCCCTGTCCACCTACCCAAAATAGGGAAAACAGTCCTCTCAGATGAACGATATTTTCTGTTCTCCGATAATCATAATAATACAGAAAAAGAGCGGCCAGTACTAACACCAGGCCTGACAACCAATAAAATCCTGCCCTTGCAAACAAATAAGATGCTGCATAACTGATCAGATATACACTCATTACTTAATCCCCTTTGGTAAAAAATGACATTGCTCTATTTCTATGAAAAAGGCAGCCAACGCCCTGGCGATAGCTGCCCTTCCACTATAAATCTATTAAGAATGGCTAATAAAATCCTTCATAAAATCTTCTATTTCCTTTACGGTAGTAAAGGACATGGCCTGATCAGCCATTGCCTTTAATTCCTTCGTGCTATAGCTGGTAATTAACTTTCTCGCATTTAAGATAGCAGAAGCGCTCATACTGAACTCATTTAAGCCAAATGCAAGAAGCAGAGGAATCATTGACGGATCACTTGCTGCTTCTCCGCACATTCCAACCATAATGCCTTCTTTTCGGCCACATTCAATCACGTGACGAATGCTTCTTAACACGGCTGGATTTAATGGGGAGTAGAGATAGGAAACCTTATCGTTGCCCCTGTCTACTGACATGGTATACTGGGTAAGATCGTTGGTGCCGATGCTAAAGAAGTCTACTTCTTTCGCAAACGCATCTGCCATCAGAGAAGCAGCAGCGGTTTCTACCATGATACCAATCTCAATATCCTTCTTATAAGCAATTCCCTTCTCATCTAGTTCCTTCTTCATCTCTTCCACAAGAGCTTTCGCTTCCCTGATCTCTTCCAGACAGGTAACCATTGGCACCATGATACGGATATTACCAAATGCACTTGCTCTTAAAAGAGCACGGAGCTGAGGCTTGTAAACATCATCTTTACGGTCCAGACAAAAACGAATTGCCCGGTAGCCTAAAAATGGGTTTTCATCTTTACTAAGACCCATATATGGAATCTCTTTATCTCCACCAATATCCAGAGTACGGATAATAACTGGTTTCCCATTTAAAGTAGAAGCAACCTTTTTGTAAGCTTCAAACTGTTCTTCTTCTGTTGGCATGGAAGCACGGTCCATAAATAAAAATTCGGTACGGAATAAGCCAACGCCTTCTCCATCGTACTGAAGCACCTTTTCCACATCTTCTGGTTTTCCAATATTGGCAACCAGCTCCACGGTCACGCCGTCTTTTGTAATGGTTGGCTTTCCAATGTATTGCTCCAGTTCTTTCTTCTCTTTTAAGAAGATTTCCCTTTTGGCAGCATATTCTGCTTTCACGGATTCTTCTGGATTTATAAATACGGTTCCATCGGAACCATCTATTACGAGATCTTCTCCCTCAGTTACCTTATCTATAAAGCCCACCAGTGCAACAACAGCAGGAATTTCCAAAGCTCTTGCAAGAATGGCGCTGTGAGAGGTCTTACCTCCAAGTTCTGTAACAATACCAGTGACATTAGCCGGGTTAATTCCAGCCGTCATGGAAGGTGTTAAATCCTTTGCAACGATTATGCTTCCCATTGGAAGGGATGCAATATCCACAGAGCTGACACCCAGAAGAATCTTCTGAATGCGAGTTTTGATATCGCGCATATCTGTCGCCCTCTGCTGCATAAGCTCGTCTCCCATAGAGGCAAACATATCAGCATATGTGTTACACACAGCCTCAACCGCATATTCACTTACAACATTCTCCCCAGATATTGTAGTCTCAATCTCTCCTACCAGCATAGGGTCGGAAAGAAGTAAAATATGACCGTTTAAAATCTCAGCTTCCTTTTCTCCAACTCTTGTGGCAAGATCCTTTGCCAGAGTCTCGGTTTGTTCTACCGCTAGTTTAAGTGCTGACTGAAAACGGACTTTCTCCGCCTCAACATCCTCCACTAGGTTTTTGCTGATAATAAGTTCTGTCTCTTCTACGATAACGGCTTTCCCAATGCCGATTCCCGCAGATGCGCTTGTTCCTTTCAACATTACATTTCCTCCTTATTAATGAATGTAAATTAATCTATTCGCCAAGTCCATCTTCAACAGCCTTGACCATGGCAACCAGAGCTTCCTCTTCGTCTTCCCCCTCGCAGACAAAGGTTATCTCATCGCCGCTTTTTACGCAGGCACCCAATACACTAAGCACGCTTTTTGCATTGGCAGTCGTATTCTTAAAACGAAAACTGACTACTGAGTTAAAGTTCATGGCTTCCCTACAAAGAATTCCCGCTGGTCTTAAGTGCAGACCGGTAGGATTCTTGATAGCAACTTTAGCACTGACCATACTGAATTCCCTCCCTTCATTTATCACACTGTTTCTGACATAAGAATCAGTCTATCTATTGCGGCCCGGCCGCTTCTGTCGTTGATGCTGTCGAGCTTTCAACCGTGGTGTTCACCGGTTCTTTATGAGCAAGCACTACTATAAATGGTGTATAACCAACCACTTCAAACCCGCCCGGAATCTCTAATTTTAAAATACCCTGATTCTGCCCGGCGTGGAAATTTGTTACATCAAGAATGGCACCTAATTTCTTCACATCTAATGAATCAAGGTCTTCTTTCAAACCTCTGATTGTAACATCTGAGGTTTCCTTATCAAACGTATAGTTAGAATCGGCATCCATACCCTTTTTGTCAAGGGTATCTAGATCCAAGCTAAATACTTTTGTCACCAGTGGTTCCACTTTCAACTTAACTTTAACGTTTTTATATTCATTTCCGACCACGGTAGTATTCGGTGGTAGATATTGACTCAAATCCAGCTCTACAACTTTATCTGCTGTAGCACCGTCTATGTTTAGCTTATCAGAGGTGATAGAAAGTGTGGATAACGATGCAAGAACTGATTTCGTTCCCACAATCGGTACACTCTTCACACTACTTTCAACGCCTGTATAACGATATCCGCCTGCAACCGCTCCGGATACTTCAAAATTCACAGCGATGTTCTTAGCCTTTAAAATTGATATATGGCAATCTATCTCATGAGGATTTACTGTCACTTTGTTTCCCAAATCCAACTTATTGCCATTCGCATCGTAAAAAATAGGAGCTGCCGTTACATCCAGGTCTGCATTGGCATTATTCACATCCACTTCCACTCCAATACGACTAATCTGCCCAATTAAGGTAGAACGCCCCTCTACGGTAACAAAACTAGGTGTGGGATTACTAATCCCTAAGGCATACCCTTCTTCTGGAGTGCCTTTGGTATTAACCTGCAAATCGAACTGCTTACGCTGCAACGCCTCTGTCACAATCCGAATCACCATAGGCTTTGCCGTAACCGCGTCGCTTTTTACAAGGTTTTCCTTATCTTTATTAATTTCCACTGTAATCGGAACCGCTCCGGTTACATTATAATCTTTTAAATCAGCATATGCATGAAAGTCTGAGGCCTTTACAAGAGAACGATCTCTTGTTCTTATCTGATAGCTGACCGTTACTACATCTTTGCCTTCAATCTCGTACGTTAAGTTTCTGGCCGCCAGAACTTCTGAATTACGAATTTCTACGGTGACCGACTGGGAGTCATCAATAATAGGATTTGAGATGTTGACAATCGCCATCCACACGGCAAAGGCAAGTACCAGGGATGCGACTTTCAATCCAAGATTATTTAGTAGCTTTTCCTTCATTCTTCCGCCTTCCCTTCAATATCCTAAATCTGCTTCCTTCCTCCTCAGACTGCTTTACACCGACTAATACGGAACGCAGTCCATCTGCATCAGTGATCCGCTTCAATCCTCCCTCAAGAGCTACTGTCACACGTCCAGTTTCTTCTGAGACTATGATTGTAATGCTGTCACTGACCTCACTAACACCGATCGCCGCCCTGTGCCTTGTTCCAAGATCCTTACTTATGGTCATGTTATCAGACAAGGGAAGGTAACAAGTCGCTGCTGCTACCCGGTTTCCCCGAATTACTACCGCTCCATCATGAAGGGGAGTATTATGCTCAAAGATATTAATAAGAAGCTGGCTGCTTACAATTGCACCTACCTCAATCCCTGTGCGTTCGATCTCCTTTAAGGAAACGCCACGTTCAATTACCATGAGGGCACCTGTCTTTACCTTAGCCATCTCAAAAGTCGCTTTTACAACTTCATTGATAGTCTTTTCCGTAAACGCAGAGTTGTCTTTCCCATCATCAAAGGTTAAGATGCCGGTAAATGGATTCTTGCTTCCTAACTGTTCCAGAGCTTTCCGAAGCTCTGGCTGAAAGATTACGATTGCCATGGTGACGGCAGGCGTTGCTATTTTATTTAGTATCCAAAAAATATTATCCAAACGGAACACATAGGCAAAGACATAGAAAAGGAGAATTACTACAATTCCTTTCAGCAGTGTCCATGCTCTCGTATTCATAATCCAGGTTAAGACTTCATACAGCAGCACAGCTATAATCACAATCTCAACTAGATTTGTCTTTGAAATCCTGGGAATAAATGAAACCCAGGAGTACATCCCTTCTAAAAAATTTGCCATTCAAACCACCTCCCTTTTATTCCTTCGCTACCTTTGCGGTCTTTGGAGTTTTGTGGCATTTATTTTCTGAACTTTTACATCTGGCGTGCTGACTGTCAGCTTTGGTACGGCCTTGACATAATAATAATAATCATCATCTTCAAATTGTACGTATTCTGTTCGGGAATAATCCACAGCAAATACAAAAAAAGTATAAATTGCTGAAATCAGAATGGAAACAAGCATTCCTAACAATAGGCCTAGAACAGATACTGTCACATTAAGAGCAATGTCTCCTATGAATATGACACTAAGCTGAGTAATCGTCCCTGCAATGATTGCAATCAACCAGGAATAATCTACGGATAGGTTCCGCACGATCACTACGACTAAAAGGGCCAAGGCAAAAGCACCAACCATAAGAAGCATCTGCTTATTGGCAAGAAGGCTGTTCATGATCTGCATAAACTTCTGAACCTCATTCACAGACATATCATTGGTTAATACACCTGCATTCTGTTTCACATACAAAAGCGTATAATAGATAAAAACACCACAACTGACAGGAATCACTGAAACAACGCTACCTGAAAGCCCTACAATGAGGGGAATGGCATAAGGAATCTTTAACAGGAAAAACAAAGGAGTTAAAACCAAAAGATAGCTATCTCCCGGCTGGAATCCATAATAAAGAAGTCCTACTACAACGATGAAAATTGCCATTACCAGGGTGATTTCTAAAGAAATCCCTGACAGGTGAATCAACATAAAACCGGATGCCAGGAACGAGATCGCTCCATATGGCAAAAAAGAGCACACCAAAGCCAGAACCAATGGTACAAAAGGCTCTGTAAGTTTTGATGAAAAGCCAATATTACCGTTCATCAGAAAAAATGCCATGCAGCTGAAAATGAACTTAATCAAAGGATTTACGTATATATCAAATCTTGCATAAAATCCTTTCAGCCGCTCTTTTAATACAAGAAGGCCCATCATGATGTTCGCCCTCCTTTAGTTCTTTTTAGCGGTCTGGTATTTCCTTCGTATCGCTTGTCCAGTCTTTTTAGTTTTGATAGGTATACTTTTCCACCGCGGATGGCATATTCATACCGTTTCCTGTAGATAAGAAAGCTAATACTTAAATAAACCAAAAGACCAATGCCATATAGAATACCAATCCTAATTCCGGCGCCAGTCAGCCGTGTCACATCCATGGTGCTGAGCCACCGTTCCATATAATACAGTCCCCATAAAAAAAGACACAAGACAAAGCTTAGAGTGTAATTGAAAAAGGACTGAAACACCTTACTTCCTATATAATCACCTTTAAAATACCGGTTTACAGGAAATATCCTCTTTCCTTCATGCTTCTCAAACATGGCAAGACTGGTCATTAATTTTATTTTCTCTTCACTTAGCATATGGTTTCCTCACTATACCATAAGATATCAATTTATTATAGCATAGAACTTTTGACAATGCGAGCCAAATAAGGAATTTTTATTATTTTATAACGAATTCTGTGTTTCCATTCATTGGTCGTTTATTTTGGATAAAAACAAGCGCAGCGAGACCGCTGCGCCGTTTTATTCATACCTTAATGCGTCGATTGGATCTGCACTTGCGGCCTTGGAAGCTGGATATATCCCAAAGAAGACTCCGACAAACGCAGAAAAACTTACTGCGGTCAGGATCACCGACGGTTTCACCACAACATGCATTCCAAGAATGGCACCGCCCAGATATACAAGTCCTGCACCTACTGCGATTCCAAGGATTCCTCCAAATGCAGAAAGTATGGCAGATTCTGTTAAGAACTGGATTAGTACATCCTGTGTTTTCGCTCCAAGTGCTTTCCGGATGCCAATTTCCCTTGTTCTTTCTGTAACGGAAACCAGCATAATATTCATGATACCGATTCCGCCAACCAACAAGGAGATGGCGGCGATACCTCCTACCGCAGCCGACAATCCACCCATAATTGAATCTACGCTTTTCATCTCATCTTCCGTGGAGTTGAAGGTTATATCTTCTTTTTCTCGGTTTTTTGTCCTTGCTATATAGGATGTGAATTTGTCGGAAAACGTCGTCATATTCGTGCCTTCTTTGGCATAGAAACGGATATTGAATAAATTGTCATCGGGCCATACAAGCAATGAATATGGAATATAACCAGATTTCGTATCGCTACTTTCCTGCATCATTTTTTCAATGGGGGTCAGATCCAAACGGTATACTCCAACTACATTATAGTAACTGGTTTCGTTATTTATAGTAGTTCGAAAGGTCTTACCTATGGCATTTTCTGTTCCAAACAGATCCTTGGCCCCACTGGCCTCTAAAACAACATTGTTCTTTCTGGCTTTTATATCGGCATCACTGATGTTTCGACCATAAATAATATTAATTTTCTTTACATCAGGATAGTTGGAATCAATTCCTTCAAATTTATATTTTATCTTATTTCGTCCCTTGATAGCCTCTCCTGCAACATTTGCCTCACTATCCATATAGACGATTTCATCTTTGAAGGCCTCTTTGATTCGTTCCATCTCATCAAGTTTAAAGTAATCCCCACTTCTCATATCCTCCCCATCTTTTGGCCATACATAAACATAGGCCAGATTGGTACCGACGTTCTTATAAAGATCAGATACCATAAAACGCATGGTATCTCCGATTGAAACAATAGAAATTACTGCACCGATACCAATAATAATTCCCAGCATCGTCAACAAGGACCGCATCTTGTTGGCCTTAATTGCATGAATGGCCATTGACATATTTTCTAACAACATGATGCTTCCTCCTTCTATTCAAATCGTAGTGCTTCAATGGGATCTGCATTGGCGGCTTTAGACGCTGGATAGAGTCCGAAGAAAATTCCCACAAGTGCGGAAAATCCTACGGCAAGAACTATGACAGCGGGATTAACCACCACAGTCATTTTAAGAAGACTTCCTCCAATTTTTACTAAGGATATTCCTAAGATCACCCCAATGATTCCACCGCACGCAGACATGAGGGCTGATTCCGTGAGAAACTGAACCATGATATCCTTCGTCCTCGCCCCCAAAGCTTTTCGTATTCCAATTTCCCTGGTACGTTCCGTAACAGATACCATCATAATATTCATGATACCAATTCCTCCTACCAACAGGGAAATAGCGGCAATACCACCAACAGCAGCTGACATGGTTCCTAACTGTGCATCCATGGTTCCCATCTGGTCCACCGCAGACATTGTCATGATCTCAGATTCCGGCCTGCCTTTCAGCTTCGCTACATACTGTTTCAGATCCACCATAAGCTGCCTCATGTTTGTACCATTACGGGAATAGAGATTAACCGCCTGAAAGGTATCGTTGGATCTGGTCAAAACGGTATCCGGAATAAAGCCGGACTGGCTCTGCCCGTTCCCCATCATCATGGCGACCATAGGGGACATATCTTTGTGATAAACCCCAACCACTTTATATTCCTGAGTTATTTTGTTTAATGTCATACGAAAGGTTCTTCCAACACTATCAGCAGTTCCAAAGAGTTTAATTGCTCCCTTGTCTTCTAAAACAACGTGATTGGCAGCTCCTTTTACATCAGATTCATTTAGAAATCTTCCATAGATAATATCCAAGGGCTGCACATCAGTGTAATTGGAATCCACTCCCTGAAACTGATAAGAGACCTTTCTACGGCCATTCACTGCCTCAACTCTGTCTGAGGCATTGCTATCAATATATTCAACCCGGTCACTGAAGATATCCTTAATCCGTTCCATCTCAGCCCTTGTAAACTGATCTGACATACGAAAATCATCTACTTCCCAAGAAACCATAACCGCAGCCCTGTTTAAACCTACATCTTTGAACGCATCCGTAAACAGATTTCTCATACTGTCACCAACGGCTGCAATGGCAATTACTGCTCCAATTCCGATGATGATACCAAGCATGGTAAGAAAGGATCTCATTTTATTGGCCCGTATGGCGTGGAATGCCATACTCATATTTTCAATCAGCATGGCTTCCCTCTTTCTGCATTGTCACAGCCTCCTCTTCGGACTGGATTTGAGGCTTGTTTTTTATATCACTAACCAATTTTCCATCCCGAAACCGTATAATACGCTCTGTAAATGCTGCAATATCTTCCTCATGAGTTACCACAACCACGGTAGCCCCTTCTTTATGAAGCTGGGAAAATAATTCCATAATCTCCACAGAAGAAGCCGTATCTAAGTTTCCAGTAGGCTCATCTGCAAGAATCAAAGGTGGCTGGTTAGCCAGGGCTCTTGCAATGGCCACTCTTTGCCTCTGGCCTCCAGAAAGTTCATTGGGCATATGTTCATAACGAGTTCCAAGTCCAACCCGCTCAAGAAGTTCCTTGGCCCTTTGTTCTCTCGCCTTTTGATTGATATGAGCATATGTCATCGGAAGCTCCACATTTTTTAAGGCGGATGTACGGGATATCAAGTTAAACGACTGGAAAACGAATCCGATCTTGCGGTTTCTAACAGAAGATAACTCGTCGGGCTCAAGGTTCGCAGTATCAATGCCATCCAGATAATAATGACCCATGGTAGGTCGGTCCAAACAGCCTAAGACATTCATCAGCGTGGACTTTCCAGAACCGGACTGTCCCATGATAGCTACGAACTCCCCTCGTTTAATGGTTAAGTTTACTCTCTGTAACCCTAACACTTTAATGGTTCCAGTATCATAAACCTTTACCATATCCACAAGTTTTATCAGATCCTCTCCCATATACTCTGTTTCATGTACGGGTTGGTTCTTTTTCTTTTTCCACATGTTGCTCCCCCTTTACTGACCGGACGGAGCTACTATCACCGTCATGCCGTCCTCTAACAGTTCGGCTGGAGTATCAATCACTTGCATCCCTTCCTTAAGGGCACCTTCTTCTACCGGAATGATCTCTGTCTGGATATCACTTTCCACTCCACTCTTTACAGGTATCATCTTTACAATATTTTGATCTACGGTTGCTATTACCATGGTTCCGTCCGGTTTCTGTATCACAGAATTAAATGGAACTACCCATACGTTTTCAGCTTTGTTTAGCTCTATCTTTGCCTTTGCAGTAATCCCGGCTATCAGGCGGCTATCCTGGTCAAGAATACGAATGGTGGTAGGAATTACTCGCTCCGTAGAACCACTGCCTTTTTCTTCTCCCGTTGGAGAAATGGAGCCTATCTCTCCTTTTACTGTCTCAGCGCCTAAGATATCAGCTGTGATCTCTACCGGCTGTCCTACGGAGACCTTACCAATGGAATACTCACTAACATTGATTTTCATTTCCAAAACATCCAGATTGTTAATGATAAACATTGGCTTATCATCGTCTGTTTTATCTGCAAATCGGCCTACCTTACAATTAACCCGGACCACAGTTCCTGCAATGGGACTGATAACCTTTGTATTGTTTAAGGATTCTTTTTTCTGTTCTACTTCAAATGCTGCTTTCTCAATTTGAAGGGTATAAGATTCATTGGCTACTGGTTTGCCGTTTTTTAAGGTAAAGTTACTTAACTGCCGTTTGGCATCATTCATGGTATTGGATGCAGTCTCCATCTCCACCTGAGATGAGCTTCCTGCCTGATAGAGAGTCAGAGTTCTGTCATAATTGATTTTAGCGGTATCATAGTCCTGCTTTGCCTTGGCATAGCCGTTCTCCGCTTCTCTCTGCTGATCCTGATATGTACTAACTGCCAGATCGTAGGCATTCTGTGCGATGTCCAGCTCTTTTTTTGCATCCTTATCATCGAGAACTGCTAGTACCTGGTCTTTCTCTACCTTTTCCCCTTCCTTAGCAGGAAGATCCAGGATTTCAGCATGAAGATTGGATACAACTTCTACGCTGTCTGTTCCCTGCACAGGACCACTAATCGATAATTCCTCTACTACTTCTCCCTTTGCCAAAGGAAAGGTATGAACTACCATTGCCTGTTTTTTCCCTCCTAAGATAGAAAATAGCAGGAACAGACCAAAAAATGCTCCCACACCGATGGTAATGATTTTGCGCTTCTTGCTCCACTTTTTTCTTATCTTTTTCTTTTTGTTGTTGCCTCCGCTCTCCTCCTTCATAAGATTTTCCAGTTCCTGTTCAAAGACTTCATCTGGCATAGGCTCCTTTAAGGATTCTATTTCCAGAGTATCATTATTTTCTTTGCCTTTTCGCTTAAAAACGTTCATTCCTTCTTCCCTCCTGTTATATTCCATTCCCTTTGTTTCATTATAGCGGTTTTAGAGATGTTTTTTAAGTATAAATTTCTTATAATTTTCTAAATTTTTATACTTTTTACTTTATAGCAAAAAAAACCGCTTTGCTTCCAGGTTAAATCTGGGAACAAAACAGCTTTTTTCTCTTATATTTTAAATTTGTTAGCCAGCTCTCGTAACAATCCAGCCTGTGCAGATAGTTCTTCACTAGCAGCTGAACTTTCTTGAGCCGTTGCAGAGTTCGACTGAACCACAGAGTTTACCTGCTCCAATCCCTTCAGTGCTTGACTTAGGGATTCTGCCTGTTCTCCAGAAGCATGAGATACTTCCTTAATTCTATCTACTGTATCACTAACACCTAAAAGCACTTCGTCTAGGATTTGGCTGGTTTCTTTGGCCATTATTGTCCCATTATCTACTGATTGTATGGAGCTGTCGATTAAGTGTGCCGTGTTTTTGGCCGCTTGGGCTGATTTATTGGCCAGATTTCTCACCTCATCTGCAACCACCGCGAACCCTTTTCCAGCTTCCCCTGCCCGTGCTGCTTCAACCGCTGCATTTAATGCTAGAATATTGGTCTGAAATGCAATATCTTCAATGGTCTTTATAATTTTTCCGATTTCAGAAGATTTATGATTGATATCATCAATGGCAGTCAGAAGCTTTTGCATCTGTAAATTGCTTTGACCAGCCGCTTCTCCCACTTGAATGGCCCTTGCCTCTGCCTGAATGGAGTTTTCAGCTGTCTTTGTAATATTTTCTGATATCTTTTCCATGGCTATAGAAAGTTCATCCATAACACCGGCCTGCTCCATGGTTCCCTGCGCCAGAGCCTGAGAGCCATTGGCAACTTCTCCTGAACCGTTAGATACCTGTTGTGAAACTTCGGCGATCTCTCCAATTGTCTTTTTAAGTACTTCGGAGGTTCGTATCAGAGAATCCTTTACCGAGGCAAATTCACCGTCATAGCTATGAGTCAGATTTAAGATGAAATTTCCTCTGCCAAATTCATCAAGGGTGTGTGAGATTTCATCAATGTATTCAATATACGTTACTAACCTGCCTGTCAGATTTTTTAAAGACTCTGCAAGCTGTCCTACCTCATCTTTGCTGGTTACGGATATTTCTACTGCCAGATCGCCTGCTGCCAACTGATCTGTTACTTTCGTAAGCTTTTTCAATGGTTTTGCAATGCTCTTTGCCACAACATACATGGTAATTATCAAAATGATTCCGATGACAACAAAAAACGCTGCCATACTAACACCTGCAGCCGTTGCCACACGTGTAAAATCATCCTGATCCACGGTAATGATTGCCTTCCAGTCCGCACTGTCTATGGTTCGTGTTATTCCACAAACCGTCTTGTTCTTATCTTTATATGTAATTACGTTTTTCCCTGGATTTTCGTAGTCAGCTACCATCTTAGGAGCCAGTCCGATTTCTTTGATATCCTTTAAAACTTCATTGGAATCAGGACTTACTAGTATTTTACCGGATGTGCTGATAAGACGTATTGTTCCGCTGTCATGGGAGAGCTTAAATCCTTGAATTTGCTGAGTAAGGCTTGTTAGCTTCACATCAAGAGCTGCAACTCCTAACACCTTACTTCCTGAGCTATCATAAACTGGGGCTGAAAAAGTGATTACCTGCTCTCCAGTATCCAGATCCACATAAGGCTCTGTAATAATATATCCCCTTTTTAACTGGTCATCTGTTTGAAAGACATAATCCCTTTGGTTTAAGTCAAAGTCAGAATCTGCAACCCAGTCTCCACCATCAAAGGCAATATTAGTATCTGCATCTGCATAATAAGCAGATAATATTTCATCATCAGATCCCATTGTCTTTTTTAACATCCCGTAGGTCGATGGCCAGTACTCAGAGCTTTTAAGATCATCTTTGGAACTGGTGGTCATTAAAAGATTCATTCCACTGTAATCCTTTGCCATCTGCTGGGCAATAGAAATATATCTTTTAAAATAGCTATCTGCTTCCACCGTCATTCGCTCTGCGGAAAGCGATGCAATATTGCTCTCATTGGAAATAACAGTTTTCCTGGTAAAGGAGATCATAAGAATTCCAGTACACACCATGAAGAAGACGACGACCCCTCCAATAATCAATAGAATCTTTGTCTCAATTTTTTTCATACGACTTTCCTTTCTGGAAAAATTAACATAATTTAACGTTTAGTATTATGTCATCTAAAAAAGAAAAAGTCAACTTAGTTATAGACAATATTTACCATAAAACTACAAATAGCGACAATTCATTAAACTTGTCCTGATTTTCTTAAAAGTTTGGTTTATTTTCCAAAGTTTTTATACGAACTATCGATGGAAAATCGAAATAATATCTTGATTTAGTTTAGAAGATAAAATTTGTATGAATAATTCTTCTATTGCAGAAATAGTTGCGATCAAACATAGCATAACTGCCACCCTCTGAATTCCCATGGTTTGAAATAACAGCGGGAAACTAAAAAGTAAAAAGCCTGTTGCTTTATTTGCATACGTATGAAGAAATACAAAGGAATGGTACTTCATAAAAGAAACAATAGCGGAAGCAAACCGAATCCCTGCAATCATAGCAATCCATATAATAATTGGTGGTTTTAGATCAAGGTATGGGAGCATGATATAAAATACAATAACTAGCATGAAGAAATCCCCTACACTGTCTAGGGCGGCTCCAAACGAGCTTGAAACTCCCCATTTTCTAGCCAGATAACCGTCAGACATATCACTTAACCCACAGATTAAATAGATGATTAAAAACCAGAAAGAAAAAGGCCGGGTGAAAAGGAGCAGGAAGGACAACATGATTCTCATTGCAGATAAGATATTAGGAATATTTTTCATCATAGCCACCTCTTATCCTCCTGCTTACAGGAGGAACTAATGCTGTTCATTTCTATCATTATACTGACCAATAACAGAAATAGAAAGTAAAAGTTCCTCCTAGCTTATTTATATCATCCAATAATTATCATTGCAGACAATGCTTCGATAGGTTTCGAATCTGGACCATTTATTTACGAATGCTCCCCTGTTGTCCTTATCGAGATCATTACATTCTTTCAAAAAGAGATCAAGGTCTGTCTTCGATTTTACATCGAGTGCAAATCCTCGTTCATCTAGAAGCGGTAGACCGGAATATTCATACTCACTAAGGTTTATGATGTCTTTAATAGAAGCATTGCGAATTAAAACTGCTGCCGAATGCTCCACATCAATGATATCAAAATAGTCTGGATAGCAGAAGCTGTCACCCTTTACCGGAATATTGTCACCTACATGGTAGGTTTTATCCTCTGACTTTGATTTGGATAAAAATGCATGCTCCAGATTAAAATACAATTCCTCAAATATATAGCCATCCGCCCGAATGGAACCATTCACAAAATAAGGCTTCTTATTTTGATCCTCCACATACTCTACCACACCACAAGCAGAGGTCATATGGCTTAGACGATCAATGAGGATCAGCTCTCCTAGCGTCTTGCGATTCTGAAAGAGATCTGCTACTACGTGTTCGGAACATTCTATTTCGCAGAAAAGGATTTCATTCTTCTCTCCTTTATCAGCCCTTAGATGTTCCCCGGTATTTACATCTACTTTGTATTCAATTCTTTTAATAATAGCAGGAAGCCGCTTGGTCCCCAGCTTTATTAAATAGTCCTTTGCAACACTTAGGGGTTCATCGTCCATCCAGAGTAAGGAAGCCTTTATGCTCTTTCCAGTGGGAAGTGATTGACTATCGGTAAGAACACAGCCCCTGCTTACATCCACCTCCCGATCCAACTGTATGGTAACTGCCTGCCCGGAAAATGCCTCTTTTACATCCTGATCTCCAACAAGAATCCGCTCTACCTTGGCGCTTTCGCTGCCTGGAAGAGAATATAACGTTTGACCGGTTATTACCTTTCCCGATTCGATTTGTCCCTGAAAACCTCTAAATTCATGACTTGGGCGGCAAACTCTCTGGACCGGCATATAAAAATCGTCCTGATCCTCACTTTCGTCTATATCTACAGTCTCTAAATATGACATCATGGTATCCTCTTGATACCAATCCATGAGGTCTGATCTTTTTGTTACATTATCACCCTCTGTAGCACTGACTGGAATGATTTTAATGTTTTTTAAATCAAGCTCTTTTGCTAAGGTCAAAATCTCTTTTGTTATCTCGTTAAAGCTTTCTTCCTTATAATCCACCAGATCCATCTTATTTACTGCAAAGACAAAATGATGAATTCCCATAAGAGAACAGATTCTAGAATGCCGTCTCGTCTGCACCAGCACTCCTTGCCTGGCATCCACTAAAATCACAGCCAGATTGGCAAAGGAGGCTCCCACTGCCATATTTCTTGTATACTCTTCATGTCCTGGTGTATCAGCAACAATGAAGCTTCTGCGTTCTGTGGTAAAGTAGCGGTAGGCAACGTCAATGGTAATTCCCTGCTCCCGCTCTGCCATTAAGCCATCTAACAGCAAAGAATAGTCAATTTCTCCGCCTCTGGAGCCAACTTTGCTGTCGAGAAGCAGTGCCTTTTCCTGGTCTGCATACAATAACTTGGAATCATATAAGATATGTCCGATCAACGTTGATTTCCCATCATCCACGCTGCCGCATGTAATAAATTTTAACAATCCATTCATTTAGAAATACCCTTCTCTCTTCCTTTTTTCCATACTTGCCGCGCCACCGTCTTTGTCAATGATACGGCTGGTTCTTTCTGACTCTACGGAGCTTAGTGTCTCTTCAATGATCTCATCTAAGGTAGAAGCCTGAGATAAAACGCCTCCAGAAAGGGGATAGCAGCCAAGTGTCCGGAAACGAACTTCTTTTATCTGAGGAACTTCTCCTGGATTAAACCGCAGGCGTTCATCATCCACCATAATGATATTCCCATCCCGCTCCACCACTGGTCTTTTGGCTGCGAAATAAAGGGGTACGATTGGGATGCTTTCCTGCTTTATGTACTGCCAGATATCCGTCTCCGTCCAGTTGGAGATTGGAAATACCCGAATGCTTTCTCCCATGTTGATTTCAGTATTGTATAGTTTCCACATCTCCGGCCTTTGATTTTTAGGGTCCCATGCATGGGAAGCATTGCGGAAGGAAAAGATTCTTTCCTTGGCACGGCTTTTTTCTTCGTCTCGTCTTCCCCCACCAAATGCGGCTGTAAATCCATACTTATTAAGGGCTTGTTTTAGTGCCTGGGTTTTCATGATATCCGTATAAGAGGAGCCGTGGTCAAAGGGATTGATTCCTTTTTTCACTCCGTCCTCATTGATGTATTCAATCATTTCAATTCCGAGGTCTTTCGCCGTCTGATCCCGAAACTCAATCATCTCCTTAAACTTCCAAGTCGTATTTACATGAAGAAATGGAAAAGGGGGCTTCTCCGGATAAAATGCTTTCATGGCAAGGTGAAGCATGACCGAACTGTCCTTGCCGATGGAATAAAGCATGACCGGCTTCTCGCATTCTGCTGCAACCTCCCGTATGATATAGATGGCCTCTGCCTCCAACTCATCTAGATGTGATAATCTGCTCATAGTTATCTCTCCTAATATTTATTTGAATCCTTGCTATTTACATCAATTGTAATCATTGTACCGTCGTTTTTCTTGACGTTCCAATGAAGAATCTCACCTTCTATTGATACATTCATGGTACTTCCATTTCCACCAATATCTGCTCCCAAATAAAAGTCTATGGCAGAAAACTTGCATTCTTTCACGCAGGAGACACAGCCCCAGCAATCTTTTGGGTATCTCATATGAGCCTTATGATCTTTTTCCTCAATCAAGCTCCCTGGACATACCTCCAAACATTTCATACACCCAACGCATTTATCTTTATCAATCCTTATGCTCATACTCTGCCCCCTCTACGATGTCTCTGTAAATCATCTTTAGAGTTTTATCAGTCATTTTGGAATTTACATATTTATAATAAGCTTTGTCAGTGTCTTTGTGATCCAGGTTTTCATTGAAGCAATGCCATCTGGTTTCCTTTCTATGATACAAATGAGCGATGACTGATTTGCAAACAATCAGCCGTTCTCTTAATTCGTAAACCTCCAAAAGTTCTCGCATATCCCTTGCCTTTAGATTCTCCCATAGCTTTAGGAGCTGACTGATTTTCTCATCTGCAAGCTGAAGATTCGTCTCATTAAACTGATAATAGGCAGTGATTCCACCTGCATATTCATCCATGACCTTTTGCATCGCCTCTTCCAACTCCTGAGCGGTAAATAATTCGTTATCACCACGAAGCATAGTTTCATATTCTTCTATTTTAGAAGCAACAAAGCTTTGGTCCACAGATTCCTTATATCCCTTATGTAGTTTGCTGATGATATCTAAAGCAGCTATCTCTCCTTCTGCCAAAGCTCCGGTCACATACTTCTGGGGACAGCCCCCTGACACATCACCTGCTGCATACAAGCCTTTTATGGTCGTTTCCCGTTTTGTATTCACCCAGTAACCACTTGCAGTATGTCCTCCCACAATATAAGGCTCTGTTCCTGAAATCTCTACGTCTTGTTCACTTGGATTTTTGCCAGCCTCCAGCCATTTTAGAGTCTGGCTTGGCGCCATATTTAGATACGCTTTTAATAGTTCTTCATCCTTTTCTTCCCCCACAACGCTGGTTTTAAGATAACAAGGACCTCTTCCTTCCAGGTTTTCCTTCACGGTGCCATATAAACGCTCACTTGTGGTAATTCCGTATTTTCTTTCATAATCTTCTCCAAGAGAATTCATCTGCTTCGCCCCAGCTCCTTGAGCGATGGTTCCCGTAGGTGCAATGGTATCCTTACACCTTAAGGCGATAAAGCGCATTTCAAATGAAGTCATCTCGGCACCAGATATAATTCCCATGGCATAACCTGCTCCTGTATTAAAAGGCGGATACCACATCTTGTGTCTGGAAAAACCCGGATTATTCGGTCGATATAACCCGGCGGCTCCCCCTGTTGCCATTAAGACAGCACCAGCTCGAATCTCATAAATAATCTCATCTACAATATTAAATCCAATGGCACCTTTTACCTCATTATCCTCCACAATCAAATCGGTCATGTTAACCTTATTTAAAATCGTGACTCCAGGTGCCTCCTTGGCTGCCTTTGCTAGAAGTGGTTTAAAATTTTCTCCATTGATTTTAATATTTCGATTCCCTCTTGCAGCGTAATTGCCTTTTTCATCTTTTAAGATTACAAGGCCCATGTCCTCCATGGCAGCTGTAACTGAATTAAAGCGCTCTGCCGCTGTAAGGAGCAGATCCCTTCTTACGATACCTTTGGCATCCTCTGTGGCATACGTTACGTAATCTTCTGGCGTTCTTCCTTCTATGATGTAGGCGTTGATGGCATTGACCCCTGCCGCAAGACAACCGCTTCTTTTTATGTTTGCTTTTTCCGCTATTACAACGGAAAGACTGGAATTTCGACTGACAGTAACAGCAGCAAAGCAACCTGCCGTTCCACCGCCTATGATTAAGACATCCGTATGAACAATCTTGTGATCCAACTTCTTATTCATGTTATCTCCTATCTCTTTCTCTATCCCGGAAATTAAAAGGTGATCATTTCCTTACCAATCAGTTCTTTATTTTCCAGTAAATAGGCACGATCATCGTCATAGGCATACATCCGGTACACGATGACATGCATTCTCTCTCCAATTTCCACCGGTCTTCGCTCCAGGGAACGGTGAGTCGTAAGCAAAATGTCTCCCACCCGTAATTTGACTTCAAGGCAATTTCCGCGAAAGGAGATGTCTTCAATTATCCCTTCCTCCGAATAATCTATGATATCCTTAAATTTAAGGTTGTCGCTTTTAAAACTTTCTACAAATTCGGGACGAATGACTGCGCCTTTGTATTTGCCTTTATCAAAGCCTTTTAACTGATGATAACCTTCCACCTTGGAAGATTCTCCTATAAATTCTGCCACAAAAGGAGTTCCTGGACTTTTATAGATTTGAAGAGGTGGACCGGACTGTTCAATGCGCCCTTGATTAGTGATGATGATTTCGTCTGCTGCTTCCACAGCTTCATCTTGATCGTGGGTAACAAAGATGCTGGTGACCCCTACTTTGTGAATCATATCACGAAGCCATTTTCTCAGTTCCCCTCTTATTTTGGCGTCAATTGCTGCAAATGGTTCATCTAAAAGGAGCAAGCTGGGATTTGGTGCCAGGGCTCTTGCAAAGGCAACTCGTTGCCTTTGACCACCGGAAAGTTGATTGGGATATCTCTTTTCCAGTCCATTTAACCCCGTCAGCTCCATAAGTTCCATAATTCGCTCCCGAATCTGCTTTTTAGGTACCTTTTTAATCTCCAGACCAAAGGCAAGATTTTCATAGACTGTCATATAACGAAACAAAGCATAATTTTGAAATACAAAACCAATTCCCCGTTCCGCAGGGGGGATGTCATTTACTCTTTTTCCATCAATGATAATGTCACCGGAATCCGGGGTCTCAAGTCCTGCTATCATGCGGAGGATGGTGGTCTTTCCGCTGCCACTTGGTCCCAACAGGGCTGCTAACTTTCCTTTTTCAATTCCAATGTTTATATCTTCTGAAGCTTTGTAGCTGCCATAGTTCTTGTGAATATGTTTCAATTCAACGTACATCACGATTTCCTCCTTTCCTATGATTCATTTCTTCCTTGCTTCTTTCCAGCCTGATATTCCAATATATTTCTGGCTACGATTACAGTCACTGCCATGATAACAAGTATGGAAGAAACTGCAAATGCGGCTGTAATGGAATCGCTGGAACCCGCAAGATATAAGGCATCTATCTCAAGAGGAAGTGTAAAGGTCTTTCCTCTGGCCTTTGAAAGAGCATTCACCGCACCAAATTCTCCCAGTGCTCTTGCTGTACATAAGATAACACCATAAAGCAATGCCCATTTGATATGGGGAAATGTTATTTTGCGGAATATATGAAAGCCACTGGCTCCCATCAGTGCCGCTGCCTCCTCCTCATCCGTTCCCTGAGCATGAAGCACAGGAATGATTTCTCTGGATACAAAGGGAAAGGTAACAAATATGGTGGCAAGAACCACGCCCGGCAAAGCAAAAACGATTTTGATATCCACCCCGAACAGTTGATTGATTTGATTGATATAAGAATTGGCCCAGCCAAGGCGGCCAAAGGTCATTAAGAAAGCCAGACCTGCTATGACAGGAGAAATGGAAAAAGGAATATCAATCAATGCAGCAAGTGTCTGCTTGCCTTTGAATGAAAATTTGGTAATGAGCCAGGCAGCTATAATACCAAAAAAGGTATTGACAAGAACGGCGATCACAGCCGCTAAAAGCGTCACCATTAGAGCGGATAACGTATTTTCCGTATGTAGGGATTTTAAATAGAAAGGTATGCCAAGACTGAGAGAATTGACAATGACAGAAACGAGAGGCAATACCAACATGATTGCCATAAAAAGAACACTAACTGATATTAGAACCCATTTGATTCCTTGACTCCCACTTTTTCGATTACTTTTCATTTTGTATCCCCCTAAATATAATTCGTACGCCTTGACTGGCAGATCTGGATCATATTAATTAGCAACAATATGAGAAAGGAAATAATAAGCATCACCAGAGCAATTGCAGTGGCTCCTGCATAATCCACATAATTGAGCTTTTGCATAATTACATAGGAAACTACCTGAGTTTTTTCTTTGGCACTGTTTCCTGAGATATAAATTACGCTTCCGTACTCTCCCATCCCCCTGGCAAATGCCAAACCAAAACCAGTCCACAAGGCCGGCTTTAACTCTGGCAATACGACTTTTACAAAGGTCCTTATCCTTCCAGCCCCTAATATGTAAGCCGCTTCTTCATATTGAGGGTCCAGCTTCTCAAGCACTGGCTGGATAGCACGAACTACAAAGGGAAGGCCGATAAATACAAGGGCAATGAGAAGTCCTACCTTTGTATAGGAAATCTTTAAGCCTAACTGGGCAAGAGGTTTCCCGAGAATCCCCGTATCTGAATAGAGCTTTGAAAGCGTAATACCAGCCACTGCGGTTGGAAGGGCAAAGGGTAATTCAATGAGTCCATCCATAATGCGTTTCCCAGGAAATTCATACCTAACTAGGACCCAGGCTAGAATGATTCCAAAAAAACAATTGATTACCGCTGCAATCAAAGAACACAAAATACTTGTTTGAAATGAATTGATTACGTTTTCCTTTGTGATCAATTGGATAAATTCTTGTGGCGTAAGTCTCATGGAAAAAACAAGCACTGATAGTAAAGGCAATAATACAAGGAAAGAAAGCATCAGCAGTGTAATTCCCATGGTCAGACCAAAGCCGGGAATCACCCGATCTTTTTTTATGTACTTTTTTACCATATTAGACTCCTGTTTTAATTTTTAATTTTCATATATCTCATCAAAGATGCCGCCGTCAGCAAAAAATTTCTCATATGCCTCATCCCAACCGCCAAAATCATCGATGGTACATAGCTTTGTCTCTAGATTGAACTTATTGGAGAATTCCTTTAAGATTGCCTGGTTTGTAGGTCTATAACCATATTCTCCAATTAATTTCTGGGCCTCATCGGTATAAAGATAATCCAGATATTCTTTTGCTGCTTCCTGAGTGTTGTTCTTGTCGGCATTTTCATCTACTATGGCTACACTGGGTTGAGCTAAAATACTGCTACTTGGAGTTATAATTTCATATTTATCTGGATACTCCTTCATAGCCATAATTGCTTCATTTTCCCAAGCGATTAATACATCTCCCTGACCATTCTCCACAAAGGTGGTGGTGGCACCTCTTGCCCCTGGATCCATGACGGTTACATTGGCATAAAGCTTCTTTAGAAAGTCCTTCATCTGATCCTCATTCTCATGAAACGAATTCCCAGCATAATACCATGCCCCTAAAAAGTTCCAGCATGCTCCACCGCTGCTTTTGGGATCCGGCGTAATGATGGATACTCCTTCTCGAATCAAATCATCCCAATCCTTAATTCCCTTTTCATTCCCCTTTCTCACCAGAAAAACTATGGTTGAAGTATACGGAGCCGAATTATCCTTAAATTCCTTAATCCAGCCTGGCTCAATGAGTCCTGCCTTTTCAATCAAGGTAATGTCATGTGCCAGAGCCAGGGTTGCCACATCGGCACCAGCTCCTTCTATGACAGATCTTGCCTGGCTGCCAGAACCTCCGTGAGACTGTATGACTTCGATTTGCTTTCCTGTCTTATTGAGGTAATACGCCTCAAACTTCTGGTTATAAGCAGTATAAAACTCCCTGGTCGGGTCGTAGGACGCATTGGTAATGGTGAGTTTGCCGTCCGCCTGTTTCGCAGTTGGTTTAGCACACGCCATTAGCAAAGACAAGGTACCAAATAGCAGAAATAAAAACACCCATCTTCTTCTCTTCTTCATAATCCCTCCTTTTGCATTCAAACATGCAGTTCACATTGCAGTTTCATTTTCATATCTACAACAGAAACAGAGTTTACTTCCTTCTTAATATATATTCTCGTAGCATAACATATATACATATTATTTATATATGTTATTAGGGTTTGTGTCAAGTTTTTTTGTGTTAACTTCTTATTTTTTCGCAGAGTGTTGTGATATAGTTTCTATTTCTTTACTATATTTCCACACATCTACATTTTCTCAGAATATGATATAACAAAAATATAAACAGGTTTTTTTATGAACGAGCATTATCCATTTGTAAATCCTCCGCTCCCTTATGCCTACAACGCACTGGAGCCATTTATTGATACAAAAACCATGTGTCTGCATCATGACAGACATTTACAAACTTATGTAGATAACTTAAATGAAACATTAAAGGGCTGGGATGATCTTCAAGATTGGTCCTTAGAGAAACTGATTTTAAATGCAGACTGTCTTCCAGAAGTCATTCAACGATCCATAAAAAACAATGGAGGCGGCGTCTACAATCATATCTTCTACTTTAATGGAATGTCTAACCTCAGTTCCAGAAACAATGCAGGAATACTTTTTTCTGCAATATTAGATAATTTTGGTTCTATTGATTCATTTTTTCAGGAATTTAAAGACAAAGCATTATCTGTGTTTGGGTCCGGCTATGCATGGCTTGTTCTAGACCGTGATTCTGGACTTAAGCTGGTGACTTCAGCAAACCAAGATACACCCATTGTCAAAAATCTCTGCCCCATTGCAACTATTGATGTATGGGAACATGCATATTACCTGAAACATTATAACCAAAGAGCTGCCTACATTGAAGACTGGTTTCAGGTGGTGGACTGGTGCTATGCCAATAAACTCTATCGGAACTATATATCAGGGTGTGAATAAGCACAAAAAAGAGGAGCCTTTCTAAGAAGGCTCCCCTATAAAAGTGACAGCATTACTCTTCGCTGTCCACATCCATAAGTATTTCCAAAATTTTAATTGCTTTTTCATAACTAATCTGCTTTACATTACGCATCTTGTGCATTACCATTTTTGTTACATGATCCTTTGACCCACTAACATCACTTTCGGTTGACATTATATGCACCGTGTTATCATTTAAATCAATGGTTTCATTGATGTAATAACAGGAATCATTGGACAACTTCACATAATCTTCTGTAGCCTCTTTTACGTGAAAGCATTTTTGTTTATTCTCATCATATACCATTATTTTATCTCCAGAATTTAAAACCATAGCAACCTCCGTAAACATTATATAGATAACAATTACTATTATTAATATATCACACCCTAGAAAAAAACAAAAGTTTTTTTTCTAATACCAAACGATCCTATCACACACAAAATTAAAAGGCAAACTTTTAATTACCAAATTTATCCATAATTATATTATCAATAAACCTCAAATAAAACAAGAAAATTATGAGTATTATTTGATAAAATAACAAATTAAAAAAATCCAGAATCATGAGAATTATATACTCATTCCTGGATTTTATTCTATATTCAATATCTTAAACTAAAATCGTAAAAAGCTGCTTATTCATTAATCGGATTATTCGTATGAGTTTGCTTTCTAAGCTTGCTCATGATATTGAGGGTAAACTGTATGATTGGACCATAGGACAACGTTGCAATCAGAGTACCAAGCCCAATACTTCCACCTAATAAAGTTCCTATTGCAACCAGACAAATATCCAATGTAATTCTTACGAAACGGACTTCTTTTTTAAGCTTATCAGCTGCAAACATCATCCATGCATCAAAACCGCCCTCTCCCAATCCAGCCGAAACGTATATCCCAATGCCAATACTCACCAGGAGTATTCCAATGATTAACATAATAACACGTAAGGAGAAGTTTTCGTTTAATTGGTTCACAATCGGCATAAAAAAATTAGCAGAAGCACCAACTAATACCCCATTGGCAATAGAACCGATTCCAACTCGTTTTTTATCTATGAAAAACAGAATTACTATGATGGATACAACCACAAGCTGAGATGCCGTACCTAAGGGTACATTAAGAAGCTTTCCCATTCCTTCATTAAATAAAGAAAGGGCGTCTAATCCAAATTTAGACTTTGCTTCAAAGGCGATACCGCCACCCATAATAATAGATCCTGCTATAACCAGAAATAAATCCCATATTCGTTTTGTCATATGTTTCTCCCTTATTAGAATTCTTTCCAGTAACCATTCACTTTTTAACACAGAAATAGTTTATGATTAAATGACATCTTTCTATATGATACTATAAAAAGTTAAGAAAGAAAAGAAGATTTCACTGGAGAATCAAACGCTTAAAACTTGCATTAAATAAGGCATTACTGTAGGTTTTACTTCACCTGACAATTAGCATCTATGATTTCCTTTAATTTTATATTTGGGTTTATAAATCTGGCTTTACTTTTCTCAGATTTTAAATGCATGGCATTTTGAGGACAATGGTGGATACAAGAAAGGCAAGCTTCACAATGATGAGAAAACTCCGGTGTTTTAGTCACACTAATATTATTTACTGGGCAGACCCGTTCACATACCCTGCATCCATTGCAGCTATCGTTGACTTTGATCTGTTTATAAGCAAAATTTTTACTAATATTGTCAGCTATCTTTCGAACATATTTTGATAAAACATCTGATGCGACGCCTTTTCTAATAAGCTGATTCTTTCTAGCTCTAATATCCTTTTCGACTTGAACAATCTTTTTCTCAATTTCTTCTGAACTCTTGTTTTTTATCTCACCTTCTATTTTAAAAGCGGGCAAGAAATTATCTACCATCAAGATCTCATTGGTATAGTTAAAATGAATTCCTGATTTAGCAGCAATTTCTTCCATATTGTGTAGTCCGGAAAATGATTTCCCCCCATACGTCATAATTGCAAAGAAGTAATCGGATTTAAATTTAGATTTTTTTATGTAGTCACTGATCAGCTTAGCCATTCCAAAACCATAACAGGGAAACACAAACCCGATTGCTTCATCTTCAAATTCGTACCTACCTTCTTTTATCATCTGAGGAATTGAATATAATTCTGCACCAATTCGTTTCGCAACATATAAGCTATTTCCGGTTCCAGTAAAATAAAAGATTTTCATGCTTGATTTCTCCTTACGATTCATTTATTTTAGATCTTAAGTATCTTTCAAACGAACTACGTTCAACCTTTGAGACATTTGTTGATTTATCAACACTTATTCAGTATAATAAGTCTATCATCGTTGGAATCGAAATTCAATGGTTAAAGTAAGTGCATTTGTTTAATATTCAACAATTCCCACTTTCATGTTGAATAAGAATAGGAGAACTTTATGGATCGACGTATTGAAAAATCAAAAAATGCTATTATGGAAGCGTTAATTAGACTGATGACAGAAAAAGATTTTGATAAAATTACAATCAATGAAATTGCTGAAATGGCAAATGTTAATCGTGGTACAATCTATTTGCATTTTGAAGATAAATTTGACCTGCTGGATTATTGTATCAAGACTCATTTAGATCAGCTCTTTAAAAAATGCACCCTCGCAGATCATACCAGTCAAAGTTCTCCAAAAAGTGATATGCTTCAAATTTGTAACTATTTAAAACAGAATATAGACTTCTATCAATTATTATTAAAAAAAAGAGGAACTCCCGCTTTCAGAGGCCAACTCCTTCAACGGGTTCAGGAAATGCTTCAAAAACATCTTAACAAAAGAGGGATCTATCAAGATACAAATAATGAAATTTTTATACAGTTTATCTCATCTGCAACTGTTGGAGTTTTAGAATGGTGGATCATAAACTCCATGCCCACCCCCGCTGATAAGATGGTAGATCAATTATGGGGGCTCTTTGAAAAGATGCAGGTGGTTGATTCTTAATAGAGTAACAAAGCCGCCACATTTTCGTGACGGCCCTGAACCAGTTTATAACCCAACCTTGTTTTAGGTCTCAACTGATTTATACCGGTCTAAAATCAAGCTATAAGTGATGAAGTAACTTTATTCTTATTTTATTGCGATGTAAATATCAATATCACAGTCGTTCCTATCATCGCTTAGATATTCTTCAAAATCTCCTGTAAAGCTTCTGTCCAAATCCATCTGCCAAATCTTTCCCCAGGCATTGGCAACTGCTTTTTCCATATTTCCATGGACGGAAAACTTTGCATATTTACCAGCGGGAATTATTTTTACAGTTAAATCAGCGTTTTCTGCGTTGAATACTTCATTGCCCACCGTAACACAGTATTGATTGGATGTATAATCGGAATAAAGTCCTATGGCGTATTGGTTCGATTTGTTCTTTATCATGACACTAACGCCGCCTTGATATAATTCTTTCCAAAGACCACGAATGATCTCTCCCATATCAGGGTCACTATTTCCTGTCAATGCACTTACTCCAACAATAATTTTCTCCTCTAATTGCACAACTTTATAATCCATTTTAAATGCCTCCTTATCTTTGATATCTTCATCCTATCAAAGATAAAATGACAACTGCATGTCATATTATTAAAAAATAACTTATGTCTATGTAACTTCCCCACTCAAATTCCGGCAGTCTTACTTGGACCTATTACCAGTAATTGAACCAATTGCTCTGCCACAAAATTGGACGAATATTTCATATCACTATTTAGCCACCATCGGATCGCTGACAAATAAAGTGATGCAGTCAGTTCTAAGAACAAGTCCCTTGAAATTAAAATATCCCCAGGGAAACATTTGTCAAGTTTTTCAATCAGAGCATGCTCCAATGTTCTACTTACCTCGGACATTTCTTTATCATTTAAAATCACTTTATAAAGCAAAGCATCTTTCTCAATGGCTTGAAAAATTGAGTTTATATTTTGTACAAAACTATCGTATTCCAACTTACCGTCTATGATATGTGCTTCCGGAGCCACTAACTGCAATATGTTTTGTATTGCTTCCTCTGTTGTTCTTTGCATCAAATCAAATTTATCCGTGTAATGAAGGTAGAATGTGGAACGATTAATCATTGCAGTATCTGCGATATTATTAATTGTAATTCCATTAAAACCTTTCCCATCTAATAATTTAATAAAAGCATCTCTTATTAACTTGCGCGTCTTTCTTATCCGTAGATCATTTTCATTCGACATTTTCATTCCACCTATCTATTATATTGGAGATCATAGACAATTAGAGTAAGTACGTTGTATAAGCCGCAATTTCTATTTTATCGGTCATTGAACATAAAATCTGGCTCCATTATACTACTTCTTGTAAGAACAAGAAAGGAGTTTTAAATAGGATGAGACAGTGGACAACAAAAGATTTTCCCATAGGTTTTTATCAGTTACACCCGGATTTTAGCATTAATTTTCAAATGAATCGTTTTTATAATTGGACAAACGATATTACAATGCTTGAGGAAATGCGCAACGCCAGTAGTACAATTCTATCTTACAACGATTTAATTAAATCATTTGTAGCGCTTG
Organism: Hungatella sp. UBA7603; assembly: GCA_002478865.1. Taxonomy (GTDB): domain Bacteria; phylum Bacillota; class Clostridia; order Lachnospirales; family Lachnospiraceae; genus Lacrimispora. The sequence continues at coordinate 136,809 of DLJZ01000012.1, forward strand.
GGGAAATTGCTCTTAGGAAGAAGGAAACCTTAAAGGCTGCCTATTATTTTCGTGGCGCTGAATTTTATTTACCGGAATCCCATCCAAACAAACAAGAGTTACGCAAACAATTTATAACTCTTGTTCGTGACTTTTATGGGATTACAAAGGACCAGCACTATATGATTCCATATGACAATAGGTTTCTTTCCGCTTACCGCATATCACCGGAGAAGCCAAAAGGCACTATAGTTATTTTTGGCGGTTTTGACAGCTATGTAGAAGAACTCTTTATGATGACCATGATATTTAGAGATGCCGGATACGATGTGATCTGTTTTGACGGACCTGGTCAAGGTAGTGCATTGGAAGATTATAAAATACCAATGTCGCACAAATGGGAACGACCTGTAAAATCAATCCTTGATTATTTTGAGTTAAACGATGTCACATTAATAGGCGGGTCACTAGGTGGCTATTTATCACTAAGGGCTGCAGCGTATGAAAAAAGGGTGAAAAGAGTGATTGCATATGATGTTTTGATGGATTTTTATGATGTCTTGACCAATCAATTGGAACCTGATTTTAGAGAGATATTTAATGACATGATTGCTCAGGAAAAGGCGGAAGAAATTAATGAAGTGTTGAAAAAACTGATGGGAAATAGCTTAATGCTGGAATGGGGTATCATGCAAGGAATGCATATAACTGGAAGTAATTCTCCATATGATTTTTTTCAAAACATAATTGCTTATAACACAGAATCCTTTTCACATTTAATCACTCAGGATGTTCTTATTCTCGCAGGACAGAATGATCATTATGTTCCAATCAAGCAGTTTACCAATCAGATATCCGCATTGACAAAGGTCCATTCGCTTACTGCTCGTATGTTTACATCAAAGGAGTCAGCTGATACCCATTGCCAAATAGGAAATTTGGGGTTGGCAACAGAAGTCATACTAAATTGGATTAATCAGGTCAGTTGAGATTTGTACGTTAGGATGAGTCATTGTAACAAAAAAGTGTAGCGGCTTCCTGGCAGCTACACTTCTTCTCTTAGACGCAAAAAATTAGTTTTGCGCTTAAATAAAACCCTTTTTATACAAAATATATCCGACCACGAAACTAATCACCACTGAAGCACCCGCAATGAGCCAAAATGAGGCATTCGATGTTAATGGTATCATTACATTCATACCAAAGAAACTGGATATCATGGTAGGAATCGCCATTACGATGGTAATTGACGTCAACACTTTCATGACGATATTTAAATTATTTGAAATAAGAGAAGCTACGGTTCCCATTGTCCCAGTTAAAACGCTACTGTAAATATGAGCCATCTCTATGGCCTGCTTATTCTCTATGATTACATCGCCTAAAAGTTCAGCATCTTCTGAATAGTTTTTAATATGTTCGTATTTCATGAGCTTCTCAATCACCATCTCATTCGACCTTAATGAGGTTGAAAAATAGACTAAGCTTTTCTCTAGTTGAAGCATTTTAATTAGCTCATTATTTTTCATAGATCGATAAAGATGTTGTTCCAGATCACCACTGGTTTTATCAATGTTTCTTAGATAGTGTAAATAAAAATTTGCATTTTTCAGCAATATCTGCAGAACAAATCTTGTCTTGAACTGACTTGAAAATGTTTTGTTTTTGTTGTTCCTAAAATCATCCAATAAAGTATGATCTCGCAAACAAACTGTGATAATTAAATGTTTGATCAGAATAATTGCCATTGGAATTGTAACGTACAATTCCTTTTCACCACTCTTTTCTATGATGGGTATATCAATAATAATTAGTGTTTGTCCATTCACATTTTCAATTCTCGAGCGTTCCTCTTCATCCAATGCAGCTTTTAAAAATTCCATCTCCACATGCAGGCAATCGCTTACTCTTTTGAGCTCTTCCATATTGGGATTGATTAAATTTACCCATGCGCCCTCTTCAAAATCATTCCTGCGAACGACTTCTTTGTTCTCTGTCACAAAAATTTCAAGCATGCAATTCACCTCCTTCTTAATATTACGTTGAAGGCAATTCACTCAAATTAAAGTAAGGGAATGAAAATGCCTTCAAATTATAAATTAAATTACTACTTTCCGGGTCACTTTCCATTCCTCTCACCTCCTTTATTTTCGTTTCAGTTAATTGTGTCATTTCAGCTATTCATGCTTTTGAACAACCGACAAAATGGTTTAAAACTTCGTTCCAGTGTCGAATCAAAGAATGATTTCAATGATTACTGTTTTAAATATAAAGATAATCGCGGATAAAGTCAATATAATACCTTACATAGACACATTTGTTTTCTTGATAGTCTATATGTGTCGAAAAAGCTGTCGGTTATATTACACATATAAAAACTTAAGTATGTGTCTTGCGCTTGCATATGTATATGCTATACGCAAAAGTGCTTTGCCGCATTTGCCCTCTAATTAGATATTTCAATAAAAAGTTCCGAGTTGCTTTTTACTTTCAATGTATGATATCATACTAACACGATCAGATGAATCAAGATTTTTAATTATTTTCTGTTTTACAATCAACATTTCAAATGGAGGATTTACTATTGTGGATACGCGTTTGCTTATAGCATTTGTAACTGTAGCTTCCCTTCATAACTTCACAAAGGCAGCAGACCAACTGGGATATGCTCAATCAACGATTACATCCCAAATTCAGCTCTTAGAGAAGGAGTTGGGAGTTAAATTATTTGATAGACTAGGCAAAAAGATCTCTCTTACGCCTGAAGGGGAACAATTTCTTATAAATGCGAGGGAACTACTCTTTTCATGGGAAAAGGCAAAAGGTTCCATTTCTCTATTAAAATCTCCCCATGGGATTTTAACGATAGGAGTCAATGAATCTGTTTGCTCGGTTAAATTACCTAGACTCTTAGAGGAATACCGAAAGCGGTATCCGGAGGTTGAATTTCATATAAAAATTGGTTCAACCGATGAATTAGAATTATGGTTAAATGAAAACCAAATTGATGTGGCCGTTTTGTTGGATAAGTTTTGGAATGTCCCTGAGTTAGCCGTTAAAGTACTACAGGAAGAATCATTAGGGTTTTTTGTTTCAAAAGATCACCCTTTGGTTGGGGTAAAAAACATACTTCCAATTGATTTATCAAATCACCCTATGCTTTTAGTATCACACAGCAGTTGTTGGAAAAACATCTTTCAGGCAGTGATGGATGAGGCAAATGAGACTTATCGGATTATGTTGGAAACAGCAAGCATTTCTGATCTTAAGCAATTTGCTATACTGGGTTTTGGTGTCGCTGTTTTACCCTTGTATGCGGTTCATGAGGATATAACATCAAATCGTCTTTCTATGATCGATTGGAAAGGGAAAGAGTTGAAATTGTTCGTACAGGTTGTACATCATAGAGATAAATGGCTCTCTCCTTCATTGGAAGCGTTTTTTAAAGTATGTGAAGATATTAAGTGGTAATATACGTTTTGACAATCATGAGTCTGAAACGTTTTAACATCAATGAGTGGAATTTTTCTGTTGTTTTTATAAGAAAAATCCCACTTGATTTTATTTTAACTGAAAACTCCAAGAATATACTGTTATGATGGTATCTGTATTATATGATTGCCATTATAATATCACTCTAGATATTGTAAACATTTTGCTATGTCATTGAAAAATATGTTTTACTTACTAATAGGCGAATAGCCCACACCTTTCTTAATATAACAAAAAAGGTGCGAGCTAATATTGCTTGAGCAATGGAAGATGATTACAGATATGTATTACACGATAGCCTATCCTATTTGATCAAGTATTCGGTTAATATGACGGGCGGCTTTTCCTAACTCTTCGTCTAATATCATATGACCGCTATAATTGAAATTAATAATTTCTAATTCTTTCACAGAAGATTCGTACTTTGTGATATCCTCATCCGTAAGGTTGGATGGGATATCAGACTCTGTATCTGTTCCTCGAAACAGCCATACTGGACATTTCATATCTTGTAAGTCATTGTAAAATTCCTTGTAAGTTGATTCGCTTTCTATCCCTTCTAGTGCAAGGGGATCGACATAATGATCCAGACGTCTTCCATTATAGATCATGTTACTCCAAAAATGAGCGGCCCCTTTTTGCAGCTTTGAGTGAATGGCTGGATAATCTATAATAACAATTCCTTTAGCCGCTTCTAGATGAGCGGATAAGTAGCCAAGCATATAAGAAACGCCCTTAGAGAATCCTAAAAAGACAGGCTGATTGGTAGTTTCATTCTGAAGTACGCAAGCTAGATCTGTCATATGATCAGTCCAATCAAATCCTGACTTTGGGGTATCACTGCCACCACGTCCTCGATAACTTAGCACGATACAATGTCTTCCTGATAATCTTGAAATCAAAGAAAATGCCCGAGTCGCAGGCTCCCATATCCCCATGGATATAATTAGCGAGGATTTATCATTCGCCTTATTACTCTCATAATATTCTATTTCAACTCCATTATTATTTACTATTTTCTTTACGAAGTTTCCTTCCATTCATTATCTCCTTTATTTAAATTAATTAGATACCTAACGTGTTTTCTCAATTTCATTCGTAAATTATGAAGTAAAAAACTAAAAATTAGGTTTAGATAATTCAGGTCAGTAGAAGCATTCTTGCACCAAATTAATTAATGAAGTATATTTTAATACTCATTATTTCGCAAATTTCATATACCAGATTATAACATAAACTTTAAAATTAAGGAATTCTCTCTTTCTTTCAAGAGTTAGAGCTAAATTTTATGGTACTGTATCCTATAAACTCTAAACCAGGGATAACGAATTATTTTCTTCACCCCCTCTCTCTATCAAGACTAATACAAAATAATTAATAAGTAACATTCACTCCCAATCATTAGTAAAATATTTTTGTTTCTGTACTTTTTGTCACATGCCTCAGCTTGTATATTTTCTACAAAAGAAATACAATAGAGCTAGGGAGGTATTGAGTATGAATGATGTGATAACAAAAAAAGCAGAAAACATTGGGGTAATCAATGTTAGTATAGTAGTTTACCAGCCCTCTATTAAAACAGGAAACATGTGGATTGGTCTATCTTGTATCAAAGACAGACATATGATACAAGAGCAGTAAAAGAGAGGATGGTAAAATAAATGAAACGAATTTTTTTAGTTGAGGACGATAAAGCAATTGCTAAAAATCTTATACTTTTGCTCCGTTCGGAGGGATTTACAGTCACTCACGCCCCTACGCGAAATGAAGCCATTGCTGCACTTGAGGGTAATAAATTTGACTTGGCATTGATTGATATTTCACTGCCTGACGGAAATGGTTTTACAATTTGTACGGAAATTAAAGAAACACATGACGTTCCCGTTATTTTTTTGACAGCTTCTGGAGATGAGGCAAGCGTAGTTACCGGTTTGAACATGGGTGCAGACGACTATATCACCAAGCCATTTCGTCCTCGTGAATTAATTGCACGGATCGGAACTGCACTTAGAAAAAGTGGGCGCTTGAGATCTGATTTTGGAATTCAGGGTCTTCATGTGGATACAACAAGTGGCGTTGTGAAAAAAAACGGGAATGAGGTTTTTCTTTCAGCATTAGAATACCGCTTATTGCTGGTGTTTATCAGCAACCCTAAAAGTATTATCACGAGGGGCCGACTGCTTGATGAATTATGGGATGCAGCGGGCGAATTTGTTAATGATAATACATTGACCGTGTACATAAAACGCTTGCGTGAGAAGATAGAGAATGATCCAGCAAACCCACAAATAATTCTCACTGTTCGCGGGACGGGCTATCGATTGGGGGACGATTATGCTTCGAAATAGAGAATTTCGACAGCTTGTCATACTGTTTTTTTTGATGGCCTTGGTTTATGTATTGCTTGGATTTCGAATCAATAAAGAGGCAGGAATCCTCGCCGTTTCTTCTGTCATTGCATTTGGTTCATTATTTTTCATTTACACGAAAGCACGTTACAAAAGTATTGCGAGAATCTCAGAGCAGATCGACCTTTTACTTCATAATTCAGACCAGCTATCTATTAATAAAACACAAGAAGGCGAGTTATCCATCCTGCAAAGCGAAATATCTAAAATGATGTTGCGTATCCGGGAACAAAACGATGCGCTAAAAAAAGAGAAAGAGAATCTAGCCAACTCTCTGGCCGACATTGCACATCAGCTTAGAACTCCCCTTACATCTGCAAACCTCATTCTGTCATTGTTAGCCAATAATCCTGACGAAAACCAGCGGAAAGCGTTTGTTCGGGAAACAGAGGAATTGCTAGTTCGCATGGATTGGCTCATTACTTCCCTGCTTAAATTATCCCGTTTGGAGGCGGGTATTGTAGTGTTTCAAAGCGAACAGATCGATATAAACAACCTGATACGAACTGCGCTTCGCCCATTCCTGATCCCAATGGAGCTTCACAGCATAGATTACCAAATAGATTCACCAAAAGGAATGATGATCCAAGGAGATTTCAGTTGGCTTTCAGAAGCCATTCAAAACATCCTTAAAAATTCCATTGAATGCATAGGCGAAAACGGAAAGATTGAAATTAATTGCGTGGACACTCCATTGTTTACCCAAATTGACATTCATGACAGTGGTGGAGGTTTTAATATGGAAGATTTACCCCGCTTGTTTGACAGATTTTATCGTGGAAAAAGTCAAAATGCAACCGGGTATGGGATCGGATTGGCTCTCTGCAAGATGATTATCGCAAGGCAGGGAGGGTCGATCACCGCAAAAAATCACCCCCTGGGCGGCGCGGTTTTTGCTATTCGTTTCCCAAAGTGACGAATCTCTCACTTAAAAGTCACAGAGATGTCAGTTGGAAGTTTTATTATATGGGTAAAACATGAAAGGAGACTCATATCATGGAGTTTCTAAAAGTTGAAAATTTATGCAAGGTCTACGGCAAAGGCGAAAACCAGGTTACCGCTCTTGACCACGTTTCCCTCACAATTGAAAAAGGGGGCTTTACAGCAATCATTGGGTCTTCCGGTTCAGGTAAATCCACATTGCTACATATTATCGGAGGTGTGGATTTACCTACAAGCGGAAAAGTGTATTTGGAGGGTCAGGATGTCTATGCTCAAAGCAATGAGAAACTGGCCATTTTCCGCAGGCGGCAAGTGGGACTGATTTACCAGTTTCACAATCTCATTCCCACTCTCAATGTGATAGAAAACATCACCCTACCTATTCTTATGGATAAGCGCAAGGTCAACGAAGAGAGGCTCAATGACCTGCTTAACATGCTGGGATTACAAGAACGCAAGAACCATTTACCCAATCAGCTTTCCGGAGGTCAGCAACAGCGTGTTTCTATAGGACGCGCCTTAATGAACGCCCCTGCTGTTATGCTCGCAGATGAGCCCACGGGAAGTCTGGACAGCCGTAATGGACACGAAATCATCAAACTCCTGAAAGAAAGCAATAAAAAATACGGGCAAACCCTTCTTCTCGTCACTCATGATGAGAATATCGCCTTACAGGCAGACCGCATCATCGGGATAACCGACGGCAAAGTTACCCGTGATGAGAGGTTGGTGCAGCCATGAATATTTTTAACAAAGTTACCCTGCAAAGCATGAAAAGGAGCCGAACCCGAACGATTGTAACGATTATCGGAGTGGTTCTCTCCACCGCCATGATTACGGCAATTGCTACCTTTGGTACTTCCTTACTAAATTATCTGATAAAAAGCTCCATCGCCAAATACGGGGGTTGGCACGTTGAATTATTAGAGGCTACTTCCTCTTCTGTGGATGCACAGAAAAACAATAAGCACGTTTCAGATACGGCGACTTTTACAAATATAGGCTATGCAATGCTTGATGGCAGCAAGAGTCCTGAAAAACCCTATGTTTTTATTGCCGGATTCAATGACAAGACCTTTGATACTTTGCCTGTAAAACTGATCTCTGGCCGGTTTCCTGAAACCAACAACGAGATTCTTATTCCGTCTCACGTAGCGGCAAAGGCCGGAGTTAGATACAAAGTGGGCGACACCATTTCACTTGATATTGGAAGTAGAATGGACGATAATAGAATGTTAGGTCAGCACGATCCTTATCAGTCTGGTGAAAAACCGGGTGAGATAAAAGAGACGCTTTTTACAAATGCTGAAAAGGCTTACACCGTTGTAGGAATATATGAAAGACCTGGTTTTGAGGAACACTCCGCACCGGGCTACACCTTGATCACGAAAGATGATACCAGGAACCAGGCGAATAGCTACAGCTTGTTTGTCACTCTTAAAAATCCTCGTCAGGTAAAGGCTTACACAAGCAGTATAACAGGAACACAAACTTTCATTTTAAATGATTATGTGCTGCGTTTCATGGGAATTTCAGACAATACGTTAATCAACGCACTTCTTTACACGGTTGGTGGGATTTTAGTAGCCATTATTATGATAGGATCCATTTTTTTAATCTATAATTCATTCCATATCTCGCTGAATGAACGCACACAACAGTTTGGTATTCTCTCTTCTGTAGGGGCAACAGCAAAACAGTTGCGAGACTCTGTGTTATTTGAAGGGCTTTGTATTAGCGCTGTCGGTATACCCCTTGGTATCTTTGTAGGAATAGGCAGTATCGGACTTGTAATTCCTATCGTAGCTGAGAATTTTAAGAGCATTCTCTACAGTACTGTGCCTCTAAGCTTGTGGGTCTCCCTGCCCGCAATAGCAGTGGCAGCGGTGGTCAGCTTGGTCACCATTTTGATTTCCGCCTATATTCCGGCTAGAAAGGCCGCAAACACTCCCATCGTGGAAAGTATTCGTCAAACCAACGAAATAAAAACAGAAGCGAAAGCAGTGAAAACCACCTTGTTTGCTCAGCGTCTATACGGATTGGAGGGCACTCTTGCACTCAAGAATTTCAAAAGAAATAAGAGGCGATATCGCAGCATTGTACTCTCCCTTGTCTTAAGCATTGTTCTGTTCATATCAGGAAGTGCTTTTCGATCCACACTGAAACGACTTTCAGAACGGTTGATTATGGACATTAACTATGATATCCTTTTTACCGCTGAAAATATGGATGACAAGGAAATGTTTCAGCTTTATGACAAGCTTAAAAATACAGACGGTGTTTACGAAAGCTCCTACCAAACTGTTTATGCCTATACTTCCACAGTTAAAGCAAGCGAATTATCTGACTCGTATCGGGAATACAGAGGAGATACTACTCCCAATGAAACGATTTCAGTTCCAATGGACATTCAGTTTATAGAAGATGGTGAGTATCTACATTTTATCGAAGAACTAGGGCTGTCTCCAGAAGAATACACGGGGCAGGATGGTAAATTAATTGCCGTTGCCAAACAGCGAATAGAACACAAAGATGGGCCGAGTGAGACTCTTGATCTATTTGCCGGTCATACCATGACCTTACAAGTCTCTCCAGAAACAGACGATAAATCAACTTTGGTACGTGGGCAGAATATAAATCTAACATTCGCGGATACGTACCCTGTTGACCCTCCTCCAAAACAGACTTCCCAAAAGAGACCGTATGTCTTTATGGTGGTAGCTCCCTATTCTCTCAAAGAAAAATTCCAAACCCCTGAAACACATTCTGATATAGGCTTGGCTTTTCTAACAAAAAATCACACGCAAACAGTGGCCGAGATGGAGGCCATCATCCAGAATGCAGGGATTACGTCTTCCTATACGTTATACAATGTATATGAAATTGTCGAACAGTACCGTAGTTTAACATTTGTTATAGATGTTTTTACCTATGTTTTTGTCATGATGATTTCCCTAATTGCCGTTGCCAATGTCTTTAATACGATTTCAACGAATATCCGGCTGCGCCGACGGGAACTTGCCATGCTGCGTTCCGTGGGAATGTCAGACCGCAATTTTAATAAGATGATGAATTTTGAGTGTGTTTTCTATGGCATGAGGGCCTTGTTATTCGGACTTCCTATTGCAGGAATCATCTCATGGCTGATTTATGTAGGTTTAGTGTCAGTAGAACGAATCGATAACTTCAATTTTGTATTCCCTTGGGGAAGTATGGCAATTAGTGTGATAAGCGTATTATTTATCGTTTTTATCACTATGCTGTACTCCATTCGTAGAATCAAGAAGGAAAATATTATTGATGCACTTCGGGATGATATGACTTGATTTAAAAATCATAGATAATCAGATGCCGTTTCATAATTAATCTATTGTTGAATAGACCATACATACCATTCGCATTAATATCATGGATATTAAATTCAAATAAGACTGGTTAAATACGGCTCCTATCCCATTTTTACCAGTCTTTTTCGATTTAATTCCGTTGCCATTAAAAGACATGCTACCGTCACTTTGAGTATGACTCATTTTTATATCTTGTCCAAATTATGTCCTGTTTTTCAAACTGATACTGCCCTGCGTCTACAGTAATACGGCACATCGTAAGATCCAAACCAAAACGCCGCTTGCCGCAACTACCTGGATTAAGAAACAGCACCCTATCTATCGTTTGTGCAGAATACTTGTGAGAATGACCATAAATAACCACATCAATATTAGTCAAATCCTTTGGAACATCCTTTTTGTTATGAACAACGAAGAAGTTTACACCTTCAATCTCAATGGTAATGCTTTTAGGCAGGTCTTCTGCCCAATCCTTATCGTTATTACCACGAACGATATAAGTCTTACCTAACTGCTTCATGGCATGGACGACATCTGGAGTGTCGATATCACCGGCATGAATGGAACAATCGACTGCCGCCAATTCAGCCATGACTTGCTCTCGCAGCAAGCCATGGGTATCAGAAATAATTGCAATGCGCTTCATAAATGTCTCTTTCTAAATTTGCTTCATAATCGAGATTTTTTATTTACGACAGATTCTCATCACCATCTTTTTGCTAAATCTTTATCCGCAATTGAGGTTTCTATCATTTCTAGTGTATCCGCATACTTAACAGCAATCCCAATTATAAAGAATCTTACTAAAGTTACAATTTTTCAAATCTTCCTTATTGATAAAGAAATTACCTACGCCACAATCTCCCCATAGCACCAAATCACCATATTTATCCTCATAATCTGAATCCAATTGAAACAACAAGGTATCATAATAACTATATTTTTCCTCAAACTGTCTGGGGTCTGTCTGTGTGAAAAATGGATATCCCAATAACCTATGACCCGTATTGGGAATCTCCTCAACCATTTGTTCATATGTCTTATCTTCTAACAGATTATATAGGCTTTCTCCTTCCTGAAGAGCAATCCCTTGTTCCTTCGCTATCTCACGAAACAGAGATTCAAACCGATGGTCACTTTCTCCCATATAACCTTCTGTTTTTGAAATCTCTAATGCATATTCTTTGGTTACTGGCGTATATTCCAGCATACCTTCATCCAGATTACTTGGAATGCCGATACTCATGACGGCTTCCTTGGTGGTATTATAATTAACTTTTTCATGATATATTACACGGAAGGTATCTTGTTTGTCCTGTTCATCAAAATCCATTCCAAAAACATCATCTACTCCTGTGAAAAACTGTAGCATACCTTTCTTAGGTAACAATTCACCAAAATCATACTGTTCCAGATTAATCTGTGATAACAGCATTAGCTTACCTCCGTGGGAATTCTCGGGATATTTCTTTTGAATATCCCAATATGGAATTCCACCTAACTTACTATCGCATAACCCTGGCACCTTGTCTGTACTAATCTTTAAAGTAAATTCCTCCTGTTTGGTTCTCTTTTTTAATTCTTCCATAATAGGTCTAATATCGTTGTCGTTCATCATCATGCACCTCTTCCTATGTAATTGAATTGTTCGAAGGCAGAACCTTGACCTGATTCTATTCCCTCGTGATTGCGGGTATAACCATACGCATCATAAGTCCGTTATCATCGCACATTGGTTCTGCAGGTATGGAATCCCCTTTTCCCTGATCATTTAAATTAGCTGTAACAGCAAGACATATGGCATCTACAATATCATCTGCTTTACATTTTAATTCTTTGGCTTTCGCAAGGATAAAATTTATTTCTAAATCAGGGATGTATTTTTTTAGTATATGAACTCTTTCACTCATACCATTGAAATCTACTTTCTTTGACATAACCACCGTTCCATTCAGCCTCGCAAAACATACTTCTGGGTGACTTTCTTTTATTACATTTTTATATTGGGGATTGGCATTTAGAAAAATGTCCAGCTCCCTCATCTTAGTCATAATAGCCATAGTCTGCTTCGCTAATCCCTTTTCAAGGATTCTCTTATTAGCCTCTATCTGTTCTGCTTCGGTATTCCTATATACAGCTTGTCTGCTTGGAACGGCAAAAATTGTTGATGTTCTTCCTGGAATTAAGCTTCTTGCTGTTGTGTCAGGCCTTATGTGACCCTGATTGCTTGGAAGTCCAATCACCATATCAATCAAAAAATCATTGAAATGTGGATAGTGCTCTATAATTTCTTCTATTATATGATACTTTTCGATTCGCAAATGACCATGTTCGTAAACGGCAGCGATCCATCCCCCTTTGCAACCATCGACGCCAATACATAGTGTTCCATTATTAAGATTGTCCCAAGCCTCTTGAGACAAGGGATATTTTAAAGCTACATTTACAATATGTCCAATATTTTGCTCACCAGCGAATCTGCTTTCATCTGAGAAATTTTCCGTTATAGGAAGCCATTGTATGGGATTGACTTCTTGCACTAACTTCATATCCTCTCGAAGTTGTCCTACGAAAAATTCTAAAATAAGATCCTGGTAATAATATGTGATGTCCATCAGTCGATGTAATATAATATGAGACCTCGATATACCAGTCTCCTCCTGAAGTTCCCGGTATGCTGCGTTGATACTACTTTCACCAGCTTCTATTTTGCCACCCACAAAATTATATAGTCCCTTATACGGATTCTTAACTCGTTTACAAAAAAGTATCTTATCTTTATTTGAATTAAATACAACGATGCAATTATATTTTTTCATCTTTTCACCTTTTATATCTTTACTACATCACTTTCTGCATAGGAGTCAATGCAGTTATATCTTATCTTTAATATCTTATCTTTATTTGTAATCGTAGCATTGTCATGTACCGTTTTCTATTACTTCACCATATTCAGGCTGCTGCAATCTAAAGAATATATCAGATGGAGATAGTCCTTATCCCTCAATGTGTAATTATAGATTTTTTTACTATTGATGAAGCCAAGCCCTTTAGAAAGTGCAATTGATTTCTCGTTGCCAACATATATATGCGCATGGATCTGCTTTAACGGCATGATCTCCATTCCATAAGCTATTATTTCCGTCAAAGCTTCCTGCATATAGCCATGTTTACAAAATTCTGCCTGCAGGTCGTATCCGATTTCAATCGTTCCTTCCCCTTTGTTAAAACAGTGAAATCCACAAGTTCCCATTTTTCGGTTATCTGCCTTTCCCACTAAAATCCAGCGATATAGTCCTACATACTGCGGGCTCGTATAGGTATGAATAATTTCATCTGCTTGTCTTATATCAGTTAAAGGCTCTTCATGGTATAAATATTTTGTTATTACAGCATCTGAAAATTCCGAAAAGATAAACGCCCTATCCTCTTCGGATATACTTTTTAGAATTAGCCGTTGGGTAATTAAATTTTTGTCCATAACGTCACATTCTTTCCTTATAATTTTAATCCGGTTAGGGATATACCATCCTATTTGTTTTTGTTCTTACCAGCTCTTTGGGCATAACAACCATCTTGTGTTATAACATAATTGCCACCAGCTTTAGGTGGTACAAAACTTGATACAGGAATCCCTTCTGCGCGCAAAGCTTTGGAAAACCTTACATTATTCTGAGCATAGTTCTCTGTTTTTATGTTCTTTAAAATATATTTCCCATTTATATCCCAGGTTGTTGGCGTTGTTACCACTGCAACTATTTCTCCTTGAATATCCCAATGTGTACTAATATCTAAAGTCATAATACGCCCCCTTCTTACCATTACCTAGATACTGCTTTTTACAGATGAATACTGCCAATAATTAATTCCAATCAATACAATAAGACCACAATATTGCTTCTTAGTAATAAATCTCATATAAAAACTGGTTTATATTATTTATTATTCTAACATGATTTGTTAAAACATTCCATATACGTTGAGCACTCAAAAAGGGATACTATTATTTCATTCACATGTTTGGATATTACTTAATACCGTACCAATGGGTCAAATATAAAAACAGAAAGCTTTGTCTTTCAAAACTCTCTGTTTCAACGGTAAATATTAAATTAAACGTATGGATATTACTTTCTTATTTAAGATATTTATATTTATATTTTGAATTGTTGCAGTAACAATCATTCGCATTTCATAAGTAGCTTTTTAGATCTATGTAAACCTAGCAGATGATAATCCCCCAACATCATGACCTTGCGCAATTAGATACCTTACCTAACAGTACATTAAGTCCATGAGGAAGCTGGTCTGCAATACACTCCATACTTTCTTTCACTGCTTTTGGACTTCCTGGGAGATTTACAATCAGTGTTTTTCCACGGATCACACTGGCTCCACGACTGAGCATTGCTCGATTCGTAATTGCCATGCTGTGTAATCTTATGGCCTCTGCGATACCGGGCGCATTTTTTGTGGCCACTGCAAGCGTTGCTTCTGGAGTGCAGTCTCTTGGGGAGAACCCAGTTCCGCCGGTTGTCACGATTAGATTCACCTCTCTCTTATCAGAAAGTCTGATCAATTCTTCTTCGATTTGGTTCTGTTCATCGGGAAGCATTAAATATTCCACAATGCAGTAGCCTTTCGCTTTCAGAATATCTATTAATATTAATCCACTTATGTCTTCTCTTTTGCCAGCAAAACCAGAATCACTTAGTGTTATGACAGCTACCGTAAATCGTTCATCCCGATTTTCAAGTTGAATTAATTTATCTCCCACAGAAATGGTCCCACCTTGAATAATCTCTGCAAAGGTACCCTCTGTCGGCATGATGCATTTTCCCATTTTATCATATATCTGACAATGAGTATGACACTGCTTTCCATGTTGGGTTAGTTGCAAAATCACGTCATTGCATTGAAATCTAGTACCTATTGCTATGGAACTGAAATCAAATCCTTCCACGATCATATTTTCACCAAAGGCACCAGGGGTTACATCCGCCCCCTCTCTTTGAAACGCCTCTATTTTTTCATATGATAAAAGACTTACCTGGCGATGCCAGTTCCCTCCATGTGCATCTCCTACAATTCCATGGTTTACGGCAAATTTGGCTGTTTTAACATTAGTCTTTTGAGTCCCTCGTATCTCGCTGATGCACACTGCTTTTACAGTTCCCATAATCCTCCCAATTTCTACTACCGGTCTTCAATTCGCTCTAGTTTTTGTATGAAATTCATGTATTTTATATTTGTGATACAATAATTGAAATAGAGATCATATTTACACATCTATCTTTCATGAGAAAAATCTCCGCTTTTTCCGCCTGACTTATGTTCCAGATAGATGTCTTTAATCACCATATTTTTATCCATTGCTTTACACATATCATAAATCGTTAAGAGCGCTATACTCACACCGGTCAGAGCCTCCATTTCAACTCCAGTTTTTCCAGTTATCTTTATGGTGCAAACTGCTTCAATCTCATGTTTTTCCTCATCCATATTAAAATCCACAGATGCTTTCGTAATGGCAAGAATATGGCACATTGGAATGAGGTCAAAGGTCTTTTTTGCTCCCATAATTCCAGCGGTTCTCGCAATTCCCAGCACATCACCTTTTTCCACGGTACTGTTTTTGATTGCTTCGTAAATGGCTTTGTTGACCTTTATTCTTCCTTTTGCTATTGCTTCCCTGACTGTTTCTTTTTTCTCTGTCACATCTACCATCACTGCATTTCCATGGTTATCAAAATGTGTGAAACTATTCTCTTTTTCCATTTTCCATACCTCTTTTCGTTCCACCGGTTGGCTCATTAAAGATACTGGATCTCCCCTGTCAGGTCATACTGATATCCGCCAATCTGGTCCATACGATGGTGAAGCTCCTCACTCTTTAATACCCTAATAAAGGATAACATCTCTGGAAGATCTAAATATTTGACCGGGACTGCAAAATCATACTCCTCTTCTCCAATCGGAATAAATTCAAGACCCATGGCCTTTGCTGCGGAGAAGATTCCCATGGCGGCATCTGCGCTGTTACTGGACACAAGCGCTGCGGCTGCCATATGGGTGGCCGCTTCTCTCTCATAGCCGTTAATCAGCAAAGGATCTAAGCCTAAAAGCTTTAACTTATAATCAAAAAGCACTCGGGTTCCTGCACCTCTTTGTCTATTTACGTAACGACATCTGGTTAAATTCTCTATTCCTTTTATATTTAACGGATTGCCCTTTTGAATCATCAGGCCTTGAATCCGTTTCACACCTTTTATAATTGACATGGGCTCCTGAAATAATCGGACTAAATATGGAAGATTATATACCCCTGATTCTTCATCCAAAAGATGAATTGGAACCATATGTGCTTCTCCCCGTTTTAAGGCCATTAGTCCTCCCATACTTCCTACATGAGTGCTGGACATGTAAATTCCAGGGTCATGAAACGACATCAAATCACCAATAAGATCAAGAATAAGATCATGGCTTCCAATGGAAACCAGGGTATGCTTAATCTCAGACATACTTCTGTATAGCTCCACCGTTACCGATTCCCCAGCCTCCATACCTTCGCAGTTTTGATCTATGACACAGAAGCCATCTGCACGCACAAGACTCATTGCCGCCCCCGCTCCTCTTGAAAGTGGAGATGCCACCAGTCTTCCTCCAACCTCTCCGACTTTTACCCTTACGTATTCTTTGTGTTTTAAGGAAGACACCAGACGTTTTGAGAGGACGGCTTTTACAAGGTTGCTTTCATAGCCGTATTCACCGGAAAACATAGTTAAGATAGGTTTAACAAAATTTTCAAACCCAATGTAAGCTGACACCGGATAACCTGGCAGACCGATTACCGGCTTATCCTTTGCCACCGCAAGTATCACCGGCTTTCCAGGTTTTATGGCAACTCCATGAACCAAAACTTCCCCAAGTTCTCTTAAGATATGAACCGTGTAATCTTCTGTTCCAGCACTGGAACCGGCATTTACAATCACAATATCGTAGTGGACAAGGGCGTCAGATACCGCCTTTTTAATCTTCTCATAATCATCTTCAATAGGTGGAAAACGATGGGCGATTCCCCCATAGGAAGTTACCATGGCTTCAAACATCCTTGAGTTGGATTCTAAAATATCCCCTTCTTTCGGCTTACTTCCCGGCTCTATAATCTCTGTACCAGTGGGAAAGATGGCTACTTTTGGCTGCTTTACCACTTTAATTTTTGTGATTCCACCGGAAAAAAGAACCCCAATGTCAATGGGGCGAATCTTGTGCATACTGGCTAAAAGCATCTCCCCACATACAATGTCCTCTCCCACAGGCCTAATGTGCTGCCAGGGTGCAGCTGCCTCAAAAATACTTACAGTACTGTCATCAATCTCCATAACATCTTCTGCCATAATGACGGCATCATAAGGATATTTAACCGGATCTCCGGTATCCACAACGATAAAATCCTCTTGCTTTTTTAATTCCAGAGGTTCTCTTTCTATTGCTCCTTTTGTCCTTTCGGCAATCACTGCAATTCCATCCATGGCGGCGGCATTAAACATAGGAGAAGAACATAGTGCAAATACCGCCTCTTTTGTAATCCGTCCTAGACTCTGTTCCGTGGGTATTTCCTCGTATTCCATCTTAATCCGGTCTTTGAGGGCATTCTTATAAATAATACGGGCCTCCTCAACAGGAGTATTGTTTAAGTATAGATTTCTTTTCCCCATAACCTCTGCCTTTTCATGAAGATTTTTATCAAACATAAAATACTTCCACCAATTCGTCTTTTTTTAATCCTTCTTGGTTTTGCCCGATCATCAAATAGCCATCTGCCCTTGTTAAAGTAGTAATTAGCCCGGATTTACCATGGACTGGCTCTGCATAGTACTCTTGTTCCTTTTTTATAAGCCTTACCAACTGACAGGTGGTTCTACCCGGTGCTCCGGCCAGATTAGTGGTCATACGGGCAAAAAGGGAATGGCCATCTTTCTGACTCGTTATATGCTTATAAAGCCATATAATCAAAAGATCAAATACCAACATGGCTGCGACGGGATGGCCTGGCAGCCCCGCCACCAGAGTAGCCGTAGATTGATCGTACCCAAATATAGAAGGCTTTCCTGGCTTTAAAGCTAGTCCATGAATCAGAGTATGACCATCTGTCACTTCATCAATAATCTGACTGGTGGCATCCTTCTTTCCTTTGGAACTTCCGCCAGATATAATGACAAGATCGCTGATTCTCATAAACTGGCTTACTTTGTCTTTTAAAGTCTCCTGGTCATCTTTGCATACCATAACTTCCTGTATCTTAAGGCCATATGTTTCTGCCTGGGCACTCAATGAATAGGAATTAATATCTCTGATCTCTCCGGGTGCTGGTTGGTAAGAGGGATGTACCAGCTCGTCTCCAGTGGAGAGAATGGTTATCGTCCATGGCTCATACACCATAACATCCATAATTCCAAGACTGGCCATAACGCCAATCTCCTGGGGACGAATTCTTGTTCCTTTTTTAATAACCAGTTCACCTTCTCTGATATCTTCTCCCTGGGATACTACATCCTTTCCATGTGCTACCGGACAATAGACAGCCAGATGATTCTCATCAAATATCTCACAGTGTTCCTCCATAACCATGGCATCAGCCCCCTCTGGGATCATGCCCCCTGTAGGCACATACCCACAGGTTCCGGTTTTCACGAAACAACAAGAAGGGTGACCCATGGATACCTCTTCCACCATTTCCAACAACACAGGAAGGCTTTCTAAAGCCCCCGTAGTATTCCCGGACACCACGGCATATCCATCAACTGTGGATCGCCGAAAGGAAGGGACCGGCTCTTTTGCTATAACATCCTGAGCCAGTATATGACCAAGAGATTTTAATAAGTCTAACCGGACTATATTAGGCTTTTTCTCCTGCATGGCATTTACTAATTTATCTCTTGCTGCTTCTATGGTATCAACCCTTAGTAACTCCATTGTTTTTCATGCCTTTCCCTCATAAAGTATCCCGTCTCTTTTGGTGTTCCTGAAAAGAGGTGGCTCCCGGCTTCCATCATATGTACCTCCTGGCAAAGATTGTAGATATGAGCCGGCTGGTGGCTTACGATCACCCAGGTGATAGGATCTTCTTTTTGAATGTTGGTTATGATACTTTCAAATACTCTAATGCTCTCCAGGTCCATATTTGCCATAGTCTCATCAATAAACACAAGCTTAGGCTTAAAAATCAGAGCTCTGGCAAAGGAAAGCTTCTGGCGTTCTCCACTTGAGAGGCTTGGAGCATACTGCTGTTCCTTTCCAGTGAGACCGCACTGTTCAAGCCATTTCCCAATATCATATTTTGAGGGCATCTGATTACGAATCTTTAATGGGTAGATCAGATTATGATAAACCGTATCATGAAGCATATAGGGCCTTTGGGTGGTAAAGGTGATATCCCTACTCCTAATTCCCCCAAGGTCAATGGTTCCTTTATCGGGTCTCATTAAGCCGGTAATGAGTTTTATTAAAGTGGATTTTCCGCTTCCGTTATTGCCAATCAACCCATGTACCTTTTTATCCTGAAGAAACAGCCCTTTAATATCCAGTTGAAAACTTTCTATTCTTTTTTCCAGTTTAATAATTTTCACCATTGTTCTCGTACCTTTTTAACGTATCCATTAGTGTCTGTATGCAAAATGAGAGGATCAAAAGAACCACCCCAAGAGTGATGGCTTCGCTGTAATCCCCTTTGTTCCTCATTAGTGAAATTGCAGTAGTCATGGTTCTTGTTTTATACTGAATATTACCGCCCACTATCATGACGGCACCTACTTCACTGATTGACCGCCCAAAGCTGGTTGCCAGTGCAAAATAGATATCATGCTTCATTTCCTTTATCAGCAGGAAAAAAGTCTGGCTCCGGCTGGCGTTCATGCTAATGGCAAACGTCCGGATCTCAGGTGCCGCATTCTTAGCTGCTGTGCAAACCATTCCGCTGACAATGGGCGTGATAATAAATAATTGGGCTATGACCATGGCAGCGAAAGAAAACAGCAGGGAAAGTTCTCCAAAAGGGCCTCTGCGCATGAGAAGAAGATAGACCATAAGACCAACCACCACCGGGGGGAATCCCATAAGGGTTCGATTTATTCTTAAGATGATTTTCTTGCCAAAGAAATCTCTTCTTTCCAACAAAAGCCCCAGAGGAATTCCAAATAAGGAAGAAAGAAAGGTTGATACAAACCCCAATTTCATGGTCAGCCATATGGTTTCCAAAGTTTCATGACTAAGGTTAAGATGGAAATTGGAAAGAACCAGCATAAGCCTACTCCTTTATTTATTTGCACCTGCATTTGGAGTAAATAGAGACTGTCCATATTCATCCATTCCAAAACTGCCAATTAGAGTTTGAGTATCATCAGATAGAATCCAGTCCACAAAATCCTTTGCTCCCTCTTCATTAATCTTGCTATTTTGTTGAGGATTGACAGCAATAACGCCATAATAGTTGAGTAGCTGTGTATCTTTTTCACAGATGATATCCATGGAAGTCTTCCTTTTCGTCGTCAACCAGGTGGCACGGTCAGATAAGGTATAAGCACCTTTTTCATCTGCCATGAGAAGCGTAGCTCCCATTCCCTGACCAGAGCTGATGTAATTCGAATTCTGATCTGGTACAAGATTCAATGTCTTCCAGATAGAAAGTTCTTTTGTATTGGTACCTGAATCGTCACCTCTGGATACAAAGGGATATTGATTGTCGAAAATAGCTTGGAATGTTGATTTTACATCCTCGTTCTTTTCAATATCTCCGGTAGGACCTACAACAACAAAATCATTATACATTACATCATATCGTTTCACACCGTAACCCGCTTTTATAAATTCCTCTTCTTTGGACTTGGCATGAACAAGGAGCACGTCTGCTTCTCCGTTTTCTCCCATCTTTAATGCTTCACCAGTGCCCACTGCTACCGTATCCACTTCCCAGCCAGTCTTTTTCGTGAAATCTGGTAGAATTACATCTAATAACCCAGAATCCTGTGTACTTGTGGTCGTGGATAATATGATCTTACCTTTTACTGGTACTGCCTGAGTATCTTTCCCTATAGCAGATTGCTCAGATGCTGTGGTTACTGTATTTTCTGATGTTTTGACTGTGCTGCATCCCATCAATAAGGTACTTACCATAAGGCTTAATAATATCATTCGTATATATTTCATTTCTTGCTCCATTCTATCTATTATTTTTAAATTCTTATTAATCGCTGTCTTTTTCTTATCCACCAATTTGTGACATATAATCCTGCTCATGGAAGCCAGGACACTGGGATGAATGAAAGCTGTGGCCGACTGGTTTTCCGTAGATGCCAAGAGCAATGGCCCGTTCTAAGGTAGAATCATTTGTCTTGTGCCTAAGCATAGACTTTAGATCCCAGCCTTTTTCATATTGGAGGCACGTTTTTAAATGTCCGTCCGCTGTGAGCCGTATCCGATTGCATTCATTACAGAATTTGTGGGACATGGCACTGATAAACCCGATGGATCCAAGAAAGCCTGGTATGGTATAGTAACGGGCGGGGCCTCCCACTTCCGAAGAAGGAATGGGAATTAGTTCTCCATAGATAGGTATAATCATGGAACGGAGCTTCTCTTCGTCCAAGTAGGAATAGTTTTTTCCTAATCCAATGGGCATCATCTCAATAAAACGGACACTTAACGGGTTCTCTCTTGCAAGTTCCACAAGGTCTCTTATATCTTTTTCTGATGTATCTGCCATGGGAACACAATTTATTTTGACCTTTAATTTACTATATTTAGCTGCTTCTTTTATGGCAGTACGTACCTGTGAAAAACAGTCTTTTCTTGTAATTTGCTTGTACCGTTCTGGATTTAAGGTATCGAGGCTAATATTTACCCCGTCTAATCCTGATGAAAGTAGACCGGATAAGTGTTCCATTAATAGCGCTCCGTTGGTCGTTAGCGTAACGCGACTGATTCCTTCCAGACCTTTAATCTTTTCTACCAAGGATACGATATCATTTCTGACCAGAGGCTCTCCCCCAGTGATCTTTACCTGTTTCATTCCAAGTTTAGCAAAGCACAGGCAGAGCCTTATGATTTCATCGTTAGTTAATATCTCGCTCTGGGGAAGAAAAACAGCTCCTTCTTTTGGCATACAATATACACAACCCAGATTACACCTGTCTGTTACTGAAATTCTTATGTAATTGATATCTCTATTGTATTGATCTATCATATCTTATCCTTTTAGCATGCTCCTATTTCATATACCAATGCTCCTACGGTAACATGACCGGCTATGTCTTTACTTACGGTATCAAAGGTATCAAACTGGCAAGTATCCTCAATGGATCTGGAGATTTTAGTTAAGCCTTTTCCAAGCCCCATCTCAATGAAATTTTTAGTTCCTGACTGAGAAAGCGTGGCAATTGATTCCCCCCATTTCATGGTACTGTACATGTTCCTTACTAATTCATCTGCAATGTCCTGAGATTTCCACCTGATGCTCTGATCTATACTGGACACCACTGGAATGGTGGAATCAACAACTTTGATCTTCTCTACGCTTACAGTCAGATCCCGCTCCGGTCTATGATACAGTGGGGTGTGAAAGGCGAATTTGGAATCAATGGCATATATTTTAAGGGCACCTTGTTCTGCTGCCTCCTGGCATACCGACCGAACGTTATTTTCATATCCTGAAATACCAAAACAATAAGGGTTGTTTTCGCAGGCAATAAACACCTTTCCTTCACACTGACACTCCTTTATGATCCGGCTAAGCTCGTCCTTATTAAACCCAATGATGGTTGCCATTCCCTCATTTTCACTCACATTTTGGTTAATATCATAGAGCAAAAGAGCTCCTGCTTCAAAGGTAATTGCCTGACTGCAGGCCAGTGCTGTTATAAGCCCCATGCTATATCCAATTAAATAGTCTGGTACCACTCCATGGGATATATACCATTCGTATATAGCATAATCACAGGTATAAATACTGAGCCAGTTATAGAAATTACACTCCGTGTCAATGAGATCTCCATTAAGATAGGAATCGATATCAAGTTTATACTTCTCCTTTAATATGGCTGATAGCTGATGGATTCTCTCTCTTTCCTTTCCTGGAATCTTATGAATTACCTTTCGGTAATCCGTACCGATTCCGGCAAACATCATCGCCATACTATTATTCTTTTTAATCTTATGTTCCATAGCTGTCTCCTAATTTTTTTTGATTCTTTCTGGTCTTAAAATAAATTTTATTTGTCCGCCTGTCCCATATAAACCTGCTGATGAACGATAAGATAATAGCCGTGACACACATTGATAACACTTTTATTCCTTTCAATATCCCATCCACGCTCCTTTCAATTAAGATAAGTTCCCTTATACAATTTCTCGGTACAAATAAAATGCTTCCGCATAAGCCGTATTAATTTCCGCTCCCCGATATCCAGCCACTAGTCTGCTGGTATCTAATGTTCTTGTCTGTGCATTGATCTCTGTGGAATAAACAGAAAGTGCTGTCAACTTATCCTCAATCTCATTGCTGATATCTACATAGTAATTGGGATCAAACTTCTGTGTGGAAGCAAATATCTCATAAAACAATACTTTCTTTAAAAAGGGGGTTTTGGATGGCCGGCACCAGACCATGGCGGCTTGGGAGACAATTCGGTGATCAGAGTTCATATCAGCATCATAATGGCAGTATAGAACATCTGGTTTTATATCAAAGATAATACGCTCCAGAGATGTAACTATATCAAGTTGAGGAATGGTATCTAACATGATCAAGGGGTGGTCTGCGAAAAATATCTCCTGTATTCCCAATACATCTGCCGCATTTTTTGCATGAGACTTTCTTGTGTTTATAAGTTCTTCATCAAAACGCTTGGAACACTGTGAACTAATAAAAACCACATAAACCTGATCTCCTGCCTTTGTATGCTTTTTTATGGTTCCTCCGCACCCTAACACTTCATCATCAATATGGGATGCTATCACCAGTACCTTCATTTTTCCGTTCCTCCCTTTTGTGATTTATAGTAATCCTCTAATATATCATTCATGGTTTTTGCTGGCTGAAAGGATAATTGTTGTCGTGCCTTATTCGCATTGATGAGAGATGGGATCTCCTTTTTCTCTTCCCTTGTCACAAGCAAAGACTTTGAATCGCATAGCTTAAAAATTTTATTTACCAATTGAAGCATGGTCATAGAATCCTCAGGGGCTAAATTAAAAATTCCATTGCACGAAAAACCAAGGCACTGACTAATGGCCTGGGTAAAATCAGATACTGCAAGTAGCTGGATGATCTTATGACGAGATACAGAGAGTTCCAGCGCTTCATGGTTCCTTGCTCGCTCAAAAAACAGGGGAACTGCAGCTATATTCTTTTGCCCTGCTCCCGTAATGTTAACGGGGCGGAGAATCATTAGCTTATTACTTGGAATTAGTCTTTGACAGAGAAGCTCCGCCTCATATTTTGTCTTAGCATAATTTCCAACTGGCGCTATGGGAGATTCTTCTGTTATTATTTCACTTTCTCTTTCGTATACGGCAGCCGTGGAAATGTAAATAAACTTAGAAAAACTGCAAGATTGAATGAGATTTTTTGTTCCTTCCACATTTACCTGATGAAAGATATTGCTGTCGATGTCTGCTCCAATGGTGGTACGATTTAGTGCCGCCAGATGTATAACCGTATCAAACTCCTGATCCAACTCAAATCTCTTTGTGATATCCACGGAAAAATATCCATCCAGGGCATGAACCGAAGATGACTCTCTCCCCAGACCATAGATCTTATTTTCAGGAGACTTTAGTTTGGAAAAGAGATAGCCGCCTGCAAAACCATTAACGCCTGTGATCAGCACATTCATAGTTATTCCTCCCAATATGCAATCGCAATCTGATTGTCTTCTCTTGTGATCCACTGAATTTTTAACACCGCTTGGTAATATTCCAGTGAAAGTATGGCACCAGAAAGATCCACCCCAATGGGAAGGGATATCTTATTTAAATCAGCGGTAAGGCCTAAAGTGAGCGCTTTCGTGACTGCTTCCTTCATAACCCAAGTTCTGCAAAACATCTGATACTGTTCTCTCATGGAGAGCGTCTGGTAGTATCTAAATTCTTCTGGAGAATAGATCGCTTCTAAGGTCTCATACTTTCTTTTTCGGAGGGATTGGGCTGTTTCTATATCTACGCCAACTTCCTTATTCCTATGTGCAATCAGTATTAGGTATTTTCCACTGTGGGACAGATTAAACCTTACATCAGTGACCGGTTCTAAGAAATAGGGCTTTCCATAAGAACTCCTACAAAACCGTATCTTGTCTGGGGAACAGCCTAGAAGGCTGCTTAATATGATTCTAGTCAGTGAACGCCGAAGCATCACTCTGTCTCTAGACACAGGAATCGTAATTAGATCTAATCGGACTTTTTCTTCTTCCGATATATAATCTTCGTATGGTATTTCACTCACCGCTTTACATCG
This sequence comes from Hungatella sp. UBA7603, assembly GCA_002478865.1. Lineage (GTDB taxonomy): Bacteria > Bacillota > Clostridia > Lachnospirales > Lachnospiraceae > Lacrimispora. Next base: position 162,485 of record DLJZ01000012.1, read on the forward strand.
ATCTAAGTCTGCCAGATACACATCTTCTTTTAAGAGAATAATAGCTCCTAATTTTATCAGAGTTAAAAGACCATACACCTCAGCTAAAACCGCTTTATAAGTTCTAACATGGTTTCTTCTTTGCGGGTATCAGCCATATTAGGATCAAAGTGATTCTTTTTTGCAATCTCCGTCAGGATCATTCTTATGAGAAAGTTCTGAGTAGAAATATCCAGTTTTCCTACCAGGTAAACACTATCATAGCTTTGGCTGTCTAGATACCTGCTTACCCCTTGATTCACAATTCGGGAATAGCTTTCCTGAGAATCCAGCCCATGGATAAAAAAGGTGACAGGCTTATGGCAAAGACTTTCTCTGTTCTTTTTTACATAGGTTGTCACAATATTAGGAAGCTTCCCCCCATAAATCCCTGCACCAATGTAGATATGGTTATAGCCGGATAAATCTAGCTCTCCAACCTCTGATATCTTATGGATGGTAAGTGGGTGGATTGCGTGAGTCATAATCCGCGAAACAGTTTCCTCTGTCGTGTTATTTTTAGATGCATACAGTATCAGATTTTTCATGCTGCCTCCTGTTCTTAGTCCCAGAATCCTTTGAAATAGCGCTCATCCATGCCATCTCTTAATTTCTTCCAGTAATCAACATGATTGACATACCACTCTACTGTTTTAGAAAGCCCAGTTGTTATATCATATTTAGGTTGCCAGCCAAGAGCTCGGAGTTTGTCGGTATTTAGACTGTAACGAAGATCATGGCCCGGTCTATCGTTGACATAACGAATAAGGGATTCATCTTTCCCCATAAGAGATAAAATCCGTTTTGTTAGATCTATATTAGTGACTTCCTGGGCACCTCCTACGTTATAAACCTCCCCGTTCTCACCATTCTTTATGACCTGGTAGATTCCGCTACAGTGATCCTTTACATAGAGCCAATCTCTAATCTGGCTGCCGTCACCAAACACGGGAACCGGAATTTCCTCATAGAGATTGGTCACGAACAAAGGAATTACTTTTTCCGGGTATGCAAACGGGCCATAGGTATTGGAAGCTCTTGTAATACAAATAGGGAGGCCATAGGTTGCAAAATAGCTGTAAGCAAGGCGATCTCCCCCAGTCTTTGAGGCTGAGTAGGGATTTCTTGGCTTTAATTCCGATGTCTCGTAAAAACTTCCCTCCTGTATCTGCCCATACACCTCATCCGTAGAGATCTGAATGAATTTTTCCAGAGTGTCACGTTTTTTTAATGCTTGCTCCAAGAGCACATATACGCCAATCACATCTGTCATTAAAAACCCCTGGGTGTTTCCAATGGAACGATCCACAGCAACCTCTGCTGCAAAATTGACCACAACCTGAATCCCTCCCATCAGCGTCTCTACCAGACTGGAATCGCAGATATCTCCTTTTACAAATGTAAAATCTTTCCGATCTATTACATCTGCCAGATTATCCATGTTACCCGAATATGTAAGCTTATCCAGCACGGTCACATGGATATCCGTTTCCTTCTCATATAAATATTTCACGAAGTTTGAACCGATAAATCCGGCACCGCCAGTAACTAAATATTTTTTCATCTTCATTCTCCCTCGTATTTTCTATATAATATGCTGGCATTATGCCCTCCAAAGCCAAAGGAATTAGAGATTGCCATCTTTACTTCTTTTTTGACCGGAAGATTGGGTACGTAATTTAAATCCAGGTCCGGGTCTGGTTCCCTGTAATTAATAGTGGGAGTAATGATGCCACGATCCATAGTCAAAACGGTAACAATTCCCTCAATGACACCGGAAGCCCCCACCGTATGGCCAATCATGGATTTGGTTGAGGATACATAAATGTCACTGGCATGGGAGCCAAAACAGGATTTGATTGCCATCGTCTCGTATTTGTCATTTAAATAGGTAGAGGTGCCGTGGGCATTGATATAATCAATGTCTTCTGGATTCACACCAGCCTGATCCATGGCAAGCTTCATGGTCTTTGCCATCATGACGCCATCTGCTTCCGGTGCGGTAATATCTCCCGCGTCACTTGTGATAGCACAGCCCCCTATTTCTGCATAAATTCTGGCATTTCGTTTCTTTGCATGTGCTTCTGATTCTAATATCATAATACCAGCTCCCTCTCCCATTACAAATCCATCTCGGTTTTTGGAGAATGGACAGCAGGCAGTTTCCGGCGCTTCATTCTTAACGGAAAGGGTCATAATCTGGTTGAAACCTTTGATATAATCTTTTTGAATGTGTGAATCAGCGCCCCCTGTAATGACCACATCCACAAAGCCGGAATGGATCAACTGCTGACCCAATGCAATGGCATAAGCGGATGAGGCACAGGCGGTGGATACATTAAAATTGGGACCCTTGAGCCCGTATCGGATGGAGATCCATGCACTGGGAGCATTGGGCATGGATTTGACAATGCTGTTGCTTTCTGATTGTTCCTTTTCCGTGTCACTATAAGCAGTCGTAACGATTCCCAAAATCACTGCCACACGGCTCTTGTCACAGGAATCAAAATCAATTCCGCTATCTTTGACCGCCTCATCCGCCGCCACTAATGCCATCTGGGTTAAACGGGTCATCTTGCCCCGTTCCCTCTTTTTAATCAGCTCTTTTGCTTTTTCTAAAAAGCTATTATCTACCTGGGCAGCAATTTTTGTCTCTAATTCAGAAGGATCAAACAGAGTGATGGGTCTTACTCCAGAAGTTCCCTCAAGCATTTTATGAAAGCTTTCTTCCATGGTGTTCCCTAACGCATTAATCATTCCCATACCTGTAATCACAGTCTTATTCTCTTTCATGAATACCCCCCTATGTTTCACGAAATACGTTAAAATCTGATGGACAAAACAATGGATCCAAAGTCTTTTTATATGCTTCAATTAAGGTTTCTAACAACGTATCCTCCTGAAGTTCTTCGTAAAGAGCTTTTAACGAAGCGGACAAGCCTAAGACTTCCTGAATGCTATCCTCAAACTGCTTTCTGTCTAAAAAGGGATCCCTCATGTACCGTGCAATTTCATTGAGCAAAAATGAAAGAAATTTTATCCCGTATGCCTCATATTGTTCTGCCCTGCTTTCCGTAATTGCAATCTCTTTCCTATGAGGGTCTTCCAAGGACAAAAGTCCCTCTCCACTTCTACCATCTTTTCCTTGTTTCATTAAGTTAGTTATTTGTAACAAAAGTGGTTGATAAAGGGGCACATGAAGTTCGTCCGGCAAATTGATAAGGCACTGAGATATGATTGGGAAACCAGTTGAATCCACCATCTCAAAGATTCCAAAGAGAAGCACCTGCTTTGTGATTCCATCAAGTTCTTTTAAGGTCAGTTCCCCATCAAAAGACAACTTATAGGTATATGCCGCCAGTGAGATCAAAAGCTTTGATAACACCAGGCGGTTTTCTCCCCTTAATAGAAGAGGTTTTCTGCCAGCCATAGAAAGGAATTTAACCATCTCATTGACCGTCTCCTCACTTGTATCTGGACCTACATTTACTTCTACCGTGGAAATCACTTTTAATGGATAGAAAAAGTGAAGCCCCAGGCACCGTTCTTTTGCCTTTCCATAGTAAAACACATCCGTTACGTCAAGAGAAGAGGAATTGGTTGCAAAGATACAAGTATCTTTTGCAATCTCTTCCAGACGTTGAAAGATCTCCTGCTTCACGTTTAAATCTTCTATGACAGTCTCTATAATTACATCACAATCTGCTAAGTCTGCCAGACTGTCTGTGATCTTAGGAGTTTCTTTGCTCATAGTCTGTGAGTCTCTTTTTAGTATCTTCTGGGTTTTCTTTGTGATTTTCTCTATCTGTTCCGGGCTTTTTGATACCAATATGACACTGCATTCACACCCGATCAAGGAATAGAAAATATCCTGTCCCATTCTTCCTGATCCAACGATTCCTATTGTCATACGTTTCCTATTCTACCAGTAGGTCACTTCCGTATTTTTGGCGATATTCATCCCCTGCAAGTTTACTGGTCTTATATAATTTTCCAACCTGTTCATAAAATTTGGCTTCCGGCAACACCGTTTCTACCACTGCATTGGTTAAGTTGTAATAATCCAGGTTGTGATTGATAATGTCTTTTTTCATGGTCTCATAAAGATCCGTTCCAGGGAATGGGGTAAGTACCGTAAAGCCGGCATGATAAATGGGGTTATCGTTTACAAACTGAGCAACCCGGTCAAAATCCGATTCCTCATATTCTGGTCTTACAATGTAATTGCCGTTGACTAAGATGCCAAGGCTGTTTAAAAACTTTAGGGCACTGGAGATATTCTCAATGGTATTTTGTTTGTTATACGCTTCTAACTCTTCATTGCTGGTGGCCTCTAATCCACAAATTGTGATCCGAAGTCCTGCTTTTACAGCAAGCTCAATAATATCTGGATGCCGAATCACGGTATCCGTCCTCACATCCGCCAAATAATAATGGTTATTTAGCCCTTCTTCAATAATTCTGGTAAATAAAAGTCTGGCCTTTTTAATGTCACCAAAGGTATTGGCATCGCAGAAACGAATAATAGGATATTCATCCATTGTCTTTAATTCCCGGATAATGCATTCCACATCTTTGTGAAAATACCGTCCGCCAGTGGTCTGCCAGATGCTGCAAAAGTTACATTTGTGAGTGCACCCCTGAGAGGTACTGATATAGTGGATCTTTTTTCCCATCTGGCGAATGGTATAATTATATTTATCCGTCAGCTTCCGGTTTGGCATAACAGTATCCAAAATATGCTGTTCCTTAATATCTTCTGTCGTAAGGCTGCAAATGGACTGGGTATAGAAAAGGCTTGTCCCCTTATTAAGCCCAAGTCCCGGTATCTTACTAAAATCTGCCAGCCAGCCATCAGACTTAAACATCTCTATCATTTTCTTAAAGCTGTATTTACCAATTCCAACGGTAACAAGATCAGCCTTGGAACCTGCAAACGAATCAGGACAGAGGGTGGGATGGATACCGCCTACCATGGTTAAAATATTCTTATTATATTCTTTTGTCATGTTCAAGATCTTTAATACGGAATTATACTGTGCCGTAATGCAGGTGACTCCCACAAAATCAGGAGAAAACCGCTTTAACTCCTCCATATAAGCCTGGGCAAAATCGTACCCTTCGGTATTATCCTCTTCCGTCTTTTGATCCATGATCACCACTTCATCATCAGGCACCATACTTGCCAGCTCATTTAGAGCCAGAGGCGGCCCCACCATGACTCTTCGACCAAAGGATTTTCTTACTGCATCGTCAGCAAAATCAAACATACGAAAAACTCTGGGAATGGGAGGATTTACCAATAATATTTTCATGTCCTGTTCCTCACTTTATATTTTTCTTAATGTAAAACCTGCCTGCATAAATTTACTCACCTCCATAACAAAGCTAAATATCAAATCTCCGCTCTGGTAGGTGTGCTCCTTTAACAGGTTATCAATGGAAATAAGAGCGGCAGGAGGACCTGCATACCCAACATCTTCAATGGCACTGTAAAACTGATCTTTTCGGATGCCAAGTCCAAGGCATTCTTCAATAATCAGTTCTCTTACAAATTTTGATGGCATATTTACTACAAAATGCTTTAAGTCTTTTAGATCAATATCTTTTTCGTTTATCATTCGTATCAATGCATTGTGAAAGATGGATTTTCCATTTTCCTCCATCGCATAGTCCCGCATCTCATTTAGATAAATCTGACGAATATGATGGTAGCCATTTTGATAGTCCTCGTTAGGATTGGTCCAGTGGTAGGGATAGCTGTTCCCCATGGCTGATCGCTTTTTGCTGCCAGTGGATTCAAAGTAGGTATCTTCTAAATACAGGCCCTCCTTTTCATCTTTCACTGCAGAAAACACCATAGCCCCTGCCCCATCGCAAAGATACCAACGAAGGAATATGTCTTCTTTGGTAATTAGACTCTGATTATAAAATTCTGGAATAAAACAGGAACTTGCCACACTAGAGGAGATAACAAGTGCATTCTTATATTCCCCTGAAGCCAGCATGACATGGGCCAACTTAATCGCTTTATAAACAGAGGTGCAGTTGGAATGAATGTGGATTTCACCACACAAGTCAATTCCCAGCTCTTCCTGAATTCTGGTGGTAATGGGCGGAATCTGGTGGGAAAAAGCACCACCATATATTAAAAGATCAATATCCTTTGCTAATACGCCTGCATCTTCCATGGCTTTTTTAGCCGCTTTGACGGACATGGTCAAATTATCATCGGTAAATGTCCTTGTCTCATTGTCAAAGGCATAGTAGCAGTGGTTGATCCCGAGCATCTCTTTAATAATGGGCTGAACTCTTTCTGCCCAGTTTTTAATCTTTTTAGGTGCCTCTTGAAATTCTCCCAGATAATGATTGATTTCGTCAAAATCAATCGGATCCCCTGGAAGATATGTACCTACGCCGGATAACTTTACATTGATTGCCATCGACTTGACTCCCTTCTCTAACTAAAATAGTATTCTTTAAACCCATCTAAGAAATGAAACCGGTTGGCAAAACTATAATCACTGCAATGTTCATTGATAAAGGCAATGAGCTTTCTTGCACAATCCAATGAGTTTTTTCTCTGTACCAGAAGGTCAATCATTCCCATCTGCTTTGCCTCCCTAGAATCAATCAGGCTTCCCTTTACAATCATCTCATAGGCATGAAAGAAACCTGCTTCTTCAGAAAGTCTTAAGGTTCCGTTTACCCCTGGCAAAAGTCCAAAGGTGGATTCTGGCAGTCCAAGCCTGGCACCTAATTCACAAATTCTTATATGAGAAGATAATGCCAGTTCAAATCCAGAACCAATGCAGAAACCTCCAATGGCGCTGACCACCGGAATCTTCATATGAAAGAGCCTCATAAAGCTCTCTTTACAATCCAAATACCATTCCGGATAATGGGTCACCGCTCCATCTTCTACTGTAGTATGAGAACTAATGAACTCTAGCAGCTCTCCAACATCCGCCCCGGAACTAAAATGCCTTCCGCTCCCATATATGATGATCCCAGAAGCATTGGTGGATAAGACATACTCCTTTATAACCATAGAAATTTCTATGAGAAACTGGGATTTCATTTTATTGGCTGGGGGCATATTAATGCAGAGATACGCTATACCCTCTGATTCTTCATATATAATAGTCTCAAATTCATATCTCATCACTTCTTATCTTCCTCAGTTTTCAAAAGGGCCAGTTGACAAAAACAACTAGGTTCCGGATCGGTTATGAGTGTCTTGCCAAACAGACAGCAGTCTTTATAAGCATTCATACAGCTTTTGATCCCATAAAGCTGTTCTCCCGTCCTATCCATTGTAAGACTTTGGATTTCTAGTTCCAGATCTTCCCTTAAGCTTTCTTTTCTTAAAAGAGCATTGGCAAAACCGTAGCTCATGAGTTCCTCATAATTTAGGATCCCGGCTTCCTTTCCCAGTGAAGTTTTGGGAGAAAATAACAGGTGGAGAAATCGGAGACCATTTTCATGTTTCGGATCATATCGCAAAGCCCCACCCTCGGAGATAAAACACAGATCAAAAACATACATCTTCTCGTATAGACTCATGGAAAATTCGCAGTCAATGATAAGAATCGATATGATATAAGGATCTAGAAGAATTCTTTTTACCTGCTCAAATTCTGTGTCTTCCATGGCACTAAAACAGTCTTTTTTCAGATGCAAAACTATGGTGTTTCTCTCCCCCATCTCAGTGGTTTCGCTTACAAGTAACGCCAGATCACTGACCGTTTTAATTTGGCAGATTAACAAATGCTTGTCCATCAAATCATTCCCCCCTATGGGCTATGATTGGTTCTTCGGCTAAAAAAACTTCTTTGATATGAGGTGGAATATCATATACAAGGCGATCCTCAGACACTAAAAGCATCTTTACCTTTGCTTTCATCATGGTAGATTTTCGATCGCTACACACTGCTTTATGATCTGATACAATATAGTTATTTTCAATCCAGTAACGGCTGGTTATGACAAACTTATCGAATAGCTTCAATTCTTTAATGTATTTAACGTTTACCTCTATGACAACCGGATATAGCTTTTCCCGTTCTAAGTCCTCCATCATGGAAAATTCACGAAAAAAATTCCAGCGCACGGTTTCTAGATAGTTTAGATAAACGGAATTATTTACATGTTTGAATGAATCCAGTTCATGTCCCTGAACTTCAAACCAACACTGATTGGTTAAAATAATATCATCTCCTGTCCAATCCCATATCCATGGTTTTTATCAGCTCCGTAAAATATTTACTCTCTTTTTCGTACATGGGCCAGTGATCAGTTCGTGGCTGATTCATCACGTCATCCAAGTATTCCATTTGTTTGCCAGAGCAGTGTTTCACCATTTCCTCAATCAGCTCTACGGCTTTTTGAAATGCTTCCTTTTTACCAGTTATCTCATCTGCCAGACCAATACGCATTGCTTCCTCACTGGATATGATATTTCCTGATGAAATAAGTTGCTTTGCAGCCCTCTGCCCAATTAGTGCAGGAAGTCTTATGGTCCCTCCAAATCCAGGCAACAGACCTAACGTGACTTCCGGAAAGGAAAACAAAGCATTTTCTGACGCCAGTCGGTAATTGCAGCTAAGAGCAATCTCAAGCCCAGCTCCAAAGCAGGCACCTTCGATTGCAGCCACTGTTATAAGAGGTAGCGCTTCTATATAAGATAAGATCTTCTTACCCTCATTCAGCTCTTTTTCCAGGATCTCTGGACAGTCTTTATATTCCCTGATCCGGTTTACATTGGCACCTTTACTGAAGTTTCTTCCTTCTCCAGTAAATATTAATCCCTTAAACTGATTCGTATTAAGCCACTGTTTCAGTTGAAAAAGATCCAGAAAGACAGCTTGATCCACCAAATTATCTCTTCCATTATGTAATCTTAGAACGCCGATGCTTTCTCCCACGGTATCATATTTCACCATGGGAGCAATCTCTGTGTTCATGATCATAACACCTCTACAATATCGTTTTCCTTTTCATAAACCAGATAAGCAGTCTCAACCACTTCTTTGATGGTATTTGCCGGATTTTTAAGTAGATATTTTCCGATGTTCTGCATCTGGATGTTTAAGCTGTATTTCTTTTTTAATTGCTCAATCATCTCGACAAACATAAGGGAATCTCCATCTAAATCATCAATTACAGATAAATCTCCCTTAAGCTCTGTTACGGGAACCTCACATTCATCCGCTAAAAATGAGTACACCATCTCTTTGATTTCTTTTTTTGTCTCTTCATTTAATTGTCTCATAGGTATCTCCTTTGTTCTTTTCATTATTCTTTGATATTTTTTAAAAATAGGTAAAGGCATCTGCTTAAAATAACAGCAATTACCAGAAATACTACAAGTTCTGAACCATCAGTAGTTAATCCATTCACTGCCTGATTGATAAACATGGCAATAATTACAACGACAAGGACCATTTGCTTAATAACCATAACTGGTGCTAAGAGGTAGCCAAACTTATTCTTTTTCATTAGTAAAATTCCTGCTAAAATTCCGGTTGGCAGTAAGATGGCAAGGTCCAGAGCCTGAATCACCATAGTGGTGTAATGTTCTAGTTCCCCTGGGACTTCTTTATTAATCAAGGGAATGCATATTCGCTTTAACCACATCATAGATGTCGCTACCGCAGTTATAATGAGGATCACCCCTACAAACTTCTCTGGAAATCTCGTATCTAATTTGGACTCTATATCTTCCTCCCATAAGGAAAGGAATGTCAGGATAAAAGCGAAAAAACTGGTAGACATCAATGCCACATATACGAGAAACAATCCGTTATACATCGCGCCAAAGGAATAAGTCGTATAGGTGTAAAGTAGGTATCCCAAAAATCCCAGAAGAAGAAATCTTCCTTTTAAAGAACCTTTTCTCGCAAGGAGGAATGACCATAACAAAAAGGGAATTCCAAGAAAGAGGGTTATCCCGTCTTGGGCTTTAGCCTGTAACGCCATGGATACGGATTCATTCTTATAAAGTCCCTGTCCATATACCATCACCAGATTCTGATGGAGCGACCGCAAAGGGACTTCTTTCCCTCCTCCTGCTAAAAAGATCCCGCAGGCAGCCGCAATACCAGCCAGTATTACAATCAATATGGTTAAGTAACCTACTTCTTTTTTATATCTCATCATTTTCCCCATTTGATTTTTTTAAATGACTCATTTCAAATCCGAGTTTAAAAGCTTTCAAATTAATACCTGCCAGTTTTTCTGGCACCGATTCTTTTATGGCAGTATGCCATTTTTCTTGTTCAATGTCTGTGGTGGAAGCAAGCGCTCCGATTAAAACCACATTAACCGTCTTGGGATTACCAGCTTCCCTGGCATAGGTAAGGGCATCAATCACCTTATAATGAATTGGTAGTGCATGAATCCGTTCTTCTAAATCCTCTGGGTATTGTGCAGTACCAGTGATGACCGGCATAGGATCAATGCGCTGGCTACTGGTGATTAAGGTTCCGCCTGGTTTTAACCATTCCACGTACCTGGCCCCCTCAAGCATCTCAAAGGCAAGAATCATATCCGCAGTTCCTTTTTCAATGATAGGAGAATGAATCTTTTCACCAAATCTCACATAGGTGACTACGCTTCCACCTCTTTGAGACATGCCATGCACCTCGGAAACCTTTACATCAAGCCCGCTGTTTTGTGCCATCTTACCTAGAATTCTGCTGGCTAGCACAGCACCCTGACCGCCAACTGCTGCTAAAAGAATATTCATCTCATGTCTCCCCCTTATGCCTCTTTTTTAATGGCATCAAATTCGCAAATTCTGGTGCAAAGTTCGCATCCAACACAAAGATCTTTTTTAATCTCTGCTATGCCACTAGAAAATGATATGGCTGGACATCCGATTTTCATACATGCTTTGCAGCCTTTGCATCCAGTGATGCTTAGAGGCTCATGGATTAGAGAAGCGTTTTTAAGGAGTACACAAGGGCGCTTAGTGATGATTACAGAGGGTTCTTCGGCCTGAGTCTCTTCTAGAACGATTCGCTCTAACTCTGTAATATCATGGGCATCGACAGTTTGAATTCTTTTGATACCAATGGCTTTTGCCAAAGCTACAAAATCAACTGCCTGGCTCTTTTCGCCTCGAATGGTACATCCAGTTCCTGGATGATCCTGGTGCCCGGTCATAGCAGTGGTTGAATTATCAAGTATGATAACCGTAGTATTTCCCTGATTATATACCACGTCAATTAAGGCTGTGATGCCAGAATGAATAAAGGTGGAATCTCCGATCACTGCTACAGTTTTTTTCGAAAACTCCTTTCCTCTGGCCTTTTCAAATCCAAAGGCCATTCCGATACTGGCGCCCATGCAGATGGACGTATCCATGGCACTTAATGGTGCAAATGCTGCTAGGGTATAACAGCCAATATCCCCAGAAACATGAAGCTTTAGCTTTTTCAATACATAGAATACCCCTCTGTGATGACACCCGGGACAGAGAACAGGAGGCCTTACAGGAATGTCTTTTGACAGATCAGACTTCACTCCATCTATGGTCTTCCTTAGCACCGATGCCCGGACAATTTCCTGGTTTAGCTCACCGATAATAGGAATTACTTCTTTTCCAATCACTGACAACCCCCAGGATTTAATCTTTTCTTCCATAATGGGCTCCAGCTCTTCGATGACATAAACAATCTTACAGTTTTTAATAAATTCCGTGATTTTTTTCCTGGGAAGAGGATAGGAAAGTCCAAGTTTTAAATAAGAAGCATCTGGAAGCACCTCCTTGGAATATTGATACGCAATACCACTGGTAATGATTCCGATATCCCTGTTCTTATATTCCACCGTATTAAGCTCTGTGGTCTCCGCAAATTCTTCCAGTTTTCTTAACCGTTCTTCAGCTATGACTCTTCTCTTTTTCGCCACTGCCGGTGCCACGATGTACTTGTTTGGATTTTTATCATATTCTTTTAGCTGGTATGGCACCTTCTCTTCAAGCTCCACCATGCTTTGTGAATGGGAAATCCTTGTATTGAGCCTAAGAATCACTGGCGTGTCAAATGTCTCACTGATCTTTAATCCATGACCCACATAATCTTTGCATTCCTGGCTGTCCGACGGCTCAAGAACCGGAACTTTTGCCGCCATCCCATAATATCTGGTATCCTGCTCATTCTGGGAACTGTGCTGGCTGGGATCATCTGCAACCGCAAGCAAAAGACCTGCGTTCACTCCCGGATAGGAAATTGACATGAGAGCATCCGCCGCTACATTTAACCCCACATGTTTCATGGAAACAATGGTTCTTGCTCCTGCTATGGAAGCTCCAATTCCTACCTCCAGGGCCACTTTCTCATTGGGAGACCATTCTGTGTTGATGTTTTCATATTTTTTGATATTCTCTGTTATTTCCGTACTTGGCGTACCCGGATAGGCAGATGCAACTGTTACTCCATATTCAAAAGCACCTCTTGCAACTGCTTCATTTCCTAAGAGTATATTTTTCATACATGTATCATTTCCTTTCGAAATGTTCCTGGAGATTTTGAATATCATCTACAACCTTTTGAAAATGCGCTTCTCGTTCCAGGCTGATCACATCGGCTTCTTCCATGGAAAAATCCACGGATACCCCTTCGTCGGTAACTGCAAATAAAAAGGTTCCTACCGGTGTATAGGGACCGTTTAAGATTAAAAAAGAGATCTTCTTATAACGGTCACATTCTATAATTTTATAATCCGCTTTGATGGTTCTTGTGGGAGGCCCTTTCATCTCCTGCAAAAACACATCACCGGTTCCAATTGGTTCCCCTGACAGATATTCCACAGATTTCACACCAGGCCGCCAGGTTTGATTGTTTCTTCCATCTAATATATATTCGAAGATTTCCTCTAATTTTCCGTGTAACACAACACTCGTGTTCGCATATGCCACCGCTCTATCTCCTTTATCTGTTACGTTAGAAAACTTCATTATCCCCAATGACCAGATTACAGGTATCACCAAGTGAGACTGGGCCTTTTGCCATTGGAGTATATGCGATTAAATTACTATATTCTGGACTTTGATTAAATCCGGCACGGTTGAAATAATCCAGATAAATGGTAGAACTTAACACATTAATCAGTGATATCGGTTCCTTTATCGTACCTGCTACCTTTAACAGCTCCAAAAAGATAATTTCACTCTCTGCTTCCACATCAAGGATATGTATCCGGCGGGAAGGCTGGTAGTATTTATACACCACGTATCCCTTGACCTTATCATCCTCTTGAAAGACAAATATCTTGTAATCTCCTGAGGGACGCTCCAAATAACGCCAGGAAAAGTAATCTGCATCTTTTATAATGGAGAAGGATCTACCAACAGCAATCTGTAAGGCAAATTCCATAAAATCTTTTTTCCACAGTGGAAAATTGCGATGGGTAATAAGGCTGATCCGTTCATCCAGCGTCGCACCAAAAACCACATCTTCTTCCATCTTCTTTTCCAGATAATGATTCTTTGGAAATGTGGTCCACCCTACTCTCCGGTGACCTGGAAGGGAGTTCTCATTTGGCAGACCAACTAAAATCTGTATCCCCTGCTCCCCAGCTTTTGAAAGTACATAACGGCCAAGTTTTGTAAACAAATGGCACCCCTGATATTCTGGAGTGACAAATACATTGTTGCACAGTCCACCCTTTACCAACTGCCCATGAAAGACAGTCTGATTTTGCAAAATACAATAACCAGCGGAGAGAACCTCTTCTTCAAAGGCCCCATAGACAAGATTTCTTGAATCAAAGATCCAATTATAATCCCGCATTTCAAAAGACCGGTTAAATACATGTTCCCAGCCAGTTATAAACCTAAGCTTTTCAGTAGATTCGGTCAATAATCTAAATTCCATGATATACACCTCACATCATTGATTTCACTTAAGTTATCTTTTTTCTTCCAGCCGCTTTGCCAGTTCTGCAAATGTCATGGTTTTCTCCACTTCTTCATCCTCAATGTCCATTTCAAACGCCTCGCTCAGTTCAATGATAAACTGAACCAGATTCATGGAATCAAATCTCTTTGCTTCTTCCAGTCTGGAAGTAGGCAAAATATCGTCATCCTCAAAAATATCTGTGGCTAGTGTCATGATTTCATTTAACATCAGTTACTTCCCCCTATTTTTCATTTAGTTCAAATGTTTTTCTTTAGATAACAGCCACCCCAGGAAAGACCTCCCCCAAAAGCCACCAGAAAAACATGGTCTTCATTTTTTGCTTCTTCCGATTCCAGGTATTCGTTTAAGGCAATGAGAACAGATGCGCCAGCTGTATTGGCGTATTTCTCCACATTAATGAAAAATCTCTCTTCTGGAATGCAGGTACGCCTACCAATCTCTTTAATAATATTTAAATTAGCCTGATGAGTAATGATCCTGTCAGTCACAACCTCATTCCTTTTTGCCAGGAGTTCAATCAGCTCACTTCCTTTTTCACAGGCGAAATGGTATACACGTTGTCCCTCCATGGAGAAATAATAATCCCGTTCTTTTTTAACGGCTGATGCCGGAAGCATACTTCCTCCTGCCGGAACCTGAATTACATCGCAACCACTTCCGTCTGAAAAAAGCAGGATATCATTCAGCTCATAGATTCCATGATCAGACAATAAAACAGCGGCAGCTCCATCTCCAAAATAAGGAAATGTAGCAATGTCTTTTGGATTTAATAATTTACTGTATACCTCTGAGGCTACTACAATCACATTCTTTGCCCCATCTTTTATGAGAGAAGAAGCGATTTTTAATCCATAAATTCCACCGCTGCAAACGGAATTAAGGTCAAAAGCATAAGCACCTTTCAATCCGCATATATCCTGAATTCTCGTAGCAGTTGCGGGCTGTATCCGGTCAGGAGACGATGTAGCACAAATGAGAACATCTATCTCCAAGGGATTTACCCCCGTCTTTTCTAAGAGCTGCTTTACTGCCATGGCCCCTATATCTGAAGTACACTCATCGGTCACGTGTCTTCTTTTCTTAATTCCTGCCTTTTCTTCAATGAGCTGTCGGTATTTTGGTGGAAACTGGGTTAATTCGTCATTGGATATCTCATTGACAGGCAGGTACTGCGCTGTATCTACGATAAAAGCCATAATCCATCTCCCTTATGTACGTATCAGAACAATTGAAATTCCTGGTCTAATTCATCAACCACCTTTTTAAAACCAGGGGCTTTTAAAAAGGAACTGCGATATCTTGATAAATTCTTTTTCATATCATCATCTTTAATGACCTGAAGAATCAGCGCCTTAAGGTTATCCTTTTGAAACTCCTTGGTATTGGCCATAAACAGTTTTCCACAACCATCCGCTTCTACCACTCTTCCATTGCTGGCCTGCTCCGCATGACCAGGACAAATGATAAGAGGAGTCTCGTAAAGAATGGAATCACTAATACTGTTAAAACCTCCATGAGAGATGAATAAAACGGACCGCTTTAATACGTTTCGGTATTCTTCTAAGCTGAGATTTTCATAAATCTTTACGTTATCTGGTAAGTTGGCTGTCTTTACTTTGTTATTGCTGTTGCCACCAAAGGATACCACAACCTGATATCCCAGATCTTTAGAGGCATCAATGCAGATATCCCAGTAGGTATGGCTAAAACAAATGGTTCCAAGGCTGATAAAGATGGTATCTTTTTCTTCCGTGAGGTCTTCTTTATCGACAAAGGCTGGGCCTACGAATTTAACATTGGAAGGATATTGATATCCACCGGGGTGAAAATCTTTGGATGTCACCACCATGGTGAATTTCCCATCGGGTTCCATGATATTCCAAGGTTTATCCACTACCTTGCCATACTGCTTTTCCAACCGTTTGATGATGGTGTTAAATTTTATAATATAGGGAATGGAAACTACTGCACTTTTTACCAGACTTCGAGTAAAAGCAGGAGTCTCTTTCATCATAATCTTATCCCCCATAAAGCTGCTTACAAAAAACACATAGGGGATTTGAAAGTATCTGGCCACAATCTTACTCCAAATGGCTAAAGTATCACATATAATAAGATCCGGCTTCTCCTTTTCCACCTCTTTCATCATGAAGGGCATGAGCTTTTCAGTGAATGTATAAAATACATAGAGGAGATTCATGAACTGGGATTGAAGCTTCTCATCGGCAGCTAGCTTATTGTAATAGTGATAGAAGTCGTCGGGATATTTCCGCAAATCCACTCCATCCATCTGGTCGAACTTGTGGAAATATTGCTCAAACGTATAATAGATAAGGGTTACATTTCGCTGTGAAAGTTCCTTACACAGGTTGAGCTGAGGGTTTACGTGTCCTGACACCGGAAGGCTGATAAACATGATCTTTTTCACTTTCCTTTTTCTCCTTCTCTTCTAACTCTTTCATTAAAACGGTTGCCTCATATAGCTGTTCAAAGGTCCCCGCATCGGTCCATTTGGATGTTAAGATTCCGTAAGTAAGCTTTTCTAGCTCCGCATAGTGGTGGAGAACATCTGTGGTTTCATATTCATTTCTTGTACTTAATTTCATCTTTTTCAAAAGCTCAAATACCTCTGGCTTAAAGATCCATAAACCGGTGTTGACGTAATTAGAGAAAGGAACTTTAGGCTTTTCCACCAGCCTGGTTATTTTATCTTTCTTAAATTCTACAACGCCGTAGAGCTTGGGGTTATCTGATTGGGTAATAAGAATCTTGGCACTGAAGGAATCTTTTTCTGTTTCAAAATCCTTTACAAAGGAGGTTAAGTCTTCTGTCACGATATTATCGCCAAGAATTACCATGAACTCATCCCCTCTTACAAACTCTTCCGCGCACAATAAAGCGGCTCCCGTTCCCTCGTTGCCTTCCTGAATTTCATAATGAAGCTTTACTCCAAATTCTTCCCCTGTTTTTAGAAGTTTGTAGAAATGACCTAAATATTCTCCGCTTGTTACGATGAGGATATCTTTGATTCCCACTTTAGCCAGGGTTTCTATGGGGTAATAGATCATAGGTTTTTTATAGACCGGAAGCAAATGTTTGTTGGTAATGATCGTTAATGGATTAAGACGGGTTCCGTGACCTCCTGCTAAAATAACACCTCTCATAAACAGTACCTCTCTACTTATGTAATTTCTTGTTTCTTTCAAGTTCTTTTTTAATTTGCCTTTTCAAAACCAAATATCTCCAATTCATAAAAGCCAGATGATTTGGAACCAAACAAAAAACATAGTATTTATGGAGAAACTTATTTTTTCCAGATAGTATATGAATGTTTTCCAATATGACCCCACCATCTGCGGGATGGATGTTAAAGTACGCCTTCCCTCTCATGGGGCCGCCAGCTCCGTTAAGTACAATGGATTTTCCCTTTACCACTTCTGTAACCTTTAATTTGTAATAAAACAGGGGCATTGTAAAACAGATTGTCCCGATGCAGCCTATATCCAGATGACTTCGATCAAAGCTGATCCAAAGGACAGGAATAAAGTCAAACCAACGATGGAACTTCTCTCTGTCATATACATAATCAAAAACAATATCTATATTATTCTTGGAAATAGGAATGAAAACCGATGATCTTATCTCTATTTTCTCTTCATTTTTTAACCAACCCATGGATATCCGCCTCTGTGAATGCTACTCATTTTTCATGTGACGCAGTGCCTTTTCATCCTGCTTTGTCATAAGCTTACAAATCAGGGAACTCATAACCTCGTTGATCCTGTTTTCTTTTTTCGTCAATTTTGCGTTTAAATCGATTTCTTTTAATAAATTTTCAATTGATATAACGTCATCAAGGTCTTTCGCTTCTGCTTTTTTTATGTATGTGGAGAGTCCCAATTCATGAAAGCGTTTTTGGGTAGGTATACCTTCTGGTGTCAGACCTCTGTACCGAAAATACTCCGGAAGCATCCCTTCTTCCCCACCAACCTTAATGTTTGTATCTTTAATGAATTTATCGGTGACACCATGTTCCTTTTTTCGTTCAGGCCATTGATAATCTTCCAGCTTTAGACCACATGCCACATTAAAAGCGTTTTGAAGCTGATAAATACGTTCACTGGCAAAATACATATCTTTATCCGTTAAATCCATATGAAGGATTGCATTTGTGACCTCCGCAAATTCATTGAAATAAGCGACTCCCGCGCTGGGGAGTGCAGTTATGGCAAAAAGGCAGAGTCCAAGGCAGTCAATAATGTATTTGTAATTTTCATGCCAGCACACCACCCGGCCTTTTTTTCCTACTTTTGAAAAATTCTTCTCTGCCTTGGTTTTAAATATATGTTTTGAAACCACTTCAGAGAAAAATCCACCAAAGACCGCGGTAAAGACATACCCCTTTAGATGATCTGCTCCTCTGGTAGAAGTTAGATAGCTTAAAGACTTTGCCAGATGGGAATTGGAATGAAGCCCGGAAGAGGACTTTCGGATACAAAATGCATACTCCTGTGCATGTAATACAATTGAAGCCCGGTAGGCGCCTTCAGCAGCTATATCTCCAATTCCTTCCCTGCGGCAGATTTTATAGATTAATTCTTCCACATCATCTGCATTGCCAAATTCATAGGCTTTTTCAGGATCTTTAATGATTCCTTTCTCATAACACTCTAAGATGAAACCAATGGTTGAACCACCTTCAATGGCATCAAATCCAAGATTGTCACTTAGGTTCTTTAGATGAAGAATACTTGCCCAGTCAAAGATACCGTTTAACGGCCCGAGGCCTGCTACTGCACCATAGTCAAGACGATCTCCCTTTTCTCCCTTATGACGTCCTTCTTTAATCTCATATTCTCTGGCGCATCCAACGGGACAGTAGATACATGCTTTTCGTTTTGTCTCATGTTTGTACAAAAAGTTCTCAGCATATATTTCCTTGGCTTTTTTATCATCAGCCGTCTGAAAATTTCGAATGGGTAAGGCTCCTTGTTTGTGATACCGCTTGATTAGCATTAAGGTGCCCTGAATGTTACCTGATTTTAAAATGACCGATGCACGGCATTTCCTAATCCACTCATCCCGAATTTCCTTTACTTTTTCTGGATTACATATCTGAGGTTTTCCAACCTTTTTTTCCACTACAACGGCTTTTAATTTCTTTGCCCCCATGACACAGCCCATGCCGGTTCTTCCTGCTACATGGCATTTTGACATGATGACACTTGCAAAGCGCACCAGATTTTCTCCTGCCGGGCCAATGCAGGTCACTTCCGAACCTTTTCCGTGGCGCTCCATCAAAAGCTCTGTGACTTTTTCTGTATGCATTCCCCAAAGCTCGTTGGCATCTAAAATCTCTATTTCTCCATTGCTTTTGATGAGAACATACACCGGATGATCTGATTTTCCTGAAAACACCAGATGATCGATTCCCACTGTACGGAGTCTGACGTTGAATTCTCCACCCAGATTTGAATCTCCATATGCATCGGTAATGGGACTTTTTGCTGTGATCGTACAACGGTTACTAGCTGGAAGTCCAGTCCCCACACTTGGCCCAATGCCAAAGATCAATAAGTTTTTTTCTGAAAGCGCATCGTATTGTGCTGCATCAGAATCATACAAAATCTTTGTATTAATTCCCGGTCCACCTATGTAGTTTTTTCTAAGGTCTCTGGTGATCTCTTCTAATTTCACGTCACCGGTGGTCAAATTGATATAAGCAATCTGATTGTCATGAATATCTTCCACGATTACCAGCCTCCTTGCTGAATTTGCCTCGTTTTCGGGAATATGCCCCTTTGGTCACCTTCAAAAAAGAATGATCAGCGTCTACGACTATAGGTGTTTTGCAAAAGTCCCAGAATTTCAGTTATTACCATAAGAGCAATGATGAGTGTTACAATCCATACGCCACGGTAATAACCAGTAGCATAGAATAAAAGACCAATAAAAACTTCAACTGCCAGTACTGCCCGAGTACGGATTCCATAAACTCTTTTCTCAACTTCATCGAGAGGTTTGTTTAAGTTCTCCACAGGTGCCATAATTGCCGCCAAACCTGAGGATAGAATTAAGAGGAACAGACCTGCGCCCCGCTCCACTAGCTCTGGAGGGGTGCGCATAAGAAAGAGAATGAGAACAATAACCGCATTCGACAAGAAATAACAACAGATAGGATTACCGGCATGATATCCTCCCGCATGGCAGCGAAGAGGGATAAACAGTGCCAAGAACATAAAACATTCCAGTGGTTGTCCCATGGCAAGCCCTATAAAAGTTGCGGTTGAAATGTTAAAGATATTCAAGAGTAACATCTCAAGACCAAACTGATAGATAGGCCTATCCTCTTCTTCAAATCTCCCCATTGAGACCAAATGATCGGCTATCACGTTACTTAATCTTCTAAGCATAATCTTAGAATTTTCTTAGTTTCTTTGCTTCTTTTGGCATCTCTGGCTGATAATAAATGTACCCACATGCTAAATTGCTTGTTGCAACTGCAGATTTAAGAGCAAGAGCAGATACCACGTTTCCCATAACAACAGATAATTTCTTCATTTTTATACTCTCCTTCGTATTAAAAGATTAAATTAAGTTACTTAATTTTGCCCAGTATAGCATAATCCCTTTTTCGATAAAATAGCTTTTCATTTTCTCTTATAAAACAAGCAAATTCTCTTATACTTCCTTTTTCAACACTTTTTTTATTTTTTTTTACACATTACTGTGATAAAATGTTATCTAGTAAAAGATTGGAAGGAGACAAAGAGATTCATGATTAAAATTGCTATTTGTGATGACGAATCCATATTTATTGAGCAGATCAAATCCATGATAAAAAGCACATTATCAGAAGCGCATATCTCTTACTTAACCGATTCTTTCACATCAGGGGAGAAGTTGTGTGAAAAACTAAAAGGAGGTACTATTTATGATTTGGCATTTCTGGATATTAGTATGAATGGTATGAACGGGATTGAAGTTGGAGCTAAATTAAGATATTATTTTCAAAACAAAAAAACCATTATTATTTACATTTCGTCCTATGATAACCGGGCAAAAGAAGTTTTTTGCCTAGACACCTTTCGCTTTTTGTCAAAGCCCATTGATCCTGAGCTTTTTAAAAAAGACCTTTTGAGTGCCTATAAGCGGTTAAATGAAATACAGGACGACTTTTTTTGTTTTAAGGATATTGACAGAGGGCAGTGTAATATTCCTGTTGAAGATATTATTTATCTTGAGATATCCAAGGGACATAAAATCAATGTGATTACAAAAGATACCCGTTATATTTTCTATGGGAAACTTATGGAGGTATTTGAGAAATTAAAAGCCCAGGGATTTTTATTGATTCATCATTCCATCTTAATTAATTATTACCATATTCGGCAGATATCTTATGAGAAAGTTCTCATGTCTAATGAGGCAAGTTTAACCATAAGCGGCCCAAAAAGAAAAGAAATAAGGGCGAATTATTTGCAGCTTAGGAAAAATAAGGAAGACGACAAATGAACGTAATCATTACATATTTATTCATGAATATCCTTAGAACTTATGTAATATATGATTTTATTCGTACTTTTTTAAAGAAAAGGAGAGCCCCCTTTTGGGCCATCGGAATTGCTTATACTGCCTATTACCTTTTGGGAGCATATCTATACTTTAATTTGTATAATCCAATTTTAAATATCGTTTTTAACTTGGGAATCTGTTTTTTTATTTCTTTTTTGTATCAAACTACCGTGTTTAAACGCACCCTAGCTGCCTCTTTTATATATGTCTTATCTCTTGCAAGTGAAGATTGTACGGCGGCTTTTCTCGTTCTTTTTGTTGGAGCCTCTTTTAAAACCATAATACAGCAGGACTGTTATGTACTCATTGGGATCATCTTATCCAATACCATGATGTTTGGTCTGGTAAAATGGAGCAAAGTCTTCTTTTATAAACAGGAGGTTTATAACACGGAGGTCAGGCCGACTCGCTGGCTGGCTATATTTTTGATTCCTGCAGGAAGTATCTATATCTTAAACAGTTTGACGTTAGAGATTATTTCCAATCAATCGGAATCTTCGTTTTTACTGACAACTGCCGTTCTTGTTTTATTGGTCATTAATATCTTACTGTTTTATTTATATGACAAGCTTTTGCTGGAAGAAAATCTAAAGTATGAAAATCTCCTTCTCTCACAGCAAAACAATGCCTACGAAAAACAATCGGTACTGATCCAACGGTTTCAAAAGAGTTTGCGGGAGGACCGCCACAACCTACACAATCATCTGGCTGCCATATCCGGTCTTGCGGAACAAGGCCAAAACACCGAATTGATCGAATACATAAAAAAGCTCACAGTTAACGTAAAGGCTCAGGAAGCCGGTATTGACAGTGGTCATCCTGTCATTGATGCTTTGATTAACAATAAACTTTACCTCTCTCAACATTATCACGTTAAAACAGAGGTACATATTCGCCTACCTAAAGTTCTTGGCATAGATAAGATGGATCTTACGATTATCTTAGGCAACCTTTTGGATAATGCACTGGAAGCCTGTATGAAACTTGCGAAAGAAAAAAGAGAGATGTTTATTGATATTTCGGAGTTTCATGAGGTCCTTACCATCCAGGTGACTAACGCCTATGATACCTCTCAACTATGTATCAAAAATGGAAGGCCCTATTCCACAAAAAAAGATAAAGCCTGGCATGGAATCGGGTTAAATTCTGTTGATCATACCATCAAAAAATATAACGGTATCTTCGAATATAATTATAGTGAACCGCAGACAGCAGAAACGAATCTCTTTACCGTAAGGGTACTCTTATATTTGCTTGACGAAGCTTGCTAAAAAACTGATTAATCTGAAAAGGAGAAGCCCATGCCAGATAAAAACCACATCAGCCAAACCCATAAGATCCTATTATGCAGTACGGAAGAACAGTCAGAGGAATCACAGGAGATTCTTATCGAATACAAGTTATCTATCTATGTGAATGGCATTCGTTATGTTAACCTAATATGTACCCACAAGAATTTATATGAATTGGTTCTGGGAAATTTATTTACAGAAGGAATCATTCAAGGAATTTCAGATATCGAATCCATTGAGATCATGGAAGACGAGGGCAAAGCCTTTGTGACACTAACTACTAAGGATACCTTTAAAGATATGATTGAAGCTACAGAAGGAATTCGTACGATTACCACCGCTTGTGGAAAACAGCACTCCATTGCTTACTATCTCATGAACGATGAGAATCTAACAACTTTGGATTACAATTTTACCATCCGCTTTTCAAAGATTTTATCCTATGTAAATGAATTTCAAAAAAGCAGTGACATCTACAAATTAACACGAGGAATTCACTCTTGTGGATTATATGATGTGGAAGGTATGCTCTATCTAATGGAAGATATCGGAAGACATAATGCAGTAGATAAAGTACTTGGCTACGCCATTGACCATGGGATTGATTTATCCAAGACTGCTCTTATTACTAGTGGCAGAGTCCCTAGTGATATGATATTGAAAATTATTAAAGCGGGGATTCCAATCCTAGTAGCCCGCTCCGTACCCACAGATGTCGCCATTGAAATGGCAAACAAATACAACATTACATTGGCTGGCTTTGCAAGAGGAACCAAAATAAATTTGTATTCCAATGAGCAAAGACTTCTCTTTGAATGAGAAAGAACTACGATGGAACGAAATTAAAATACTCTAAACAACGCAAAAAAGGATTTGAAACACTAGGTTTCAAATCCTTTTTTATATGCATTCATTATAAAGGTAAAATAGTCTTCTTAAATTCCTGGTTTATAACCTGTCCCATAGAATTATAAATAGCAGATAGTCCGCAGAAGATTCCAACATATCCAGCAATCGTATGTATTGATTCTACGCCGGTAAAGTTAGCAAGTGAAAGCAGGAAGAATAAAACGGTAAGAGAACCAAATACTACCTGGCTTGCACGATTGTGTTTCAGTGTTCCGATAAACATAAAGAGTGTGAATACACACCAGAGACCTAAATAAAATCCCATGCTGATAGGATCAGCAGCTTTGATGCCTTCAAATGGATTAATCCAGATGATAATCAAAGACCACCAAAAGAAACCATAGGCTGTGAATGCTGTTGCACCAAAGGTGTTATTTTTCTTGAATTCCATAATGCCAGCTATAATCTGAGCGGCACCCCCTAAAGCAAATCCCATTGCAATAATAACAATGGATAGAGGTATAATTCCTGCATTGTGAAAATTTAGCAGGCAGGTAGTCATTCCGAATCCTAAAAGTCCAAGAGGAGCTGGATTGGCAATGGCAGAGGGAGTAGTTTGATCTGTTTTGGTTGACATTATTTAAAAAATCCTTTCGTATACTGTATATGCGAAAACGCACCTGGCATATGATATCATGTATTATGACAAAATACAACATAAATCTGTCTGGAACGCGAATTAATTCTCTGCCTTACTTTTATCTTTTGTAAAATAATGGATAGTATATAGATGCGTACCCTCCATTTCATTTCATACGCGTAGCTGCAAAATGTTCTATGATCTTATTAAATCCCATTTTTTTGATAGATCAAGTATTTCCAGAAACCCGAAAGCTATCTAGGTATAATCCAGATTCTTTAATAATGCGATTATTTTAAAGGAAAGCAGAAGGTTGAAACGGTAATTAGAATCGTCCAGATCATGTTGCATGATTTCCTGGATTTTATTCACACGGTATATTAAAGTATTTCTATGCATATGCAAGGCTAAGGCAGTATGTGCAAGATTTCGTTCCTGTACCAAAAACTCATGCAGGCATTCGGCAAGGTTCATATGATTAGAAGCATCATATTTCATGAGTTTTAATAGACCTTCCTCACAAAATTGTATTAGATCCGTTTTTTCAGAAGCAATGGTAATCATATGTTCTGTCGTAAATTCTACATAAGAAGAAAGTCTACACTCCTTATTTATCCTATAGTTAAGGTTAAGGGCGGTGATTGCTTGTTCAAAATGAGTTTTCAGCATGGAAATATCATGAAAGCACCTGCTGATTCCTGCAGAAAGCTTTTTTTCCTTACAAAAAGTATTCATTTTGCTAATTTCATTCCCGGACAGATAAATCCCGTCCTTGCACATAACTACTATGACAATATAGTTGTTGTACAGAATGGATTTACCTTTTTCTATGATTTCATCCATTACACTTCTAAAATACTGTAACGTTTTATAGGTCCGATCAAATTCACTAATGTCAACTGCAAGTACATAGATATCTTCTTCTATAGTCAAATGATGAGATTTTATCCTTTCATACAACACAGAAGAAGTGATGGTTTCATCTAGCAAATCCTGAAAAAGATGCTCGTAAACGACTCCTTTGGAATATAAAAGGAATTCATCATTTTTCATTTTCAGAGTAAGTACTTCTGATAGCATTTTGGCAATCTTCAGATCCACTTCTTGAATGTTTCTTTGCACTTCAAAAATCACGATAGTACCGATTGGATGGTGGTTCAAAAAAATATGACTTATGATCCTCCGATATTTTAATTTTCCCTTTGGCAAAAGGACCGGTGACGTAGAATAATGATCTTTCTTATAACCCGCCTGCTCTGCAAGTACTTGAACATAATCAGTAGAAATATAACTTCCATTTTTTCTTTGGTCGATCCATATGGCATCCTTTACTTTGGTTTCGGAAGATTCTGCAATATGCTTCAGGCTGTTGTCCAGTACTACGATAGGATTGTGCAAGAATTCCTTTGCAAGGTCGCAGATCTTTTGGATGTCATCGTCTCGCAGAATAGATCGGTATAGTGCTTCCATAAACTCCTTTTCTGTGTCACCTTCCTTTAATAGTTCAACTATGGAATTGTACACTGCATGAAGATCAGTTTTAGAAGGAAGTCGAAGAACAGCCTTCTGTACAAGGTATTGTTCTGGAATTGGAATATCTTCTATGCAGACGATTGGAATCTCAATTTCAAAAGAAAATTCCGGCAAAAGGTCGGAAGCATGACCGATATAAAGAATTTCATTGCTATTGTACCGTGTGTTTTTTGTAAAAAAGCAGATAGAAGAAATGGAGATCAAATCCACTCCAGTTCCATCCCATTGCGGGCGAAACTGCTTCAATTGGTTCAACAGTCGCTCCATAGTTAGCTGCATGCCTGTCCCTCCTGTTCGTATAAAATATATGAAGGATAAAAATATTTTAAGTTATTTTATATGATTATCTTTTGATTTTCTTTTTGTATAATTATAATACATTAAAAAACGATATAGTGTAAGTCAATAAATTTACAAGGAGAAAAAAATGAAGAATATTATATGTGAAAAATTAGGAATTGAGTATCCGATTTTACAAGGACCCATGGCCTGGACATCCGGCAGTGACTTGGCAGCCGCGGTTTCTAATGCAGGGGGACTTGGTATCATGGGTATCGGCTTTGCTCCACCGGAAGTTTTCCTTGCAGAAATTCAAAAAGTAAAGACGTTAACTTCCAAACCGTTTGGCTGCAACCTGATTACAGGAATTCCTTATACAGAAGAACTGCTTCAAATCATTTTAAAAGAGAACGTTCCAGTCGTTGAACTGGAAGGTCCCTTCACATCTCTTGATATCTTATCATCTTATGCAGACAATTTGAGGGCAGCTGGTATTATTATAATCGGTAAGGTTGCCACAGTCGAAGAAGCATTGGTTTATGAAAAAGCGGGGGTAGACTTCATATCCGTTAAAGGAGCCGACGGCGGCGGACATATCTATGGATTTACAGGGACCTTTTCCTTGATTCCCCAGGTAGTGGATGCAGTAAACCTTCCAGTTATTAATTCCAGCGGTATCGCAGACGGTAGAGGCATTGCGGCTTCCTTTATGCTGGGGGCCACAGGAGTTGAAATCGGAAGCCGTTTCCTCCTTGCCTATGAATGCCCTGCACATGAAAACTATAAAAATGCGATCATTAAAGCAACAGAGGGGGATACCGTCCTGACCGGTGTTACCGTAAATGATGCTGTGAGAGGTCTTGCCAACGACCTGTCGAAAAAGGTATTAAAAGCTGAAAGACAATATGAAAAAGAAGAAGTAGCTAAAATCATTCAAGAATTGTGCTCCGGCAGTCTTCGCAAGGCAGCTACGGACGGAGACGTTGAAAAAGAGGGCACTGTCGTGGTTGGACAAAACGTCGGAATGCTAACTCAAAAACAAAGTGCAAAAGAAATCATGGAAGAATTGATCCAAGAATATACATCAATTCTATTAAATGCCGTGCAATATATCTAATATCAAAGAATGAGTAAAAGATTCTCACTTATTTACCACTTTACTTTGCATAGCCGCCGGAGATTACCTTAACACAAACAAAGTAGCAATGGAATAGATGAGCTTTCCTTTAAGTGAAAAACCATCGAATTTCTTTCCAACGTGAAGGAGGTTTTGATGGTTTTTTGATGTAACGTAATCCAACATTAAAAAAATTTAGCAGCAGAGGAGTTAATTCATGTCATATCGTAATAACAAAAAAGAAAATGTCACTGCAATGATGGTATTTTTATTATTCGGGGGCTCTTTATCCCTCTTTAACGAAACCATACTGAATGTTGCCCTAAGTAATATGATGGTGGAACTGAATGTAACCGCTACCACTATCCAATGGCTGTCTACGGGATATGTTTTAGTTGTTGCAATCATGGTTCCTGCAACAGCATTTCTTCTACGTACCTTTACAACAAGACAGTTGTATGTGGGGGCAATGTCCCTTTTTCTCATTGGCACTGTGTTCGCTGCCATCTCAGCCAAATTTCCAATTTTATTGGCAGCAAGGATGGTGCAAGCAGTCGGGACTGGCCTGTTAATACCAATTATGGTTAATACTGTGCTATGCATCAATCCTCCTGAAAAACATGGCCTTTCAATGAGCCTATGCACTAGTACCATTCTGGTAGGTCCCTCACTCGGCCCCATCGTATCCGGAATCGTACTGCAGTTTTTTACTTGGAGAGCCCTATTCTTTCTTTTGATCCCATTAATTATTTTCTGTATCGTCGGAGGCAGTATCTTTTTACATACGGCAATGGAAATAACAAAGCCAAGAATAGATGTTTTGTCAATTATCCTTTCCTCAGTCGGGTTTGCATTTATTGTATATGGAATGAGTATTATCCAGACAAGTACATCCCTGGTACTCACTATTGTAATTTTTATCATCGGAATAACATCACTTTTGCTGTTTGGAAAGAGGCAATTGCAATTAAAAGAGCCAATGCTTGACATTACAGCCTTTCAAAAGCCGTTTTTTTCTATTGGCGCAATTTTGGTCATTACAATCCAAATGGTTCAGTTTTCCATGAACGTCATACTGCCGATGTTGTTGCAGCGTGGGTTAAACTGCACTTCATTTACTTCTGCACTCGTATTGCTCCCTGCCGCAGTGATTTGCTGTATTATGACGCTGATATCAGGAAAAATTTATGACAAATCCGGCGGGAAGAAAATCATTCCGCTTGGTCTTGCAATTATGCTGTTTGCCCTGTTTGCTTTATCCCGTATCCAGCCGTCGACATCCTTAGTGGAGATCACCCTCCTAAATATTCTTGTGTTTTTTGGAATATCCCTTGCATGGTCCTCAAACCAATCCAATGCACTAAAGCAATTGCCTCCAAACAGTCAGGCCCACGGCGTGGCAATCTTGAACACCTTCATCCAGGTAGGGGCAGCGCTTGGTACTCCGCTCTTTGTAGGACTTATGGATGCCGGACAGGCAAAGTATTTAAAACAGGCAGGGGGAGCATCCATTTCCTCTATTCCGGTGGAAGCCTTATACGCAGGTTTTCAGTATTCCATTACAGCAGCCACGGTCATTATCACAATCACCTTTTTGCTTTCACTATCTTTTCATTTGGAAGGAAAGAAAAAATAAGCTCTTACAAATATCAAATGCTTGAAACAAATTTTCCCTAAATTCCCCCTTTCGAATATTGCCATTATACCAATACCAATGATTTCCATTTAAAGCATACTTTTTCTTTATACTACTCTTTTTTACTGTTCTCATTCAAAATCATCTATGTCGTCTATATCTTCCCCTAAAAGTCAATACCACCGGCTTAG
>DLJZ01000015.1 GCA_002478865.1 Hungatella sp. UBA7603
CTACTGGCGCTACTGGACCTATTGGGCCTACCGGCGACACTGGACCTACCGGACCTACCGGACCTATTGCACCTGCAGCTCAGCTTAGAGGACTTCAGGCTCAGCTTACAGCCAGTGCGGAGGTAGGGTCTGTAGCAGATGGAAGCCCTGTTATCTTTAATACTGTTTTAAACGATCAGAGCCTTAATATTTCTTACAACACTGCTACAGGTGTTGCTACACTTACTGCTACAGGTAATTACTATGTAACATGGTGGGTCTCCACAGACGGAGCAGGCCCATCCACTTTTGTAGAATTCACGCTTCAGATTAATGGTAGCGGTGGTATACCTTCAAGTTCGCCAATCGTTACAGGTCAGTTAAACGGATCGGCATTAGTCACAGTGGGAGCTATTCCTGCAACCATCCAACTTGTTAATACAACTGGTCAGACTGTATTCTTAGGTACGACACCAGTAATTGCAAATATTGTTATCTTGGAAGTTTCAGCACCGTAATGCACCAACCGAGAAACATTTATGAACCTAAAAATCACCAAACAAAAATATGCGTCGGAAGTAACACCTCCGGCGCATATTTAGCATAAAATCATATGATTTATATCCTTATTAATTATTTCTACATAAGAGGAGCAAATAGCCTTAATGCACGCCCTGCAAATCTCTCATGCCAAGGATAACTTCTTACATCTTCCAGACTGACACTTCTGCACATTTCCAAAGTCTCCCGAAAATCCCGATCAATATCCCGAATCACTTCATTACGAAACAAGTAAGCAGCGCACTCAAAGTGAAGATAAAGGCTTCTAAAGTCCATATTAATCGTTCCCACCACAGCTTTTGTGCCATCACTACTAAAAACCTTAGCATGTACAAAGCCCGGTTTATATTCACGAATCTGCACACCTGAACGAATTAATTCCAGATAATGAGACCTAGCTAGTAAAAATGCATATTTTTTATCCGGTATGCGTGGCATGATAATAATAGTCTCAACCCCTCGCTTAGCCGCAAATGTAAGAGCCTTTACCATCTCATAATCAAGAATCAGATATGGAGTCATAATGTATACGTACTGTCTGGCTGTATGAATGATATCCAAATAAACCTGTTTACCTATCGTTTCTCCATCCAAAGGGCTGTCCCCATAAGGAATCACAAATCCCTCACGACTAAGCTCCAGTGGATAAAAATACTCTGGATCTTTTAGATACTTCCCATAATCACCCGCTTCCGTTTCTGAGATATCCCACATCTCCAGGAACATCATGGTAAAGCTGGTTACTGCATCCCCCTTCATCATGATTCCAGTATCCTTCCAGTGGCCAAAACGCACCTTCCGGTTAATATACTCATCCGCCAGATTAACACCACCTGTAAAAGCAGTGTGACCATCTACCACAAGTATCTTTCTGTGGTCCCGGTTATTTTGATACGTGGTTAACACAGGCTTGATGGGAGAAAACTCCTTGGCACTTATCCCCTTTTCCTTCAATTCATCTACATAACCACTGGGCAAGAGAGATAGAGAACACATTCCATCGTACATGAAACGAACCTCTACCCCCTCTTTTACCTTCTTCTCTAAAATTTCAAGAATCTCATCCCACATTTGACCACGCTCAACGATAAAAAACTCCATAAAAATAAACCGGTTTGCAGCCTCCAGTTCCTTCTTCATGGCTTCAAACATGGTTTCGCCCAGAGAAAAATACTGGACATTTGTGTTACCATAAACAGGATAATGACCTGTATTTTTAATATATCTGGCTAGATTCGCATCCTGCATGCTAATCTTACTTAACTGATCCATAACCTTTGAATTCTGTTTTAAATATTTTTCCGTTTCTTCCATATTGGCTTGATGTTTTTTATTGATAAGTTTTCCAATAATTTGAAGCTCCGCAAACAGATAAAACATAATTCCAAAAACAGGAACTGCAGCGATCGGTATCATCCAAGAGAGCTTAAAACTGGGATTCTCCTCCTTGTTTAGAATGTAAATAATGACCAGTGCACTTAACAGTGTAAAACCACCATAAAAATATACGATGTAGCGGCTTAGAAAGCGAAAAACCCAAAAAAGTATGGCCACTTGAGCAATAAGAGATACAACTCCAAATGTAGTACGGCCAAAAATGATTCTCAGCATCCCCCTGATTTGTTTCATACTCTTAACCTCCATATGCCCGTCTAAAAACTTCAATATGATCCTATTAGTTTACCATAAATAGAAATGGAAATAAAGTACCAATTCACTTCTTGAATTACCACCCCAACTACAGTATAATGAAACCAATAAAAATTATCAAAAGGAGACCGGTCATGGATAAATCAAAGGTTTACTACACAAACTTTCGTACCACATTTCGCGAAAACCTGCCACAAAAGCTCAAACGACTGATAACAACGGCTGGAATGATGGAGCAGATTGATTTCCGTAATAAATATTCGGCAGTTAAAATTCATTTTGGAGAGCTTGGTAATCTTTCCTATCTGCGCCCCAATTATGCGAAGGTTGTGATCGATCTTATAAAGGAACAAGGCGGCAAACCATTTCTAACAGACTGCAACACCTTATATGTAGGAAGCCGTAAAAATGCCTTGGATCATCTGGATACCGCTTACGAAAATGGCTTCTCTCCTTTTTCTACTGGCTGCCATGTCTTAATCGCTGATGGATTAAAGGGAACGGATGAAAGCCTTGTTCCCATAAATGGGGAATATATAAAGGAAGCTAAAATTGGTAGGGCCATAATGGACGCTGATATTTTTATTTCTCTCACTCATTTTAAGGGACATGAAAGCACTGGATTCGGAGGTACATTAAAAAACATCGGAATGGGCTGCGGTTCAAGGGCTGGCAAGATGGAGATGCACAACTCCGGAAAACCTCATGTGTTTGAAGAAGCCTGCATCGGCTGTCATGCGTGTGAGAAAAACTGTGCCCACGGTGCCATTACATTTCAAGAAAAGATTGCTAATATTAACCATGGCCTATGCGTGGGCTGCGGCCGTTGCATCGGCGTGTGTCCGGTGGATGCGGTTGAAACGAATTTTGATGAATCCAATGATATTTTAAACTATAAGATTGCAGAATACACTCAGGCAGTTTTAAAGGATCGCCCAAACTTCCATATTAGTTTGGTTATGGATGTCTCTCCTTATTGCGATTGCCATTCAGAAAATGATATCCCTATTATCCCCGATGTAGGCATGTTTGCATCCTTTGATCCAGTTGCACTTGATATGGCGTGTGCTCATGCCGTAAATCAGCAGCCTGTGATGGCAGGAAGCCTTCTGGAGAAACATGGAAGCCATCACCACGATCACTTTAAAGATACCCATCCTAATACAAACTGGCAATCTTCCATCGAACATGCGGTGAAAATAGGCCTGGGCAATGAAGAGTATGAATTAATTACGGTTTAATGCAAAAAAGAGAGAGCTTGGCTCTCTCTTTTTTTATTCCTCAGCTTTAAAACGGAAGGTTCCGGCTTCGCTTAAAGGCACCTTATCTCTGCCAATCTGCCATACCGATATTTCAGAATCAACCACTTTATGTTCGGGAACGTTTTTGGCAATGATTAACTGGGGCCATACAAAGGTGGTTTCTGTCATTTTACCATCTAAGCATACTTTGGAGTACGGCGTAAAATTATTTCCGTATACCAGCACATTAGAATCGTTATAAACCACATGATCAATGGTGATGTTATCCACACCCATTTTAAGATTTGAAGTCGGGTATGGATTTTCCCCGCCATATACTTCATGATTTCCATAAAGGATATCATACTCTAGAGTTTTCATATCTCTTAGATAATCTTCGTTGTCCGCATTCTTATCTTTTAGATGTTTCTGATGAAATCTCATCATGGTTCCCTCATGAATGTTCAGCATATCAAGAACATGCGCTGCAAGCTGATACGCCTCCACATCTTTTTTTACAACGGGAAGGTTCATATTATTCCATACCACGTATTCTGTCTGGAAAAGAGAACCGTTCTTCATCTCATTTTCAGACCATTGAAATCCAGGCAAATGATCTCCATACATAACCAAGACCGTAGGTTCTTTCCTGGTTCGCAAGGTATTAACTAGAGATCGAACAAACTCATCCATCTCACCAATCTGCTGACAATAATACTCAAAACTTGGATATTTCCCATGACCCTGTACCGATATGGTGTAAATATAATCAGGGCTAGGAGTAGAATCCAGCGTTTTAATGATTTCTCCAGTCAAAATCTTATCCTTACACCAGCCAGTTGGGTTTCTCTCTAAATTGTTCATATACTCAATAGGTGTAAATGTATCAAAACCAAGTTGTGAAAACACCCGATTTCTATCATAAAAAGTGGCCTCATTATTATGTATTGCATGAGCACTGTAACCAATATTTTTCAGATCAAATGCAACACTTTCTGCCGAAGTCTTCTTTAATACGGTCTTATATGGATATTCTCCCGGGCCAAAAAAATCCAGATTCATTCCAGTGATGGACTCAAATTCCGTGTTGGCAGTTCCAGCACCAACGACAGGTACATTCAAATAACCGCTGGGATAATTGTTCTGTAATTGGTGGAAAAATGGAATTGGATCGTGTTTTACCGGATTCTTTTTCCACAACGTAGGATCAAAGAATGACTCCAATTGAATCATAATAATATTTGGTTTCGTGCCATCTAATAAAGCAAAGGTGTTATCCTGGACCAATTCTTTATCCTTAATAGTCTCCATGGCTTCATTACTATATCCTTCTGGCTTAGAGATTCCTGTATTAAAGATTGAATTGGAAAAGCAGTAGGCAAACCCATACGTCCTAAATCCGTCTCCAATATTACCAAAATGAACCGCTACAAGGCCAGTTTTCATGGATAGACTAGTCGCACCAAGAACAGTTACAACACAAGCGATTATCATAACCGAGCCCAATCGATACCCTACTTTATCTTTGGATATCGGGGCATTTCGCCAAACAAAAAAAAGTAACGTTGCTGCAAGGGCAAACCCAAGTACCATCAATATAATCTGTAGCCAGGTAAAGTAAACGGTAGCCAAACTGACGGCATACTTAACCAGTCGAAAATCCGCCGCTGTAAAGGGGGTTGTCCTGAAAATAAGTAATATCCCGTTTGTCACTCCCAAAAATATCCACATGACAGAAACAGCGATACAGCTAAAGACCTTTCTTTTTGTGATAAATACCAAAGTAAAAGGCAGTAACATGATTATGGTATTCAACAAAAAAATCAGAAATCCATTTCGCATATAGGTATAAAGGCTGGTCAGAGATTTTCTGGCCGCCAGTTCAATCAGTATATTAATTAGGGCTGAAAGAAATATAAGCTTTCCTAGCCACCTGACATTTGATTTCATATTATACCTCTTTGTATCTTTAATCATTTGTGAGTCGGGTCTAGTCTATCACATTTTACATTAAATTTACATACTTTTTTACAAAAAGCAAAAATTGACAAAAACAAGGACCGGCTTCAAAGCCGATCCCTGAAATAATTAATTCTTTTCTTCCGTAGATTCAAACGCTTCTTCATTCACCTTGTTGATCCCAGAAGCCAGATTCTCTTCTTCCGATAATACGGGCTCTTCTGGTTCCACAGATGTCTCTTCATTCGTTACCGAACTTGCGGAGGCTTCCTTTACGTGTGCCCCGCACTTCCCGCAGTAAAAGGAATCCTTTAGAATCTTTGCACCGCACTCTGCACAGATACGGGTTCCCTCGCTTTGGGTTAGTTCCATCTCCAGAGCGGCAATTCTTTCTCGGCTGGCCCTGATGGCTTCGTAAGCTTTTGCATACGCTTCCTCTGGTTCTTCGTTCGCTTCATAGAATTGTTTTCCGATGACTGCATAAGCTTCATCCAGCTTCGTTTTTTCAGCACTGATCTGTGTCTTTAACTGAATTGTCTCAGTCAACGCTTTTGCCTTGGTAGCGACCTCTTTGCCGGTATCGCTGAGTGTCTTCCCCAGCTCTTCCAAAAATGCCATCCGTGACTCCTCCTTTGACTTTTACTTCCCTTATTTTAACTTTATTGGAAGAAAAAGTCAATGAAAGACTGCTTACTGTTCTTTAATTATCTTTTGAATCTCATTTTTTAACGTTTCTGGAAGTTTATCTTTAGAGATTGTGTATTGTATCTCAATTTTGCTTCCATCAGATGATGAAACAGCAGAAAAGTTCACCGGATCATACCTGTAACCAATAAATGGATTCATGTTAGAATACTCCTCCACAACCGCATCTTTCATAATCTGTTTAATTTCTTCCGGATCAGAGATGGTCAAATACTGGGAATCCGTATTTTCCCCTGTTTCCTTATACATGTAGAACTGTAACTTATCAATATTAATTTCATTGATACGATTTAAGTCATTCCAACTATCTACATCAATCTTATATTCCTTTAATAGAGCAAGAGTCTTTATAAAGGATGGATAAATAGGATAATACCCTCTTTCCACTAGATGGCTGTATTGCCAATTATTCTGGGTATCTGTCTTAAGTTTTGCCACTTCTGCCTGCTGCTTTGTTATAAATTGAATGGACGCAATTGGATTTTCTTTTTGCATGGTATCGGCTTTCAGATTCATAAACTCTTCCTGATAGGTTAAGAGTAATTTATCTGTTATAGCCTTATCAGTTCCGTTTCTATCCATGCTCACCACTGAAGTCTGCCCCCCTCTGGCAACTTTGACGCCAGCAGTGTCGTCCGTTGTCTGCGCGAGTATAGGGTATACCGCCTGCCTGAATTCAGGATTTTCATATATTTGTACAATCTCCTGACGGTACATATCTCCCGACACTTCATAAGTGCGATAAACGTTCTTTCCGCTATTTAGAGTATACTTTACGGAAAACCGATAGGTTCTTACATTCTTCCCATCGTCATCAACAGGTAACTCCTGCTGGCTGAACCGAGAGCTGTCTTTCAATTGACTTATGGCTTCGTTAGCAAGTGCAAGGACCGGTTCCGTATCTTTTAGTTGCATATGGCTAAAAATGTAATCATCTGAGGTTATATAGTTCCAATCATAACGATCCATTTCATCCTGAGGCACTTCTATCTCACCGTAGTTAATCCAGTCATTGGCATTTTCAAAGGATATGCCAACGCATTTGATTGAATCTTTTGCCGGAACATAACGATCATATCCAAAAAGGTCATAGCGGAAGCCCAAGAATATGGCTCCTGCAAAAACTGCACACACAAGCATTTGCTTCCAGTTACAAAAGAGCTTACGGAAATCAAAATGATAGATAATCTCTATGGCACAATGAGACAGTAATAGTCCACAGATAAGTCCAAATACGGCCCAACCCAAGGTAGAATGAATTAGCCAGAAAAAGACACTTCCACTAAGGGACGCAAGGATTACAATAGGTATTCTTATAATAGGCATGCTTATCTTAAAAGCCATGGCTTTTCCAGCAGCTTCTGATCCTCTTTTGCTATAGAGCCAGAAAGAAAGGAGAGCCAGTATCACAGTTACAGCAACAGCCACAACAATCCGTAGTGTAGCCCCTTCTAAGGTCCTTCCGGTTCCCATACCCTCCACGTTTGCCATAAAGAAGAACAAAGGGGACGTTTTATCTAACATCAGATAAAATAATGATTTACTTCCCTGATAACTGGTTTCAAAAAACTGTTGAAAACATAATTCTAAAATAGCGAAAACGCTTATTCCATAAAACTCAAATACCAGGGTGCCAAGAATTCCTACTAAAATATTTCCTGTCAAAATCATAGCAAGCACAGTTACCGTATACAGAAGAAAATAATGGATAACGAAAAGACAAAGACTCTTTATTCCAGCTCCTGCGATTTCTGACGTCAAAATACCATTGACTGCGGCAACTCCATAAGAAATCAATAAATTAATAGCATAAGCAATAATTACAATAATAATTCCATTGAAATAATTAGCCCAGAACAACTTTTTCCTACTCACTGGTACACTGTGATAAAAATCCACTTTCTGTCTGGAGTGCAGATAGGAAAAGCTGGTCACTGCCATAATTAGGGACAAAAGGATAATAACGGCTACGATATATCCATTTTGAAAGCTCAACCACTTCTCAACAACTGCTATTGTATTTTTCCTGGTTAATTCATCCTTAATTCCATCTCCTAGATTTAAGGCTACTCCCACTGGAAGCGTAAAGAAAAATAATAAAAAGGCAACTGCCACAGACCAAAGGCGCTGTTTTACATCTTCTTTTAATAAATTAAAAAATAAGTTTCTTGATGTCATAACCGGCCACCTCCGTTTCACTAATAAATATTTCTTCTAAAGATAATGGAATCATTTCGTAGAAGACTGTCTGATAGGAATCCATTAATTCCTCTACTTCTTCTTTGCTTCCACGAACCGTTAAAGTATAGAGCTTACCTCTTTTTTCCGTCTTAACCCGGTTTAGAGCCGTTAAGTCATCTTCGGTCATGCCCTCTTTTAATACACACTGTACTTTGTGAATATTCAGTTTCATATCATCTAAATCTCTTGAAAGAAGAATTCCTCCCCTGTGAAGAAGGCCCACATGATCACAGATATCCTCAAGTTCTCTTAAGTTATGGGACGCAATAATGGGAGTCAAATTCCGCTCCGCCATATCATTGGCAAAAAGACTTTTCACCGCCTGACGCATGACTGGATCTAATCCGTCAAAGGTCTCATCACAAAGTAGATAATCCGTATTTGCACATATTCCACAGATTACGGAAAGCTGTTTCTTCATTCCCTTTGAAAATGTCTGAATCTTTCTTCTCATATCAAGTCCAAACTTTTCCATCAGACTGCGAAAACGCTCCCTATCAAACTTCTTATAAACCCTGGAGTAAAAGTTCATCATATCAGTTGGTGTGGCATTATTAAAATAATACTGGTCATCGGAAATATAAAAGAAACGCCCTTTTACCTCTTCGTTTTCATAAACCGGCTCTCCATCAAAGGTTACACTCCCTTCATCCGGCTTTAATATTCCGCTAATCATTCTAAGAAAGGTACTCTTTCCTGCTCCATTGGTTCCTATCAAACCGAAAACACTTCCGTCCTTTATCTCAGCACTTACGCGATCAACGGCAACAATGTCATCAAATTTTTTCGTAATATTATCAGCTTTAATCATTCTATCTCTCCTCCCCCTGTTAAATATTCTTGTTTTATCCATCCCTTAGCAACCCAGGTATGGACTTTATCTTCTGTAAAACCTGATCTTTTGGCCTCATCAATCCATTCTCCAAGCTTAATCCTAAGCTCATTGTTCTTTAACGCCTGAATGGAACTTGTATCCGCCACAAAGCTTCCTCTCCCTTTCACCGAATAAATAAAACCCCTTCGCTCCAGCTCTGCATAAGCTCTTTGAATGGTGTTGGGATTTATGGATAAATCAGTGGCAAGGTTCCGCACAGACGGAAGCTGACTATCTTGTTCCAATACGCCGCATATCATTAAGTCTTTTAACTTTTCTACAATTTGTTCATATATCGGCCTGCGATCTTTATAGTCCAGCAATATCATATTCGACCTCCTATGTCTGTATTAATACATCTAATACACTAAGGATAGCAAAAAACCTCTGATCTGTCAACCAGAGGTTTCCATTTTTTAACTTCTTCGATCTTCTACAATCAGAATACGTATGGCATTTTGTTCCAGACTCCAGTTAAAGACATACATGGTATAAGAAACATTGCCTCTAATATAAATGTTGGACGTCAGTATAATATTGCCGCTGTAGATACTGCTGCTTGTTACAGACACCATATAGTAACCATTTGTGGCGTATTGGAAATTTGTTACCTGCATGTAATTTACATCACGGTAAATGATATTCCCTCCATTGAGCAATACATTTATCTTTCTGTTCGTTATGGAAAGGTTGCATACTCGAAAGCACCCAGTATTAATGCCTCCGTTGCACAAATAGTCATCAATTACCATGATATCAAGTCCTGTATCCGTATTAATAATTGCTACAGTTATGGCTCCATTTGCAGGTACCTGAATTTGTTTTTTTATATACTCATAGTTATTATCATCCGTTACACGAATGGTCTGGCTCTCAGCAGATACCCTTCCATATTGACTCATATCTCCGTTATCCAGCCCCTCAACCGCCAGTTGATCATTAATATATACCATAAAAGGAGGATAGTTTGCCGCCGCATTTAGAAGCCTTACAAGCCCTACCTGATCTGAATTGCAAAAATAGCAAGGAATAATTGGCTTTGGAAACATCGTAATAATTGAG
Organism: Hungatella sp. UBA7603; assembly: GCA_002478865.1. GTDB lineage: Bacteria > Bacillota > Clostridia > Lachnospirales > Lachnospiraceae > Lacrimispora. The sequence goes on from DLJZ01000015.1 coordinate 10,273, forward strand.
CTCCACGTACCGGCATTACCACTTTCATCAGGAGAGTAAGGATCAAAAGCAGGCCATTCTACCTGAGGATTCGGTACCAATATGTTTGGCTGCTCTCCATCTGGAGAAACAGGTCCCGTCTCAGTTGATGTATCATTATTCCCAACGTCAGGCGCAAATTCCAGTTCTTTTGAGGGCTGCTGAGGTGTAGATTTTGTATTTTCGCCTGAATCAGGACCATTATTCATATAAATTATAGTACCCATAGAAAACCTCATATATCATCATTATATAATAAGTTTATTCTTACAATAATGAGCAGTGCCTGTCTTCTTGCTTTTGTTTGTCTTAAACCATAGAATAAGAAAACATTTCTAAATATCTTTGCTGGACTTTTATACATACTTGTAATTATCTGCATATAAACCAACTATTTGTATCAAAAATCCAATTACAAAAATAACACATAAAATAACAAAAATATGTATAATATGACGATTTTTTAACTTTTCTTACTTTTTTATTTAAATTGACAATATTTTCCTGTATAATGAATACGTATAATACAAAAGAAAGGAAGGTTACAAATATTATGGAAGAATATTTATCAATGTGGAAGAATTATTTAAATTTTAAAGACCGTACTACGGTAAGGGGTTTTTGGATGGCAACACTTTTTAATTTTATTGCTGTGTTTATTTTAGCAATGCTTGGCGCTTTCGTCAAATTTCTATTTGTTTTTTACCTAATTTACGTATTGGCGATTATTATCCCATGTTTAGCCCTTCAAATACGACGTATGCATGATATTAATAAATCTGGTTTTTGGATACTTTTATCTTGCATCCCTTTCGTAGGCACCATTGTCTGTATCATTTTCCTCTGCAAAGACAGCGTAAATGAGGGAAATATTTACGGTACAACACAGGTATAAGTACTTAGTTTTATGCTTAATTGATAGGAAGCAATAAAACAAGAAATGCTCCTCTATTTAAAGATGGTTTTTTTAAGAAACCACCTCCAAAGGAGGAGCATTTTTATTAAATTGGTATCTGCAATTCCGTAACATACTGATTATGGTCATTTGTCATTCCAGCATCAATCATTGTTATTTCTATGGAATCCCCTTTTATATGCAAACCTGAATCCATAAGATAATTTAAAAGCATGGCATAATAAGAGGAGGCCTCTTCATGAGTGCCACGATATTGAACGGTTGCGTACACACCTTCCTCCAATACCACGTCTTTGTTCATAAAATCATCCTCGTCCTCCAGAATTATAAAAATAGAAGAAAAATGTTTAAACTCTCCATTCTTTAAATCCTCCTGGCTAACCGATACCCCTACCTTCCCAAGAAAGATAGCATCATCAAGGTAAGTTTTTTTGCTTATATCCCGGATAAGCGGCTCTAGATCCTCCTCACGAGTAATTTTCTTTTCTAATAAAACAATTTCTCTTTGCGGTATCTGCTTCACTATAACTTGTCCGTATGGAGCTGTTAATGCAGCTTTTATTTGTTCCATGCGATTCGTAATTTTCTTTTCAATGCGCGATAGCTGCTCCTGTTTCTTTAATACACTCTCTCGTTGCTCTTCAAAAATTGATAATATTGTACTGATTTCTTTCTCATTTAAGAAAATCAAGATTTTTTCCAAAGGGACATCCAAAGCACGCAGATATTTGATTGTATTCAGGCGCTCAAACTGTACCGTAGAATAGTAACGGTAATTTGTTTCCTCATTCACATATTCCGGTTTCAAGACGCCAATTTCATCATAATACCGAAGCGTTCTTATATTCATGTGAAAAAGCCGGGCCATTTCCCCTATGGAAAATAACGTCTTTTTACCAGTTCCCTTATGATTTTTATCTGACATGTATCAACGCCTCCTGATATCAAGTGATTTAGCTATTTTATTCTATCATCCAACTTTCTTAATGTTCTATTCTTATATTTTATCTTACAATAGGTATTTCAGCAATATTTTAATCGTAAGGCCATATGAAATAGAGTTTGACTCTCCATTCACTAGAGGGTTTATACTTCTTATATCTTTAAGTTGAAAGGAGAATTATAATGATTGGTACATTTGTTAATGCCGGAATGATTCTTGTTGGCAGTATGGTGGGAAGTGTGATTAAAAAAGGATTGAAAGAAAAATATCAGAACATTCTTTATGACGCTATGGGACTGGCTGCAACTGCTCTAGGAATACATGCTGTGGTAAAAAACATGTCAAACAGCAATTATCCGGTTCTTTTTATCGTAAGTCTTGCTATAGGTGGTCTTTTAGGTACTGCAATTGATATTGATAAGGCCTTTCGTAAGTTGGTAGAACGATATTCTAAAACGAATCTTTCACAAGGTTTATCCACGGCAATCGTACTCTTTTGTATTGGAACTCTATCGATTTTAGGCCCAATCGAAAGCGCCCTGAATCAAAACAATACTTATTTATTTACCAATGCCACTCTGGATCTGGTAACTTCAATCGTATTGGCTTCCACCTACGGACCGGGTATTGCATGTTCCGCTCTGGTGCTATTTGTCTGGCAAGGGAGTATCTATCTTCTTGCCAATCAAGTTGCCCCCTTTCTCACGCCAGAATTCATGACTGAGATTTCCATAGTGGGAGGAGTTTTAATTTTGGCTTCTGGATTATCTATATTAAAGATCAAATCCTTTCAAACCCTTAATCTCTTGCCTGCACTGTTGGTTCCTATTGCCTGGTTTCTACTGATTCATATTTTTCCCTAAGCTTAAGAGTTCCTACTCTCTTACAGCAGATAACAAAGAGTCTGGCTTTTTATGTAACAGGACGAAATCTCCTTACATAAAAAGTCGCCAGCCCATTACAGGACTGGCGACTTCTTTTGATCTTACTATCTTATAACAAGTTTAAACGATCTATCGAAACAGCATCTATACTTTAATTATTCATTTCCGTATAAAGTAACCAATTTCTGCAGATATTCAAATCTTGCTTTTGCATCTTCTTCATTCTTCTCAAATAATTCAGCTGCTCTCTCAGGATTCTTCATTGCTAAGGAAGCGTAACGAACCTCGCCCTTTAAGAATTCCTGATATCCTTCTAATACAGGAGGTTTGCTGTCTAAAGTGAATTTCTTAGCTGCTGAAGGATTGAAACGGAAGTTATTCCAGTAACCACATTCAACTGCAAGCTTCTCTTCTGTCTGAGCTTTAGACATACCCTTCTTGATACCATGGCTGATACATGGAGCATAAGCAATGATCAGAGATGGTCCTGGATAAGCCTCAGCCTCAGTAATTGCTTTCACAGTCTGAGCATAATCTGCACCCATAGCGATCTGTGCAACGTATACATAACCGTAGCTCATAGCAATACTTGCTAAGTCTTTCTTGTTTGTTTCCTTACCGCCGGCTGCGAACTGAGCAACTGCACCAGTCTTAGTTGCCTTAGAAGACTGACCGCCTGTATTGGAATAGATTTCTGTATCGAATACAAAGATGTTGATGTCTTGGCCACTGGCAAGAACGTGGTCAACACCGCCGAAACCAATATCATAAGCCCAACCGTCACCACCAAAGATCCACTGAGATTTTTTACCCAGGTAGTTCTTATTCTTTAAGATATCCTTGCCTAATTCACAATCACAACCCTCTAACTCTGCTAATAATTTGTTTGAAGCAGGACCATTGGTTGCACCAACTGTGTAGGTGTCAAGGTATTCCTGGCAAGCAGCTTTCACTGCTTCAGAAGATTTCTCGGAATTTAAAATCTCTTCCACTTTCGATTTCAAACCACCTCTAAGAGCATTCTGAGCTAAAAGCATACCATAACCGAACTCTGCATTGTCTTCAAATAAGGAGTTAGACCAAGCTGGGCCTTGTCCGTCAGCATTCACAGTGTAAGGTGTAGATGGTGAAGAGTTACCCCAGATAGAAGTACATCCAGTTGCATTCGCAATGTACATTCTGTCTCCGTATAACTGAGTAATTAATTTTGCGTAAGGAGTCTCGCCGCAACCAGCACATGCTCCTGAGAACTCAAGAAGTGGCTTTTTAAACTGGCTACCCTTAACACTGTTTTCTTTGAACTTAGTAATAACTTCCTGCTTAATAGGAAGAGTCTGACCGAAATCAAATACCTTCTGTGTTACGTCGCAGTTAGCTTCCATATTTACCATAGTAAGAGCCTTCTCGCCCTTCTTTCCAGGACAAACGTTAGCACAAGATCCACAACCAGTACAGTCAAATGCGGAAACAGTGATAGCGAACTGATATCCTGGCATACCTGTCATTGCAAGAGTCTTCATATCTTCTGGTCTGCCAGAAGCTTCGTCATCTGTCAGAGCAACTGGACGGATAACTGCATGAGGACAAACGTAAGCACAGAAGTTACACTGGATACAGTTGTCTGGATTCCAGCCAGGAATATTAACAGCAATACCACGTTTCTCAAAAGCAGAAGAGCCAGATGGTGTAGAACCATTTGCATAATCAACAAATGCAGATACTGGTAAAGTATCGCCTTCCTGAGCGCTTACTTTTGTCTGAATGTTATTTACAAAGTTAACAACATCCTGCTTACCTTCTGTAATTACCTTATAGTCAAGACCTTCATCGGTACAGTTCTTCCAGCTTTCAGGTACCTCAACCTTAACAACACCCTTAGCACCAGCATCAATAGCTGCCCAGTTTTTCTGAACAATCTCATCACCCTTACGTCCGTAAGTAGCCTTTGCTGCAGCCTTCATCAATTCGTTTGCTTTTTCAGCAGGAATGATTCCAGTAAGCTCAAAGAATGCAGACTGAAGAATTGTGTTAATACGTGTCTGTCCCATACCAGTCTCAATACCAATCTTAACACCATCAATGGTGTAGAACTTAATATTGTGATCTGCAATGTACTTTTTAACCTGTCCAGGTAAATGCTTATCAAGACCTTCTGCATCCCATGGGCAGTTTAATAAGAATACACCACCATCAACCAGTTCCTGAACCATATTGTACTTACGTACATAGGAAGGATTATGGCAAGCTACAAAGTTTGCCTTACGGATTAAATAAGTGGATTTGATTGGCTTATGTCCAAAACGTAAATGGGACATAGTAACACCGCCGGACTTCTTGGAATCATAGTCAAAGTAAGCCTGAGCGTACATATCAGTGTTATCACCAATGATCTTAATAGAGTTCTTATTAGCACCTACAGTACCATCAGCACCAAGACCCCAGAACTTACAGTTCGTTGTTCCTTCTGGTGTTGTAATAATAGGAGTGCCACTTTCAAGGGATAAGAATGTTACATCATCCACAATACCGATTGTAAATGGAGTTTTTGTTTTGTTCTCGTAAACAGCAGCGATCTGAGCTGGAGTTGTATCCTTTGAACCTAAACCGTAGCGTCCTGCCAAAATCTTAACCTGATCAAACTTTGTTCCTCTAATAGCAGCAACAACGTCTAGGAACAGTGGCTCGCCTAATGATCCTGGTTCTTTAGTTCTATCTAAAATTGAGATTGTCTTAACAGAATCTGGAATTGCATCGATCAGCGCCTGAGCACTGAATGGTCTGAATAAACGAACCTTTATAACACCTACCTTATGGCCAGCCTTAACCAGATAATCAATGGTCTCTTCAATGGTTTCATTGACAGAACCCATGGAAATGATTACATGATCTGCATCAGCAGCTCCATAATAGTTGAATAATTTATAGTCAGTACCGATCTTTTCATTCACCTTGTCCATATATTTCTGAACGATACCTGGAAGAGCTTCGTAATTAGAATTACAAGCTTCTCTTGCCTGGAAGAAAATATCTGGGTTCTGAGCAGAACCTCTAATGTTAGGGTTATTTGGATTTAAAGCATTACGACGGAATGCATCGACTGCATCCATGTTTACCATATCTGCTAAATCTTCGTAATCCCATGTTTCCACCTTCTGAATCTCATGAGAGGTACGGAAACCATCAAAGAAGTTAATAAAAGGTATTTTACCTTCAAGGGCAGCCATATGAGCCACTGGAGTTAAATCCATTACTTCCTGTACGCTGGATTCGCATAACATAGCACAACCAGTCTGGCGACATGCATAAATATCAGAGTGGTCACCAAAAATAGATAACGCATGAGTTGCAATGGCACGTGCTGAAACATTGATTACTGCCGGCAACTGCTCACCTGCAATTTTATATAAGTTAGGAATCATAAGTAACAGACCCTGAGACGCCGTATAGGTAGTAGTCAGTGCTCCTGCTGTTAATGAGCCGTGTACTGCACCTGCTGCACCTGCTTCAGACTGCATCTCTGTAATCTTTACAGTCTGCCCAAAGATGTTTGTCCTTCCGTCTGTTGACCATTCATCTGTGGCTTCAGCCATAGGTGTAGATGGGGTAATCGGATAAATAGCCGCAACATCAGTAAATGCGTAAGACGCATGTGCTGCTGCGTGGTTACCATCCATGGTTTTCATTTTTCTTGCCATTTTAGATTTCCTCCTGCAAATGTGAATATTTAGTAAATAATTCCCGGAATGGGAAAGTGACCTGACATTATTATAACAATTATTTATCAAAAAGCAAATATTAAAACTGGAAATTTAAGTATTATTTTTGGAACAATCGAAAAAAAGACCGGACAGTGTAAAATGTCCAGTCTTTTCTATTTTAAATACCGATCAGTTCATTGGATTTGGTGGAACAATATTTTCCGTAGCCGAAGAAGCGTCTCCTCCATTATCGGAGGGGCCCTGTGCTTTTGTAGGCTGTGTCTCAGGTGCAGTTGGCTTTTCCTGCTGCCCTTCCGTTGCGGCTGGAGTTACAGGAACCTCATTACCATGAGACGCCGTAGCTTCCCCTGGGTTTTGAGAGCCTGTTGGATTACCAGTATCAGCCGGGTTGGTGCCTGGTACTACTACACCAGAGGTGTTTCTCTTAATTGTAGCTGGTTTTCCACGGTACGTGCTGTTATGGAAAAACTCATCACTGGTCACTACACCATCCTTTTTCTTCACCAAATTGGTTACCCACCGGCTTCCCTTTGTTTCCGCCTTAACAATCTTTTGCTCATTGGGTTGTAGTGTCTGGTCCTCTTCATAGATGGGTGCAGGAGCATCTAACTCTGCCGTCTTTTTGGAAGACATGGAGTAGGTAATTCCATCCTCCAATATTGGGATACCAACAATGGATATTTTAAGTTTTTGTTTCGAAAAACTTGCTCTGATGGCTATGGAGCTGGAAGAACTATTTACGAATTTCATATCCGGTCCGCCAAAGCTTACCATAGCATCTTCTCCTGGTGTTACATAGGAAGGCTCATAGCTGTGAGCGTGGCGCTCCGTTGTCGTAAGGCCAGAGAAAACCACTGCATTATATAAGGTAGAAGAAACCTGGCATACACCACCTCCTGGCTCTTCAACCAATACTCCATTTAGATAGGCTCCTGCTGGGCGATATCCTTTAGCAGAAGATCTTTCTCCAGTTGCTTTATTAAAGGAAAACTCTTCTCCGGGCTTTAATATCAGCCCGTCTAATGCATTGGAGGCAAGTTCGATATTCTTATTACGGTCACTGTTTGATGTGGTTGTGGTACCATAAGTACCAATGGTTTTATAAAGCTTTTTCGCCTGAGCTTCTGTAATCTTTGGTGCTACTTCTTTGCCTGATGCAGGTATTACAGCCTGAAAATTCTTTGTTTTAAGCTGTGCCAGTACATCTGCAGTAAGTTTATCCTGATCGATTACAACACCATTTTGTTCCCCCGCATAAGTGAATTCTCCCGTTTTTTTGTCAAAACCGGATATGGAACCATTTTTCGCTTGAACATCCCACTTTTCAGCAATTGCTTTCACTTCAGCCTTAACATCCTCTTCCATTCCATCGAGGCTTAAGGTATAGCTTTCTTTCGGATCTTTTGTATAGATTTCCTCCAATAAGGCGTCTACCTTTTTATCCAAAAGATTCTTAAATTTATACTCATCGTCTTTATAAGTAATATTTATCTGCCACTGATACTTTTTTTCAATCGCATCACGAGCTTCTTCTCTTGACATGCCTGTAATAGAAACATCATCAACTTTTACATCCTTTTTTAATTGAGACTCCTGAGTCGATGAAATCACTTCTGTATCCTTGGCTTTACCGCTTCCGACCAACTTAACGGCTGCCATAACCCCAATTACCGAGATAACAGCGATAATAATCCCCAACAACACTTTCGTAATGTCGTACTGAGGACCTCTTCTTCTTTTCTTACCACGTCTTAACTGGTTGGAGCCTTGCCTATAGGACTGGCTTGTTCTTCGGCTTGTCCCCTGCGTGTTTCTTTTGTCTTCGTTCTTGGAGGTGTTAGTTCTTCCCCCACCTCTTTGTCTGTTATCCACCTGACTCATTAATTTCACCTTTTTACATGATTATGTAGTTTTACATTGAGTAGTATACCATACTTTGTGGTAAATGCTATTACGATTTTATGAATTTTATTATTTAGTTTTCGAGTTTTTTCTACATTTTACAGAATGTAAAAAACATGTTACTATAGTGTTACCAAACTATTTCAATTTGGAGGTTTCTATGAATTTAGTTGATTTACACGTTCATTCCAATGCTTCGGATGGAACCTTAACTCCATCTGAGATCGTGTCGCTTGCCGTCAAAAAAAAGCTGACAGCCATTGCGCTGACAGATCACGATACCATTGACGGCTTAGAAGAAGCGAAAGAGGCTTCTTTTAACCAGCCCTTAGAAATTATTCCGGGCATTGAACTCTCTTGCGTCTATAAAGGTCAGGAAATTCACATTCTGGGACTATTTGTTGATTCTTCCGATCCGCATTTCATTTCAGAAATCAGCGGACTTAAAAATATCCGGGACAAAAGAAATCAGGAAATAATCCGACGTTTCCAGGAAGCCGATATGAAATTTACCCTGGAAGAAGTAACCGCCGGCAACCCAAAGACAGTCATAACCCGTGCTCATTTTGCCCGGGTGCTCTGCGAAAAAGGATATGTTAAAACCATGGATCAGGCATTTAAAAAATACTTGACTTATGGTTGTCACTTCTGCCCGAAAAAGGAAGATATCACTCCAGAGCATGCCATGAAAATCCTGAAGGATAATCATGCATTTCCAGTCCTGGCTCATCCCTATCTATATCACATGGGAGATAAAAAAACGGAAGAACTGGTAATGGATTTAAAAGATCTGGGACTTCTTGGTCTGGAGGTTTATCACTCTTCCAACAATTCCTATGAAAGCGGAAAACTAAAAAAGCTTACAAAACAATACGGTCTCTTCCCAACAGGAGGTTCCGACTTCCATGGAAACAACAAACCTGACATTGATTTAGGCAACGGACGGGGAGGGCTTCGTATCTCTTATCTTCTGCTTGAAGATATCAAAAAGTATCGAAAGGAACAGATGGGGCTTTAATCAGCCTATTTTTCCTTCATCCATAAAACCTGCCAGTTCTATGGCAAAATAAGTGATTAATATATCTGCTCCAGCACGGAAGATGCTGACCGCTGATTCGCATATCACCTTTTCTTCATCTATAAAGCCTGCTTTTGAGGCTGCTTTTATCATGGCATATTCGCCGCTAACGCTGTACGCAGCAACTGGAACTTCATGTCGGTCTGCCACTTCTCTTATAATATCAAGATAGGAAAGAGCAGGCTTTACCATGATAATATCAGCACCTTCGGATACATCTAGGTCTGTTTCCTTTAATGCTTCTTTCCGATTATGATAATCCATCTGGTAACTTTTTCGATCTCCAAAAGACGGAGCAGATCCAGCTGCTTCCCGGAACGGACCATAAAATGCCGAAGCATATTTTGCAGAATAAGCCATAATGGGCACATTTAAAAATCCGGCTTCATCAAGGGCCTCCCTCATGGAGCCGATACGCCCATCCATCATATCAGAGGGAGCCACCATGTGAGCGCCTGCGAGGGCATGAGATACTGCAATCTTATTTAAATATTCAAGCGTCTTATCGTTATCCACGTTTTCCCCGCAGAGAATACCACAGTGGCCATGAGACGTATATTCGCACATACACACATCTGTAAGAATATATACATTAGGATAGTTCTTTCTAATAAAGCGGATTGCCCGCTGAACAATACCCTCATCATCAAACGCCTGGCTTCCGCAGGTATCTTTTTCTGCTGGAATGCCAAATAGCATTAATTTTTCCACTCCGGCGCTTACCAGTCGGTCCATAATAAGAGAAAGCCTGTCTACGCTATAGCGAAACTGCCCTTCCATGGTGGAGATTTCCTCAGTAATGCCTTCTCCGTCTATAACAAACAGGGGATAAATCAGAGACTGCTTGGAAACTCTTGTTTCCCTTACCATTTTTCTCAAAGTGTCCGATGTTCGCAGCCTTCTTGGTCTGTATAATATATCCATTTATCTTACCTCCATTTTATTCCTGTACTATTATACACCCTCTTTACTAAGATTCAAGTAATTCTTGCAGTCAAATGAAAAAATGCTTATAATAGAATTTGTATAATACGAAATAGAAATGAGGTACCTTTATGGAAGAACTATATCAGGCAATAGAAGAAACCATCCGCATGAGCGGTTATAACGGCCCAGTGAATGGGGAAGAGATTTATAATGAAATCAGTGATGAGATTGAAGACAAAGAACCAGGTGCTTATGTCTTCATGTCCAAAAAGACAGATGATGTTTTTTACGAATACAAAATACAGATTTTTGATGACCAATTTAACTTAAGTTCATTGGATGTTCATACACCCACTCAGGTCTTTCATGCAGACTTTGATTAAGGCATTTTAATAATTTCATATTGTAGAATCTGGAAATCATTGGTATAATATAAGCGTAGAAGCATTGACATTTCCACCCCTATCCTAAGGAGGGATTTATATGAAAGTTCATAATATCAAAGATGTTGAGAAGTTTTTTAAAGTCATCGAGGAATGTAAGGGAACAGTAGAATTGGTTTCCGCGGAAGGGGACCGAATCAATTTAAAATCAAAACTAAGCCAGTATTTTTCTATGGCTACTATCTTTTCTAATGGCTTCATTGATGAGCTTGAGCTTGTTGCCCATGATCCGGAAGATGTAGAACGACTGATCAAATATATGTATCAAGGAATATAAAATTTAAAATCCCTTGGAATCTTGGTAAGGTGTTGCAATGCCAAGATTCCAGGGGATTTCTTATGGTATTAAAGTTTTTTTACTTTTAACTGACTTTTCTTTTTTTAGTCTCACATTGACTGCTTCCCGTAGAAGGGTATACAATACAGAACTCAAAGGAATGAATATAAGCATTCCCAAAACTCCCATAGTACTGCCTCCAAGGGTAACAGCCACCAGTACCCAGATAGAAGGAAGACCAACAGAATTTCCAACTACATGAGGATAGATTAAGTTTCCTTCAATCTGCTGAAGTACAAAGAATATGATAAGAAATATCAATGCTTGCAGAGGCTGAACCATGAGCATTAAAAACGCTCCGATCGCACAGCCTATAAACGCTCCAAACATAGGTATTAACGCTGTAAATGCGATTAATACGCCGATTAAAAGAGCATAAGGAAGCTTAAAGATGGATAGTGTAACAAAAAACATGCTTCCAAGGATCACAGCCTCCAGACACTGCCCTGCAAAAAAGTTAGCGAATGTAGTATGAACAAGATCCAGTATTTCCAACGTGCGCAGAGTCACTGCATCAGGGAGATAGGCTCTCATCACCTTTTTAAACTGGCGTGAAAGCGTTTCTTTCTGTAACAGAATATATACAGCAAATACAAAACCAATAACAAAGGTGGTAACTCCGCTTATAATAGACATAGCCGCGGATACTGTAGATGATAACACCGTTCCTGCCCCGTTGGATAGGAACTCTACCACTCGGTTTAAAAAGGATTTCCAATCTATTTCAATGCTATTAATATAATCTGCAACTTCCGGGAACTGGGCAAATAGCTTCTCTGCCTCAGTTTTAACTCCTGCTAAGAACGCAGGTATGTTGTTTTGCAGACTTAATAGAGTATCAATCACCTGGGGCATAACTACGAAGGTTACCAAAACTACGACTCCAACCACAAAGATGATGGAAATACATAAACTTAAAGGCCGAAGTAGCTTGCTCTCTCTCTTTAACGGCAAAAGTGTTTCAATTCTCTGCATAGGAACATTAATTATAAATGCCATGACCCCACCCAGTAAGAATGGTGTAACAAATCCAAATATCTTTACAACGTATCCAAATACACTTCTGTAGTTAAAACCTATGACTACGGCTGCCACTGCAAATACAATCAGCCAACGAATTTTCTTAATTGTAGCCTCACTTAACTCCATGTTGTTCTCCTTTCATTTCGTTTACAAATATCTCTTCTATCTCTTTTGCGTCAGCACGGAAGGTTCCCTGTGCCATCAAAGAATTTCCCCCTCCACGACCGTCAAGCTTTTCATTCATAGACTTTGATAAGGATCGCATATCCATTAAGCTGCTTCCAACTGCATACTGATACATATGATCTGCACCGGAACATACAAGAACCACATTTCCTTTCTGCCCTTCATATAGCATGGTACAAAGTTGTCTAAGCTGAACCGGAGATAATCCATCTTCAAATACTACAAGAGGCTGATCAGATATGGGGTATTCCAGCACTTTTTTATCTAGCAGCACCTTAAACAACCGGCCAATCAAGCCGTCCTTTTTCAATCCTTCCTCTTTTAACTTATCCACTGCATCTAAAATCCCATCAGGCTTGGCCGATAAAAGGGCTGAAATACTCGATACGGATTTCATCTTCTTGCGATAATCAAGAAGCGCCAGCTTTCCACACAGCATTGACATTCTTACTCCGCCTTTGTAATTCATAAGGCCGGTCACTTTTACCATGCCAATTTCTCCGGTAGTCATTACATGAGTTCCACAACAGGCACACACATCTCCATTTGGAATTTCTATGATACGGACCTGCCCGCTTAATTCTTTTTTGCTGCGATAATCCATAGAAGAAAGTTCTTCTTTGGAAGGATAACATTCAATTATGGGTACATTTTTCCAGATAAGGTCATTTACCTCTTCTTCTATAGCTTCTGCCTGATCCCAGGTAAGCACTCCGTTAAAATCTACCGTAATTTCGTCTTTTCCCATATGAAATCCCACATTATCATAACCATAATGCTTATGTACGATGCCGGACAAAATATGCTCCCCGGAGTGATTTTGCATAAGGAAAAACCTTCTATCCCAGTCTACGATTCCTATCAACTTACTTTCAGGCAATAGCTGCATGTCAACGATATGAACAATCCCCTCTGCCCTTTCCTGGACGTCGAGCACCTTAGCCTCTCCAAGTCTGCCTGTATCTGCTGGCTGGCCACCGCCTTCTGGGTAGAACGCTGTCCGATTCAAAAGAACCTCATACTGTCCGTTCTTTCCCTGCCTGCAATCAATGACTTCGGCTTCAAAATTCGTTACATATGGTTTTTCATAATACAATTTTTCCATCTTCTGCACCTCTTTTTCCTGTTGTTACTTATTATACACAACAATTGGATAAGTTCAATCACATGAAAACAAAATTTTTTCAAAATATTTGGAAACAGTGGCAAGCTGACATTCATACACTTACATTGTAAACAAAATATTTGGAGGAACCAATATGAGTGATCTGGCAGCAACTAACTGTGGATGCGGATGCGACAACGGAGGATGTAACAATGGAAATGGCTTTAATTTTATTTGGCTTATCCTGATCCTTTGCTGCTGCGGCGGCGGCAATAACGGTTGTGGCAACAATTGCGGTGGCGGTTGTGGCGGTAATGATGGTTGTGGTAGTTGGATTTGGATCATCATTCTTCTGTCCTGCTGCGGCGGCGGCGGTTTTGGTGGTTGTGGTGGAAATAATTTCTGCTGCTAAAAACGAACATAAAACGGGGCCCGATTCCTTACGAATCGGGCCCTGTTTTCATCCATCAGCGGTTCTGACTATTTTCCTGTCCTGGTCTCATATAGGGGCCTTGGTTTTCGCTTCCCTTACCAGGATTACGGATCTGTTTCCTTTTCATGCACTCATCATCAATTTCGTATACGGCATTACCATCTATAATTAATCTGCTTCTCATATCTATATCACTCTCCTGTAATACTAATATATGCAGCCGCATATATTGTCAACAAGAAAATTAAGGATCTTAAGCTATGAACGATGAACAAAATATGCGCGCTAATGATCTAGATTCTCGCATCGAAAATAATCATTTACAGATGATGAAGGCCGCTCTGCCTTTCATGGGTGTGCCTCAGCAGCGTATTATCTCTTACTTTGTTAAATTCAATGAGCTGCAGCGCACTATAAACCTATTTGAAGATGAAGAGGTTGCAACTATGGGAATCTGTTCTGCCGATAATCGTCAATCACCAGATTCTCCCATTGAGATGCTTAACACCATCAAGCACTTTGCGAACCAAAACGAACAGGATTTAATAGACTTAATCCTCAACACGTTTCAGGGATTTAAAATTGCAGGTGCGTATCAGGACTTTGTCCCTACTTCAAGCGTCCCTGTACAGGCTCAGTCGGAAGGAGAGAATAAAACGCAAAATACCAGGCGCCAAAACAATCCTTTTGGCAAAATGCCTTTGGATCAGATAAAGAATTTTATGCCACCAGAACAGCAGTCCATGTTTGACACTATGCAACTAATGATGTCCGCCATGCAGCAGATGAATTAGTACGTTAACCAGATGAAGTTACATACTCACATAGAAAGGAAGATTGCAATCCATGAACTCAAACTGGAAACAGGACCCAAGACTTAAAAAAATGAATTCCCAGAAAATTGCTTTGCTAAACGAATTTGCCAACCGGGTAGATAAAACCCCACAAAACCAGCTCATGACTACACTTATGTCTTTAAACGCAGAGGCAAATCAAAAAGGCATCCAATTTAACAACGAGGAAACCGACCTGCTCATCTCCATTATGAGTGCCAACATGTCTCCAGCGGAGAAAAACCGTATGGAGACCCTCCGCATGTTATCAAAAAACCTAATGAACCGGAATAAGAAGTAAAAAAAGGGACATTATGGTTGATTGAAAAAATCAGGCATAATGTCCCTTTTCCTCTATTTTTCTATCTTTGCTTCCTTAATCCGTTTTTTTAAGAATAATAAAAATGCCGTACCACAGGCACAAAGAACCACTGCACCTATTACTGAGGTTGCAAACCCCAGTTTATGTACAATGACTTCCCAGTTATTTCCTGCCGCTGCTCCCAAATTTACAAGTAGCAGATTCCAAAATAGCGAACCGATAAAGGTAAATAAGATAAATATCGGCAGGTTCATCTTTGAAGTGCCAGCTGGCAGTGAGATGAGACATCTTAAAACTGGAACGCATCTGCAAAACAATACCGAATATCTTCCTTTTTTTTGAAACCACTCCGTGGATTTATAAATATCGTCCTTCTTAAAACCAAGGAGCTTTCCTAATTTTGTATCCACCAAAGCAGCCAGCCTATCTTCCGATATAAAGCGTCCTATGCCATATAGCCCAAGAGAACCCACTACCGATAAAACAGTGGCGTCTAAGATGACTCCTGGCACTGTCATGGTAGACTGAGTGGTCATAAGCCCCGCAAAGGTCAACACAAGTTCTGAAGGAACAAAAGGGAGAATATTTTCAAGTACTACAAAAACCATGATTGCAAGATATCCGTAATGATTCATTGCCTGAATGATAAATTGATCCATTTTAATGCCTTTCTATGAATAAGGACATTATCAGCCATATTAATATGCCATAATGTCCTTATTGTATGTTATTAAATTGTTATCATCTGATTGAGTAAAATTACATTGATAGTATAGGCTAGATTTGCCTTATCGTCAAGGTTTTACATTCTTAACATAGCATTTACCCGAATTTGATACCGCCAGATATGTTATAAATCTTGCCTTATTTCCTATGAACTTAAACATTTTTCATGGCTGAAATGTAAAACTTAATGTTTATTCACAGTTCATTCATACACAGTAATCTTATTTTTCATCTAATAAATGAAACAACTCATCCTGATCAAAATACAAACCACTGATCGTTAGATCATTAACTATTTTATTAATCATAAAAAGTTGAGATTCTTTATCCCACTTGCTTAACTCACTCTTAATCGTATCAAGTCCACCCTGTTTATTAAATCTATAACGATCTTTTAAACATTCAAAATAATATTCATATTGATTGGTAAAATGTTTATTACTTACTTCTTTCATCTTCTCTAAATCTTGTAATGTTTGCATTGATCTTCTCCCATAAATTATCATAATTATCCGATTCATTTGCCTGCATGAATCATTTTATTGTAACTTCCATGAAACAAAAAAAGAATCACTATTAAAGCGATTATACTTCCTATTTGAATAACTTGCAATGCTTTCCTGTTAAACCTACATAGTTTAAATAAAGTACCGTTATTCTAAAACATTTAAAGTTTATCTTAATCCTAACAATGCGTAAATTTCACCTAGTAGTTTGCAAGTAAAAGGGGTAACCCAATTACCAAAAACCACACTCATAAGGCATTAGTAACCTTGTAATTTAATACAAAAACAAGGACATTAGAACCGTATCTCTACAGTCATAATGTCCTTATTTTAATGGTGTAATCAATTTACTTAATCAAGTATAAACTCTTTTATTAGTTCAACTATCTCAAATATTAATCATATTTCACACAGAACTATTTACAAACCACATTAATAATTCTGCCTGGAACGTAAATTTCTTTTACAATGGTTCCTGTAATTTTATCAAGAATCAGTTCCTTACCTGCTAATATGGCAGCTTCCTTAGATACATCAGCAGGAAGCTTAACCACTGCCTTTGTCTTACCATTTACTTGGACTGCAATCTCAACTTCATCATCTTTCATTGCTTCCTGATCACATTCAGGCCACTGATCATGGAAAACTGAATCAGTTCCACCAAGCTGGTTCCATAATTCTTCACCGATATGAGGAGCAAATGGAGCAAGTAAAACCACGAAGGTCTTAAGTGTCTCTTTATCAATGCCGCCTGTCTTCTTAGCAAGTTCAATGAATTTATTGTTATATTCCATGAAACCGGAAATTACAGTATTTAAATTAAACTGATTGAATCTCTGATCAATATCAAAGATCATCTTATTACGAAGACGGATCATGTCTCTGGTTGGTTCTATGTCCTTTTTGCTGCTTTCTGCAACTAAATTCCAGAAACGGTTTAAGAAACGGCTGACTCCTTCAATACCTCTGTCATCCCATTCCGCATCCAAATCTGGTGGTCCAACGAAAAGCTCATACATACGAAGAGAATCACAGCCATAATCACGAACCAGTTCATCAGGAGAAACTACATTTCCCTTTGACTTACTCATCTTGATTCCATTCTTTCCAGTAATCATACCCTGGTTGAACAGTTTTACGAACGGCTCATCAAAATCTACCACTCCAATGTCATTTAAAAACTTGGTGTAGAAACGGGAATATAACAGATGAAGCACTGCATGCTCTACGCCGCCGATATACATGTCTACTGGAAGGAATTTATCTGCTTTTTCTCTGGAAACCAGCTCATTGTCATTGTGGCTATCTACATAACGAAGGAAGTACCAAGAGGAACCAGCCCACTGTGGCATGGTATTGGTTTCTCTCTTAGCTGCGCCGCCACACTGAGGACAGGTCGTATTCACCCATTCTTCAATGTCTGCTAAAGGTGATTCCCCTGTTCCGGTTGGCTGATAGGTTTCAACCTCTGGAAGTGTGAGTGGAAGCTGATCTTCTGGAACCGGTACATTGCCGCAATGTGGGCAATGAATGATAGGAATTGGTTCTCCCCAATAACGCTGTCTGGAAAATACCCAGTCACGAAGTTTGAAGTTTTCTGTTTTCTTGCCAAGACCTCTCTCTTCAATCATAGCAGGTGCTTCTTTTTTAAGAACAGAAGATTCCATACCGTTCCATTCTCCGGAATTGATCATGATTCCGCTGGCATCGGTATATGGTTCTGTCATGTTCTCAATTTCTTTTCCGTCCTTTGCAATAACCTGGATAATCGGAACATTATATTTCTTTGCGAACTCGAAATCTCTATCATCATGAGCTGGTACACACATGATAGCACCTGTTCCATAATCAGCAAGAACATAATCAGAAAGCCAGATCGGTACCTTGGCACCATTCAACGGATTGGTGGCATAACTTCCAGTAAATACGCCAGTCTTTTCTTTGTCCTGAAGACGGTCTACATTGGATTTCATGGAAGAATCATAAATATAAGCCTCCACTGCTTCCTTATTCTCAGGAGTAGCAAGGGATGCTGCAAGACCATGCTCTGGTGCCAATACCATAAAAGTAGCACCAAATAAAGTATCAGGTCTTGTGGTATATACGGTAATCGCTTCGTCTCTTCCTTCTACCTTGAAATCGATCTCAGCGCCGTAAGATTTACCAATCCAGTCTGTCTGCATCTTTTTCACTTTATCCGGCCAGTCCAGCTTATCTAAATCACCTAACAATCTGTCCGCATAAGCAGTGATCTTTAACATCCACTGTCTTAAATTCTTTTTTGTTACAGGAGTTGCGCAACGTTCGCAGCAGCCATTTACTACTTCTTCATTGGCAAGACCTGTCTTACAGGAAGGA
Organism: Hungatella sp. UBA7603; assembly: GCA_002478865.1. Classification (GTDB taxonomy): domain Bacteria; phylum Bacillota; class Clostridia; order Lachnospirales; family Lachnospiraceae; genus Lacrimispora. The sequence continues at coordinate 28,932 of DLJZ01000015.1, forward strand.
CACCAGTTGATTGGGAATTCCTTTTCGTAAGCCAATCCCTTTTTAAACATCTGAACAAAGATCCACTGAGTCCACTTGTAAAACTTAGGATCTGTGGTATTGACCTCCATATCCCAGTCGTACACGGCTGAAATCTCATCAATCTGACGTTTGATATTTGATACGTTTTCTGCTGTGGATTTTGCCGGATGGACTCCCATCTTAATGGCATAATTCTCTGCAGGAAGGCCAAAGGCATCCCAACCCATAGGATGGATCACATAATGTCCTTTTAAAATCTGATAACGGCTCCAAACATCAGAAATTACATACCCTCTCCAGTGACCTACATGAAGACCGCTGCCTGACGGATATGGAAACATATCCAAACAATAATATTTTGGTTTTTTTCCATCGTTAACATTGATGGGGGCTTTCGCCCAGTTCTCCCGCCATTTCTTTTCAATGGAACTGTGATTGTAAGATGTTGCCATAATATTTCCTCCTTTTAACTAGGGCTATCCCTTTCATTTAATGTCTGAGGAACAAAAAAAGCGCCTCAGGCCATTATAAAATCAGCCATAGAGACGCAGATTCATCCGCGTGGTACCACTCTATTTCATACAATACTCGTATGCTCTCAATTGGATATGAAATTCATATCCTCCCGCTATAACGGTCGGGTTTCCGGCAATACCTACGCAGAAAAAGTTTTTCCTTCAGTACGCTACTCAAAGGCCAGTTCAGCAATCGTCCCCAACCAGCTCTCACCTACCGCTGGCTCTCTGCATGTTTCAGACTACTTACTACTCCTAATCACTGTATTTTTGCTAACTGTAAATGTAACATAATAGAAGAACTGTGTCAACCGCATTTTACCGTATCTGGGAAAGAACAAAGGTTACGGTAGAAAGTAGGAAAAAGAAAATCATACCGAAGTTTAAGAACAAAGTCTGAAAACTCCCTCTCCCCCAAATCTCCTTTTGCCCTGGTTGGAATTCAAGGTTTTTTCGGTTTTGAAAGAAAATAACGGTACCTGCTGCCACTGCTATAAGCATAATGATTGAATAAATGGGAGTCAGCCACAGAACTTTCTGAACCTTTAATCCAAGTATGGAACCAATGAAATTGATTGCCATATGAAAAAGGATTGTATAACGGAGTTTTCCCGTGTGTATATAAATATATGCAAGTACAATGCCAATAAAAAATGCATAAAAAAACTGATAGAAATTGCCGTGGCTAAGTCCAAAGATAAAACCAGACACAACGATAGCCGCTTTGTCACCATAAACTCTTACCCGGTCAATTAACACCTTGCGAAACAGGATCTCTTCAAAAACAGGTGCCATAATTACCATGACAAGTACAATTGCCCAACCGCTCAGACCATTTAAAATCTCTGCCACAGGGTTTACCATAGGTCTTCCCTGCAAAACAGATACCACTTTCATCAATGCAAGCCCCATTAAGTTGCCAACATACAGACCACTCATGCAGACCAAAAAGCCTGCAAACAGTGTTTTTGCGCTCACTTTTTCAGTGTTCGTACTTTGGGATACAGGCATATCTTGGATTATGAGATACGAGATTCCACCTCCCACTACATAATTAGCCAGTGAACTAACAACGATGTACCAGTTTCCTAAGGGAATATGAATGTTAAAGATTGATAACACTGCAATAAACGTCCCAAATCCAAGTTGCAATAAAAGAGTTGTTGCTATAAAAGCCCCATACCCAAATCCAATTCTGGAAAATGCCTTTATTACCTTTTTTTTGTCTTCCACGATTGATTGATCCCTCCTGCTAGTTGTTAATAGTCTACCATAGTTGGGGCGAAAGCGCAATTCTTCTAGCATTGCTGGGTGTTTTAAGACACAATAAGAGGCGGCAAATGTTTGCCGCCTCCTAACCAACTATTTCCTTTGATTCTATTGTATTAAGCAGTTCCTTTATCAACCTTTGAGGCCCGTTCTTCCACTTCTCTCTTCTGGATATCTCCAGGAGCCAGTTCATAACGACTAAATTCATATTCATACGTTCCCATACCGCCAGTCATAGAACGAAGATCCGTATTATAACCAAACAATTCGGAAACTGGTATATCCGCTTCAATAATCTGCTTTCCGTGATGATCCGAATTCATACCAAGAACACGGCCTCTTCTCCGGTTTAAATCTCCCATAACATCTCCGGTAAATTTATCAGGAACTCTTACCTTAAGGGAGGCAATTGGTTCTAATAAAACGGGATTTGCTTCCATAAATCCTTTTTTAAAGGCAGTGGTAGCCGCCATCTTAAAGGCCAATTCAGAGGAATCCACGGGATGGTAGGAACCATCTAAAAGCGTGGCCTTAAGACCAACCACTGGATAAGCAGCTAGCGGTCCCTTTAACACACATTCTGCTATACCCTTTTCGACTGCTGGGAAATAGTTTCTAGGTACAGAGCCACCAAAAACACTTTCCTCAAATATATAAGGTTTTTCCAAATCGTCGGAGGGTTCAAAGGACATCTTAACATCTCCATACTGCCCGTGTCCTCCGGACTGCTTTTTATATTTTCCCTGAACCTCTACTTTTTTACGTAAGGTCTCCCGGTACGCAAATTTAGGCTTGCTCAGTTCGATTTCAACTTTATAACGGTTTAACAGCTTGCTGACTGCTACTTCAAGCTGCTGGTCACCAATGGCACATAATAGGGACTGGCGGTTCTCTGTATCGTTTACCACCTTTAAAGTCCAATCTTCTTCCGTTAGCTTTGATAAAGCATTCGAAACCTTATCATCATCTCCCTTGGTTTTTGTGCGATAGCGCATGTATGTATAGGGAGTTGATATCTCTGGTTTATGATATACAATAGGAGCAGAACGAAGAGCTATGGTATCTCCTGTCTGGGTGACGTTAAGTTTTGAAACCGCTCCAATGTCACCTGCTCTTAATTCAGAAACCTCAATGGCTTCCTTTCCTCTTAGTACATATAACCTTCCAAGCTTCTCTTCTGAGTCCTTATTTACATTAAATATAATAGAATCAGGCTTTAATGTTCCAGTACAAATTTTAAGAAGAGAATATTTGCCGATAAATGGATCTACGACTGTTTTAAACACCCGAGCGGATAAAGAAACATTATCATTATATTTAGCGGTAAATCGTTCCCCTGTGGAAATATCCACGCCAATGCATTCGTAATGATCTGGAGCAGGGAAATACTTATCAATTGCCTGAAGCACCATCTTTGCTCCCTGGGCATTAAGGCCTGACCCTAACATGACCGGAACAATATTGCCTTCAATGACGTGCTCCCTAAGAGCTGATGATATCTCATCCAGGGTGAATTCTTCCCCTGTGAAATAACGTTCCATGTATTCTTCGCTGGTCTCTGCTACCGCTTCCATAAGAGCTTCCCGAGCTATTACTAGGTTCTTCTGACTGTACTCCGGAATCTCACATTCCACATAATCACTATTGACCGTAAAACGTCTTCCTGCCATCTTTACTACGTTGACAAAACCGATAAACTTCTCATTCTCACGGATGGGAAGATGAAAGGGTGCAATTTTTCTTCCAAATTCCTTCTCCAGCTTAAGGAGAAGTTCCCGGAAGCTTGCCTGATCATCATCCATATTGGTCACAAAGAAAAGTCTAGGAAGCTTGTACTTCTCACATATCTCCCATGCCTTATATGTCCCAACTTCAATTCCTGCCTTGCAGTTAACAACTATTACAGCTGCATCCGCTACACTGATGGCCTCTTCGACCTCTCCTACAAAATCAAAATACCCGGGAGTATCAAGCAAGTTAACCTTTATGGGTCCATCTTCTCCTTCATACTCCAAAGGAATCAGAGAAGTTGAGATAGAAAACTGTCTCTTGGTCTCTTCTTTGTCATAATCGCTGATGGTATTACCATCGATAATTTTACCCATTCTGCCAATGGCTCCGGTCACGTATGCCATCGCTTCAGCCAGTGTGGTTTTACCGGCTCCCCCGTGCCCCAATAAGGCAACGTTGCGGATCTGTTTGGTTCCATACACGTTCATAAGCATTCCTCCTGTTCCGTATTTAAGTCTATGATAATATTTTACTAAAAATGTCGTATAATTGCAAGCATGTCAAGCAATTTGCACAATTATTTTTCGACATTTTTCTTTTTCTGCAAAAAAAAGAGGGCTAAGCCCTCATTCTCAGTTAATCTTATTCATAAAAACTTTTGTTCAGTTTCCCACTAGATTCAAAGTAATAGTAAGTCTGTCCAATATAGATTGGACCAGTTACCATATGACCATCAGCTTCAAAATAAAACCAGTCATCACTAACTTGCTGCCAGCCTGTAACCATGTAACCATCCTGATCAAAATAATACCATATGCTTTCCACGGCTCCAAAGCAGCCCTTTGCATAGGAACCATCGCTGTTTTTTAACCTCCAGCCGTCCAATTCCTTCTGCCAGCCAAACGCAGAAGCGTCTGAATTTGTCTGGGCCATGGCTTCCATCTGAACAGGGGTCCCGGGCATACATGTCATAGCTCCAATTAAAAGCATACTGCATGTCCCATAGGCAGCCAGTTTTTTCCATAATGTTCTCATATCTTTCCCTCCACCTGTTTTATCTATTATATCAGACAATCCCCCTAACGATCAAGTATACTTCGTATCTTTCCTTCCGCCTGCTTAAACCACAGATCCTGAGGATTAATAAATAGTAGGTAATTGATCTTTCCAAGAAGGGAAAACAGATAGTGACGCTCATTTTCTGCTTTAGACTCTTCTCTCCCGGTCATCGTAATATGAGACTTCACTCCATATTTCAGGCAGTAATACACCTCTTGGCGCAATCTCCTTCTGTAATCGGGTGAAACACGGGGTCTTTCATTGACCACAATTCCTGTTACCGTCTGTCTTCTTCCAGACGAAAGAATCTTGGTTTTCTCCCGATTCAAAGCAAAGCCCATAGCTTCTAAAAATCCAGATACTTTATTGATCACATGTCCAGGCTGAAAATCTCCTGAAAAGGTCATATCATCACAATATCTTGTATAGGAAATATTCTTTTCCTCGCACCATACCTTCATATAATCATCAAATGGCTTCATAACCAAATTGGAAATAACAGGAGAAGAAGGTGCTCCTTGAGGAAGATAATCATGATAACAGCAAAGAGCTGTCAGCAAAGTTCCCACAGTTGGTGGAAAATACTTGCTGGAAAATGCGCCATTTAAAACCATTGGAAACGTGATACTTCCAAAAAAATCTTCTATATCTAGCTTAAGTACCAATCGCTTCCCTGTATGAACCGAAGCATTCTTAAGCACAGAGGTTCCTTTGCAATACGCAGACGCACAAGAAGATAATCTAAACTCAGACAATACATTCTTTGCAATATTTCTCTGAATCATCTTTAATAAATCATCTGGCACCAAAAGCTGGCGCTTTGTTCCATCACTTTTGGGTATCATAGCCGTATGGTAATGGCGTTCCGTATGATTGCTGACTCCATAAAGACATGCAATTACTTTTTGATCCGGCCAGTCCTCGCCCAAAAGCTGAAAAGATAATAACATGTCCTGGCAATGCTTTTTTGTACTATATTTCCAAAGTTCAGTCTGATACATAGGCCATACCCCTCCGCTCTGTCTGTAATCTAGAAATATAACAGCAGAAGCAATACTAAAATGATACCGTAAGATGCGAAGACGTACGCGCGCATGTCCTGCACATGCGTATGCACATGCAATGTGCGGAAGTACTTCGTAGCAGATTGCGGTCTATTGTAATCCTATGATAATCCGAACAACGACTCGCTGCCCAGCCGGCTGTTTTCCCGGAAAAACTATAACTTCTGCTGTTATGTCAAATATTCTATCACATAATATTTTTTTAATCCATCCTTTTCATGGCAATGAATGGTCTAAATACGAATTTACGTTAAAGTGTTAAACTTTAAAGTATAAAAGCGTTGACAACGAGGATATCATCAGATACAATGGGGATTAAATATTTGAAAAAAGGGAGAACATAGATTATGATAATCATTATGAAGCCTAACGCTTCCGAGGAAGCTGTACTTAAAATCAAACAAATCATTGAGGATAATGGTCTTCAGGCCCACTTATCCAAAGGTACTCAAGTCACCATCGTCGGAGTGGTTGGCGACAAATCAAAGCTCCTTAGCGCAAACATCGAGCTCATAGAAGGAGTAGATAAAATTGTGTCTGTTACAGAATCTTACAAATTAGTAAATAAAAAGTTCCATCCTGATGACTCCGTTATCACTGTGGGAACTGCAAAAATTGGCCCGGGACATTTTACCATGATGGCAGGTCCATGCGCCATTGAAAATCACGATATGCTTTTAGAAACTGCTTTCGCTGTCAAAAAAGCTGGCGCACAGTTTTTAAGAGGTGGAGCTTACAAGCCAAGAACTTCTCCTTACGCATTCCAAGGCCTTGAAGAAGAAGGTTTAAAATTCATGCAAGAGGCAAGAGAGGCTACAGGACTTAACATCATTTGTGAAGCAACTAGTTTACGTTCTCTGGAAACTGCGGTAAAATATGTAGATATGGTACAGATTGGCGCCAGGAACATGCAGAATTTTGAGCTATTAAAAGAGGCTGGTAAGGCAGGTGTCCCTGTTCTTTTAAAGAGAGGATTATGTGCCACCATCGACGAATGGCTCAATGCGGCTGAATACATTGCCTCAGAAGGAAATCCTAATATCGTTCTTTGCGAACGCGGCATTCGTACCTATGAGACTGCCACCAGAAACACCTTAGACATCAGTGCGGTTCCAGTCATCCGTTCTAAGAGCCATTTACCAGTCATCATTGATCCAAGCCACGCAACTGGCGTACGTGCTTACATCGAGCCGATTTCAAAGGCATCACTGGCAGTTGGAGCCGATGGACTTATTGTAGAAGTACACCCATGTCCAGCCTGTGCATTATCAGACGGTCCTCAGTCCCTGACCTTTGAGCAATTCGATCACCTGATGGACGAACTTAAGCCTTACGCAGAACTCTCCAGGAGGAATACGAAATGAGTGAACCTTCCATTGCCTTTATCGGGCTTGGTTTGATTGGCGGCTCCATTGCCAAAGGAATCAAGCGTGAACACCCCAAATCCAAAATCATGGCTTACATGCGCTCCAAATCCAAGCTATTAAAGGCTCAGGAGGAAGGAATTGTTGATGTGGTCCTAGACGGAATCGGGGAAGAATTAAAAGAATGTGATTTAATATTTCTTTGTGCTCCTGTGGAATACAATGCGAATTACTTAGAACAGATTAAGCCCTATCTCAAGCCGGGTGCCATTATAACCGATGTAGGCAGTACTAAGACAGATATACACGAAGCAGTAATTCGTGCTGGCCTGGAGCACTGTTTTATCGGTGGGCATCCTATGGCTGGCTCTGAAAAAACAGGATATGAAAATTCCTCTGTGCATCTTCTTGAAAATGCTTATTATATCATCACTCCTACTGCCCTTTCCTCTGAGGATCAGGTAAACCATATGGTTGATATAGGAAAATCAATCGGTTCCATTCCACTTGTAATGGATTACAAGGAACACGACTTCGTTACTGCTGCCATCAGTCATCTACCACATATTGTAGCTTCTAGTATGGTAAACCTGGTAAAGGATTCTGACAACAATCAGGAGTTGATGAGAAGGCTCTCTGCCGGTGGATTTAAGGATATAACCCGAATTGCCTCCTCCTCACCAGAGATGTGGGAGCAAATCTGCATGACCAACAGCAATAACCTTTCTCTCATTTTAAAGCGCTACATTGACTCCTTAAACGATATCCTTAAGGTGATTGAGGCGAAGGACAATCAATATATCTACCAGTTATTTGAGACATCCAGAGATTACAGGAATTCTTTTTCAGAAAAAGCAACCGGTCCTATTGAGTCGGATTATTTCTTTACGGTAAACATGGCAGATGAAGTAGGAGCAATCTCCACCTTGGCGGTTATTCTTGCATCGAAGGGCATCAGCATAAGTAATATAGGTATTAATCATAACAGAGAACATGGAGAAGGCACTTTAAGGATCGCATTTTACGATAAAGAAGCTATGGACAACGCCTGGAAACAGTTGGAAAAATATCATTATGACTTAATACCGAACTAAGAGAGGTACTTTATGAAATTTACAAAAGCCTCCCCTTTAAAGGGAGAAATCACCATCCCAGGGGATAAATCTATATCTCACCGAAGTGTTATGTTTGGTTCCATTGCAAAAGGAACGACTGAAATCAGTCATTTTCTTTCCGGTGCCGACTGTCTCTCTACCATCTCTTGCTTTCAGAGCATGGGTGTTTCTATTGATATAAAGGGAGACTCCGTTATTGTAGAAGGAAGGGGCCTGCATGGTCTAAAAAACCCAGTCGATACTCTTGACTGTGGCAACAGCGGAACTACAACTCGCCTGATTTCAGGCATTTTGGCTGCTCAGGACTTTGACGTCACACTGACCGGTGATGATTCCATTCAAAAACGTCCTATGAAGCGAATCATGGAGCCACTAACCCTCATGGGAGCACAGATCACGAGTATAAAGGACAACGGTTGTGCACCTCTTTCCATCAGTGGTAAAAAGCTTCATGGCATTCACTATACCAGCCAGGTTGCTTCTGCCCAGATTAAATCTTCTATTTTATTAGCTGGCCTATATGCAGAAGGTGAGACGAGGGTAACCGAGCCATATATATCCAGAAATCATTCAGAAATTATGTTAAAATACTTTGGTGCTGATGTAAAGACAGAAGGAACCACAGCATGCATTGCTCCTCCAAAGGAATTATTTGGCAACAAGATCAAGGTTCCTGGAGACATCTCCTCTGCCGCTTTCTTTATCGCAGCAGGGCTTATAATTCCTGGTTCTGAGATACTCATCCGTAACACGGGTATTAATCCTACCAGAGATGGCATCCTCTCTGTATGTCGTGATATGGGGGCTAATATCACCCTTTTAAACGAAAACACGGATTCCGGGGAACCAACGGCAGATATTCTAGTCAAATACTCCTCTCTCCACGGCACCACCATTGAAGGAAGTATCATTCCTAGACTTATTGATGAACTTCCTATGATTGCTGCCATGGCTTGCTTTGCAGAAGGGGAAACTATAATCAAGGATGCAGCTGAATTAAAAGTGAAAGAATCCAATCGAATTGAAGTTATGGTTCAAAACTTAACAGCTATGGGAGCCGATGTTACAGAAACTGAGGATGGAATGATTATTCGTGGCGGAAGACCCCTCCACGGTGTTGTCATTGACAGCAAGTTAGACCACCGAATCGCCATGACCTTTGCAGTTACCGGTTTGTGCGCAGATGGTGAAACAGAAATTCTTGGAGCAGACTGCGTAAATATTTCATATCCAGGCTTTTATAAAGATCTGGAAAAGCTGGGACATTGAGTCCAAAGACAACAATTTATCGATGGTAATGATATCTCTCAACTTTATGGGATTACGTGAAAACACGCCTTGTCTTCATACGGCTTTGTAAGCCACCAAGACAAGGCGTGTTTTTGTATTTCATTTCTATATTTAATTATTAGAAAGCAAACTCTTTTTAAATCAATCAAATCACTTCGATGTGACATATCTTCATGGCATTTAGCGCATTATCATGGCTTTCCGGGGTAACTCCGGCGCAGCAGGAGGAATCCACCCGAAGAGGAATCTCCGGTTCAAATGCCTTTAAAAGTAGGGCATTTGAAATCACACAGATATCCGTGCATAGACCAATAAGCTCGATAGAATCATATCCTTTGTCTTTGATAAATTCACCCAACGCTTCACTGCCAAATGTGTTTTTTTCAAATCGTTTTCCTTTATAATTCTTAAGTGAGTCGTGAAGCTCCCAGCCATTACTTCCCCGTACACAGTGTAAAACCGGAAGGTTTTTCCCTTCTTGAGTCTCCATGTAGTTTTCTTCGTGAGTGTCCAGCGTAAAAACCACCTCGTCATCCGACGCCATATATTCATCTATTTTCTTCTTTACTTTTGGAACTATGTTTAAAGCTTCTAAGGTTCCAAGGGAACCGTCGATAAAATCATTTTGCATATCCACAACAACCAGTAATCTTTTCATAAGTAAAAACCTCCAGTCATATTTTGATTTATTTTTCTAATCATGCAAACAATCCATGGTATGTGCGTATATTATAACAAATTACTTATGTAATATGCAAGTCTTCTAGGTGCTTCCAAGAATGGAAATATACTTATAGACGATTTTTCAAATACATATTGACAAAATGACTTTAACGCATTAAGATAGTGACTAATAAAACAAACCGTTGAAAAAGAGAAGTAAGCTTTACCTGCAATATTTCAGAGAGCCGCCGGTGGTGTGAGTGCGGTATAGAGCGGATAGCCGAATGGACTTTTGAGGGCAGCCTTGAACCTAGTATTTTGTAGGGGCTGACGGATTCCACAACCGTTATTACCAGTGGCATATATGTCAGTATATGATAAGTGGACTTTTTAAAGTCAAATTGAGTGGCACCGCGGATTGTATAATTCGTCTCAAGTACGTTTATTTTACGTACTTGAGACTTTTTTTGTTTCACGATATTTAATCATCAATCAACCAATGAACGAAAATCAATGAAGGAGGACATATTTTATGAAAAAATCTGTTAAACTGTTATTAATCTCAGCAATTGCTGCTACAGCTCTCTCTGCCTGTTCAAAGGCTCCAGAAAAAGGTGCTGCAGGTTCCAAAGATGCAACTTACACCATAGGTGTGGCTCAATTTGCAGAACACGGATCACTGGATAACTGCCGGGAAGGTTTTATTCAAGGTCTCAAAGAAGAAGGCATTGAAGATGGCAAGAATCTTACCATTATGTATGAAAACGCTCAGGCAGATGGTGGTACCGCAAGCCAGATTGTAAATAACTTTATTGCTAAGAAAAGTGACCTTATCTGTGCCATTGCAACTCCTATGGCTCAAGCAGCGTACAGCGGCGCAAAAAAGACAGATATTCCAGTCATCTATACTGCTGTCACAGATCCTGTAGCTGCAGCCCTGGCGAAAGAAGATGGAGGTTCTGTTGGAGAAATCACAGGAACCAGTGATAAACTACCCGTAGAAAAACAGCTTGAGATGATCCGTAAGATACTCCCTGATGCAAAAACCATTGGAATTCTCTATAGCACAAGTGAAGTTAACTCAGAAACCACCATTGCAGAATATAAGAAAGCCGCTCCAAATTATGGCTTTGAAATCGTAGAAGGACCAATCTCTGCTTCTGCTGATATTCCTCTTGCAACCGACAACCTTTTAGGAAAAGTGGACTGTTTAAATAACTTAACTGATAATACGGTTGTCAGCTCTCTTCCACTTATTATAGATAAAGCTGGCAAGAAAAACATACCAGTATTTGGAAGTGAAATCGAGCAGGTTAAAATCGGCTGTATCGCCGCTATGGGACTTGATTATGTAGATTTAGGCAAGCAGACTGGCAAAATGGCCGCTAAGGTTTTAAAAGGCGAGGCAAAAGCAAGTGAGATAAAGTATGAAGTTATCAAAGATGCAGCATTCTATGGTAATACAAAGGTAGCTGAAAATCTTGGAATTACCTTACCAACCGAACTTACAGATTCTGCCGCTGAGCTTTTTAAAGAAATCAAATAATACAAAGATTATATAGAAACATATTGGAGGAAGTCATATCATGTCAATTATACTTGGCGTTATTGAAGAAGGCCTGGTTTATGCCATCATGGCACTGGGCGTTTACATTACCTATAAGATCCTAGATTTTCCGGATCTGTCTGTGGATGGTACCTTTCCACTGGGAGGCGCAATCACCGCAGTTTTAGTTTTAGCTGGAGTTAACCCTCTCCTCGCTTTGTTCCTCGCTTTTATTGCAGGCGCTTTGGCTGGGTGCATTACAGGTATTATCCACGTAAAATTAAAGGTAAGAGATCTTTTGTCGGGTATTATTGTCATGACTGCACTTTACTCCGTTAACTTAAGACTTGTGGGGAAGTCCAATGTCGCGTTTTTTAATAGTGACTCAATTTTCTCAAATCCTCTTATTAACAAGATCATGCCTCAGGGACTTTCTGAAGTAAGTGTAATTGTCATATTGGTAGTTATTGTGCTGATTGCTAAAATACTACTTGATTTATTTTTAAAGACCAGATCCGGCTATCTTTTAAGAGCTGTAGGGGATAACGAGACACTTGTCACCTCACTTGCCAAGGACAAAGGAACGGTTAAAATTCTGGGCCTTTCCATTGCAAATGGTCTTGCTGCCCTAGCTGGATCGGTTTACTGTCAGCAAAAAGGTTTCTTTGACATCAGTATGGGAACCGGTACTATTGTAATTGGTCTTGCCAACGTTATCATTGGAACGAAGCTACTAAAACGATTCGGTGCCATAAAAGCAACGACTGCTGTAATCGTTGGTTCCATTGTCTACAAGGCCTGTGTATCACTTGCAATCTTCTTTGGTATGGAGGCTTCTGACTTAAGGATTATTACCTCCGCTCTATTTTTAGGCATTCTGGTAATAAGCAACGGAAGAGAAAAGAAGGTGAAAAATCATGCTTGAACTTCGTAACATCAATAAATATTACAATCATGGAACAGTCAATGAGATGTGCCTGTTTGAGAACTTTAAGCTGACCATAGAAGATCAGCAATTTGTATCTGTCGTAGGAAGTAATGGTTCCGGAAAGACCTCTCTTTTAAACATCATCTGTGGCAGCATTCCTTTAGACAGCGGTTCCATTCAAATTAACGGCACAGATATCAGCAACATGCCAGAACATAAACGCCTTCGCCGTATTGGCAGAGTTTATCAGAATCCTTCGGTAGGGACTTGTCCTAATATGACCATTCTTGAAAATATGGCAATTGCAGATACCAAAGGTAAACCTTTTAACCTGCTTCCTGGTACCAACAAAAGCCGCATTGATTTTTACAGGGATCAGCTTCGCTCTCTAGGTCTTGGCCTTGAAGATAAGATGCATGTAAAGGTAGGTGTATTATCGGGAGGACAACGACAGGCCATGGCTCTTCTCATGTCAACCATGACACCGATTGAGTTTTTAATCCTTGATGAACATACTGCCGCATTGGATCCTAAAACTGCAGAAATCATCATGCAGCTGACAGATCAGATTGTAAAAGAAAAACAACTGACCACCATCATGGTAACCCATAACCTACGCTATGCGGTGGAATATGGAAACCGTCTTTTGATGATGCATCAGGGCAATGCAGTCATCGATAAGGCCAATGAAGAGAAAAGCAGCTTAAACATAGAATATATTTTAGAAAAGTTCAATGAAATCAGCATTGAATGTGGAAATTAATAAAAAACGATACAAAAATACGCCTTAATCTGGCTTACTCAGCCGCTTGGTGTGCTCCTGTCCATAAGACAGTGATCACGCCAATGATTAAGACGTATTTTTTAATTCCAGTTTATAATTGTAATGCAGTACTTCTTATCTACTCATCTCACTTTGAGGGCCTTTATCATTATGTTCCCGGATTACCGTATTAACCTCACTTAAATCTGAGGTTGGTAAATCTCCAGGAATGGTATTCTTTAAGGCTGCAGTGGCATTACCGTACTGAACTGCTTTCATGCAGTCACCACCGCTGCTTAAGAGACCATAAAGCGCTCCCGCAATATAGGCATCTCCGCTTCCGATTCGATCTACCACATCAATGTTGTGATATGGGTCTTCTTCGTAATATTCTCCTCTGGAGCCATCGTATATAACCGATCCAAAGGTATGGCTTTTGGGGCTATGTACGATTCTTTGAGTGGAGGCTACAATGGAAATTGGATATTCTTCTGTAAAGCTCTTCATCATCTCTTTGACAGTTCCCTCTTTTTTAAAGGTCAGTCTAGCTGTATCTTCGGAGCAGAAGAAAATATCTACATAAGGAAGAATCTGCTCGATGCATTCCTTCGCCTCTTCCCCTGTCCATAAATTGCCACGGAAATTCACATCAAAGGATATAATCGTTCCAGATGCCTTAAATTTTCGAATCATATCTATGGCAGTCTTTCTGGTATTTTCACATAGGGCAAGAGTTATGCCTGTTGTATGAAAGCAAGTAGTTGCTTTGTACATATCATCTGGAAAAGAATCTTCATTAATGTAGACAAAGGAACTGTTCTTTCTATCATAAACAACCTTAGGTTTTCTTGGATATGCACCATACTCATAGTAATAAAGTCCCAGTCTTGCATTGGAGCTCTCATCATAAACAAAATAATCATCGCTAATTCCATAGGAACGAACTTTATTCTTTGCAAATTTACCCATATCGTGAGCTGGAAGTTGGGTAACCAAACCGGTATGAAGTCCTAAAAGAGCGGCTCCTACTGCAACGTTTAACTCCGCTCCCCCAACCTGTTTTTGAAAGGAATCGCCTCTGACAAGTCTCTCCACACCTGCCGGAGACAGACGCAAAAGCAGTTCACCAAGGGTTAATAAATCAAATGGTCTGTCGCTCATACTATTATTTCCTCCATAAGTTTTAAAAAAGGGGATCATTCTACATGACCCCCAATGTTTTTATCCCTATTTAAATGGCAGGATTAAAATTCTCCTGTCTTAAAACAGCCGGTCAGTGATTATCTCTGAACGCGACCTGATCCGTCTCCGCCTGCAAGAGTCTCAACATCTTCTCTTGTTACCAGGTTGAAATCTCCAGGAATTGTATGCTTTAATGCTGAAGCTGCTACTGCATACTCAAGAGCACCCTTAAAGTCTTTTTTGTCAACCATTCCACAGATAACACCTGCTGCGAAGGAATCTCCGCCGCCTACACGATCTACGATAGGGGTAACATGATATTTTCTGGAGTGATAGAATTCACGGCTTGCACCATCCATGATACATGCAGACCAGCCATTATCAGATGCAGAACGGCTCTCACGTAAGGAGCTTACTACATACTTAAAGCCGAATTTGTCGATCATCTGATTAAAGATATCAACATAACCCTGTAATTCAAGTTCTCCGCTTGTTACATCTGTATTGCCTGGCTTGAATCCAAGAACCTTTTCTGCGTCCTCTTCATTACCAATACAAACATCAACATACTGCATTAAGTTTGTCATAACCTTCTGAGCTTTTTCAGAAGACCATAATTTCTTACGGAAGTTTAAATCTACAGAAACAGTTACGCCGTGAGCCTTAGCTGCCTTTAGGGCTGCTTCAGTCAGTTCTGCAGCGCCATCGCTTACTGCTGGTGTAATTCCAGTAAAGTGGAACCAGTCAGCGCCTTCAAAGATCTCATCAAAGTTGAAATCAGAAGCTTGTGCTGTAGAAATAGAAGAATGTGCTCTATCGTAAACTACGGTAGAAGCTCTCATAGCGGAACCTGTCTCTAAGAAATAGATACCAAGTCTCTCTCCGCCTCTAGCTACATGCTTTGTTCCTACATTATATTTTCTAAGTGCTGCAACTGCACATTCACCAATTGGATTCTTTGGTACTGCAGATACAAACTCAGCTTCATGTCCATAATTAGCTAAAGAAACAGCTACGTTAGCTTCTCCGCCGCCGTAGTTTACATCAAATTCATCTGCCTGAATAAATTTCTCGTTGTTCGGGGTAGATAATCTTAACATGATTTCGCCCATGGTTACGATCTTTGCCATTGTGTATTCTCCTTAATTTCTGATGTTAGTTTTTTATTTGCGTGCTGCTTCTACTGCTTCAACAAATTCTTTTGCTTTTGCAGTAACTGCTGCGAAATCGCCTGTATTAGCGCCCTTTGTTAAACTGCTTCCTGTACCAACTGCATATGCGCCAGCTTTGATCCATTTGTCAACGTTATCAACATCAACACCACCTGATGGCATGAAATCACCTTGTGGAAGAGGTCCTTTAAAGGAGCTAATTGCAGATGGTCCCATGATATTGCCTGGGAAGATCTTAATGATCTCACAACCAGCCTCTAATGCTGTAATCGCTTCGGTTGGAGTCATAACGCCTGGAAGCATTGGTACTCTGTAACGGTTGCAAAGTTTGATTGTATCTACGTTTAAGCCAGGGCTTACTACGTAATTTGCACCTGCAAGGATGACTGCTCTTGCTGTTTCAGGATCAAGTACAGTACCTGCACCGATAACAACATCCTCATTACTCTTATATTTTTCAGACATTTTTGCGATGAATTCCACTGGGTTTCCTTCATCCATAGTCATAGTGATTTCAATAAAATTAATACCGCCTGCGATGATAGCGTCAACTAATGTTTCACCCTGCTCTAAGTTCTTTGCACGAACAACAGCTACAAGGCAGTCTTTTTTCATCTTAGATAAAACTTGTTCTTTTTTCATGATTCTTGCTCTCTCCTTCTCTTAATTCGTATATACGAATCAACTTCATATTTACGATTCTTATACTTGAATATTAATCGTTTCTATTGATTTTGTCAACAGGTATTCCTCATATTTTTCCAAGATAACCTAATAACCTGGAAACCTCCATTGCCTTTTCCGATATCATGTTTCCAAGGGCAACATAGTCCTCCGCAGGCTTATAAAGAGTAGACATGCTGATGGCTCCTAATACATTGCCATCCCGGTCAAATATAGGGGCGCCGACACACTGCATATGCTCTTCCATCTCTCTTGCGTCAAAGGCATATCCCCTCTCCTTCACCTCTTCAAGTTCTTGAAGAAGTTGGTCTCTGTCCTTTATGGTACGCTCGGTAAACGGAGTAAATTTGATACGGCCGATCATCTGCTCCCTCTTTTCTTCCTCGCTGTAAGCTAAAATAACTTTTCCAAGGGAGGTGCAGTACATAGGATTTCTCGATCCGACGGTTGCTGTGGTGATAATCGGGTTTTCCGGCTCAAATTTGCATATGTATACCACATGATGGTCGGAGGGCACTCCAAAGAAGATTGTCTTCCCTACTTCTTTCGCAAATGCCTTTAATATTGGCTCTATGGTGCCTATGAAATTCAGATTGTTTGTATAATTGACTCCTATGCGGTAAGACATTAAGCCTATGGTATAATTTTGCTTCTGCCCTCTCTTAACATTTACCATTCCCATCTCTGCAAGGGTGGTCACGATATCATAGGCACTTGTCTTTGGCAAATCCAGTTTTTCACAGAGATCGTCTAATGTGGCACCTTCCGGTGACCGGGAAATAAGTTTTAATATTTCCACTGTTCTTTGGGTGGTTCTATTGAGTTTCATAGCTTGCCTCCATTTCTCCATCTTAGTATACTCCTTAGAAACAAAATAATGCAAGTCAATTTTCGCATATACGAAGATTTTGAAAGCATTTACATTATAGCACTCATTTGCTGACATATTTGTGGAAAAAAATAAATCAGGGATTGTATTATACATCATAATTAGGTATAATAAGTGAGGTATGTAAATACTTACAATTACGGAGGTGTTGCTTTTGAATATCTATGATGTTTCCAAACATGCCCACGTTTCAATTGCCACCGTTTCACGGGTAATCAATGGGAATCCTAATGTCAGCGAAAAGACCAGACAACGGGTTGTTGCTGTCATGGAGGAGCTGGGTTATACCCCTAACGTATTTGCAAGAAGCTTGGGGCTCAATACGATGAAGACCATAGGTATCATGTGCTCCGACTCCTCAGACCCATGGCTTGCGGAGGCTATTTCCTATCTTGAGAAAGAGCTAAGAAGTAATGGATATGATTCCATCCTCTGCTGCAGTGGTTATCTCCCTGAAACAAAGAAGAAATACTTGGAACTCCTTTGTTCTAAGCGGGTGGACGCCATTATTTTAACTGGTTCCCATTATATAGAAGCAAAAGCAAAGGACAATGCCTATCTGTTAGAGGCGGCGAAGGACATCCCTATTATGCTGGTCAACGGCCATCTGGATGGAGAACAGATCTATAGCACAGTCTGCGATGACCAGGCAGCGGTATACGATGCTGTAACAAAACTGATTCATGCAGGACGCAAATCTATACTTTACCTTTATTCCGGTAACTCTTATAGTAATTTATTAAAACTTTCCGGGTATCGTAAAGCATTGGAAGATGCTGGTTTACCACTACGTGATGAACTTTTGGTACTTTGTCCAAAGGATATTGACTCTGCTATGGAGCATCTTAAGCTTCTTTCCTCAAAAGGAATTCATTTTGATGCGGTCTTTGCTGCAGAAGACATTTTGGCTGTCAGTGCGGTCAAATATGGAGATCAGTCCGGTCTAAAGATTCCAGAGGATATTAATATAATTGGTTATAATAACTCCATTCTGTCAAGATGTACGACTCCTGAGATCACTTCTGTAGATAATAAAGTGGAAGCCATCTGCACTACTACGATTCATACTTTGATGAAGGTGCTAAACAATGGAAACGTACCGGCAAAAACAACCATAACACCGGAGTTAGTCAAACGAGGTACTACTAATTTTTAATCATATATACAAGGAGGACTCACTAACATGAAACAATTTATGGACCAGGATTTTTTACTGTCTAACGATTCTGCAAAATCACTTTTCCACACCTATGCGGAGAAAATGCCCGTTGTGGATTACCATTGCCACATCAATCCTCAGGAAATCTTTGAAGACCGCAAGTTCGACACCATTACCCAGGTATGGTTAGGCGGTGACCATTATAAATGGCGCCAGATGCGCTCTAACGGTGTGGACGAAAGATATATCACTGGCGATGCTACAGATCGTGAAAAATTCCAGAAATGGGCCGAGACTCTTTCAAAGCTCATTGGCAATCCTCTCTATCACTGGAGCCACTTAGAACTTCAGAGATACTTTGGCTATACTGGTTATTTAAACGGCGATACCGCTGAAGAAGTATGGAATTTATGCAATGAAAAACTTCATGATGCTTCTATGAGCGCACGCAATATTATCAAACAGTCTAATGTAACTGTAATCTGTACCACAGACGATCCTGCGGATACCTTAGAATGGCATCAGAAGATTGCTGCTGATTCTTCTTTTGACACTAAGGTTCTTCCAGCTTGGAGACCGGACAAGGCTATGAACGTAGAGAAACCTGATTTTGCCTCCTACATTGCCAAATTGTCAACGGTAAGCGGTATGGAGATTAAGGATTTTGCCTCCTTAAAGGCTGCTCTTATTAACCGTATGGAATTCTTTAAGAACCAGGGCTGTTCCGTTTCTGACCACGCACTTGAGTATGTTATGTACGTGCCAGCAGACGACGCTGAACTGGAAGCAATCTTTGCAAAAGGTCTTTCTGGAGAGACTATCTCAAAAGATGATGAATTAAAATACAAGACTGCATTCATGTTATTTGTTGCTAAAGAATACAATCGCATGGGTTGGGTAATGCAGCTTCATTATGGCTGTAAGCGCGATAACAATGCTATGATGTTTGAAGCAATTGGTGCTGATACCGGCTATGACTGTATCAATAACTACGCTCCATCTGCTCAGATGGCAGATTTTTTAAATGATCTAAGTGCTACCAACGAGATCCCTAAAACCATTATTTATTCCTTAAATCCAAATGACAACGCTTCCATCGGAACTATCCTTGGCTGCTTCCAGAGTGATTATCCAGGAAAGATCCAGCAGGGTTCTGCATGGTGGTTTAATGATCATAAGACAGGAATGATAGAGCAGATGACTTCTCTTGCAAACCTTGGCTGTCTTGGTAACTTCATTGGAATGCTGACCGATTCCAGAAGCTTCTTATCTTATACAAGACACGAATATTTCCGCAGAATCCTCTGTGAATTAATCGGTGGCTGGGTAGATAATGGAGAATATCCAAATGATCAGAAGGCATTAAAAGAAATTATTGAAGGTATTTCCTATAATAACACAATTAAATATTTTAATTTCTAATATAGAAGAAATCCCCTTGAAACGCATAAACGCTTCAGGGGGATTTCTAATTTTTTATCTATGGGCCGGTCATTATTTCAAGGATTTTCTCCGCTGTTTTTGCTCTACCTACAGGACAGGCTGTAGTTGGAGCACTGCCTTCCGCAATGGCCTTAGCCAGCGCATCACAGCCCGCATAGCCGCATCGGCCGCAGTTAATCCCTGGCAGTGCCTTTCTTACCAAGCCTTCTTTATGGTCAGTCTCTACTTTCAATTTCTCGCCGGCTATGCCAAGGAGTAAACCAATGAAGAGACCCGTAATACCTAAAACAGCAGCTGCATAAAGCATACCAGTTATCATGTCAATTGTTCTCCCTCCTTATATCAACCCTGCAAACCCAAAAAATGCAATTGCCATAAGTCCTGCTGTTATTAAAATAATAGGAGAACCTTTAAAGGATTCAGGGATATCGTTATATTTAATTTTCTCCCTGATTCCTGCCAGCATGACGATTGCTATTGTAAAACCAACGGATATACCGATTCCATTTACAACGCTTTGTATGATTCCATAGTTTTTTGAAACATTGGTAAGAGCCGCTCCAAGCACTGCACAGTTGGTAGTGATTAGTGGCAGATAGATTCCCATAGTCTTATGAAGAGGCGGCATATTTTTTTTCATAAACAGCTCAACAAGTTGAACAAGAGCCGCAATCACCAGAATAAATGCCATAGTCTGGAGATATTCCAGATGAAAATTTACCAAAATTCCATTGTAAATGATACTGGTAACCAGGGAGGAAATAGTGATGACGAAAACCACCGCGGCTCCCATTCCAGATGCAGTTTTTACGTTTTTTGAGACCCCAAGAAACGGGCATAAACCAAGAAACTGACTGAGTACTACGTTGTTCACCAGAGCAGCGCCCACAGCAATTAACAACAGTTCTTTCATCCTTTTATCCTCCTATTCTTTCTTATTCCCATGGTTTCCAGCTACCCGACTCTTCTTCCCAGAAAGTTCCCCACAGGAGCCACAGCCTACACCACAGGAACCAGATTCGCCGTTGGTTGCCGATGGAGCCTTGAATTTATTTTGTAACGCGGTGAGTACGGCAAGGGCAAAGAACGCACCTGGTGCCAATACAAAAGCAGTAATATGGTATCTTTCTGGTATCACCACTGTGCCTAACACGGAACCCGCGCCAAGAATTTCACGAATAAAACCAATTAAGGTCAAAGCAATGGTAAATCCGATCCCCATGCCCAGTCCGTCAAAAGCTGAGACTATCACGTTATTCTTAGAAGCAAAAGACTCCGCTCTGCCTAAGATGATACAGTTTACCACAATAAGTGGAATGTATATTCCAAGTGCGGTATAAAGAGACGGGATATATGCCTGCAAAAGCATCTGAACCGTCGTTACCAAAGTGGCAATAATTACAATATACGCTGGAATCCGAATATTGTCAGAAATAATCTTACGGAGAAGTGAGATTAAGATATTGGAAAATATTAATACCAATGCTGTAGAAATCCCCATGGCAAAGCCGTTGATCAATGAAGTAGTAACAGCCAGGGTGGGACACATGCCAAGCATCAAGACAAAAGTAGGATTCTCCTTTCCTATGCCGTTTAATAAGCGTTCCATGTTCTGATTTTTCATCTCTTCACCTCCTATTGGTCCACATTATGAGATACAAGATAAAGGACTGCGTTGACTGCATTTGTTACGGCACGGGAGGTTATGGTGGCTCCGCTGATGGCATTGATCTCGGTATCGCTTGCATTACCTGATTTGGTAACCGTCAGGCTTTCTCCTGATTTTCCAGCAAATTGTCCCTTAAATTCCGGCTCTTCTGCCCTCTGACCCAGGCCAGGAGTATCATTAAGTTCTAACATTTCAATTCCTTTTATCGTCTTGTCTTCATTCACTCCAACCAAAATTTTAACCAAACCATCATAACTGTCATTGGAATGTGACGTAACCAGATAACCCATGGTTGCTCCGCTTTTGTCGATCACTTGCAATGCCTGATCAATCCCCACATTACCATAATCTTGTGAAGGAAGCTCTTCATTGGTCTTTTTAAGAGCTTCTGTCAGCTTATCATCTTCTTTAAACTCAGCAGCATCAGGAAATACAGTTTTGTAGGCTTCCATATATGCGGAATTGGAAGAATTTGCAATAATATCTTTTGTTAGTTCATGAACACCGCCAAGAATTAGTCCAGATATTACAGTTATGGCAAAAAGTATGAACGCATCTTTTATAATTGTTTTACTTTTCATCTTATCTTCTCTCCTTTCCAAATGGGATTGGAAAAGATATTTCCTCAATTAACGGTACGAAAAGGTTGCTTATAATAATGGCATAAGAGACACCTTCCGCAGAACCGCCAAACAAGCGGAACAATCCAGTTAATATACCCAGCAGTATTCCAAAAAGAATTTGACCTTTGCTTGTAATGGGGCTGGAGGAATAATCCGTTGCCATAAAGAATGCACCAAAGATAACACCGCCCCCACAAAGATGAGCTAGTACGTAACTTAAGTCCTGTCGTCCAAAAATAAAGACAAACAAAGCAAAGGTAATTAGATAAGCGGCTGGTATTCTTAGAGTAATTACCTTGCGGACCAACATATAAACAGCGCCAATTAAAAGGGCAATTACAGATACTTCACCCATAGATCCTGGGATCTTTCCAATAAACATGGCGGTTAGATCCACAGACTGTCCTGCCTTTAGTGCAGCAAGTGGAGTTGGGCTTACAACCGTGTCATGGTATGTAAACGTGGTCATCTCACCTGCAAAAGATATAAGCAGAAAACATCTGGCTGCCAGGGCTGGGTTCATGAAATTCTGACCTATGCCGCCAAATAACTGTTTTACAACAATAATAGCAAAAATACCGCCTAAAAAGGGAATCCATAGGGATATGGTTGGTGGCATATTAAGTCCAAGTATCATGCCGGTAACCAAAGCACTTCCATCACTTACCGTAACCGGTTTGCCCATGAGTGATTGATAAACAAATTCACTGAGTACACAAGAAATTACAGTGACAAATAAAACTAGGGCCGCTTTAATTCCAAACTGATATACTCCGTATGCAGATGCAGGAATCATGGCAATTGCCACGTCAAACATAATGTTCGGGGTTGTTACCTGACTTCTGATATGAGGTGACGCTGAGATGCTTAAAGATTTAGTCATTTTGATTCCTCCTGCCCGATTTTTCAACCTCGTATACCTTACGGTTCATCATAGAAAAGTTCTCGGTAAGGGGAATCCTGGCCGGACAGATATAGGAACAGCTTCCGCATTCGCAGCAGTTAGTTCCATTTAATTTCAAATACCGATCGATATCAGAGTGAACTGCCGCTATAATCATCTGCTGTGGTACGATACGACCTGGACAGACGCTGACACATCTGCCACAACGGATACAAGATGTGACTGGATCATTGGTGCCCTCATCGTCCGCCATACAAAGAAGCGCGGAGGAAAGCCTAGTAACCGGGATGTTTGTATCAGCTAAGGCACGTCCCATCATCGGTCCACCGGAAATCAGCTTAACTGGCTCCGCCTTAAATCCTCCCGAAGCTTCTACTAGTAACTCATAACTGGCACCTATTCTTACATTATAATTCTGAGGATTTTCTATGGCATCTCCTGTCACGGTTATAATTCTACGGATCAGGGGCTTACACTCTGCCACCGCTTCGTAAATGGAAATCACAGTATCCACATTGTCTACGATACAGCCAACTTCTGCAGGCAAAAGATTCGTGCCTACCCTTCTTCCTGTAATGCTATAAATCAAGGTCTTCTCCCAACCTTGGGGATACTTTGATTTCACAGGGAATATGGTGATCCTTGGTTCATCCTTTACAAGCTCTTGTAACTTTTTTATTGCTTCTGGCTTATTATTTTCAATACCAATTGCTCCCCTTGCATTTTCAAACAAGCGAAGTATAATTTGAAGACCCTTAATAAGCTTTTCCGGCTCCTCTATCATCATGCGATAATCAGAGGTTAGATACGGTTCACATTCTGCCCCGTTAACAATTACCGTATCAATCTTGGCATCTTCTCTTGGGGATAGTTTTACGCAGGTAGGAAATCCTGCCCCTCCAAGGCCAACAATACCTGATTCTTTTATTATCTCACGAATCTCTTCTTTTGTTAATGTCTCAATATCTCGCTTTATGCCAAAAGATTCCACGGTCTGTTCCTGTCCGTCATTTTCAATAATAATAGAAGGGACTAAGGAACCACCTGCTGTCATTCTTGATTCAATTCCTTTTACTGTGCCTGATACAGAACTAATGATACAGGCTGAAATAGCACCATCCATTTCTCCAATTTTCTGTCCGATTAAAACCTTATCCCCTGCTGCCACCAAAGACTTGGCGGGAGCACCGATATGCTGGGACAATGGAAATACCATCTCACCCTTTGGTTCAAGTAAGACTATCGGTTTATTTTCAGACAATTCCTTACCTTCATAAGGATGAATGCCGCCTTTAAATGTAGGCAAACCCATCTAACTACCCCTTTCTATGCAAACGCTTATGGTTTTAACAGTATACCATAATTTGTAAGCTGAAACAACGAAAAATCTTACGCCATATAACGACAGTTTCTCATCTTTCTCACCATCATATTTTATTTCATACTAGCTTTTCTATTCCTTTTTTCTAAAAATCCTTTATTTCTTTTACAAAAAACCAGGAGCATGGACAAAATATATCCCTGCTCCTGGTATCAGATAGTCAAACTTGACTCTCAATCAAGCTCTACTACACCTGTATAAAGTTCATAATATCGGCCTTTTTGTGCCAATAGTTCGTCATGATTGCCCCGTTCAATGATTTCTCCATTCTCTAGCACCATAATGGCATTGGAATTGCGAACCGTTGACAGTCGATGAGCAATAATAAAGGTAGTTCTATCCTCCATTAGACGGTCCATTCCCCTTTCAATATGCTTTTCCGTCCTGGTATCTACAGAACTGGTTGCTTCGTCAAGAATTAGAATGGGTGCCTTAGAGATGGCAGCTCTTGCAATATTTAGTAGCTGTCTTTGTCCCTGGCTTAAATTAGCTCCATCACCTTCCAAAACCGTATCAAATCCAGAAGGGAGTCTTGTAATAAAGGAATATGCTGATGCTGTTTTTGCCGCTTCTATTACTTCTTCATCACTGGCATCAAGCCTTCCGTAACGAATGTTTTCCATTACTGTACCGGTAAATAAATGTGTATCTTGCAGTACCATGGCAATGTTTTCGCGCAAATTATGCTTCTTCAAATGACGGATATCCGTACCATCAATGGTGATTTCGCCGCTCTGAATATCATAAAAGCGATTTAATAGATTTGTTATGGTAGTCTTTCCAGCTCCAGTTGATCCCACAAAAGCGATCTTCTGTCCAGGTTTTGCATATAGGCTGATATTTTTTAATATCACCTTATCTGAGTTGTAACCAAAAGTAACATCTTTCAATTCTACCGTTCCGCTCATTGGTTCTAACACGACAGCGTCCTTATCATCTTCTGGCTCTGGCTTTTCATCCATAATGGTAAAGACACGCTCTGCTCCTGCCAGGGCAGAGAAAACATTGCTAAGCTGCATGGAGATCTCATTAATTGGACGGCTAAATTGTCTGGAGAAAGATAAAAAGACAGTTAGTCCTCCCACATCAAATCCACGAACAACACATAAAAACCCACCAATGCATGCAGTCAATATATAATTAAGCTGACTGAGATTTCCCATAACAGGCATGATAACTCCGCCAAAAAACTGTGCATGAATCATGTTATTTCTTAAATCTTCATTCAAAATTCCAAACTCTTCTTCTGCCACATCCTCATGACAAAACACCTTAACTACCTTTTGTCCGGTGATTGTTTCTTCAATATATCCATTCACCGCACCCAAAGAAGCCTGCTGTGCTGAGAAGTACTTCTGACTTCTTCCCGCGATTGCCTTCCCCGCATTCACCATAATCGGAACAAGAACAACGGTTACAAGAGTCAGCCAGATATTGGTGTAGATCATAAGTATCAGTGTTCCCACGATGCTTAATGCACCCGAAAACAGCTGAATCAAAGTACTGCTTAACATCTGCCCAATGGTATCTACATCGTTGCTGAAGCGACTCATAAGATCGCCGTTATTGTTGCTGTCATAAAAGCGAACCGGCAAAGACTGCATTTTACCAAACAGATCGTTTCTGATTTTCTGAAGCGCATTTTGAGCAACGGTCAACATGAGCCTGGATTGTACGTAGTTTGCCGCCACACCTATTAACAGAACTGCTGCCATTAAGGTGATTCCTCTTAACAGACCAGCTACATTTCCCGGACTGCCATCTGGAGGAGCAATAAACTGATTGATGATAGGCCTTAACATATAAGCTCCGGTGAGCTGTGCCAGAGTTCCTACAACCACAGAGATAAGTGCCAGCCCCATGGTAAGTTTGTAATCATTTAAATAGGATAAGAGGCGTCTTATGGTTGCTTTTGTATTATTAGGCGTACCAGTTTTTATCGCTCTTCTTCCACCCATACCGCCACTACGTTTGGTGGGTGGTACCGAACGTCCGTAACGACGTTTTAAGCTTTCAATTCTTTGTGTATTGTCCATCTACGCACCCACCTCCTCTTTTTTATCTCTCTGTGAATAATAAATTTCCTGGTATGCTTCACAGTTTATCATCAGATCTTCGTGAGATCCCATTCCAACAATCTCTCCTTCATCAAGCACTATAATCTTATCCGCCATTTCTACGGAACCAATTCTCTGTGCAATGATAAATTTAGTTGTTTCCTTTAAGGTCGTCTGAAAGCATTCACGAATCTTTGCTTCTGTTGCTGTATCCACTGCAGATGTACTGTCATCTAAAATTAATATTCTTGGTCTCTTTAACAGGGCTCTTGCAATACAAAGCCTTTGTTTTTGACCGCCGGACACATTGGATCCACCCTGCCCAAGATCGGTCTGATAGCCATCTTTAAAGCTTGTAACAAAGCCATTGGCTTGAGCACTTTCTGCCATTTGAATCACATCTTCCGTTGAAGCAGTCTCATCTCCCCAGAGAAGATTTTCTTCTATGGTACCTGAAAACAAAACATTTTGCTGCAATACCATGGCAACACTTTCTCTTAAATTTCGAAGAGAATAATCCTTAACATCAATGCCATCCACCATGACTTTGCCCGCATCTGCATCATAAAGGCGTGGGATCAGTTGCACCAAAGAAGTTTTGCCGCTTCCGGTAGAACCGATGATACCGATGGTTTCTCCTGGCTCGGCTGTGAAATTGATTTTTTTCAGAACCATATCTTCTTTGCCTTTATGGTATTGGAAGCTAACATCACAAAACTCAACCTTACCCTTTGAAACGATTGCATTCTTTTGAGTTGCGTCTTCATCAGTCAAATCAATTTCTGTATTTAAAATTTCATTGACACGTTTTAAAGAAGCCATAGCACGAGAGGCCTGCAAAAATACCATGGATAACATCATAAGGGACATAAGTATCTGTACAATATAAATGGTGAATGCAGTCAGATCTCCTACCGGCATCTTTCCAGCAATTATCAAGTTGCCGCCATACCATACAACGGCGATGGTAGTGAAATTCATAGCCAGCATCATAACCGGAAAAGCGGTAACAACTACCTGCATCGCTGAAAGGCTGCCTTCCTTTAAATCTTTGTTGGTAACTTTAAATCTCTCTTCCTCATGATCTTCTCTCACAAAGGATTTAATTACACGCACATTGGTAAGAGCTTCCTGAACACCAGAATTTAATCGGTCGATCTTCTTTTGCATCGCCTGAAATCGTGGATATGCAGTTATTAAAATAATAGCAATTGCAATGATAAGCAAAGGGATTACAACAAGAAGAATCATCACCAACTGACTGTTCATCAAATACGCCATAATAAGGCCACCTATTAGCATTCCTGGCGCACGAAACAACATACGAAGGCTCATCATAATGACATTTTGTATCTGCTGTATGTCATTGGTTAATCTTGTAATCAGTGATCCTGTGCTGAATTCATCAATATTTTTAAAAGAAAACTGTTGGACTTTATGAAAAATGTCCCTTCTTAAATCCGTACTAAAGTAAATAGATGCCTTAGCTGAAAAATAAGCTCCTCCGATTCCACCTACAGCCATAAATACCGCAATTCCAATCATGACTGCGCCTGTATTCATGATATAGCCTATATCTCTGCCCGTCACTCCGTTATTGATAATCATGGAAGTAAGCTTCGGAAGTATGATCTCTCCCAAAACTTCTGTCAACATCAATAATGGTGCCAAAATAAATGCAGCAAGATAAGGCTTTATATATTTCCAATATATCTTCAAACCATCAATCCTCTCTTTCTGTCATGTCCTTATCCATTTGGATTTCAGATAAATTATTGTATATTCGATTCATAAATTGCTCCATGACAGCCAACTCCTCTTTTGTAAAATCATGAAACATCCTGGTCTCTACACTCATAAAATATTCCCTGCTTATTTCAACCATATGCCTGCCTTTATCTGTAACACAAAGTTTATTCATACGATTATCCTTCTGATCCATAATGCGGGTAATATATCCGCCCTGTTCCAACTTTTTAACTGACACCGCTATGGTGGCAGTTGAAACATAGAGTCGTTCCGCCAGTTCTTTTTGAGATAAGTTGGTATGGTCTGTCAA
This sequence comes from Hungatella sp. UBA7603, assembly GCA_002478865.1. Lineage (GTDB taxonomy): Bacteria > Bacillota > Clostridia > Lachnospirales > Lachnospiraceae > Lacrimispora. Next base: position 57,482 of record DLJZ01000015.1, read on the forward strand.
TATCATCAAAATCTGATGCTGGCTGCGGTAAACGCCGGTATTTTTTAAACGCATCTCCAGAATGCAGCGGTGCAGTTTCATGGTCTTCATATAGCTTATCATTACGCTTCTCCGCATGGAATGAGGCAAATCTTTATTTTCGTCCTCATTTCCGCTTACTGGCATCATCTATAACACCCCCTTCTGTTAGCTTCTTAATCATTAGCTAATTAACTATATGTGAGTATAGCACCATCAGTTCTCATTTGCAACTATCGAAACAATGGAAATTAGATGAAAATTTTTATCAGTTTTGTGTTTTTCTTACAAAAATAAGCCTCAGCCTTTTTATTATAAAAAAGCAAAGTTCTATGGTTATGTTATTCCACTATTGTTGGAGTTTTATAAGGGAAATAAAGAAAGAAAATTTTGATGAAAAATCTAGAGATATTATAACAACTAGATAACCTAATATAAAATTTATGTATTTGATAAAATAAAATGGGGATGTACGTACACCATAAGATGAACACACTAATCCCCATTTAAAAGTCCAATTGCTTCTTTTTCTGAAATCACTTCATAGCAGTCAAATTCCGGAGCATCCGGATAAAAGTATCCAAGGGAGAGCCCACGCCTTACCCACGAGCCTTTCTCATAACCAAAAAACTGCCTTCCTTCTTGTTTTATAACAGTTCCCTGGTTCTCATAATCGGTTAATTTCAAAAATCTCGTATCATTCATGAGTTTTCACCTTTTCTATGCCCTTTGGAATTTTCATAGAATCAGACAATTCAAACATCCTGTCACCTAATTCTATGTACCCTTTGCTGCTTACATCTTTCATAAGCCTTTGTTTTTCGTATAGTTCATGCATTTTCCCATTTTTTATCTCAAAACTTTCATGAGTGTGGTACTGAAGTTCGAAGGTCAGTCCCTCGGGAGATTGCATCGTCGTATTAATTCCATTGTATGGATTTTGTTTGTCTAGCCAGTAATTTTCGATTTCAATGGTATTATAACCTGAAACGGAGTACAGCTCAATCACTTTTGAGAGTTTTTCCACCAGTTCTTCCTCAGAAGCCGTATAGGTATATCTTAATATATCCTTTACTTCATAACAGCTCCCTTTGGGTCCATTTTTTCTGCGAATCTTTTTTAAATATGACCGCCTGGATTTAATTCTGCATTCTGTCCCAACCATGTCCATCCCGGCTTCTTCGGCCGCCTTTGAGACCTGTTTTGTGATTTCAGGTTCTCTTTTTACCGTTCGATTGTAATATAGTATTCCTTTCATTTGGGCTGTAATATTCCCTCTTTCCTTAAATAGCTCTCGATTACTGTTATACATCATTGTATCCAGTGAACTTTTATGCAACTTTTTTCCTCTTAGCATTGCTTTGTAATTCCTTTGGCATTTTTCTCATATGATTCAGAATATGCAGCATTTCCAAAAACGTGAAAAGTATTTTAAAAAGAGACCTTAGATTAAGAAAAAAGGGAAAGCTGAATTAAAAAAACCGCAAGCGGCTGGAGTTTTCGCTTGCGGTTTGCTCATACGATGGCAAAAATCTATGAGATATCGTCTCTTATTTTATTCTCTATATAATGCTTTCTGCATAACGAGACATATTTATCATTTGCCCCTAACACGATTTGTTCTCCATTTCTAAGAATGTTACCTTCTTCATCTAGTCTGGCATTCATAATCGCATTATTGCCACACCAGCAGGCGGTTTTTAATTCCTCTACTTCATCTGCCAGCTCCAAAAGACGCTTTGATCCTGGAAACAGGTGAGAAGTAAAATCCGTTCTTAGACCATAACAAAATACCGTAATGTTATAATTGTCTACGATATAAGCCAAAAAATCGATTTCTGGTGTCATAAGAAATTGGGCTTCGTCCACAATAATCACGTCATACCCCTTGATTACTTCTGGCTCATAGCCTTGTAACTCTGAAAACAAAATACACTCCGCTTCTAAGCCCATTCTGGATTTGATTTTTCTTTTATCATCTCGGGTTTCAATATCAGGCTTTATAAGCAAAGCCTTTTTCCCTTTCTCTATGAAGTTGTATCTTGTCATCAGTGCATTGGCTGTCTTTGAACTTCCCATTGCACCATATTTAAAATATAATTTAGCCACGTTTCCTCCTAATGCCATTCTATATTGTAGTAAGACTCTTCGATTAATTCTGGTTGTAATAATTCTTATGTATTTAGAGTCTGAATTTGGCAGCGATATTAATAAGCTTTGCTATTCTTGATTTACTAAAAAAAGTTCATAGATAATCAATCATTGATTCAATTACCAATTATATCATTGATCCTTATGCACGGAAACCCTTATTTTGAATAATCAGAGAAACATAACGCCAACGTTATGGTGACGTTAAGGTAATTTATTATACTGATTTGGCTTTTTACCAATGTTGTGCTTCGGTTATCATCGTAATCTTAGATTTTTTAGATTAACTCCATATTTACATACTTTCATTATAATCGTACATACTTACATTGCGAGGTGATTATATGAATATTTTGTATTTCTTTGAATTTGCTTATCGTTGTTTCTTACTTGCTTTGGCCGTTTATCATATGGTAAAACACAATACCCGATTCATGAAATCCATTCTTCTGGTATTTGCTTTAACCTTTTTGCCTGAGCTTATTTACCTCTTACTAAATATAGAAATTGATTCTTTTAGCATACTTATCTATCTCGTCATCTTATTTATGACATTATACCTTGGAGGTTCCTTCGGTTATTATGATAAATTCAGTTGGTGGGATCGGATTACACATTTTCTTTCAGGAGCTGCGTTTGTAGGTTTTGGGATTGCTACCATACGTGCAGGCTCCGAACTATCTAATATATTAATTTTACTCTTTGGATTTAATTTTTCTATTACTCTTCATGTCTTTTGGGAGGTACTGGAATATCTAAGCGATTGTGTTCTTCATGGCAATGCCCAACGCTGGCAAAAAATACACGTAAATAAGGATCACTTATCTATCAATCATGTATCTGACAAGGCCATTCAACCAGCCGGTCTTGTTGATACAATGAATGATTTTAATTGCTGTATTATAGGTGCTGCATTGGCCACAATCATTTGGTGGGTTATCTTATAATTTACCGATTTATTGATTGACTTATTTCCTTCTCCATGCTATACTAAGCATGTATTTTGAATAAAGTTTTGATTTCGCATATATTTGTAAGTCATTATTCTATTGATGATTTACAAATATGTGCGATTTTTCTATCTTTAAGAAATACATTATAATTTTAAGGAGGTATCTTTCATGAAAAAAGGTACAGTTAAATGGTTTAACGCACAGAAGGGTTTTGGATTTATTTGTGATGAAGAAGGCAACGATATTTTCGTTCATTTCTCTGGTTTGGCTATGGAAGGCTTTAAGTCTTTAGAAGATGGTCAGTCAGTTGTTTTTGAAACCACTCAGGGTAACCGTGGTCTTCAGGCTGTTAACGTTCACATTGCATAATCTTCCATACATTGAAATTTATCACATCTGACTTATCTTTTTTTAAAATACCGAATTGATAAAGTGATTATGTTTCATCAATCTGTATATTAATAAGTCAGAGCAATGTTAATTATTACAGCTAAGTCAGCAAGGTTTATATTTATATTCCTTGCTGACTCAACCTAAAAAAGAGAATATAAAACAATACAGTTAGAACAAGATAAAAAACTACCAGCTATGCAATCATAGCCAGGGGTTTTATTTTTTTCGGTTAATTAGGATTTTTTTATTTATAATTCATTCTTATCGATCTGTTCTTCTGCATACAAAGACTTCTATACTTTCTTGCTGGTTAAGAAGTACTGTATCATGGGGCCCACTTTTTCCCTCTTCTCTACCCTAAAGTAATTATCTATCAAACCTTCAAACTCTTTAACAGATATATTATATTTATCCTCTCTACCTAGATATTCCTCAATTATCATGGTAATTCTGCATTCAGGAGATCCTATATCTGGCACATCAAGAACAAACTTTCCATTTGGCTTTAAAATCCGATAAGCTTCTAATATTACCTTCTCTACAAAATCTTTTTCAAAATACTCCAAGGAGCCAATACAAGTTCCTATATCAAAAAAACTTGTATCAAACGATGTATTATGCATACTGCAACACTCTAAGGAACCTATCACCAATTGATCTTTCTCAACAATTTCATGCAAAAGCTCAATGGTTTTACTGCTGATATCTACACCATGATATGTTGACGCCCAATCTTTGTATCCACCATACTTTAAATTTAAACAACATCCAAGATCAATGAGTTTCATTCCGGATACTGGCGATAAGTAGTCAACAATTTCTTGTCTCCCACTATCGGATAGAGATTCCGCCTCTCTCATTTTTTGAAATAACGGATAACCAGGATCATTTTTGATATGCTCTGGTAGTTCACTATAGGAATCTCTCCCTCTTCTACCCAAATCAATTTCTCTATCATAAGACTTTGCTACCAATTCTAATTGCTTTTCCATTAAATTAATCCCCCTATAAATTAGTGATGTTAGGTCTTGGAGTTATCCATAAATTCTCTACTCTCATTACTTAAAAGTATTTATTGTAAGGCTCTGATGGGAAAGGTGTCTCTAACCCTAAGACTCTTGGCCAAAGACCTGTATCATCAATTATAAATCCCATTATCATGCCCAAATGAGTATGGAGATGCCGAAACTGCGCTAATATCAATGTAAATCTGTTATACTCACAGCATGGCGGATTCTCTAATAATTCATCATCCGATAATTGATCCAAATACTTTTTTATCTTTATTTCTAATTCTTTAAATAAAGTAGTAATATCCTCTTTTAAAAGCTGCTTTGAGGATACAACATCCAAATTATTTAAATCTTTTTCATGAATCTCTGGTGCTATGAATGATGGGTCCCTTGGATTGATGAACCACATATTTAAAGAAAAAAGCATATGGTAGATGTGCTTCCAACATGGCATATCACAGTAACTTCTGTCCCATAATTCATCGGGAACACAATCTATTACATTTTTAACTTCCCACAAAGCTCTATTTGTCTGCTCTCTTATGATTGATGCCAGAGAATTCACTTCCATATTTTCTCCCCTAAGCTTTTTTATCATTATACAGGACTTTAATTCATCTATGCAACTTAAATAATGCAAATAATAAAAAGCCTAGCAATCGCTAAGCTTTTTTAATGAGGCAATCAAAATTCAAATCCGTCAACAACATAGACAGATGAGTTTCACTGATTAAAAAATACCCCCATTTTCCATATCAGTCTTATTCACGAAATCTATGTGATATAATTTTTCCCAATGGTTTATATTTAATGTTCCCTTTGATAGATGGATTGCTAAAATACAACAATTTTCATCCTTTTCATTATTTACCATATCGTACCAATCAGAAAAACATGTACGGAGTTTACTTCTTATTCCAGCATTACTTGGAGCAAGCACCCAACCGAGGTTCTCTCCTACCCCATTAGCGGTAAACATCTCCAAGTAACCCGAAACTGATACTTCCGAATTTTGAGCGATTTGTTTCATTTTGTTTGACTTCCCATTTACAACAGAATAAAATGTGCCATTTTCATAATAGGCATCCACACTACGGACAGTTGGGCGGGGGATTCCGTTAACCCCCGGCTCCAGAGTAATTGTCGCAAGGGAAATAACATTATCCTTGCCATTGCCGAACTTTTCTTCGATTAATTTTAACCCTTCTTCGTAATTGCTCATTTGTTTTCCTCCAATACAAATATATTATTTTTTTCGTTTCTTAAAAGGAATCCATAACTCAACACAAGTGATATCGGACGTACTTTTACTGTACATCTCATGGAATAATCCATCGGCAATTAGATCATGCTTTTTTAACCAAAACCGAGTGTATCTTATTGCCTTATCCAAAGAAGTTATCATCTGTTCGTGATTTTTTTGCCAATTCATTGATTTGGATTTCATCACTAAGATATCCTTCCATGTGGTTCAGAGTTTTTTATGTGGCTTCCCATATGTGCATACTGAAATCTGCCACATGCTATAACCAAGAATATCTATTGAAAATAATATAACATGATTTACTTTTTTAGGAAATATTCAAACGCTTAATTTTACTTTTTTTTAAATATGAAGCGTATATATAACTGAATACAGATATTAAACTCAATAAGGAAACGGTCAAGTGGTAAAAAGCGAAAGAAGCGAAGTTCAATTCGCCCAAAACCGAAGAAATAAAAAAGATAGAGTCGTATGAATTTCATACTATTTTTTTATTCAAGGGACAATTAAGCCATTTATTAATTGTTATTAATAGTGAATATTGTTATAATAATCTCACAAGTTTACGGAGGGATACTATATGAATATGAAAAAAAGACAGAAATTTAACAAGTTTAGAAACAAGACTAAAAAAAATGTTTTGGTTCTTATTATGGTTTTATTTGGCATCTTATCATTATGTTCTTGTAATTCAAAAAATAAAACTATATCCAGAGAATATATGGATAAAGTTGAACTATTAAACCAGGGTGGTGTTCCAACTCTTCAAGAAATGAAAAATTTAGATACTGAGTATTACAATCTAACCCCTAAACAAAAAGAGCTGGTCACAAATTATGGGACTGTTAAAAAGTATCTTGATTTAGATCTCGATTCGATTCACAGTATTCAATCAGCCATAGACAATGGTATTGCACAAAATAAAATCTCTTATAAAGAAGTATGTGATATAGAAGAACGGTATAATACATTATCCTCTGATGAAAAAAATTACGTTTTAAATATAGATCAGCTTGGAAAATATAAAGAATTGAATGAATATGATAAGGCATCTATTGTCGCTATAAGATTTCTGAAGCAGATATTAAAAAATAGTGAAAGTATAAAAGTATCTGAAATAAACGGAAAGAAAGATGGTGAATGGTACTTTATAAAAATAAAATATTCTGCAACCAATGATTTCGGCGGAAGAAAAGACGATGAGGCTTGCCTTGATGTTTCATCGGAATTTCAAATTGGAGTTATTTCATTTTTTATTGAAAATAATGATTTTAAAGAAACATCTGATTCATTTCTGGAAGGCTATAAGAATGATATTAAGTCAAGTGAAGTTTCTATTGATAGCGATAAGGTACTAGACAATATCAATAATGAATTTTAATATAAATAATTTTAAAATCCATGCGAAGTGTCAACCTCACTTAGAAATTCGATTTAATAATATTATTTATTTACAATTATTACAAATATTGCTGACCCACAAGATATCATTCAAATGATTTTATACCCCTATTTGTACCCCATTTTAAGCTATTTGTATCATTTTAAAGCAGTTAAAAACGGCATAGAATGTGATTTTGAACAGTCAATACCACCGGCTTAGC
>DLJZ01000005.1 GCA_002478865.1 Hungatella sp. UBA7603
AGTCCCGTCTCGCGCTCTTATTAATCGGTAGCCGGAGTCTTGATTTTTCAAGGTTTCGGCTTTTTTTATTTTAAGTCACTGTTTTCTAATTACTTACTTTAAAGTTGAGCGGTTATGTTTATGAGGGATAAGGGTGAAAGTAAAAACCACATCTAGTCATTACAAAGTGTAAGTTGATAAATTAGTGATTGGGGAACCACTCAGAACGGAAGAGGTCACACGCAAGGTGTCTTCTCTGCTTTATTGGTGGGGATTTGTTGCTAGCTAGCTGTTTAAGTACTCCATAGAGCTGGTCTTATTTTCTTAGTGATGGAGATTTTCTAACCGTGTCCATGTAGTTGTTGTATTAAAAATCACCATTTTGACCGGATTGCCTTAATCTACTTTTACAAACAATCAACAAAAAGTGACAGACCATATTGGTGTTGAGAGAAGTGTATTATCAAGAGAAATTTAGCAGATCAAAATAAGGCTTTACTGATTATACTAAAAATGTATTTATAATAAATAAACATCAATAAAAGGATTACTTTCGTTGCCATTGCAATGGAAATAATACTTTTTTTCATATAAACTTATACATGAGTTAGCTGTGGCTAACACGATGAGGAGCACATTATGAAATTAAGACTTAAACCAACTTCACTTTTATTCGCATCAATGTTGTTATTAACTGCATGTGTTTCAATAATAATAAAAATACGTGGCCTCATCAGAGGTAGAAATCACATCGGAAGAAGCAATAACGGCTGTGGAGAAAAATGAGACAGATTCCAATGCAGAAAGTGAGTTATCAGGAACTCATATAGTAGTAGACCATGCTTAAAATCGTGTTGAAGTTCCAAATAAGATAGAACGTATTGTGATAGATCAAATTCCAATATTGTCTACATATCAAATATCCTACTATGGCATATTTTGAAGGTTCAGCACCACACTTTGTTGGATATAGTGGTTCTTTTAAGTAAACTATATCAGAGACAGCATTAAAGAATATTGTACCTGAGTTGATTGAATCATCAAATACAGTATATGCACAATCAGATCTTAATATAAAGGAAATCATTAAGCTCAAACCAGATGTAATTTTCTATAATACAAACAATAAAGAACATGCACAAATGTTAGCTTCAAGTGGAATCCCATCCATAGGATCTGCGGCAGTTGGAACAGATTTCCCTGCGATTCAATTGAAAGGTATAAGGAGTGGCTAATTCTTCTCGAGGAAGTATTTGGAGAAAAGGGTAAGATGGATGGCTTTATTAAAGCAGGTAATAAGATAATTGAAGATGTTGAAACCAGAATGAAAACTATTCCAGGGAAGCCAAGGAGTTTGCGCAGGTTAGCTTTGAATAGATATATGAATGGAATCATCAGGTAAAGTTTTTAAATGGTCCGGGTCTGCTATAGTTAAATAGGCAGGAGGTGATAGATAATAAAGTTAAGAGTGTGTATTTCTTAACAATACAGGCAGTAAAAGATAAGCGTGTATATAACACAACATTAGGTATGTGGAACTGGTCTACCTCTAATTCCGATGCAACTCTTGTATTAGCTTGGCTTGCATATAATACTTACCCGGAAGAATTTTCAGATCATCCTCTGGAAGCACGAATACGTGATTATACTTTGCCCTAATGGAATCGGGAAAACGACACTCTTAAAATGTATGGTTGGGCATTTAGATTGGCGTATGGTAAAAGCTTTTTATATGTAGAGGATATAAAAAGTATAAATTACAAAAAATTTTGGTCAAAGGTTTCCTATATCTCGCAGTCTCACTTCATTTCATTTTCATTTACAGGTCTTGATATGGTTGTTCTTGGACGTAGTGCACATCTTGGAGTCTTCGAACAACCAGGTATCATAGATATTGAGCTGGCGGAAAAAATAATGAAGCAAATAGGAATAGAAAGGCTGGCGAATCAAGATTGTAACCATATGAGTGGAGACGGGCTGCAAATGGTGCTGATAGCAAAAGCCCTTATAAACAGGCCAGATATAATCGTTCTTGATGAACCAGAAACAGGTTTTGATTTTCGCAATCAAATATTAGTGCATTGAATGTATGGTGCATGAGGAAGGAATTTGTGCTGTTATGAATACACATTGCCCAACAAATGCAATTTTTATTTCGGACGAAACCCTCATGCTAGATAGTACTGGAAAGTATGTATATGGTCAAACCCAGGATGTTTTAATGAAAAGAATATTTCAAATACATTTCATGTGAATGTTGCAGTAAATACATTTCAATATAATGATCGTATCGTAAAGAGCATCGTTCCAATTTCAATTACAAATAAATAAAGGAGGAAGATTATGAAAGACTTAAGTATAGCAATGGAAATGATACAGAAAAATTATAAGATATATAAGGAACCTATGCCAATCATAAAAGAATTTGTATTGGGACACCGGTGGTTTATGGTATCTGATACCAATGACAGATTATCTATGTCACTACGAGTGGGAAAAGAAAAAGATTTAGATATATTTGAGAAAGTATTGAAATCATTCATTGGCAAATCGGCAGATGACTGTGTTTATGAACTTATTAAAGGGGCTGATCCAGAGCTCAGAATTATAGCAGCTAGTTTATGCAATCTCTTAAGCAAGCCATTTAACTCCGTAGACAGATTGAAAGATAGAGGAATTATCCGAACAGAAGGTCGTATATTTGATTACGATGTAAAAGATAAAAAGGTTGGAATTATAGGTTATGGACTATATAATGAAGTTTTTCTTGGAAAGTGTAAGGAGTTTCATGCATTTGATTTTCGGGATCCCAAGGGAATTTTAAATTATAGAATTGGAAATGAGACGAAGGTATATCCTGAAAATATTTATTGGCATCTTGGAGATAATGCACTTGAACATGAAGATGTTCTTGGAAGTCTGGATATCGTAGTGATGACTGGCTGCACGATCGTAAACAATACCTATAAAGACATTCTAAAAACATGTAAAAATGCAAAAATCAGAGGAATTTATGGTCCAAGCGCTGAACTGTGTCCAGAATATCTGTTTGATCTAGGGTATAATTATATATTTAGCGCTTCTGTGAGAGATAAGGAGGCATTCTATCAGTCTAATTTTGCAGCGATTCCAGAAGGAATGGATTTATCTTATATGGATAACTATGAGCTTAGGTGTGTCTGAAATATCAAAATATAGCATGAAATATCAACAAATTCAAGAATAGAGGAAAAGTCACTCATATTATTAAGGTGTAACATTTAGGCTAAACAAGAGGAAATCATTGTTCAGCCATTTCTATATAGATATAAGTTTTTGATCGACCTCAAGCTGTCATGTGCAAGGGATTTATCCATGGTAACCTTGACAGCTTTTCTTATAGAAGTTAGAGGTAAGAAAGGGATTTTTCAAATTGCCTATATTTACTATGCTTTTTAATTGATGATACGTCTACCTTTTCCGTGAGGAATCGGAAGTGGAGTGCCAAATATGGGATCTATAGAAATCTCACACTCCATACTAAATACTTTTCGAACGGTTTCTGATGTCATGACCTCTTCTGGTACGCCTTCTGCATACACTCTTCGATTACTTCGGGCAACCATATAATGCCCATAGCGACAGGATAAGTTCAGATCATGAAGAACCGTAACAATGGTTCTCTTTTCTTTTGTGTTAAGTTCATACAAAAGATCAAGTACTTCAATCTGATGTGCCAGATCAAGGTAAGTAGTAGGTTCATCTAAAAGGAGCATATCGGTTCCTTGAGCAAGAGTCATAGCTATCCATGCTCTTTGTCTTTGACCTCCGGATAAAGAATCTATGGTTCGGTCGGCGATATCATTCATTTTTGTATCACGTAATGCCCTTTGAACCATTTCTTCGTCTTCGCTGGTCCATTGTTGCAGCCAATTCTGATGAGGATAGCGACCCTGACGAACGAGCTGAATAACCGTTAGACCCTCAGGAGCAGTTGTTCCCTGAGGAAGTACTGCAAGTTTACGTGCTACATCACGGGTAGACATCTTAAAGATATCATGGTCATCTAAAACCACAGTACCAATTGCGGGTTTTAAGAGACGGCAGAGAGAACGCAGCAGCGTAGACTTTCCGCAGCCATTGCTTCCAACTAAAATGGTTATTTTACCTTCTGGAATTTGTATATCCAAATCTTCGATTACTGCATTTTCTCCATAGGAGATGGATAATTGAGTGATTGATAGTTTGTTCACTGTTTGCATCCTAAGCATTACTTATTGCGTTGATGATATAACTGGTAGATAAAAAATGGTGCACCGATCAGTGCAGTAAAAACGCCTGCAGGAACATCAATAGGTAGAAATAACGTTCGTGCCACAGTATCAGCAACCAATAAAATCATAGCTTCCAAAAGAGCGGAAGCTGGAATCAAAGCTTTATGATTAGCTCCTATAAGGCGTCTTCCCATGTGGGGGGCAACGAGACCAATAAAACCGATTGCGCCTACCACTGCAATTGCACCACCATTCAATGCAACACTTAAAAGAGTAAGAATGGCGCGGTGTCTTTGTAAATGAGCCCCCAGTCCCAAAGCGATATCATCTCCTAAGCCTTGAACATCAAGATGTCTTGCATGAGTCATAGAAAAAAGGAAACAAATGCTTACCTATGGGAGAAGAAATCTAACTTCTTTCCAGGTTACTCCGTAAACACTTCCCGCCATCCAAAGGTAAGCCTTATCAGAAGCTACAAAAGTACTCATTGCAATTATGAGTGTAGTAATTGCACTCGTTACAGAAGAGATTCCAATTCCTAATAATATAAGTCTTGTAGGAGAAACACCATTTTTCCAGGATAGAGCATAAACCAAGATAGTAACAAGCAATGCACCAAATAATACTGCCAGAGGCATAAAACTGATAGCTGCTTCAGGAAATAGATTTAAAAATATGACTGCGGCAAGGCTTCCTCCACCGGTAATACCAATTATGTTGGGAGCAGCCAGAGGATTTCGTATTGTACCTTGAAGCAAGGTTCCAGACATGCCTAAGGCTGCGCCTGATAATATTGCAACATATGCCCGAGGCAATCGAAGGGAATCAAGAATTAATTTTACCTGAGGGCCCGATTGTCCTATTATTCCTTTCAAGACGGTCCAAGGTGTTAAAACCTGAGAGCCTGTGCAGACACAACATATAAAAATAACAAGGAGAAGCAGGAGCATTATAATAAGCTTGTTTCCTGATGTAATTGATGTGGTCTTTAATTTAGTAATCTGCTTATGTCTCATTTCTCACCTCTTAAGCTTCTTCGTGCAATATAAATATAAATATAAATATAAATATAAATATAAAAGGGAGCTCCAATTAGTGCAGTCATTACTCCCACTGGTGCTTCGGAGGGCATGATGATAAAACGTGCAGAAATATCTGAAAGTAATAGTAATGATGCTCCCATAACAGCACTGTAAGGAATAATCCAGCGGTGATCCTCAACTACGAAAAATCTAGATATATGAGGAACCATCAAACCAACAAAGCCAATTGATCCTGCTATAGCCACGGAGCTACCGGCCAAAAGGATTACAGAGGCGGATATAAATAACTTGATTAATAGCTTGTTTTGTCCCAAACCTTTTGTAACGTCATCCCCGGAGGTTAAAATATTAATGTGTGATGCAAGTACAATTACTAGAATGATACCAATGATCATATAAGGGAGTACCATTTTCTGATGCTCCAATTTTCGTCCAAGTATTGCTCCAGCAAGCCAGGAAAGTGTGTTCTTCATACCGGATTCGCTTAATACCAGTAATCCCTGTGTAAAAGAAGTAAAAAGAGCTGTAATAGCAGATCCTGCAAGAATTATTTTTATTGGGGTGAGTCCATCTCTTCCAATAGAGCCTAGAAAATAAACTTCAGCAGATGAAAATGCAACCCCCAAACGGGCCCATACAATACTAACAGGAGGAAGGACGTTTGGCATGGAGGCTGCTACAACTGCAAAGAATACAGCACCTGAATTAATGCCAAGGATACTGGGGGCAGCTAGGGGATTCTTTGTCAGAGCTTGTGTGAGAACACCTGCTACTGCAAGACAAACATTTACTTTAGATGATCCCTCAACATTAGTTTTTGATTCCGGACTTTCCTTAGATGGGCTAGAGCCTTTATTGGCATTGGAACACCCAGCCAGTAAAGCGGTAACAACAAGCAATTCAGTTAATAATTTTCTTATCTTCAATATAGTCAACTCCTTAAGTGATTAATTTATTTTATAAAACACAAAGTTAGCCATAACTAACCATAAATATTTGTTCAGTCTATCATTATGTTGAATACCTGTCAATTATAAAGTTACAGTACTTGTTCTATATAAAGTGAGATTTCCTTTTTACTATTTTCATAGGCAGTGCAATCATAAGGATAGAAACACATGTTAGGAATCTATAACTTTTGGAATGATCTGATTGCTTCTATATACATTGAGAGAGAAGATACCTTTTAGATGATCAGATCACGCACATTTCTACTATTTAGAATACCTGTTTTATGAGAAACCAATAATTCAAATAAAGGATACCGATAAAACATTATAATATGACCCTTTAAACCTGCCATTAATATAACGGTATATCTAGAATAATAATTGATTTCGTACTAATACCAATTTTTGAAATTACAAAGATCAACCTATCGTTCAAACGCGAGTGTTACACTATGAATAGAAGAAGATACGGATTTTCCATATAACATTAGAATTGCACCCACAGATAAAATGGAATGTCATACTTTCTTCAAAGCCCATCAGATCATACATCAATATATATACAGTAAATGAAATCTATAGTTAAGCTTCCATGATGATTACAAATCTTATATATATACTGGGTATACGAGCCTATAATTTATGATTATCTTTGGCCTAAAAAAGAACTTTAGAATGTTTTTGAAATATATGTAAAAAGGTGTTGACATTTGTCACCTGCTTTGGTATGATATAACTC
>DLJZ01000028.1 GCA_002478865.1 Hungatella sp. UBA7603
AGGTCCAGCAGGTCCATTAGCACCAGTAGCGCCAGTAGCACCAGTAGCACCAGTAGGTCCGGTAGGTCCGGCAGGTCCAGTAGCGCCAGTAGCGCCAGTAGCACCAGTAGCGCCAGTAGGTCCGGTAGGCCCGGCAGGTCCAGCAGGTCCAGTAGCACCAGTAGCACCAGTAGCACCAGTAGCGCCAGTAGGTCCAGTAGGTCCAGCTGGTCCCTGAGCGCCAGTAGCGCCAGTAGCACCAGTAGGTCCTTGAGCGCCAGTAGCGCCAGTAGCGCCAGTAGCGCCAGTAGGTCCCTGGATACCCTGTGGACCCTGAGGTCCTACAGGACCCTGAGGCCCTTGTGGCCCGGTAGGACCATCAGCTCCTGGAATGCCCTGAGGTCCAGTAGGTCCGGTTGGTCCCTGGAAGCCTCTAGGCCCCTGGGGTCCAGTAGGTCCGGTAGGTCCCTGGAAGCCTCTAGGCCCCTGAGGTCCTTGAGGTCCGCGTGGTCCTTGCGGTCCTTGTGGTCCGGGGCAGCCTCTAGGCCCTTGCGGTCCTACGCAACCACCACAACCACAGCGGTTTCCGTCCCAATCTCTACAATTATTCATTATAACTCCCTCCTGTCAAGGCGAAATATATTCTTGTAAATGTTTTTGTAGATGAATATAGTTTATAAAGGTTTTTACTTTCCTTTATAACATATCATATGTAGGAAGTCTTAAGTTTGATAGAGACAAAATCAACTTGATTTATAAATATAGTTTTATGCTTCTAAAAAAGAGAGTTATGATTGTAAAAGGCGACTAGTCAGATATTAGAATGGAAATAAGAATTTTTAGATGAATTAAAAAAGCTGGAGCAACGCCTCACAGATTGTGTTGTTTTTTTGTTAGGCATTGCTCCAGCAGCTATTAAGTTTTTTATATTAGGAGTGTATCTAATTAAAAATGTCCATTACTGTATGATAAGTTTTAGATCCTGATGTTCCATGGTGATTAACAGACGGTAGATATCATGCTTCCATGCAGATTTTAAGCGCTTGTCCGTAATAGTGATTCTTTCTTTTAAAATATTAGATGAACCGGATATGGTGAGTTTTCCCAGATTCCCTATATTTACAGAGTTCTCTGATACTTCCGGCTCTTCGTAAAACATCAGGGATAAAACCACCTTTTTAAGACTGCCTTCATAATGATCCGTTATCACAATTTTATTTCCTTTATCGTGAAGAGCGGTGCGAAGGTAAGAATGTATTCGTTCATCCGGATAAGCGGTGGCAATATCCATGGTTACCTTGTTTTCCGTTGCTCCAAACTGGTGAGAGACTTTGGTAGCGAGATACTGTGCACCATCTTTTTGTAAAATTGTCTCACCACCGTCAAAAAAGGTGGGAAGGTTGTGGTAGCAAGACTGCATGGTCCAGATTTCGTACCGGTCAGAGGAGAAAGTCTTTTTGCTGTAAGTTTCCACCCCTACATCTATTAGAAGAGGGCGGCCATCTTTATATATGGTAAAACTTCCGGTATCGTTGTGGTTGTGACTGTCGTTGTTATCTCCAGCTTTTACCGCCAGACAGAAATGGTCATCTCTGGAGATAAAGATCCCCACACTTTCGTACCAGATGTCTTTGTGGATAATATTCGAAGTCTTATTCCAAGACATCATTTCACTATGGGTGAAAATGGTCTGGAGTCTGTAAAAAAGGTTGTTTTCCTTCAAGGTCAAAGGGTCTTCGCTGTTTTGATAATCCGATGCGGCAAAGGCCATCAACTCCTGGTTGTCAGTCACTTTTCCAAATAGAAATTCTCTTGCTCCACAACGGCCCGCAACTGGTGAACAGTCTGCGAAGTTCACGTAATAAATATCATCGACGTGAACATTTATTATGTAGGAGGCAATGTTTTTTATTTTGACGGAATCATAAACAGAGGAAAATGCATGACCGGTTATTTCATTTAACAGAAAAAGACAATTAAACAGGCATAAGCCAGCATGACGGAAGTACTGAGCGCCTTCATCGCAACAACCATCATCACCGTATTCAAAAAGAAAATAGTCCATGCTTTTCACTGCCTTATTCATGATGGATTCTTTTTCTTCTTTTGGCAGGTCACGGCTAAAGGCGGACAGAAGTATATTCTGGGTGCACCAGATTGTCCAGTTGTTCATCTGGCTATGGCCGTCGCCCATCCACCAAAAATGTTCTTTGAGATATGGGGTAAAGATACGTTCCTTCAGATTCTTGTTGATCATTTCTGGCAGAAAGGGGCTGATGCTTAACAGCTCCTGCCTTAAAAGATATTCTGCGATGGAGAGGACCGAAGCCGTCTCAGCAGCAAACAAATCAATGACAGGCCTGGTGACATCAGGAAGAATAAACTGAGGCGTATCACGGATATAGGAATTATGAGCTGGTAAGTGCCAGGCATTTTCTTCGCAAATTACGTAAAGCCCATTTATAATATCATCAAGAAAGCGCCCTTTGTATTCCACGCATTCTGCCAAAACAAGACTATCTAACGCAATCCTTCTTAAAAACTGCTTATCTTCGTATTGCTTTCGATCTCCTGTCCTAGTAAATTCCATAAAATCTACAGCAGTGAGAGAGGGATAATCAAAATTAAGATATACTTCTCCGTTTTGAATGAGCTGTTCTCTTAGATCTTTAGAAAGTGCTTCCCATGATTTCCGCTCAGAGGCTGGAGGATATGGGTGAAAGTCTAACAATGGTTTCTTTCGGTTATTTGCAAGTTCTGTAATCACAATAGATTCTCCTTAATCTTCCTCATATTCACGTATGGTGTTTTGCTGAATAAATTCTCTTGGGGATAAACCAGTAACTTTTTTAAAGACTTTACTAAAATAAAAGGCACTTTCAAAGCCAAGCTGGTCAGCCGCTTCGTATATTTTCATATCTTGTTCCAGGAGTAGGGTTTTCGCTTTATTCACCTTGGCCTGAGCGATATATTCAGAAAAGCCAAGCTGGCAGTTCTTTTTAAATAGTATACTTAAATAATTTGGACTTAAGCCAAAGATGCCGGCAACCTCATTTAAGCTGAGTTTTTCTGTTACATGATTGTTGATGTACTTTTGTACGTTTGTGATGACATGTGCTTTATAGGTTTTTCGTTTGGACTTTAAAACGTCACAAAGCCCATCCCGAAACGTGGACATCCACTCGGAGATCTGGCTTACCGTAGTAAATCGGTAGATGGAACGGTAGCCGTCATTGTATGCGGAAAATATTTCAGCCATATTTTTTTCTCCATCGGGGAGAAGAGAGAGTGCAAGATAAAGGATATTGCAGGCTCCATCAGCCGCCTGGGAAAAACGCATGGGGTGGGATTCAAACAGTTCTATGATCTCCGTAAGTGTTTGATAAAGCACGTCCGTGTCAAATTCATTAAAGGCTTTTGTAATTTCACTTTTAAATACAGAGATATTAAATGCATTCCGCATTAATGCCGTATCCGATGAAGTGAAAATTACGGCTGGTTCGGCGTCAGAAGATCTTGCAAATGCCTGACGTGCCTCCTGATAGGATTCACTGATATTCAATGGGCGAATGACAGGGGTTCCTACTCCTGTGAATAAGGAAACATTAAAATAATTATGAACCATCTCTGCCGCATTTATAAAACACTGAGAGACAATATCTTCCTTGAAATTTTCTGCTTTTGGGAGATGAAAAATAACTGCAAAGTGCTTCATATCCAAAGAAAACACATAAGCTGGAAGATGCTTGCCGATGATCTCTTTTGCCATTTGCAAGGTACTGTTATAAAGGTTCATGAGCTTTGTGTAATCCATGTCTTTATGACTGTCTTCTCTGATTTCGCAAAATGCAGCAAAATAGCAGCTATCATCAAAATCCAGCTTCAAATCTTTTGCCTGAAGTAAGAACTGTTCCTCGTTTTCAAAGAGATTATGGAGAAGCCTCATGAAGAATTTTTCAAAATAGCTCTGGAGCAAGGGACGTCCTGATTCTTTGTATTCCAAAGAGACCTGAAGTGTATCCAGTCGTGATAACGCCTTTTTTACAGCTTCTGATAGAGCGTCTGCGTTTAACTCCAGCTTAATGAGATAATCAATGGCTTCATAAGACATCGCCTCTTTTATTAGTTGGAATTCCTCATAGCTGGTGAGGAAGATAAAAAGGGGAATTCGTCCATATGTCTCCCTGCTAGTTTTTGCAAGCTCCAGACCGTTCATAATGGGCATGCGGATATCGGAGATAACGATTTCAGGTGAGTATTCTTCAATCATCTCAAGGGCATTTTGCCCGTTAACAGCCGTTCCGCAAATCTCGATTCCAAAATCTGCCCAGTTTAACATGGACTTTATTCCAATTTGAACCAGAGGTTCGTCGTCTGCAATCAATAATTTCTTCATAATCTTACCTTTCTGCTCCCTGGTTGTCGGTGTAGCGTTCATATGGAATCCGGATGCTCATGGTGGTGAATTCTCCTGGTTTACTGGTAATTGTTATTCCGTAATCCGGGCCAAAATCATGTTGAATCCGTTTGTTTACATTGCTGATTCCAATATGACGGAAGAACTCAGTGTTGCTTGCATTATCAGCGTCATCTTGCATTACCTTTTCAATCATTTCCGGTGTCATGCCCACTCCGTTGTCTGTAATATCTATTTTAAGGATCTTGAAAGGAGAAGCCTCCTCTTTCTGGGCAGAGACAATGATATGGCCTGCTGTTTTAGTCGGTTCAATTCCATGAAATAGAGCGTTTTCTATTATGGGTTGAAGGGAGAAGCGGTGAATCCGGCATTGATACAGATCTTCAGAGGTGATCTGGTATTCAATGGTAACGCTGCCGCCGTAACGGTATTGCTGAATGAGGAAATAGTCTTTTACCAGATCTAGCTCTTCTTTTAATGTGATAAAGGAAGCAGTTCCCTTTGAAACATTTTTTAACAACCTTGCAAGAGCCGTTGTCATATCCGCAATGCCGGTGGCATTTTGTATGGTAGCCATCCACTTAATGGAATTAAGTGTATTGTATAAAAAGTGAGGATTAATCTGGCTTTGGAGTATCTGGTATTCCAAATCTTTTTTCTGCTTTTCATCGGCAACCTTTTTATCCAGAAGAGTCATAATGTTTTCTGACATGCTATTAATGCCTTTTCCTACCTGTCCAATCTCGTGATCCCATTCGATTTCGGCATCTTTGGAGAAGTCTCCCGTAGAAATTTTAGATAGTTTACTGCTCACCTTGCGAATGGGGTCCATAATAATCCGATTTAAGAAAAAGATCAAAAGGATACCAAGGGAAAGGATGAAAAGGCAGATTCCAAGTAGCAGAAGCATGTAAAGATTCTTCTGTTGTTTAAACTGCTGTTCGGATAAAACTTGTATTAAGCTGAAATCACCAATTCCTTCTATGCCTTCAATCGGGCGTTCCACAACGATACGCTTTTCACCCTGCTTTGTGGTGACTGAAAGTACCTGGGTTCCCTGGAATAAGGCGTTTGTTTCAGAGTACGGGTTTGGATTTTTGTAAGGGAGTTCTGTTTCCTTCCAGCTTCCAGAGTCATAAATATAGTTTTTCCCTCCAATGGTTAAAAACAGGGAACTGTCATCTGGGAGAGGGTAGGACGAGAGATAACGGGTGAACAGTCGTGTGGATATCTCCACATAAGTCCAGCCAATAATTTCTGAATTAAACTCATTGTAAGCTGGGCGTAATATAGGAATAATGGTATCACCGCCTATTTCTGCGAGAGGGTCGTTTATCAGTCCGATCCAGAGAAAATCAGGTGAATCATAAAGTCTCTTAAAGAAAGGCTTCTGGCTGATAATCTTTGCTGCATAGGAAGAAGAATTATTAGTAGTAATCTGTAAAAAGTTATTTTCATCAATCGTGGAAACAAGGACCCGCGATATATAATCATAGGAACGAGTGTTATAATACTCTTCCTTTAACCGGTTGTGAGTGGAGAGGGCCATGGGGCGCAGGTTATCGGTATCATTTTGTAAGGAAGGAAGCTTTTGCTGATGTTTAAACGCTTCCAAATAACTAATTATGGTAGAATTGGAGCGGCACCACTTACTGAAATATATAATGTCTTTCATATCTGCAGCAATGTTATTGCTGGCAACTTGTAAGTTGAATTCTGCTGACTGAATCTGGTTCTTCCTTAAAAAAGACTGAAAGACAGAAAAGCAGATTGAAGTTGTAAGAATTGTAATAAGCAGGGTGACAGAGGCTGTAATTGCCATGAGCTTGCCCCTTATGGTTTTTGGTATAAACCTCTTCCACATAAATGGTGTCCCTTCTTTGGCTTATGGAGTATTGACCTACGGTAACATCTACAAAGTTAGCGTATTTTTTGTAAAATGTCAATGAAAAACCGGGCTTCATTTTGTTTAAAACTTGTCAATATGTATGCAAAAGAGAAATAGTGCTGATAATCATAAGATATTACATCTTTGATTCCAGTTCATTCGATTTTTGAATAAATATTGAATCTTTTCTAAGAGAATTTCCATTCTTAATCTTACCAGCTTCCTATATAATTCAGTTATGGTAAATTCTTAATGATGTAAGAACTTGCTGTTTAATTTATTCAAATCAGGAGGGTATACAATGAAAAAAAGAACGCTCAGCATTGCTCTTGCTTGTGCAATGGTAATGACCAGCCTTGCTGGCTGTGCCGGTGCAGCAAAGGATGCCACAAAGGCATCTTCCGAAAGTTCGGCAGCGGAGACAAAAGCATCAGAACCAGCAAAATCGGCAGAAGGTAAGACAACATTAAAGTGGTCCGTTTGGGACATCAGCAAAACAACATACTATCAGCCACTGATTGATGCATTTGAAAAGTCTCATCCAGATGTAAAGATTGAAATGGTAGATTTAGGCTCTACAGATTATCAAACTGTCCTTGCAACAGAATTAACAGGAAGCGGTTCTAATTTCGACGTAGTAACCGTAAAGGACGTTCCAGGATACATGACTCTTGTAAATAAGGGTGTTTTAGAGCCTCTAGACAGCTACATCCAGTCTTCTGGTGTGGATTTGACCCAGTATAAAGGTCTTACCGATCAGATTAAGGTAGAGGATAAATTATACGAACTTCCTTTCCGTAATGATTTCTGGGTAATGTTCTATAACAAAGATATTTTTGACAAAGCAGGCGTAGCTTATCCAACCAATGATATGACATTTGAACAGTACGACGCTTTGGCAAGAAGCGTTACCGTTGATACACCAGGACAGGAAGTATATGGTGCTCACTATCATACTTGGAGATCTGCTGTACAGCTTTTCGGTATTCTTGACGGCAAGAATACAATCGTAGATGGAAAATATGAATTCTTAAAACCATACTATGAGATGGTATTAAAAGAGCAGGAAGATGGCGTTACTCAGGATTATGCAACTTTAAAGACCAGTGGACTTCATTACTCCGGTGCTTTTGCACAGGGTAATGTAGCTATGATGAATATGGGAACATGGTTTATCTCTACATTAATGGATAAAATCCGTACAGGTGAATATACAGACTGTACTAACTGGGGAATTGCAAAATATCCTCATGCAGAAGGAGTTGAGCCTGGTTCTACTCTTGCAACTATAACATCTCTTGCAATTCCATCAAATGCACCAAATAAAGACCTTGCTTGGGAATTTATCAACTTTGTAAGCGGTAAAGATGGTGCAGAGATCCTTGCTTCCACAGGAACGATTCCAGCAGTTATGAACAAAGCTGTATCTGATCTGGTTGCCGGGACCGATGGTTTCCCTAAAGATGATAAGACAAGTGCAGACGCTCTTAATACCTCTAAGCTCTATTTAGAGATGCCAGTGAACAAAAAGAGCTCTGAAATTGAAACAGTTTTAAATGAAGCTCATGATGCAATCATGACAGGCAGTATGTCTGTCGATGATGGCATTGCACAGATGAATGAAAAGATTGGTGCAATTTTAGCTAAGTAAATGTTTAGAGTCAAGAGAGGCGGGCGAAAAAGCCCGCCTCATTTAAAGAAAACTTCTGATTTGATCATAGAAATAAAGGAGGAAAAGCATAAATGGCGAAGACAATAACAGAGTCGCAGAAGCAGGAAAAAATCACAGCCTTACAAAAAGAGCGGGAAGCTTTCAGTCTTAAGCTCAGAGATGCCGTAGGTACACGTAAACGTGATTCACTGATTGCGAAAATCGAAAAAATAGATGAGCAGATAAAAAAAGAGAGAACCGGAGAGCGGTTTACCAGGCAGGAAAAGAGGAATTTAATCGCATATTCCTTCATCGCACCTAATTTTATCGGATTTGCTTTATTTACCCTTGGACCGATTATTTTTGCTTTTGTCCTGGCGTTTATGAAATGGGATGGAAATAGCCCCATGGAGTTTGCAGGACTTAAGAATTTTATAGATATGTTTTCAAACGACAGATTCCGTGCTTCCTTTGTAAATACCATTGTATACTGTCTGGCAACGGTACCATTAACACTGGTTAGTGCTCTTGGACTTGCAATTGTGTTAAACCAGAAAGTAAAAGGAAGAAACTTTTTCCGTACGGTTGGCTTCTTCCCTTACGTAGCCTCCTTAGTTGCTGTAGCGGCTGTGTGGAATATGTTATTTAGCCCTATGAAAAGCGGTCCTGTTAACATGCTGCTTTATAATCTGGGAGTACATGCAAAAAGCCTTCCAAAATGGTCCGCTGACCCTAACTGGGTTATGTTCACCATCGTTTTGTTCAGTGTATGGAAGAATATGGGTTACTATATGGTAATCTATCTCGCTGGTCTTCAAGGAATCAATGGAGAACTTTATGAGGCAGCAGGACTTGATGGTTGTAATGCATGGCAGAAATTCCGCTATATTACTTGGCCTCAGCTTCAGCCTACCACATTCTTTGTAACCATAATCCTAACCATTAACTGCTTTAAGGTTTACGACATCGTCTATATGCTGGCAGGTGGCTCCAATGGTATCGTCAGCTCCCAGGCAATGGTTTTAGTTTACCACATCTATGAAGAAGCGTTCCGTAACTGGAATTTAGGTTATGCAAGCGCAGTTGCTATGGTATTGTTCTTAATGGTACTTGTCATCACACTGGTTCAGTTCCGTGGTGAGAAGAAATATGCAAACTAAGAAAAGGAGGATTCGAAATGAAAGTGAAAAGCACAAATTATAAAATCAGAAGATGCCTCCTGTATGTGGTTTTGCTCCTTCTGACCGCTGCCATGCTGGTACCATTTGCATGGATGCTCTCTGCTTCCTTAAAACTAGATAAAGACGTCTTTATCTTCCCGATTCGGTGGATCCCCCAACATCCAAGATGGCAGAACTATCTGGATATCTGGACCAAGATTCCCCTACTCACCTTTGTAACAAATACGATGAAAATTACTCTAATCGTTACCACGTTACAGCTTTTAACCAGCAGCTTTGCAGCTTATGCATTTGCTAAATTAAAATTTAGATATAAAGATACTTTATTTATGGCTTACATTGCGACCATTGCAGTTCCATGGCAGGTATATATGGTACCTCAGTTCATGATGATGAGAAATTTCGGGTTAAATGATTCCCACTTAGCCATTATTTTCCTTCAGGCCTTCTCTGCATTTGGTGTGTTCATGATGCGACAGTTCTATCAGGGAATTCCAGATGAACTTTGTGAGGCAGCAAGAATCGATGGTATGAGCGAATACCAGATATATGCAAAGATTATGTTACCACTGTCAAAACCAGCACTTTCTACCTTGACGATATTCACCTTCGTTAATACTTGGAACGATTTCTTAGGACCACTCATTTATTTGAAAACAGAAGCGAAAAAGACTCTGCAGTTAGGACTTAAAATGTTTATCAGTCAGTATAGTTCAGAATACGGCCTCATTATGGCTGCCTCCGTACTTTCTCTGATTCCGGTACTTATTGTGTTCTTATCTTTGCAAAAGCATTTCGTTGAGGGTGTGGCTGCAACTGGCGTGAAAGGCTAAGGAAATGGAAATAATAAAAAATTTCGTGGACAATATCCATAATGAAGCTTATAAAGATCTGTATCTCTCTCCAGTCATTGACGCAGGAACTTATGTGTTTCCAGGTGGTCGAAGAGAAGAATCCTTAGATGGCTCATGGAATTTCTCCGTAGATATGTATGATAATTGTCTCAGGGCCAAATGGTTTCTGGAAGAGAAAACGAATTTAGAGGGGCAGATGGTCCCTCTGGATTACGGGTTTGATGACTGGGAGGAAATCCCGGTGCCAGCAGTATGGAACCTTGTAAAACCGGAATATTTTTATTATGAGGGACCGGCGGTTTATAGCCGCCGGTTTCTTTTTGATAGAAAAGCAGAGGGCCATGTGTTTTTAAGATTTGGCGCAATCTCGTATGAAGCCAGAATCTTTTTAAATGGTATATTCCTTGGCGTCCATAGGGGAGGTTCCACACCTTTCTGCGTAGAAGTCACAACTCATCTAAAGGAAGAAAACCGATTAATTGTGATTGCAGACAATACCAGACGACAAGACCAAGTTCCCAGTGAAAACACGGACTGGTTCCTATACGGTGGAATTTATCGGAGTGTCTCTCTTTTTTGTGTTCCTGATATCTATATTAAAGATATGAAGGTGCATTTAAAAGACTGGGAGAAAAAGAGAGTTTGTGTATCTATGTCCTTAGGTGGGACGTCTCACTTCAAAGGGGGAGAGGCTGTTTTTTCTATCCCAGAGCTTAATCTGGAAGAGACCGTTTTTGTGGGAACAGATGGAACCGCGGAGATGGTGTTTGAGGTAGATTCGCTTTCTCTCTGGAACCTGGACAGTCCAAAGCTTTATGATGTAGTGCTTACTTATCGTCTCCATGGAACGATTCTAGATCGCGTCAAAGACCGGATTGGCTTTCGAAGTCTAAAGACAAAAGGAAATGAAATTTTATTAAATGGAAAGACCGTTTTCTTAAGAGGAGTTTGTCTTCATGAGGAGTCAGAGGAACATGGAAAGGCAGTAACTAAAGAAGATATCCGTCAGGCATTTTCAAAGGCCAGAGAGATGAACTGCAATTTTATTCGTCTCGCCCATTATCCTCATACCGAATGGGTTTCTCAATTGGCAGATGAAGAGGGCTTTCTATTGTGGGAGGAGATACCGGTATACTGGTGGATCGATTTTGCCAATGAAAAGACTTTAGTGGATGCGAAAAATCAGCTTACGGAGTTAATAACAAGGGATTATAATAGAGCCAGTGTCATCATATGGTCTGTAGGAAATGAAAATCCGGATACCGATGAACGGTATCATTTTATGCGAGAGCTAGCACAGACGGCTAGAGCCTGTGATGAAAGCCGCTTCATATCCGCCGCCTGTTTAGTGGATGCGGTAAACTTAAGGATTGCAGATAGACTAGAGGAACACCTAGATGTCATAGGGTTTAATGAGTATTACGGCTGGTATGATCCGGATTATGAAAAGCTGATTACGATATTGGAAGATTCTAAACCGGATAAGCCAGTGGTCATCAGTGAATTTGGTGCCGATGGATATCTTTCTACCAGTCAGGCTGGCAACCAGGTGCGAGGTTCCGAAGAGGAGCAAAAGGAAATCTATGAAAAGCAGGTAGAGCTGTTTAAAAAGACCAGCTACATTCAAGGAACAGTCCCTTGGATTTTATTTGATTACCGTACGCCAAAGCGTCTGGGTGCTTACCAAAAGGGATATAACATCAAAGGGCTGGTGAGCGCTGATCGGAAAAGGGAAAAACCTGCGTTTTCAGTTATGAAGAAATTCTATGAGGAGGTAATGATACATGAGCAAACAGATTAAAGCTTTATTTGAGGATAAAATAGAACTTACTGAAGTAGAATGCGGCAAAGCAATGGATTTTGCTGTGGAACAGGTGCAGGATAATCTGAAGGAATTTACCCATTCCTTTAAAAAGGCATATAGCGAGGAAGGGTTCTATCAGCCGACCCCCAATGTGAATTGGACAACGGGATTTTGGACCGGACAGATATGGCTTGCTTATGAGTGGAGTAAGAATGAGGTATTTGAAACGGCTGGAAGAATTCAGATTGAGAGTTTTTTGGAGAGAATTAACCAAAAGATAGAAGTGGACCATCATGATATGGGCTTTTTGTATTCCCCTTCTTGCGTCGCTGGATTTAAATTGGCTGGTGATGAAAAGGGAAAAGAAGCCGCGATCAAAGCTGCCGATCAGCTTATCAGCCGGTTTCAGCCGGTTGGTGGATTTATCCAGGCCTGGGGTCCCATGAATCAGCCAGAAAATTATCGTTTTATCATTGACTGTCTGCTTAATCTACCTCTATTATACTGGGCAACTGAGGAAACAGGGGATCAGAAATACCGGGAGATCGCAGAGAAACATATCCACACTGCCATAGCTAACGTAATAAGAGAAGATTACTCCACCTGGCATACATTTTTCATGAATATGGAAACAGGAGAGCCAAGTCACGGTGCTACCTGCCAGGGATACCGGGATGGATCTGCATGGGCAAGAGGCCAGGCGTGGGGGGTCTACGGCTGTGCCATGGCGTACCGCTATACGAAACGTCCAGAATACATTGAAGATTTTAAGCACGTAACTGCTTATTTCCTAGAACACCTTCCTTCCGATTCGGTTCCTTACTGGGATCTGGAATTTGGCGAAGGATCAAAAGAACCAAGAGATTCTTCCTCTGCGTCTATCGCTGCCTGTGGTATGCTAGAAATGGCTAACTATATGGAGAAGGAGGATGCCGCATACTATACCTCTTTGGCGAAAAAGATAATGGCTTCCGTAGTCGAGCATTATTCCGTTAAAGATAAAAAGGATTCTAACGGACTTGTACTTCACAGCACCTATTCGAAAAAATCTCCTTACAATACCTGCACGCCAGAAGGCGTTGATGAGTGTAACATTTGGGGTGATTATTTCTATATGGAAGCTTTGACAAGATTATCTGGTGATTGGAATCCATACTGGTAATAGTTAAAATCAAAAGAGAGGTGAACTTATATGAAGCTTGATACAAAGCAGGACTTTAGGCAATGGATGTTCCAGGTGTTAGACTCATTAAAGCCTTTATACAGTGAAGGTTGTGCAAGGCTTCATCTGGGAGACAGTGGTGTTACCTATCCAAAGGTAAGCGTAGAGATGGAGGCCTTTTCCCGCCCATTATGGGCGCTAGTGCCTTTCTGGCTTGGTGGTGGAACAGGATTTGAAGACATATATCAAACGGGACTTAAAAACGGAACAGACCCAGATCACCCGGAATACTGGGGTGGTTTTTCAGACTATGATCAGAGGTTTGTTGAGATGGCAGCCATTGCCTGTGGTCTAATTTTCACTCCAGAGAAGGTGTGGGAGCCTCTTGATGAAAAGGGGAAAGATGATCTTGCCAACTGGCTATATGGGATTAATGAACATATCATACCAGATTGCAACTGGCAGTTTTTCATGATTCTTGTCAATGTAGCTCTTAAAAAGTTGGGGCGACGTTATGACAAAAAACGTCTTAAATCCGGTTTGCTAAAAATTGAAAGCTATTATACTGGTGATGGCTGGTATCGAGATGGAGGATCTAGCCAAAAGGATTATTACATTTCCTTTGCCCTTCATTATTATGGACTTATGTATGCCAAAGCCATGGAAGCTGAAGATCCTGAAAGATGTTTGCGCTTTAAGGAGCGGGCAGTGTTGTTTGCCAGAGATTTTCTTTACTGGTTCGATGAAAATGGAGCAGCACTTCCTTATGGAAGAAGTCTTTCCTACCGTTTCGGGCAAGCAGCCTTTTGGTCGGCTTATGTATTTGCAGGACTTGATGATATCCCAACAGGGGTTGTAAAAGGTATTATCAGCCGTCATATCAGTTGGTGGATGGATCAAACCATGTTCGACCGGGATGGTATTTTGACCATCGGCTACAGCTATCCAAACCTGATTATGGCAGAGCGGTACAACGCACCGGGCTCTCCCTACTGGGCAATGAAGCTACTTTTATGTCTTGCACTTGAAGATGACCACCCATTTTGGAAGGCGGAATCAGAGGAACTTCCTGAACTATCTGAAATAAAGCTATTAAAGCAGGCTGACATGCTCATGCACCGTAATGGTAAAGACGTGATATCATATCCAGCAGGTGTTTGTGAAAAGTACGGACACGGCCATGTTCCTGAGAAATACTCAAAATTTGCTTACTCCACCAGATTCGGTTTTTCTGTTGCAAGAAGCCAGATCATACTTCATGAAAATGCACCAGATTCCTCCCTTGCCTTTGTCATTGATGGGGATGATTATGTATTTGTGAGAAAATACAGTGATAGTTATGAAGTACTGGAAGATAGGGTCATCAGTAAATGGCATCCATTTCCTGGAATTCAGGTGACATCAACCATTATTCCAGTGGAACAAGGTCATTTAAGAATCCATGAAATCGAAAGTGAGTATGATTGCACCGCTTATGATTGTGGTTTTTCCGTAGAGAAGTTTACGAAAGGCTATGAACAAAAGGCAGAAGGCGAAAAATCTTCTGTTACTTATGATACCCAGGGTTGCCATGTATCTGGGAAAGGTCCACAAGCGCAAGGAATTGTCATTGAGGCAGATCCAAACACCAATGTACTTTACCCCAATGCCTCCATTCCTGCAGTATCTTACCGAATTAAAAAAGGGAAATTCATACGCCTGGAAACTATGGTGACCACCTTTATAAATGGCTAATACGTTTTATAATAGATTGAGACAAATTACGCGATAGAAAGATTGGTAAATAACAAAAACAAGATAGCTTCTTTTACTTGAGTGGATTATAATAAAACCACAGTTTGAATCAAAGGAGGGGTTTCTTTATGGAACTGAAAACACCAAAACTGGAATGGCTGGAGGATCCGCAGATTTTTGCGGTCAATCGTATACAGGCTCATTCCGATCATTGTTATTATGAATCCGAGAAAGAAGCACAAAAAGGGGAAATGGGGCTTCGTCAGTCTTTAAATGGGATATGGAAGTTTTCCTACGCAGATCATCCAGGGAAAAGGGAAGAGCATTTTTATGAGGTTAATTTTCCTATGGATCAATTTGGGACAATTGAGGTGCCCGGTCATATTGAATTAAATGGATACGGCCAATGCCAATATATCAATACGATGTACCCTTGGGATGGATTGGCAGACATCCGTCCGCCTTTTACTGATAAACAAAACAATCCGGTTGGCAGCTATGTTAGGGATTTTGAGCTGGAAGCACCTCTTATGGATAAACGGCAGTTTATATCCTTTCAGGGAGTGGAGACAGCCTTTTACGTATGGGTGAACGGAATCTTTATCGGCTACGGGGAGGACTCCTTCACCCCATCCGAGTTTGAGATTACTCATGCACTAAAAGAAGGAACAAATCGCCTTGCTGTAGAAGTTTATAAAAGAAGCAGTGCCAGTTGGATCGAGGATCAGGATTTTTTCCGCTTCTCCGGCATATTCCGGGACGTTTACGTTTATGCCATTCCTAAATGTCACGTAGAGGATGTATTCATTCACGGAGATGTTTCCGATGATTATCAAGATGGCCTGTTTCGGACAGAGCTTAAGTTAATGGGAGATATGAGCGGTACCATATCTGCTATTTTGCGAGATCGGGATGGAAAAGAAGTAGCCTCATGGGAAGCAGTATCTGCAAATGAAAGAGTGGAGTTTTCTGCTCGTATTGCTAATGCCCATCTATGGAGTGGGGAAAATCCTTATCAATATGAACTGACAATTGTGCTTACCGATAGTCAAGGAAATGTAACTGAGGTGATTCCTCAAAAAGCAGGATTTCGCCGGTTTGAAATGAAGAATCGGATCATGCATTTAAACGGAAAACGAATTGTATTTCGAGGAATTAATCGGCATGAGTTTAATGTGAGACGAGGACGCAGCATCACAAAAGAAGATATGATGTGGGACATCCGTTTCTTAAAACGTCATAACATTAATGCGGTGCGGACATGCCACTACCCAGATCAGAGCCTTTGGTATGAGCTTTGTGATGAATACGGAATTTATCTTATTGATGAGGCAAACTTAGAAAGTCACGGCTCTTGGCAGAAGATGGGAGCCATCGAACCTTCTTGGAATGTGCCTGGCAATCTTCCGGAATGGAAAGACTGCGTTGTAGACCGTGCGAAATCTGTGTTGGAACGAGATAAGAATCACCCAAGCGTTCTCATCTGGTCTTGTGGAAATGAGTCTTATGCAGGGGAAGACATTCTTGCCATGGCTGACTTTTTCAGGGACAGGGATCCAGGAAGACTGGTTCACTATGAAGGCGTATTTCACAATCGTGCGTATGACAACATCAGTGATATGGAAAGCCGGATGTATGCAACGGCATCCGATGTTTCAGAGTATCTGTCAGGGGATCCAAAGAAGCCCTTTGTGCTTTGCGAATATATGCACGCCATGGGCAATTCCCTAGGAGGTATGCATAAGTATACGAATCTAGAAGATCAGTATGATATGTATCAGGGCGGCTTTATCTGGGATTATATGGATCAGTCCCTGATGAAAAAAGATGCCTATGGAAAAGAACACATGACGTATGGTGGTGATTTTAACGATCGCCCCACGGATTATAGCTTCTGTGGAAATGGTATCGTGTATGCGGACCGAACAGAATCCCCCAAGGCCCAAGAGGTTAAATATCTGTATCAGGATATCCGACTGACCCCTGATCTTAATGGCGTAACCATTGAAAACAGAAGGTTGTTTATGGACACCTCAGATTTGGAGTTCGTTTATACCGTGTTAAAGGATGGAGAGCCCATCTTTGAGAAAAGTATAGATGCAAACGTTGACCCATTAAAGTCACAATATACTCCTGTCGATATCCCCAAATTTGCAGAGCCTGGGGAATATGTACATCAAGTATCTG
This sequence comes from Hungatella sp. UBA7603, assembly GCA_002478865.1. GTDB lineage: Bacteria > Bacillota > Clostridia > Lachnospirales > Lachnospiraceae > Lacrimispora. The sequence goes on from DLJZ01000028.1 coordinate 16,858, forward strand.
CCCTTTTAAAAGAAGATACCTTATGGGCTGATGCTGGATTTGAGATTTCCTTTGGAGAACATGTTTTTGTGGTGGAAGGAAAAACAAAAGAATCCGTTCAAGAGTCTTTTAAAGTTGTATATGGCGATGTTAACATTGGTGTTATTGGAGATGGATTTCGGATCCTGTTTTCCAGACAGGAAGGAAGTATTGTCTCTCTTGTCTACGATGGCAAGGAATGGGTAGGAAGACCGCTTATGCCTATATATTGGAGAGCTACCACAGATAATGATAAAGGAAACAAGTTCTCTGTCAACAGTTCCGTCTGGTACGGCGCAGGCCGTTTCTGTCGTTATGACAATAAGAATTGCCAGGTGGAAGAAGGAGATGGCTTTATAAAAGTTTCTTATCTCTATGAATTATCCACAGTGCCAAAATCCTCTACTAAGGTTACTTATATCGTAGATGGAAAAGGTAGCATTTTAGTGAAAGCAGTGTATCAGGGGCAGAAAGGGCTTCCTCAGCTACCAGCCTTTGGGTTGAGACTGATTACCCCGGATGCGCTTAAGACGTTTGCGTGGTATGGAAAAGGGCCGGAGGAAAATTACTGCGACCGTAATCAGGGGGCAAGACTTGGAATTTATAAGGATACTCCGGAAAATAACTTGTCCCGGTATCTGGTCCCTCAGGAATGCGGGAATAGGACTGAAGTCCGTTGGCTGAAGGTATCTGACATGGAAGGCCACTCCATTGGTTTTAAGGCGGTTAATCAGCCTTTTGATGCGTCTGTTCTGCCTTATACGGCGGAAGAACTGGAATCAGCCACTCACAGAGAGGATCTTCCATTGGTTCGTTATACGGTTGTCAATATTTTAGGTGCCATGAGAGGAATCGGAGGTGATGACAGCTGGGGAGCACCAGTTCACCCAGAGTATTGTATCAGTGGGGAAGAGGAGCTTATAACAGAATTCATGATTGAAAAAAGATAAATTATAGATGACAGGCAAAGAGGTTGGAACGTAGACTTCTTTGCCTGTCATATGTTATGCAAATCCTTTTAAAAGGGTTGATTTTCTTTGCTAGGAGTGGTAATTTGGTAGAAGAATAAAGTGGCAAAATGAAATAATAAATATTGTATATTGAGAGAGTGAGGAGAAGTTATGATTATTGATTTTGATAAGACGGAAGAAAAAGTACTTCCTCAGTTTAATGGGGGAGAAAAGGAATTTAACACCAGAATGTTTTTAGATGACCTCAATAAAATTCAAAGAGGGAGATTGGCTCCAGGAGCCTCCATCGGAATGCATACTCATGTTACCAACAGTGAGATCATTTACATACTGGAAGGGGAAGGAACGGTCTTGTATGATGAAGGAGAAGAATCTGTAGAAGCAGGTCTCTGCCATTACTGCCCCAAAGGACATGCCCACAGCTTAATCAATACAGGGGAAAAAGAACTCGTATTTTTTGCAGTTGTACCGGTGCAGTAAAAGGATGGGGGATTTATGAAGTATTTTGGAGAAGGGTTAAGTGAGAATCATAAGGAACTAAATAAGATAATACGGAAACAGGATAGCATAGAAGCTGCAAAAACTCTTTTTCTGGACTTGCATAAAAAGCTTCACCTATCCAATATAACAGAAGGAGAGGAGAATGAAGTCGATAGACTCTTCTCTGATTTAGAGCCTTTTGAATATACTGTTATGCCAACTAGTAAGGATGAAACCATAGCATGGGTTATCTGGCATATTGCAAGGATCGAAGATCTTACTATGGGGATTTTGGTGTCAGGGCAAGAACAGGTTTTTAATGAGGATTGGAAAAAGAGAATGAATGCTCCGATTACTGATACAGGCAATGCTTTGGATGATGGGGGAATCATGAAATTAAGCAAAAGCCTGCAGGTAGAAGAGCTGCTCCATTACCGATCTGCCGTTGGTAAACGAACGAGACAGATTGTTGCAAGCTTACATCCAGGAGATATGGTCAGAAAGGTAATCCCCGATGCCATTGAAAAAATACGACTGGAAGGCGGTGTTACAATGGAGGCGGATTCTAAGTGGCTTCTAGAATTTTGGGGAGGAAAAGATGTGGCGGGGCTCTTGTTAATGCCACCCACTCGCCATGTTATGCTCCACTTAAATGACTGCTGTAAATGGAAGGAAGCCATACGAGCGAAGAAAAAACTGTATCTGGTTTGATGTTAATTATCTAAATGTTCATAAATTACTTGACAAATGAAAATATTGGCAGTATTCTAATGATTGAAAATAAATATTAAATTAAGAAAAGGAGGCAGAGACCATGATGTGCAATAACAACATAATTAGATTTAGAGGAATTGGCAATGTAGTAGTTATTGTGGAATTTATTCACTCTGCCTCACGGAACATAGAATTCTCTTGGATGTAACAAACAAGGGATAAAAGGCTCTTAATAGGAGCATCTTTGTGTATGTGACCGCAGTCTGGATGACTGCGGTTATTTTTTTGTGAATTTACCGAAAAAGACCGCTTTGCGCTGTTTTTTTCGGTTTTTTTTATGCCTGGGTGTAAATATCCATGTTTTAAAACGATTAAAGGAGGAAGTATGAAGAACTTGTGGAAGTATTTAAAAAAGTATCGTTTTCTGTATGTCCTGGCCATTGCTGCGATGTTCATCAGTGTATTTCTTGATGCCATGTCTCCGCAGATCACAAGGCACATTATTGACGATGTGATTGTGGGGGGGAATATGAAAATTCTTATGAATTTACTACTCGCACTCGTAGGAATTGGATTTGGAAGGGCTATTTTCCAGTATACTAAAGAATTTATCTTTGACTATGCGGCAGCAGGGATTGGAAGTGGGTTAAGAAAGGACCTGTTTGATCATATCCAGACCTTGTCCATGGATTATTTTGACGATCATAATACTGGAGAGCTGATGGCAAGGATTAAGGATGATGCAGAGCGAATCTGGAATGCCTTTGGTTTCGTCGGAATGTTGGTTTTGGAGTGCACCATTCATACGGTAATTGTCATTGTCTGTATGTATCGGATTAGTCCCATTCTGACCTTACTGCCATTGGCAATCATGCCGCTTATTGCCTGGTATGCACTCAAGATGGAGAAGGGGCTTGGAGAAGTTTATGACAACATCAGCGAGCAGACCGCAGAATTAAATACCGTAGCCCAGGAAAATCTCGCCGGGGTTCGTACGGTAAAAGCATTTGCAAGAGAAAAGCACGAAATCAGTAAATTTAAAAAACACAATAAAAAGTATTATGATTTAAACATGCAACAAGCAAAACTTCTCATTCGTTATCAGCCAAATATCTCATTTCTGTCTAAAGTCCTTATGATTTCAGTTATTGTCATCGGAGGAATCCTAGTCATCTATGAGAAGATGACCATCGGTGAATTAGGTGCGTTTTCTGAATATGCCAACAATATTATATGGCCGATGGAAATGGTGGGCTGGCTGAGCAACGATTTAGCGGCTGCCGTTGCATCCAATAAAAAGATCAAAGCAATTATGAGTGAAAAGCCTGTCATTAAGGATGTGGAAAATCCCGTATGGCCAGAAACCATAAAGGGAGACATCTCCTTTGACCATGTAAGCTTTGAACTTGATGGAAAACGTATTTTAGAGGATATTGATTTCACCTTAAACAAAGGAAAGACCCTTGGTATTATGGGAGTTACTGGATCAGGAAAAAGCTCCATCGTCAATCTGATTCAGCGGTTTTACGACGTTACAGATGGTACCATATTATTAGATGGGGTGGATGTAAGGGAACTTCCTTTGTCCGTGTTACGAGGACAGATATCGGTAGTTATGCAGGATGTCTTTCTGTTTTCTGATAGCATCTCAGAGAATATTAAAACTGGTAATAAGGATGCCACGGAATGGGAGATGGTTCAGCAGGCTTCCATATCCGCAGAGGCTCACAGTTTCATCTCAAAGCTTTCAGAGCAGTATGATACCGTAATCGGAGAGCGTGGCGTAGGTCTATCAGGAGGACAAAAGCAGCGAATCAGCATCGCCAGAGCCATTGCAAAGAAAAGTCCTGTGCTGATTCTTGATGATTCCACTTCAGCTCTTGATATGGAGACAGAGAGAGAAATAGAGGCGCATCTATCAAAGTTAACTCATAGTTCTAAAATTATCATTGCTCACCGAATATCTGCGGTTCGTAATGCGGATGAAATCATAATCTTGTCCGATGGAAAGATCGTAGAACGGGGAACACATGACCAGCTTATGAAAAAACGTGGTCAGTATTATAAAACATATCAGGTTCAATACGGAGAGGAGGAAGTAAAATGGCAGTCAATTCAAGCAGAATAGATGAAGAGCAAAAGGAAGTACTAAAGAAAGACACCATGCTTCGCATGTTTCGGTATTTGTTGGATTTTAAAAAGCAGATTTCAGTGGTTTTTTGTATCATGGCAGGAACCATAACCATAAGTATGTTGACTCCCCTCATTATGGAGTATGCCATTAACGTTTGTGTGGCACAAAAGGATATAAAAGGACTCCTAAAGCTTGGAGCGGGAGCATTGATTTTATTTCTCCTGTTTCTGGCAGGAACCAAGATCCGCATGCGTCTTATGGCGCAGGTGACCAATAAGGTGCTTTTAAACATCAGGGAAGAGCTGTATCAGCACATACAAACCTTAAGCTTTGGCTTTTTTGACAGCCGGCCAACGGGAAAGATTCTTGCCAGAATCATTGGAGATGTGAATTCATTAAAAGATGTATTATCAGACAGTGTAACCCAATTAGTTCCTGACCTAATAACCGTTATTTGCGTGGCGGTCATCATGCTAATTAAGAATTATCGGCTTGCCATGGCAGCTTTACTTACCTTACCTATCCTTGCAATTGGTCTATTTCTAATTGAAACAACCGTTCATAAGAGATGGCAGGTATACCGAAAGAAGACCTCTAACTTAAATGGATATGTTCATGAGGACTTGTCAGGAATACGGATTATACAAAGCTATGCAGCAGAAAAAGAAACAAAGAACATATTTCATGATCTGGTAGACCAGCACTACAAATCTTTTATGGATGCGGTATTAATCGCAGACAGTTTCGGCCCACTTGTAGAGATAACTTGGGGACTTGGCGGCTTCCTTCTTTACTTTATTGGAATTAAAATTATTGGGGTGGAAAATGTAGGAATTGGTACGTTTCTTGCATTCTCAACTTATATCGCAATGTTTTGGAGCCCCATCCGTAATCTGGCTAACTTTTACAATAAGTTAACCACCAACATCACTGCGGCAGAGCGTATCTTTGATATTATTGATACAGAGGCAGAGATCGTTGACCAGGAGGGAGCAAAAGAGCTTCCAGCATTAAATGGAGAAGTGGAATTTAAAAATATTTCCTTTGCCTATAGCGATGAGCCTGATCGTCTGATATTAAGTGATGTAAATTTCATTATAAAGCCAGGTGAGACCATAGCGCTGGTAGGACCAACCGGAGCAGGCAAGACAACAATCGTCAACCTGATCAGCCGTTTTTACGAAGCTACAGAAGGGGATGTTTTGATTGATGGTCATGAGATAAAGGGAGTGACCTTAAACAGCTTACGAAGTCAGATGGGCATTATGACACAAGACAATTTCCTTTTTTCAGGTACCATTCGGGATAATATCAGGTATGGTAGACTTGATGCCACAGAAGAAGAGATTATAGAAGCAGCAACCGCGGTCAGTGCCCATGAATTTATTATGAAACTGGAACAGGGGTATGATACTGTGATCAGCGAAAGGGGTGCCGGGTTATCCATTGGGCAGAGACAGCTTTTGGCATTTGCAAGGACTATGGTTTCAAAACCAGGAATCCTCATTCTTGATGAGGCAACCTCTAGCATTGATACCCATACAGAGCTTTTGGTGCAAAAAGGAATTGATGCACTTCTTACAGGAAGAACCTCTTTTATCATCGCTCACCGCTTATCAACCATTCGAAAAGCAGACCGGATTTTTGTCATTGACCAAGGAAATATTATGGAAGCAGGAAGCCATGAGGAGCTTTTAGCTCTTAAGGGTGCCTACTATAATCTGTATCAAAGCCAATTTGCTTAGACCTTAAAAGGGATTGACCGAACCGGAGAAATGCAATAGAATAGAAGGCGAGGTGATAAGAATGACAGAAGGAGCATTGGTTTTGGAGGGAGGTTCCCTTCGCGGCGTTTTTACAGCCGGCGTTTTAGACGTATTAATAGAACAGGAAGTGGAATTATCCTATGTTAACGGCGTATCTGCTGGTTCCATGTCGGGAATGAGCTATGTTAGCAAACAGTCAGGGCGTACCATTAAGGTTAATCTAGAATACGTCAGAGACAAACGTTTTATGAGTTTTCAAAATATGGTGAAAAACCGTTCGATCTTTAATTTTGACTTTTTATTTGGGGAATTGAGTGATACCCTGGTTCCCTTTGATTATGATACATTTTACCGTTCCAATCAGATCTTTGAAGTAGTTGCCACCAGGTGTAAGACCGGAAGGCCGGAATACTTCGAAAAAAGCACTAGCGATGATTTTATCAGCGCGGTCAAGGCGTCAAGCAGCATTCCTGTCTTATCCAGCATGATTTCAGTCAATGGCAAAAAATATTTGGATGGTGGTTGTTCCATGCCAGTTGCTTATCAAAGAGCCATTGATCTTGGATATGAAAAAATAGTAGTGGTTCTCACCAGAGAAAAGGGATACCGGAAACCTCTTCTTGATAAATGGACCAAGAAGGGATATGAACGCTACTTTGGACCATTGCCAAGGCTTTTAAAATCTCTTGAAGAAGTACCAGAGCGTTATAACCGAATGCAGGAAGAGATTGATCAGTTGGAGGCAGCAGGTCGAATCTATGTGATACGTCCGGATAAGCATGTGACAGTCCAGAGGACAGAGCAGGATAAGCGAAAGCTGGAGGCCCTTTATGATGATGGAAGACGACTGGCAGAAGCCCAAATGGACGAATTAAAGCAGTATCTGGGGATCGAAGAGGAAGGAAAGGAAAAGACGGTATAATTTATGAGCATTTATGATACATTAAATCCAATGCAAAAGGAGGCGGTTCTCCATACGGAGGGACCGCTTCTTGTGCTGGCCGGAGCTGGGTCAGGAAAGACCAGAGTACTTACACACCGGATTGCTTACTTAATAGAAGAAAAGGGAGTCAATCCGTGGAATATCCTTGCCATTACCTTTACCAACAAAGCGGCAGGCGAGATGAGAGAACGTGTGGACAGTCTGGTGAGTTTTGGAGCTGACAGTATATGGGTCTCTACGTTTCATTCCTCTTGCGTACGCATTTTAAGAAGACACATTGAAAGTCTTGGATATACCACAAATTTCACTATCTATGATACAGACGATCAGAAGACCCTGATGCGTCATGTGTTAAAAGGTCTTGATATGGACCCCAAACTTTATAAGGAAAGAGCTATGCTAGGAGTGATTTCAACTGCGAAAAATGAGCTTATTTCCGCAGTTGAGTTTGAACTGAATGCATCTGGTGATTTCAGGCAGAAAAAGGTGGCTCAGGTTTATAAAGAGTACCAGAGTCAGTTGAAAAAGAACAACGCTCTTGATTTTGATGATCTGATTATGAAAACAGTACAGCTTTTTGAAGGCAGCCCAGAGATTTTAAACTATTACCAGGAACGTTTTAAGTACATACTGGTAGATGAGTACCAGGATACCAATACCGCTCAGTTTAAACTGGTTAGTCTTTTAGCAGGAAAATACAAAAATCTTTGCGTAGTAGGAGATGACGATCAGTCCATCTATAAGTTTAGAGGCGCAAACATTGAAAATATATTAAACTTTGAAAAGTCCTATCCAGGGGCGGTAGTCATTAAATTGGAACAAAACTACCGTTCCAGCCAGAGCATATTAAATGCAGCCAATGAAGTCATTCGCCACAACAGAGGTCGAAAGGATAAAACCCTTTGGACAGCCAATGATGAGGGATCTCTGGTTCAGTTTAGGCAGTTTGATAATGCATCAGAAGAAGCGGATGCCATTGTTCGGGATATATTAAACAGTCCTACTGGTTATCAGGACTGCGCAGTACTTTATCGAACCAATGCCCAGTCTCGTTTAATTGAAGAAAAATGCCTTCAGCACAATGTACCGTATCGCATGGTAGGAGGTGTCAATTTCTATCAGAGAAAAGAAATCAAGGATATCCTGGCGTATTTAAAGACCATTGCAAACGGCAAGGATGATTTGTCAGCATTAAGAGTCATTAATGTTCCAAAGCGTGGAATTGGCGCTACTAGCATATCCAAAGTCCAGGCATTTGCTTCAGAACATGGCTTTGATATCTACGATGCCTTTTGCCGGGCAAAAGCAGTTCCTGGGTTAGGAAAAGCAGCGGACAAGGTCCTAAAATTTACAGAACTGATCGATGATTTCAGAAACAGAATTGCAGATGAGGCTTACACCATTCATGAACTGATTGAGGACATACTAGATGAGACCGGATATCTAAAGGAACTAGAGGCAGAAGGAGAAATTGAATACCAGACGCGTCTTGAAAATATGGAAGAGCTTATTAACAAGGCAGTGAGCTTTGAGGCAGAACACGAGCACCCAGATTTAAGTGAGTTCCTAGAAGAAGTGGCCTTGGTTGCTGATGTGGACCGCATGGATGATTCCGAGAACAGGATCACTCTTATGACACTGCATAGTGCCAAGGGACTTGAGTTCCCCAGCGTGTATCTGACCGGAATGGAAGATGGTTTGTTCCCTAGCATGATGTCTATCTCTTCAGATGATAAAGAGGATGTGGAAGAAGAGCGCAGACTTTGTTATGTTGGAATCACCAGAGCCAGGAATTTCTTGATGATGACCTCTGCAAGACAGCGTATGGTAAATGGGGAAACCAGATACAGTAAGGTGAGCCGTTTTATAGAGGAAATTCCAGAGGGACTCTTAGACTCCAGCCGATTGGAGCCAAGAAATGCGAAAATCCGCACTTCAGCAGACTTTGATGACAGTGAATTGCCTTGGGGAAAGGCAGGAAAATCTTTGGGAGTCAGCAGTTTTGGACCAGGAAATAATGCATATGCCTCCAAAACTGCCAAGCCTTCCTCTTCTCCTGGCTTTGGAAAAGCGTTTACAGTAGAAAAATCATCTTCTTTAAGTTACAAAGAAGGAGACCGGGTCAGCCACATCAAGTTTGGAGAAGGACTTGTTATGGAGATTAAGGACGGCGGGAGAGATTACGAAGTCACGGTCCAGTTTGATAATGCAGGTGTTAAAAAAATGTTTGCCTCTTTTGCAAAACTAAAACTTTTATAAAAATAATAATCAATACATAAAATTCTGAAAAAATGTGAAAATGATAGTAAAAGACCCAATATAATGGTATAATAATTGCGATAGGCAGAGAGACTATACTTTGCCGGAGATTAGGAAAGCAAGGCTCTCAGAAAGGACGTGGAGACATGAACAGATTTGATGCAATGAGTAAAGAGGCTATGAGCAGACTAGAAGATCTTATGAATTCAAGTAAAGTGAATGAATTGCTTCATAGAAGAGAACGGGAAGAAAAGAAGAAAAATTGTATTCTCTGGATATTGGCTATAGTAGGAGCCGTGGCAGCGGTGGCAGGCATTGCCTATACCGTTTACCGTTTCTTCACACCGGATTATCTGGAAGATTTTGAAGATGATTTTGATGATGATTTCGATGATGATTTTTTTGAAGAAGATCATGCAGTCGAAGGTTCTGAACAATAAGATTGGCATTATGATAGAGAAGGAGCGTGCCTCAATTAGTGAGACACGCTTTTTTCTCGGGTAGAAATAAAAAAGGATAGGAGTCAATAGAGTGAAAAAGGGTGAAATATACGAAGGAATCATTGGACGGTTTGATTTTCCGGATAAAGGCTACATAGAACTTCCGGAAGGAAAGATTGCGGTTAAGCACACACTGCCAGGACAAAAGGTACGTGTTACGATTAATAAAAAGCGGGCAGGTCGGTTAGAAGGTAGGATTCTTGAAATACTAGAACCATCAGAGCTTGAAACAGCGGAGAATCCATGTACTCATTATGGTATCTGCGGTGGTTGTACGTATCAGACTTTGCCTTATGAAGAGCAGCTTAAAATTAAAGAAAAGCAAGTAAAAGATTTAATTGATAGCGTTTGTGAAGATTATGAATTTGAAGGAATCAAAGGAAGTCCTATAGAAGATGGATACCGCAATAAGATGGAATTTTCTTTTGGGGATGAATTCAAGGGCGGTCCATTGGCTCTTGGTATGCATAAAAGAGGAAGTTTTTATGATGTCGTGACAACAGGTGATTGTAAGATTGTTAATTCTGATTTTACGGATATCTTAAAGGCGGTAAAGGGGTATTTTGAAGCGGAAGGAACTGGTTTTTATAAGAAAATGCAGCATACTGGCTATCTGCGCCATCTTCTGGTAAGAAGAGCGATTAAGACGGGGGAAATATTAATTGATTTGGTTACGACTAGTCAGGAAGATAAGGATTTGAAACCTTTAACTGATATTTTATTGGGCTTATCTTTAAATGGGACGATAGTTGGAATTCTTCATACGTTTAATGACAGTTTGGCTGATGTGGTGAAGAATGATCGTACCGATATATTGTATGGTCAGGACTTCTTTTTTGAAGAGCTTTTGGGTCTTACCTTTAAGATTTCTCCATTTTCATTTTTCCAGACCAATTCACTTGGGGCAGAAGTATTGTATGAAGCAACAAGAGGTTATGTTGGGGAGACAAAGGATAAGGTCGTGTTTGACTTATATAGCGGAACTGGTACGATCGCTCAGATCATTGCACCTGTTGCTAAGAAGGTTGTTGGTGTGGAGATCGTTGAAGAGGCCGTTGAGGCTGCTAAAGAGAATGCAAAGCGTAATGGTCTTGAGAACTGTGAGTTTATTGCTGGGGATGTATTAAAGGTTATCGATGAGATTCAGGACAAGCCGGATCTAATTATTTTGGATCCGCCTCGAGATGGAATACATCCCAAGGCGTTGGGGAAGATTATTGATTTTGGTGTGGATAAGTTGGTTTATGTGTCCTGTAAACCAACTAGTCTTGTGAGGGATTTGGTTGTTCTTCAGGAGAGAGGGTATAAGGTGGAGAAGGTTTGTTGTGTGGACATGTTTCCTTCAACCGCTAACGTTGAGACAGTTTGTTTGCTTTCAAAGAAACCTTGATATTATAAGGGCGTGGAGGTGTTTTCCTGAAAGTATGAATTGGTGTTGGTAAAAATATATTTGGTGTTACTGTATTCCTAAAAGGGGAATGCCTCCTGTTCATTTGGGGAATTTCGTGTAAAGAAAATTCTCAACTTCAAATATATTAATGTATACAACAGAAGATAGGGTACAAAAGTCAAAGATACCTTTGATGGATGGTTTTTAATTGATTAGATGGCAGAACAATTTCAGAAAACAAAAAGTGTAATTGGAAAACATGTTTGAGATATTTTCATTGAAGTTGAATATAAAAGAATTTTGAAAAGAAGAAATTAAAGGACAAAAGGAGGAAGATGACATTTTAAACAAATGATTTATGATAATTACAGAAGTGTATAGAAAAGAGGAACGGAAGATGGAAGCTGGTTTGATAAAGAAAGATAGTGAAGTAAAACTGAAATTTATAGATTTAACCTATGAAGGATTAGGCGTTGCGAAATATGATGGACTGGCTATCTTTGTTAAGGGAGTTTTGCCAGATGAAGAAGGAATTGTTCGTATTACAAAAGTGGAAAAAAGATATGCATTTGGGGAGATACTCCGTCTAGATGTAATATCTGATAGTCGTGTAAAGGTGGAAAATCAATTACTGGATAGTACCATTCCTTTACAACATTTAAGTTACGAAAAGCAATTGGTTTTTAAATCAAAGATAGTAAAGGATATTTTTTCCAAAAGTCCAGTTTTAAAAGATTCCGTTATTTGCGAAACAATCGGCTCAAAAGATGCATGGCATTACCGAAATAAAACCCAGGTGCCTGTTCGATCAAATAAAGGTAAGATGGAAACTGGAGTATTTGCAAATAGCTCACATCGACTGATTCCGGTTGATGATTTTAAAATCAATCTTCCGGGAATTGATGAAATTGTAGCAGGTGTAAGGGACATCCTCACTAGTTTCAATGAAAAGCCATATGACGAAGGTACAAATACAGGCAATATCCGTAATATTATTGTTAGAAAAAGTAGCTATACGAATGAAGTTATGGTGATTATCATCACTCGTTCAAAAAGCTTGTTTCCTAAATCAAAAATCATTCCGGCGATTGTGGAACGATTTCCCGAAATCGTTAGTATTGTTCAGAATATCAATAATAAAAGAACTTCTACAATCTTTGGCGAAAAATCAGAAGTGATATATGGAAAATCAAGTTATCGAGAAGAAATACTTGGTAAATCCTTTGATATCACAGCCCAATCATTTTTACAGGTAAATATCCCTCAGGCAGAAGTGCTTTATACAAAAGTATTAGAGTTACTTGATTTAAAAGGAACAGAAGTAGTATTGGATGCATACTGCGGGATTGGAACAATTTCACTGGCTCTGGCGGATAAAGCCAAACGAGTTATTGGAATTGAGGTAATACCAGAAGCTGTTGAAATAGCAAAATTAAATGCGGTGAAAAATAATGTTGAAAATGTTATATTTGAATGTGGTCTTGTTGAGGAAGTAATCACTGATTTTGAAATCTCACTGGATGCAGTTGTAGTGGATCCACCACGTAAGGGATTAGAGACGGCGTTTTTAGATTCGTTGTTGGAGATGAAGGTTAAGAAGGTTGTTTATATTAGCTGCAATCCAGCAACGTTGGTTCGAGATTTGGAGCAGTTTGTGGAATCGGGATATGAATTATCTGAAATACAACCGGTGGATTTGTTTCCACAGACGGCACATGTTGAAGCGATGATAATGATGTCGTATTGTGGTTTGGATAAGAAAAACAGGGGTTAGACCACAACATGTTGTGGTTTTCGAACTAAAAATGAGTAAAAAGCGGGGCTAAGAAATGCAGTTTTTGGCCCCCTCTTTTTGGCTCTTCCACGAATGGCATAGGATGTTTCGCAGTTATCGAGACCGTTTCAAAGTCCG